>NZ_JBEYCX010000023.1:13067-115145 GCF_040632975.1 Streptomyces sp. NPDC013455 | reverse complement strand
AAAAATTGGTAAACATATTTTTTGTAAATAGGTAGGTGATATAAAAATGTTTCGTTGGATACTTATTGTTGTATTATCCCTAGGAATTATTGGAAAGGTGCCGCCGCGCCGGCGTTCCGCCGCCAGGGGGCGGACGGGTCTGTGAGTAGGCCGGCCACGACGCCTCACCGCATCCCCTGGACACCGCGCCGCATCTGATTAACCGTCAGGCAACTTCGGCGGGCACCCGCGGGTCCTTGGAAGTGCGCTGCCGGGGCCGTACCCTCGGGGTCGCACGCGCGTCACGACCCGCTCGGACCCGCACCCGGACCAGGGTCGCCCCCCAGTCGGGACCGGGTCGCACTCCACCTTCAGGAGGTGGAGCCAGCCCCACCCCTACAACCTGAGGGGGACTCCGCTTCGGGACCTGCGGCCGATCCGCGCGGGGGGCCCCGCTCCTAGCGTGGAGCCATGACCACACCCGTCTGCACCAGCGCCTCGGCCTCCGCCGCACCCGGGCGGCAGACCCGCCCGCACCCCCGGCACCGCCCGAACGGGGCGACCCCCGCCTATCCGTCGTTCGCGTCCTACGTGCGGGCCCGCCAGCCGGTCCTGCTGCGCACCGCCCGCTCGCTGACCGCGAACCCGTGCGACGCCGAGGACCTGCTCCAGACCGCGCTCGCCAAGACCTACATGGCGTGGGAGCGGATCGAGGACCAGCGGGCGCTCGACGGTTATGTGCGCAGGGCGCTGCTGAACACGCGGACCTCGCAGTGGCGCAAGCGCAGAGTGGACGAGTTCGCCTGCGACGAGCTGCCCGAGCCGGAGCCCGTGCCGGGCGTCGACGACCCGGCCGAGCGGCAGGCGCTGCGTGACGCCATGTGGCGGGCCGTCCTGCGGCTGCCGGCGCGGCAGCGGGCGATGGTCGTCCTGCGCTACTACGAGGACCTCAGCGAGGCCCAGACCGCCGAGGTGCTCGGGGTTTCGGTGGGCACGGTGAAGTCGGCGGTGTCGCGGGCCCTCGGCAAGCTGCGCGAGGACCCCGAGCTCGAGCTGGCGCGCTAGGGGGTGTCTCACCGATCATCCGGGGCTCCCGGCGTCTGGCACCGCGCCGCGCCGCGTTGTCGGCACCCCCTGGGACACAATTTCTCTCCCCCTAGTGACATACCACGCGGTATGTGCGCAGAATCTGCGCAGCCCTTACTACCGCGTAGGCAATGTCGCCCGGGAGGACGCCGTGCTGAGCACGATGCAGGACGTACCGCTGCTGATCTCCAGGATCCTGACTCACGGGTCGACGGTCCACGGCTCGTCGCGGGTGACCACCTGGACAGGGGAGGCCGAGCCGCACCGGCGTACCTTCGCCGAGATCGGTACCCGCAGCGCCCAGCTGGCGCACGCGCTGCGGGACGAGCTGGGGGTGGCCGCCGACGACCGGGTGGCCACGCTGATGTGGAACAACGCCGAGCACGTCGAGGCGTACTTCGCGATCCCCTCCATGGGCGCGGTGCTGCACACGCTCAACCTGCGGCTGCCCGCCGAGCAGCTGGTGTGGATCGTCAACCACGCGGCCGACAAGGTCGTCCTCGTCAACGGCTCCCTCGTCCCCCTGCTCGCACCGCTGCTGCCCCAGCTGCCGACGGTGGAGCACGTCGTCGTCACCGGTCCCGGCGACCGCACGCCGCTCGCCGCCGCGGGCGTACGGGTGCACGAGTACGAGGAGCTGCTCGCGGGCCGCCCCACCGCCTACGACTGGCCCGAGCTGGACGAACGCCAGGCCGCCGCCATGTGCTACACCTCCGGCACCACCGGCGACCCCAAGGGCGTGGTCTACAGCCACCGCTCCATCTACCTGCACTCGATGCAGGTGAACATGACCCAGTCGATGGGTCTGACCGACGAGGACACCTCGCTGGTCGTGGTGCCGCAGTTCCACGTCAACGCCTGGGGCCTGCCGCACGCCACCTTCATGACCGGCGTCAACATGCTGATGCCGGACCGCTTCCTCCAGCCCGCGCCGCTCGCCGAGATGATCGAGCGCGAACGGCCCTCCCACGCGGCGGCCGTCCCCACCATCTGGCAGGGCCTGCTCGGCGAACTGACCGCCCGCCCCCGGGACGTGTCCTTCCTCGGCCAGGTCACGATCGGCGGCGCGGCCTGTCCGCCGTCGCTGATGGCGGCCTTCGACCGGCTCGGCATGCGCGTCAGGCACGCCTGGGGAATGACGGAGACGTCCCCGCTGGGCACGGTGTCCCGCCCGCCGGCCCATGCGATCGGCACCGACGAGGAGTTCGCCTACCGCATCACCCAGGGCCGCTTCCCGACGAGCGTCGAGGGCCGGCTGACCGGCCCGGGCGGGGAACGGCTGCCCTGGGACGGCGAATCGGCGGGTGAGCTGGAGGTGCGCGGCCCCTGGATCGCGGGCGCCTACTACAACGGCCCGAACGCCGAGCCGCTGCGCCCCGCCGACAAGTTCAGCGAGGACGGCTGGCTGAAGACGGGCGACGTCGGCACCATCTCCCCGGACGGCTTCCTCACCCTCACCGACCGCGCCAAGGACGTCATCAAGTCCGGCGGCGAGTGGATCTCCTCGGTGGAGCTGGAGAACGCGCTGATGGCCCACCCGGACGTCGCCGAGGCCGCCGTGGTCGCCGTCCCCGACGACAAGTGGGGCGAGCGCCCGCTGGCCACGGTCGTCCTCCGGCCGGGCGCGACCGCCGACTTCGAGACCCTGCGCACCTTCCTCGCCGAGGAGGGCAGCATCGCCAAGTGGCAGCTGCCCGAGCGCTGGACGGTGGTCGAGTCGGTGCCGAAGACCAGCGTGGGCAAGTTCGACAAGAAGGTACTGCGCCGGCAGTACGCCGACGGGGAACTGAAGGTCACCAGCCTCTGACCCGGACGGCCTGCCCGGCCGCCCCTGCGCACCGCCGTACGGGTCCCGGCCGGGCGGCCGTACTCACCGTTGGTCCGCCCCGGCCGGGCGGCCGTCCCCGCCGTCGAGCGGGGCCGGTCGTGCGGTCGTCTCACCGTCGGGCCTGGGCCGGCCGTGCCGTCATCGTCACCGTCGGTCCGAGGACCGGTCGGGTGGCCGTACTCGCCGTCGGCCGGGGCCGGCCGTACTCACCGCCGTCCGGCCCGCGCCGCCGTCGCGCCCCAGCCGAGTGCCAGCCACGCGCCCGCCACCGCGCACACCCCGCCCCAGCCCCAGTGGCCGAAGGCGGGGCCCGCGGCCAGCGAGGCGAGGGCACCGCCGGCGAAGCCGGAGACGACGTAGGCCGTGTTGGCGGTGGCCGGCGTGGAGGTCGTGGTCAGGGCCAGCGTCTGGTTGGCGACATGGGAGGCGACCAGGGCCGCGTGGATCGCGACGGCGGCGGCGAACAGGGCCGGCAGCCGCTGCCCGCCGAGCCAGAACAGCGGTACGGCGACGGCGGCCAGCACATAGGCGGTGCCGACGACCCGGGCGGCCCCGAACCGGTCCACCAGACCGCCGGCCAGCGGCGCCACCGCGCTGGCGGTCAGGCCGAAGAGACCGAAGAGCCCGGCGGTCGCGGTGGACAGGCCGTACGCGGGCCCGGTCAGCAGCAGCGCCAGCGAGGTCCACAGGGCACTCCAGGCGCCGAACATCCCCGCCTGCCGCAGGCACGCCCGCCGCAGCTCGGGCGAGCGGCGCAGTACCCCCGGCAGCTCGGCCAGGCCCGAGAACAGCCCGCCCTGCCGTACGCGCCGCTCGGCCGGCAGGGCCGCGGCGGTGGCCAGCCCCAGGGCGAGGGTCAGGACGGCGGAGCCGCCGAACACCCAGCGCCAGCCGAGGGCCTGCCCGGTCAGACCACCGAGGACGCGGGCCGCGACGATGCCGGTGAACAGCCCGGCGATGACGGCCGCGACGTGCCGCGCGCGCCGGTCGGCCGGAGCGCGCGCGGCCACCAGCGGCACGAGCAGCTGCGGTATGACGGTCGCCGCGGCGGCGACGAACACGGCGGCGGCCAGCGCCGCGGAGCCCGGGGCCACGGCCGCGACGAGCAGCGCGAGCGTGGTGGCCACGGAGAGGCCGGCGACGAGCCGGCGGCGGTCGACGCGGTCGCCGAGCGGCGCGAAGAAGAGCAGGCCGGCGGCGTAGCCGAGCTGGGCGACCGAGGCGATCCAGGCGACGGCCGACGGGACGGTGCCGAAGTCGTCGGCGATCAGCGGGAGCAGCGGGGCCGCGAGGTAGATGTTGGCCGCCGTGACGGCGGTGCAGACGGCGATGAGCAGCAGGAAGAGGGAGCCGGAGGCGGAGCGCTCGCGGGCGGGGAGCCGGGTCACGCGTGCCTGGCGGGTGGTGGTGGCTGACGGCATGAGCGGGAGTACTCCTTAGAGCCGACTCACACAACCAACTGGTTGGTTGGATTACTCCAACAGCGTGCCCGGCCCTCTCATTCCCGTCAACCAAACAGTTGGTTACCTGATGGTCGCGTCCTACCCTGTCCGCATGGCAGCAGTGAGGGACCCCGAGGCCACCAAGGCCCGCATCTTCGAGGCGGCGGTCGGCGAGTTCGCCCGGCACGGCATCGCCGGCGCCCGCATCGACCGCATCGCCTCCGACGCCAAGGCCAACAAGCAGCTGATCTACGCCTACTTCGGCAACAAGGCGGAGCTCTTCACCCAGGTCCTCGGCACCTGCATGGTCGACCTCGCGGCGGCGGTCCCCGTCGACCCCGACGACATCGACGGCTGGGTCGACCGCCTCCTCGACTACCACGCCACCCACCCCGAGCTGCTGCGCCTGCTCTTCTGGGAGGGCATCGAGTACGGCAGCGCCGAACTGCCCGACGAGGCGGCCCGCCAGGACCACTACGCCCGCAAGGTCACCGCGATCGAGGACGGCCAGGCCCGGGGCGTCATCACGGACGCCATCCCGGCCGGTGACCTGCTGATCCTGCTCACCGCACTGACCAACTGGATGACCGTGGTCCCGCAGATGCGGCGCATCCTCGCCGGCCCCGAGGACAGCGACCGCGACCGCCTGCGGGCCTCCATCAAGGAGGCGGCCCGCAGACTGTTCGCCCGCTGACCAGGGCCGGGCCTGGTTGCTGACCGGGGCCGGGCCCAGCTGCTGACCAGGGCCGGGCCCAGCTGCTGACCAGGGCCGGGCCCAGCTGCTGACCAGGGCCGGGCCTAGTTGGTCCCGATCCGGGCCAGCAGATCCACGATCCTGCTCTGCACCTCGGTGCTCGTCGACCGCTCGGCGAGGAACAGCACCGTCTCGCCCGAGGCCAGCCGGGGCAGGTCGGCCTGGTCGACGGCGGCGGTGTAGACGACCAGCGGGGTCCGGTTGAGCTGCCCGTTCGCGCGCAGCCAGTCCACGATCCCGGCCCGCCGGCGGTGCACCTGCATCAGGTCCATCACCACGAGGTTCGGCCGGAACTGTCCCGCCAGCGTCACCGCGTCGGTGTCGTTCGCGGCCCGCGCCACCTGCATCCCGCGCCGCTCCAGTGTCGCGGTCAGCGCCAGCGCTATCTCCGCGTGCTCCTCGATCAGCAGCACGCGCGGCGGATGCTGCTCGCTGTCCCGGGGGGCCAGCGCCTTCAGCAGGACGGCGGGGTCGGCGCCGTACGCCGCCTCCCGCGTCGCCTGCCCGAGCCCGGCCGTGACCAGCACCGGGACCTCGGCCGCGACCGCCGCCTGGCGCAGCGACTGGAGCGCCGTGCGGGTGATGGGCCCGGTCAGCGGGTCCACGAACAGCGCGGCGGGGAAGGCCGCGATCTGCGCGTCGACCTCCTCGCGCGAGTGCACGATGACCGGCCGGTAACCGCGGTCGCTGAGCGCCTGCTGCGTCGTCACGTCCGGCGCGGGCCACACCAGCAGCCGGCGCGGGTTGTCCAGCGGCTCCGGGGGCAGCTCGTCGTCCAGCGGCTGGGGACGCGGGGTGTCGGACACCTCCACGGCTCCGCCGGGACCGTCCAGCGGCTCCGGCCCCTCGGCGGCGTCGGGCTCCGGCGCGCCTATGGCGTACGACCGCCCGGCCCCCTCGGTGCCCGGGGCGAGCCGGGACTGCCCGGCGAGCGAGGGCTGCGGCACGGGTGCCGGTCCGCCCGGGGCGGACTGCGCCGCGGGCGGCTGCCCGGCGGGCGACGGCTGCGCGGGCGCCGCTTCGGCCGACGGGTGCGGCCGGGCCGCCTGATCCGGGCGCGCCGCCGGGTCGGGCGGCGTGCCGAGCTTGCGGCGCCTGCCCGAACCGCCCGGCGCGTGCGGCGGCGGAGTCGTCATCGGCTGCTGCACCTGGGCGGCCTGCCGGGCGAACGGCACACCCTGCCCGAGCGTGCGCACGCTGATCGCCCGCCCCTGAGTCGAGTCCGGGTCGACCGGCGCACCGCCCGCCGCCTCGGCGGGCAACGGCTGCGCGAGCCGCGCCGAACGCCCCGGCTGCCCCGGCTGCACCGGCTGCGTGCCGACGGGAGCGGCGGCGAGCGGGGTGCCGCCCGCCGGGGTGCCGGCGCCGCCCGCAGGGTTGCCGCCCGCAGGGTTGCCGGCCGCCGGAGCGGGCGTTCCCGTGCCCGTGGTGCCAGCGGCACCCGGCCATTGCTGGGGAACGCCGGCCGGGGGCGTCTGCCCGTTCTCCGCGGGCAACGGCAGCCCGCCCGGGGGCACCGGAGTGCCGGCGGGCGGAGTGCCCGGCTGGGCGCCCGGCACCGGTACGGCCTGTCCGGGGGTTCCGTGGGCGGGGGTGTGCTGTCCGGCGGCGCCCTGCGCGGGTACGGCCGGGGACTGCGGGACCTGTGCGCCCGGCACGGGCTGCGCCGGGGCCCCCGGGGCGGGAGCGGACGGGGCGGCGGGATCCGCCGGTACGGCAACCGGAGGCATGCCGGCCGACTGTCCCGCGGGCGGCACGGGACCGGCCTGTGCGGGGATCCCCTGCCCGTGGGTGCCGTGGGTGCCGTGGGTGCCGGGGGTGCCGGGGGTGCCGGGGGTGCCGGGGGTTCCGTGGGCGGGGGTGTGCTGCCCGGCGGTGCCCTGCGCCGGGATGCCGTGCGCCGGGGTTGTCTGGCCGGGAACCGGCGGTACGGCCGCGGTCTGCGGGTGTTGGCCCGGAGCGGCCGGCACCGTACCGGGCGGGGTCTGCCCGGGTACGGCCCCCGGCACCACGCCCGCCTGGGCGCCCTCGGCCGGCTGGGCCACGGCCCGGCGGCGCCGGCCGGTCGGGGCGCTGGTGGGGTGCGGCTGCGGCGGGGTGTGGTCCTCGGCCTGGTCGAGCGGTACGGCGTCGTGGCGGCCGTCGTCACCGGCGGGGCCGGCGACGCCGGGGCCGCCGACGACACCGGGGGCCACCGCGACGCCCGGGGTGTTCGCGACACCGGAGGCCGCCGCGGCCTGCGGGGTCCCCGCGACACCCGGGGTGCCCGCGGCCTGCGTGCCTACCGGGACCGCCGGGCCGATCGGGCCGCCCGGAACCGCCCCGACCCCTGGCACGGACATCGGCATCTGGGCGGGTACCTGCACCTGCCCGGGCAGCGGAAGGGCACCGGCCTGCGGACCACTCGGCTGCGGACCACTCGCCTGCGGACCACCGGCCTGCACACCGCCGCCGGCGTGCGGACCGCCCTCGGCGGGGCCGGCCGCGCTCGGAGCGGGCGGGGCAGAGGCGCCGGGAGCGACGGGGTGGGCGGGGGCGGGGGTGCCGCCCGGCGGGACGGGTGCGGCGGAGTTCGGGCCCACGGCATGCGGCGGCACCGCGACACCGGCGTCCGCACCCGTGGGCACACCCGTGCCCGGGGCCACGGGCATGCCGGTGCCGGTGCCGGTGCCGGGGGCTGCGGGCATCGCCGTACCCGGAGGGGAGACCGCGGGCACGGCCGTGCCGGCGCCCGGAACCCCGGGGACGGCGGTACCGGCGCCGGGAGGCACCGGCACCCCGGCGGCGGAGCCCGGAGACACGGGCGCTCCGGCCGTACCGGCGTTCGGCGGTGCGGGTACGGCGCTACCGGCGCCCGGAGTCACCGGGATGGCCCCACCGGCGCTCGGGTCCGTGGCCTGAGCCGGAGCGGCCCCACCGGTGCTCGGATCCGTGGGCTGGGCCGGGGTGCCGCCCAGCGGGACTCCGGCCGCCGGGTCGGCGGTCTGCGGGGACCGGTCGGCCTCGGCCGGCGGCAGGGCGAAGACCGTGCGGGCACCGCCCGCCTCCTGCGCCGCGGCCCGCTCCGCCGCGGCGGCCAGCGCCCGTCGGCGCCGCCCGGACGGCTGCGCGCCCTCGGCCGGGACCGCCTCGCCACCTTGGGCCGGCACCACCGGGGCTCCCGGAGCCCCTGGACCCGCCTGAGCGGCCTCGGCGCCCGGAAGCGGAACGGCCTGCGGGGCCGGCCCCGGCGTGCTGCCGGCCGCCGGAAGCGCCGGCGGCAGGGCGGCCTGAGGAGTGCCGGGGTCACGGCGGGCGCGCCGCCCCATGGGCGCGGGGACGCCCTGCGGCGGCACGGTGCCACCCAGCCCCGTACCCGAGGCGGCTGCCCCCGTGCCCTGCTCGGCCGCGGTCACCACGGCGCCCTCGGCCACGTCCTCGCCCGTGCCCGCACCGGAGCCCGTGCCCTGGGCGGCGCCGCTCTCGGCGGGGCGCCCGCGGCGCCTCCCGGTGCCGCCGGACGCGGACTCCGCGCCCTCGGCCGGAACCGCGGCAGGCTGCTCGGCGGGCGCTGCGGCCCGCCGCCGGCGCCGCCCGGTCGGCACGGGCGCCTCCGCCTCACCGGCGTCGGCCGCGCCGGCCACGTCACTGTCCAGGAAGGCGTCCGTGGAGGCCCGCCGGGCCCGCCGCCGACCGCCGGCACCCTGTTCGGCCGTACCGGTGTCGTCCACGGGGACCTCACCGGGGGCCGGGAGCCGACCGGCGAGCGGGGCGTCCGAACCCTCGCCGGCACCCACGGCACCCACCGCGCCCACGGCACCCACCGCGCCCGCGGCACCCGCGGCACCCACGGCACCCACGGCACCCGCGGTGACCGCTCCCGCACCGCCGCCGAGCGGTACCTCGAGGACGTACGCGCTGCCGCTCATGCCCGGCACCTCGTGCGTCTGGAGCACGCCTCCGTGGGCGCGCACGATGCCGCGCACGATCGGCTCGTGCACCGGGTCCCCGCCGGCGTACGGCCCGCGTACCTCGATCCGGGCGACCTCACCGCGCTGGGCGGCGGCGACCACGACGGTGTTGTCCAGGTAACCGCCCGCGGAGACGGGCGTGTTGCCGGTGGCGTCGACCCCGGCGACGTCCGCCACGAGGTGCGCGAGCGCGGTGGCGAGCCGCTGCGGGTCGACCTCGGCCTCGATGGGCGGCGCGTGGACGGCGAACTGCACCCGCCCCGGCCCGATCAGCTCGACGGCCCCGTCCACCCCGGCGGCGACGACGGCGTCGAGCATCACCTTCGTCCGGGTGATGTCGTCGGTGCCGGTGTCCAGCCGCTGGTAGCCGAGGACGTTGTCGATGAGGGTGGTGATCCGCGAGTACCCGGCGGACAGGTGGTGCAGAACCTGGTTGGCCTCGGGCCACAGCTGTCCGGCGTCGTCGGCGGCCAGCGTGGACAGCTCGCGCCGCAGCTCGTCCAGCGGACCGCGCAGCGACTGCCCGAGCAGGGTGAGCAGCTGCTCGTGCCGTCCGGCGAGGGCCTCGTACCGGTCCTTCTCCCGCTCGGCCAGCGCCGCGTACCGCTCCTCGCCGGCCGCCAGCTCCTCCGCCTGTTTCTCGCGCAGCTCCTCCAGCTCGGTGACGTGCTGCTGGCGCAGTGCGGTCAGATCGGAGGCGTGTTCCTCGGAGAGCCGCTCCAGCTCCTCGGCGTGCGCCTTCTCCAGCGCCTCCTTCTCCTCCACCAGGGCGTCGAACGGCCGGCGGTCGGTGAAGGTCATCACGGCGCCGACGAGCTGGTCCCCGTCCCGCACCGGAGCGGTGGTCAGATCGACCGGAACCTTCCGGTCGCCCTTGGACCACAGCACCTGCCCGCGCACCCGGTGCTTGCGCCCGGAGCGGAGGGTGTCGGCGAGCGGCGACTCCTCGTACGGGAACGGCGAACCGTCGGCTCGCGAGTGCAGCACCAGGGTGTGCAGCTCCTTGCCGCCCAGTTCACCGGCGCGGTAGCCCAGTATCTGGGCGGCGGCCGGGTTGACGAGCACGATCCGCCCGTCGGTGTCGGTGCCCACGACACCTTCCGCCGCGGCCCGCAGGATCATCTCGGTCTGCCGCTGCGACCGGGCCAGCTCCGCCTCGGTGTCGACGGTCCCGGACAGGTCCCGGACCACGATCATCAGCAGCTCGTCGCCGGTGTAGCCGTAACCGTCGTACGCCTGCTGCCCGTTCTCCAGGTTCGCGCTGGTGACCTCGACCGGGAACTCGCTGCCGTCGGTCCGCCGCGCGACCATCCGGGTCGGTTTGGTCCGCCCGGTGGGATCCATGTGATCGGGGCGCCGCATGGACCCGGGGATCAGCCGGGAGTCGAATTCGGGCAGCAGGTCGAGCAGGCCACGGCCCACGAGCGCGGTACCGGGCGCCTCGAAGGCCTCGAGCGCGATGGTGTTGGCGTTGACGACGGTTCCGTTGGCGTTGACCAGGACCAACGCGTCAGGCAGCGCGTCGAGTATGGCTGCGAGGCGAGCAGCGCCTCGGGATGGCCTGCTGCTCACGAGACGCCTTCCTCCCTGTTACCGCACCTTGCCGACCGCTCGGGCCATCTTGCCAACCGGCCCGCGACGTGTCACGCGAGGGAGTCTAAGGGCACGGCTCGCGCTCGCGGCGCCGGATGAGGGGGAGGTCCCACGAGGAAGTGACGGCGAGCGCATCACCATATGGTCCGGCTACCCGATACCTTCTCCGGACCTTTACGGAACCGCTGCTTCCGCCCAGCACCCCGATCACCCCGCCCTACGGGCCGGCCACCCCGTCCCGAGCGGACGCGCCCATGTCCGGCAGAAGGGGCACCATCCGGTCCCACCGCCCGGTCTCGCACCCGTCGCCGCGGCTGTACGAGGCGTCGACCGGGCGTCCGGCCCAGGTGCCGGTGACATGGGCGGTGGCCGGGCCGCCGTAGAGCATGGTGCAGGTGGTGCCGGATGCCACGGGCGCGAAGGGGTCACGCCCCCACCGCGTGCCGCGGTCCAGCACCCGGCAGGCCCCGGCGAGGTCCGGGTGACGGCCGGCGGCGGGGTGGCATGACACCTCGTACGTGCCGTCCCGCCCGGCTCCGGCGTGCCGGACCACGACGGTGAGGTGATCACCCCGGTCCTCGGGCCGGACGGGCGGCGGCATGGCGCCGGCCGCGGCGGCGGGTACGGCGGTGAGCGGGACGAGGGAAGCGGCGGTGGCGAGGGACGCCATGAGGAGGCGCCACCCGGTGACCGGCAGGAGAGAGTCCATGCCCTGTCCAACGCGGAAGCCCCCGAGACGTTGCGCGCCCCGCCGGGCGAAGCCCTTTGCTCTGCGGGGCGAGTGCCTAGTACCGTGGGGGGCGATTGGTGACGCGGGTCTCCACTGTGTCATCATCTGCACGCACCGATCGCGCGCTCGCGTGAGCGGTTGTGCTGGAGGCGTCGCCTAGTCCGGTCTATGGCGCCGCACTGCTAATGCGGTTTGGGCCTTAAAGCCCATCGAGGGTTCAAATCCCTCCGCCTCCGCCCGATCCCGAAGCCCCGGTTCCCAGGACCGGGGCTTCGGCGTTCCCCGGCTCATGGCGCCATCCCCCCGCCCCGCGACGTTTTCGCAGGTCACAAGGGGTGTGCGGATCGGATTTCACATGACGGCGGCAGTCATGTAATGTTCTTCCTGTCGCCGCGAGCGGGCCGAAAGGACCGGGA
The DNA here is from genome assembly GCF_040632975.1 of Streptomyces sp. NPDC013455. Lineage (NCBI taxonomy): Bacteria > Bacillati > Actinomycetota > Actinomycetes > Kitasatosporales > Streptomycetaceae > Streptomyces > Streptomyces sp. NPDC013455. The sequence goes on along the minus strand of NZ_JBEYCX010000023.1, from coordinate 103,367 downwards.
GCGGGGGCAAAACAAAAGAACAAGCACTCGTAGCTTAACGGATAGAGCATCTGACTACGGATCAGAAGGTTGCAGGTTCGAATCCTGCCGAGTGCACACAGACGAGAGGCCCCGGAGAGATCCGGGGCCTCTTGCGTTTCACGGGCGTACCGCAGCGAAGTACAGCAGCGGGAACGGGCCGAGCACCGCCGCGGTGAGGTGCGCGGGCGGACCGCCCCGCAGAGCCGGATCCGTTTTGGTCTCCGGGCGGAGGATCTGCCGGCCCGCACGCCGGACCCGGTGATCCACGTACAGCTCACCGCTCTCGGAGTCGTTCGGCCTCCAGGTCGGGCCCAGGACCTCACCGCGCCGCAGGCCGAGGCAGAGGACCGGCACCCAGACGAGGAAGAACGGATCTTCGCGAGCGAGGACGTCTACGGTGCTCCCGTGTGGCATCTCCGGCGCAGCGGCAAGGGCGGCATGTTCGACACCTACGCCGGCAGCTTCGACGCGGTCTGGGAAACCGCGACGCCGGTTCGAGAAGGGTGACCATGGCACGGACCGAGTACTACGACGACCCAGCGGCACCGGAGCCGAACAGCCTGGTGGTCGCCGCGTCCGCCGTGGTCACCGACGGCGAAGGGCGCGTACTCCTTCAGCGTCGACGGGACAACGATCTCTGGGCGCTACCCGGCGGCGGCATGGAGATGACCGACTCACTCCCGGGAACAGCCGTCCGCGAAGTAAAGGAAGAAACTGCTGCCGGTCCGCATCGACGTCGGCGGCGCCAAGGGAGCGACCGGCGGGATCGCTTGGCAGACTGACGCCCGGTGAGCTGAGCGAACGGCACCCGACCCGCAGCATCGGCTGGTGGCTGATCCGTACGGCAGCCAAGTACGGCAGCCGAGTGCGGCAGCCGAGTGCGGCAGCCGAGTGCGGCAGCCGAGTGCGGCAGCCATTACGGCGACCGCAGCGGCCGTCTCGTCAGCGTCCCCGCTTACAGGCCAGGACGATGCCGATCGCGGCCAGTACGGCGACTACGACCGCGAACCACGTGGGCATCAACTCGAGCCCCTTGTAGGCGAGGGGGATGGCGGTGGGCATCGGACCTCCTTCGTGGGAGCGTCCTCCGGATGCCCACCAGGGGGGGCGTGGATGCGTTCAGCATTCCTCCGCCGGGTCGTTCCGGTTCAGTTTCTCCAGGTATTCGTGGGCCAGGTCCGTGGCCCGGGTGAACCAGTCGGTGATGATCGCCAGTTCCTCCGGGGAGTAGTCGGAGAACAGGGCCGTCAGCCGCTTGTAGTGGCCCGCGTACACCGCCTCGACCTGGGCGACGGCGGCCGGTACGGCGGCCACGCGCACCCGGCGGCGGTCCGTGGGGTCCGGGCGGCGGGTGACGTAGCCGGCGCGTTCGAGGCGGTTGAGGATGCCGGTCACCGCGCCCGTCGTGACGTGGGCGCGGGCCGCGAGGTCGCCCGCCGTCAGCAGGTCGTCCCCCGCCTCCAGGACGAAGGCGAAGCAGGTCAGGTCGGTGACGTTCAGGCCCAGCCGCCGGGCCAGCTCCTGCTGTCCGATGAGGTGGGCGGCGATGAGGTGATCCATCGCCGACAACGCCTGGGCCGGAGTGGCGGGCGGGCGCGGCGTGCCGTGCATCTGTCGTAATCCCTTAGGTCGTGAGATATTCGGGTGGTAAATCTCTTAGCTCGTGAGAGAAACTGGTTCCCGGAGGGGGCTCCATGAGTCTGTACGACGAGGGTCACACGGTCGCCGGCTGGACCGGCGTCGGCATCGCGACGGTGGGCGGTTCGGTGGCGGGGCTGGGGGTGTGCACGGCCTCGCTCCCGGTCGTCGCCGCCGGTCTGGCCGTCGTGGCGGCGAGCGTCCTGGTGACCTGGGTTCTGCACCTCTCCGGCTGGGGCAAGCCTCCGGGTGTGCGGCCGCGCGACCAGTGGGGGATGCGGGTCCGGGACTCGGGGGCGCGGGAGGGCCACGACGGGTGCGTCGGCTGCCGGCTCGCCGGGCGGGGGCGGCGGACCGAGGGGCCCGGGCCCGCCTCGGTGCCGGATGCGGTCGCGGCCGAACCGGTACCGGTGGCACCTGCCGAGTGAGCGAGCGGCCCCGGAGCCGGTACCCCACCGCGGCCCTCCGCTCAGCCCGAGCCGGGTGTCGTACCCACCCCGTACCCTCGCGAGGGATGGCACACGTGTGGACGTGCTCGGGCCTGCGCTGGTCGGCGCATGGGCCGGCGCTGGAGTGGGACGGCGGGTCGCGCAGTGCGCTGCCCCGGGGGAAACGGGTCGCCTTCGCGGTGCCGGACGGGGGCCGGCGGACGTGCGTGGGCGCGCGGGGGCACGCCTGCCCGGTGCGGGCCGCCGTGCCGGGGCGGAGCACGGGGGCCCGGTGCGAGGAGTGCGCGCGGCTGGACCGGGCGCACTCCGTGGCCGCCGACGCCCTCGCGGACGACCCTCGGCCGTACCGGGTGTACCTGGCGTGGTTCGGGCCGGGGATGGTGAAGGTCGGCATCACCGCGCTGGAGCGCGGCCCGGCCCGCCTGCTGGAGCAGGGCGCCGTCTGCTTCAGCTGGCTCGGCACCGGCCCGCTGATGGCCGCGCGGCGCACCGAGGAACTGCTGCGGGCCGCACTGCGGGTGCCGGACCGGATCCCGTACGCGGAGAAGCGGGCGGTGCGGTCGGCGCTGCCGGGGACGGAGGCGGAGCGCGCCGCCGAGGTGCGGGATCTGCACGCGCGGGCCGTGGCCCTCGCCGGGTGGCCGGAGTCCCTGCGGCCGGAGCCCTGCCGGGTCGTCGACCAGCTGACGGCTTTCGGCCTCGACGGCGCGCCCGCGGCGCGCGGTGAGGTCGTGGAGCTGGTGCCGGGCGGGGCCGTGGGCGGGGAGCTGGTCGCGGCCGCCGGGCCCGATCTGCACCTGGCGGTCGGCGGACGCGGGGTGGTCGTGCTCGACACCCGGCTGATGGCCGGCTGGGAACTGCTGCCCGCCGGATCTGCGGCGCCCGGATGCTCTTTTCCCGTGCGGGAGTTCAGGCGGGAGCCGGACGGGCTGTTCTGAGGCCCGGGGAGGGCGGAAGGACGCCGGCGGATACCGGCGGGCCGCCGAGCACCTCTCCCGGTTCGTGCGGGACGTCCCCGGCTTCCTCGGTGAGGACTTCGCCCACACCCCGGGCGGACTCTCCATCAGCGTCGCCTACTTCAGGGACCTCGACGGGATCGAGCGGTGGCGGCGGCATCCCGAACACGTCGCGGCCAAGCGGCGCGGGCGGGAGCGGTGGTACGAGCGGTACGCGATCCACATCGCCCGCGTGGAGCACGCTCACTCCTTCCAGCGCCCCCGAAGGCCCTGAAGCGCCCCTGGCCCTCCGAGCCCGCCCGGCCCTCCGAGCCCCGCACAACCCTCCAAGCCCCGCCCAACTCCCCGAGTCCGTCCGGCCCTTCAAGCCTTGCGGTCTCCCGAACCCCCGACGCCCAGGCTTCCTGAAGCGCTTCCCAGGTGTTCCCTGAGAGCCGCCTGTGTGTTTCTCAGGAAAATCACAGATTCGTGAAAGCGTGTTCTCAGAGGACGCGGACAAGGTGTCCACCATGACCACGACCTCGCCCCAGGGGCGCACCGAACTGCTGAGGCCGGACGGGAGCCCCGTCCGAGTGCTTGTGGTGGACGACGAGCTGTCGATCACCGAACTGCTGAGCATGGCCCTCCGCTACGAGGGCTGGCAGATCAGGAGTGCGGGGGACGGGCAGGGGGCCATCCGGACGGCCCGTGAGTTCCGGCCCGACGCCGTCGTACTCGACATGATGCTGCCGGACATGGACGGGCTGACCGTCCTCGGGCGGCTGCGGCGCGAGCTGCCGGACGTGCCCGTCCTCTTCCTCACCGCCAAGGACGCGGTCGAGGACCGCATCGCCGGGCTCACCGCGGGCGGGGACGACTACGTCACCAAGCCGTTCAGCCTGGAGGAGGTGGTCGCGCGGCTGCGGGGACTCATCCGGCGCTCCGGCGCCGCCGACCGGCGGTCCGACTCCGTGCTCGTCGTCGGGGACCTGACCCTCGACGAGGACAGCCACGAGGTCGCGCGGGCCGGGGAGTCCATCCACCTCACCGCCACCGAGTTCGAGCTGCTGCGCTTCCTCATGCGCAACCCCCGGCGGGTGCTCAGCAAGGCGCAGATCCTGGACCGCGTGTGGTCGTACGACTTCGGCGGGCAGGCCAACGTGGTGGAGCTGTACATCTCCTACCTGCGGCGGAAGATAGACGCCGGACGCGAGCCGATGATCCACACCCGGCGTGGTGCCGGTTACCTGATCAAGCCCGCCGTGTCGTGAGCGGACGACGGCGGCCGCGCAGGCAGCGGCGGCGGGTGGGTCGGCCGCGCACCCTGCGGACGCGGCTCGTCGTCGCGTCCGTGGTGCTGATCGCGGTGGTGTGCGCGGTGATCGGCACGGTGACGACGCTGGCGCTGCGCTCGCACCTGTACGACCAGTTGGACGGGCAGGTCGAGGAGGCCGGCAAGCGTCTGTCGGGGCCCATGAAGCCCGGCGGCATGAACGACTCCGGGCTGACGGACAGGCTCACCGGCTTCGTCAAGGGGCCGACGCAGCCGAAGACCATCGCCGCCGAGGTCGGCACCGACGGCACGGTCACCCGCGCGGTCATCGCCCAGCACGCCTCCGCCGACAACGGGCCCTTCCAGCGCAACGACGCCGTCGCCCTCAGCGCCGAGCAGAAGGCCGCGCTGGCCAAGGCGGCGCCCGCCCCGGGCACGCACACCGTCGATGTCCCCGGCCTGGGCGAGTACCTCGTGCGGTACGTCGTCGGAGCCGAGGGCACCTACTACGTGGCCCTGCCCACCAAGGACGTCGACGACAACATCGACACCCTCATCGTCGTGGAGGTCTGTGTCACGGCGGCGGGACTGCTCGCCGCCTGTCTCGCCGGCTTCGTCATCGTCGGCGTCGCCACCCGCCCCCTGCGCAAGGTCGCCGCCACCGCCACCCGCGTCTCCGAACTCCCCCTGCACACCGGCGAGGTCGAGCTCAGCGAACGCGTCCCCGAGTCCGAGACCGACCCGCACACCGAGGTCGGCCAGGTCGGCGCCGCGCTGAACCGGATGCTGGACCACGTCCACGCCGCCCTGCACTCCCGCCAGCAGAGCGAGACGCGGGTACGGCAGTTCGTCGCGGACGCCAGCCATGAGCTGCGCACCCCCCTCGCCTCCATCCGGGGGTACGCCGAGCTGACCCGGCGCGGCAGGGAACAGGTCGGCCCGGACACCAGGCACGCCCTGGGGCGCATCGAGTCCGAGGCCGGGCGGATGACGCTGCTCGTGGAGGACCTGCTGCTGCTCGCGCGTCTGGACGCCGGCCGACCCCTCCGGTTCGAGCAGACCGATCTCGTACCCCTCGTCGTGGACACCGTCAGCGACGCCCGCGCGGCCGGCATGGACCACAACTGGCGCCTCGACCTGCCCGACGAGCCGGCGCTGGTGTCGGCGGACGCGGCACGCCTGCAGCAGGTGCTGGTCAACCTCCTCGCCAACGCCCGCAACCACACCCCACCCGGTACGACGGTCACCGCCCGGGTGCAGCGGCGCGGTCCGTGGCTGTGCGTGGACGTCGAGGACAACGGTCCCGGCATCCCGCCCGACCTGCTTCCGCACGTCTTCGAACGGTTCGCGCGCGGCGACTCGGCACGCTCCCGGGCGACCGGCTCGACGGGCCTGGGGCTCGCGATCGTGCAGGCCGTCGCCACCGCGCACGGCGGTGCCGTGACCGTCGACAGCGCGCCCGGGCGCACCCTCTTCACGGTGCACCTGCCCGCGCCCGCCCCGCCGCACGGCGGCGCGACGAACCGGCGACAGCACTCACAGGCACAGCACAGTGCCGCCACATGGGCGCGACAGGGCGGCTGACGAAAGTCAGTGCCATGCGAACCGACTCTTCTCCCGGCACCCTGCCGGCGCGGGAGCACCTCCCGGCCACAGACGCCGGAACGCCTGTCCTGGACGTAGTGATCCCCGTCTACAACGAGGAGAAGGACCTCCAGCCGTGCGTCCGCAGACTGCACGAGCACCTCACGCGAACCTTCCCGTACGCGTTCCGCATCACGATCGCGGACAACGCGTCCACGGACACCACCCCGCTGGTGGCGGCGCGGCTGGAGGCGGAGATCCCCGAGGTCGCCGGCGTCCGCCTGGAGCAGAAGGGGCGCGGCCGGGCGCTGCGGACCGTGTGGTCGGCGTCCGAGGCGCCGATCCTCGCCTACATGGACGTCGACCTGTCCACCGACCTCAACGCCCTGCTTCCGCTGGTGGCGCCGCTGATCTCCGGCCACTCCGACCTGGCGATCGGGTCCCGGCTCGCCCGCACCTCCCGGGTCGTGCGCGGCCCCAAGCGGGAGTTCGTCAGCCGGGCCTACAACCTGATCCTGCGCGGTTCGCTCCAGGCCCGCTTCTCCGACGCCCAGTGCGGCTTCAAGGCGATCCGGCGGGACGTGGCCCGGGTGCTGCTGCCGCTGGTGGAGGACACCGGCTGGTTCTTCGACACCGAGATGCTGGTGCTCGCCGAGCGGGCGGGCCTCAGGATCCACGAGGTGCCGGTCGACTGGGTCGACGACCCCGACTCCACCGTGCACATCGTGCGGACGGCCACCGACGACCTCAGGGGCGTGTGGCGGGTCGGCAGGGCGCTGGCCACCGGCTCGCTGCCGCTGGACCGGCTGGCCCGGCCCTTCGGTGACGATCCGCGCGACCGCGAGCTGACCGACGTGCCCGGGGGGCTGGCCCGCCAGCTGGTCGGGTTCTGCGTGGTCGGCGTGCTGTCCACCCTCTTCTACCTGCTGCTGTACAGCGCCTTCCGGCAGTTCACCGGCTCGCAGGTCGCCAACGGGCTCGCGCTGCTGGTCTCCGCCGTGGCCAACACGGCCGCCAACCGCCGGCTCACCTTCGGGGTGCGCGGGCGGGGCGGAGCGGTCCGGCACCAGGCCCAGGGCCTGGTCGTGTTCGGTATCGGCCTGGCCCTGACCAGCGGCTCGCTGGCCGCCCTGAACGCGGCCAGCGCCAGTCCGGCGCACTCCACCGAGCTGGCGGTGCTCGTCGCCGCCAACCTCGCGGCGACCGTGCTGCGGTTCCTGCTGTTCCGCGCCTGGGTCTTCCCGGACCACCGGGAGGCCGGTCCGGCCGCCTCCTTCCCGGCCGCCGCCGCGCCCGCCCCGTCCACGCCGGCGTACCGCGCGCCGGTCCCGCACGCACCGCTGCCGCAGCGCCCGGTGCCGGACCAGCGGGCGCACGAGCGGCAGGCGTACCAGCGGCCGCACGAGCAGACCCACGCCACCCACCTCACCGACGCCACCGTGCGGCTGCAGCCGGTGCGCCCTCGGCACACCACCGACCCGGAGGACGCCCGATGACCCCGATGACCGACACGACCGTCGGGGGACCGCCGCCCGCCGCACCCCCGCGGGCGCCCGGAGCCGGCGCCCCGAAGCAGCCGTTCGTCCGTGTGCTGTGGCGCGGCCGCCCCGAGGACCCGCGCTGGGTGCGCCCGGCCTTCCTCGGCCTGCTCACCGCCACCCTCCTGCTCTACCTCTGCAACCTCACCGCCTCCGGTTACGCCAACTCCTTCTACTCGGCGGCCGTCCAGGCGGGCAGCACCTCCTGGAAGGCGTTCTTCTTCGGTTCGCTGGACGCGGGCAACGCCATCACCGTCGACAAGCCGCCGGCCTCGCTGTGGCCGATGGAGCTGTCGGTGCGCCTCTTCGGCCTCCACTCCTGGGCGATCCTCGCCCCCGAGGTGCTGATGGGCGTGGCGAGCGTCGGTGTCGTGTACGCGGCCGTGCGCCGCCGGTTCAGCCCCGGGGCCGGCCTGATCGCGGGTGCGGTGCTCGCGCTCACGCCCGTGGCCGCGCTGATGTTCCGGTTCAACAACCCGGACGCCATGCTGGCCCTGCTGATGGCGGTGGCCTGCCACCTCGTCGTCCGGGCGCTGGAGGACGGGCGCACGAAGTGGCTGCTGTGGGCCGGGGCCGCGGTCGGTTTCGCGTTCCTCGCCAAGACCCTCCAGGCGTTCCTGATCCTGCCGCCGCTCGCGGTCGTGTACGCGGTGTGCGCGCCGGTGCCGGTGCGCAAGCGGTTCGCGCAGCTGGCCGCGGCGACGCTCGCGCTGGTCGTCTCCGGCGGCTGGTGGGTCGCGATCGTCGAGCTGTGGCCGGCCTCGTCCCGCCCGTACATCGGCGGCTCGCAGAGCAACAGCTTCCTGGAGCTGACCTTCGGCTACAACGGCCTCGGCCGGCTCAACGGCGACGAGACCGGCAGCGTCGGCGGTGGCGGTGGCGGTGGCGGTGGCGGCGGCCAGTGGGGCGAGACCGGCTGGGACCGGATGTTCAACTCCGAGGTGGGCGGCCAGATCTCCTGGCTGCTGCCGGCCGCGCTGATCCTGCTGGCCGCCGGGCTCGTGGCCACCCGGAAGCTGGAGCGGACGTCCGTCACCCGGGCCTCGTTCCTGGTCTGGGGCGGCTCACTGCTGACGACCATGGTGGTCTTCAGCTACATGGCGGGCATCTTCCACCAGTACTACACCGTGGCCCTCGCCCCCTATCTCGCCGCCGTGACCGGCATGGGCGCCGGGCTGCTGTGGGAGCGGCGGCGGGAGCCGTGGGCGGCGGTCACGCTCGCCGCGTCCGTGGTCGCGGCGGCGGCCTGGGGGTACGTCCTGCTCGACCGCACGCCCGACTATCTGCCGTGGCTGAGGTGGCTGGTCCTGGTCGGCGGGCTGGCGGCCGCGTTCGGCCTGGTCTTCGCGGGCCGGATCCCCCGGCGGCTCGCGCTCGGTGCGGCGGCGGCGGGCCTGGTGGCCGCGCTGGCCGGTCCGGCGGCGTACACCCTGAGCACCCTCCAGGAGGGCCACACCGGCTCGATCGTCACGGCCGGCCCGGCGGGTGCGAGCGTGATGGGCGGCCGGGGCGGCGGTCCCGGCCGCGCGCCGGACGGCTTCGGCGGCGCTGCACCCGGCCGGAACCAGCAGGGGCAGCAGGGGCAGCAGGGCAACGGCTTCCCGGGCGGTGGCGGCGCCGGCGGCGGACTGCCGGGCGGCGGCGGCACCGCTGCGGCGCCGCCGGGCGGCCGGCAGGGCAACGGCTTCCCCGGTGGCGGCCGGACGGGCGAGGGCGGCACGGGCGGCGGCGCCGGCGGCCTGCTCAACGGCGCGAGCGTCTCCGCCGAGGCGAGGAAGCTGCTGGAGGAGGACGCCTCCGACTACACCTGGGCCGCCGCCTCGATCGGTTCCCAGAACGCGGCCGGCTACCAGCTCGCCACGGGCAAGGCGGTGATGGCGATCGGCGGCTTCAACGGCACCGACCCGTCCCCGACCCTCGCCCAGTTCAAGAAGTACGTCGAGCAAGGGAGGATCCACTACTTCATCGCCGGTGGCGGCATGGGCGGTGGCATGGGCGGCGACAGCGGAACCGCCTCCCGGATCAGCTCGTGGGTGCAGAGCACCTTCAAGAAGGTGACGGCCGGCTCCGCCACGTTCTACGACCTCACGCAGAGGAAGGCCGGCTGACGGAAACCGCGTTGTACACCGTATAGCGATCGCTATACGGTGTATGGCATGTCCCCCACCCAAGGCCACCCCCAGCGCTGGTTGATCCTCGGCGTCATATGTCTCGCGCAGCTCACCGTGCTGCTCGACAACACCGTCCTGAACGTGGCCATCCCCTCGCTCACCCGCGAGCTGCACGCGGCCACCTCCGACATCCAGTGGATGATCAACGCCTACTCGCTGGTGCAGTCCGGCCTGCTGCTGACCGCCGGCAGCGCCGCCGACCGCTACGGCCGCAAGAAGATGCTGGTCACCGGCCTCGCCCTGTTCGGCGTCGGCTCGCTCACCGCCGGACTCGCCGGCACCACCGGCCAGCTGATCGCCGCGCGGGCCGGGATGGGTGTGGGCGGCGCACTGCTGCTCACCACCACGCTGGCCGTGGCGATGCAGATCTTCGCCCCCGAGGAACAGCCCCGGGCGATCGGCATCTGGAGCGCGGTCAACGCGCTCGGCTTCGCCGGCGGCCCGCTGATCGGCGGTTTCGTGCTCGACCACTTCTGGTGGGGCGCGATCTTCCTGATCAACCTGCCGGTCGTGGCGCTGGCGCTGCTCGCGGTCGTGGTCCTCGTGCCCGAGTCCCGCAACCCCCGCGGCGACCGCCCGGACCTGCTGGGCGCGGTGCTGTCCACGATCGGCATGGCCGCGCTCGTCTACGCCATCATCTCCGGGCCGGGACACGGCTGGACGTCGGCGCGCGTGCTCGGCACGGGGGCCGTGGCGGTGCTGGCCCTCGGGGCCTTCGCCCGGTGGGAGAGCAGGGTCGCCGAGCCGATGCTCGACATCCACTTCTTCCGGGACCGCCGGTTCACCGGGGCGGTCGCCGGGGCCGTGCTCATCGTCTTCGGCATGGGCGGCGCGCTCTTCCTGCTGACCCAGCACCTCCAGCTGGTGCTCGGGTACGAGCCGGTGGAGGCCGGACTGCGGACCGCTCCGCTGGCACTGACGGTGGTGGTGCTCAACTTCAGCGGGGTGTCGGCGAAGTGGTCCGCGCGGCTCGGCACGCCGGCGTCGATCGCGCTGGGCATGGTGTGCATGGCCGGGGGCTTGGTCTCCATCGCGGAACTGGACTCCGGCGGGTACGCGGGCACCCTGCTCGGGCTGCTGCTGATCGGTGCGGGGTGCGCGGTGGCGAATCCGGCGATGGCACACGCGATCATGAGCGCCATCCCCCTGGAGAAGGCCGGCGTGGGCGCCGGGATCAACGGCACCCTCGCCGAGTTCGGCAACGGCCTCGGTGTGGCCGTCCTGGGCGCCGTGCTCAGCTCTTCGGTCGCCTCCGGGCAATCGTTGGCCCAGGGCCTGGGTACCGGACAGCTGGTGGGTGCCGTCGCCGTGCTGGCCGGCGGGTTCGTCGCGGCGGGGCTCTTGCGGCGGGCGGAGCGGGCGCCCGCGGGCATCGCGCCCCGTAAGTTGGGACATCCGGAATCGAGAGAGGGCCGCCGGTGACGAAGCAGGCAGGTCGGTCGGCACGGGACAGCGTCTGGCGGGCGGACGGCGCCCGGCGGGGCGGGCGCGGCGGGCAGCCCTCCGGGCTCGACCGGGAGCGCATCACGAAGGCGTCCGTACGGCTGCTGGACGCCGAGGGACTCGCCAAGTTCTCCATGCGCCGGCTGGCCGCCGAGCTGAACGTCACCGCGATGTCCCTGTACTGGTACGTCGACACCAAGGACGACCTGCTCGAACTCGCCCTGGACGCCACCTACGCCGAGGTGCGGCTGCCCGACCCGGAGAACGCGGACGAGGACTGGCGCGAGCAACTGCGGGCGCTGGCCGGCGAGTACCGGGCGCTGCTGGTCCGCCACCCCTGGCTGTCCCCGCTGGCCGGCCGCTTCCTCAACATCGGCCCCCGGTCCCTCGCCTTCTCCCGGAGCGTGCAGCGGGTCGTCGGCCGCGCCGGGCTGCCGAGGAACCGGGTGACGAGCGCGATCGCGGCCGTCTTCCAGTTCGTGTACGGCTACGGCACGATCGAGGCCCACTTCCACGCCCGGATCGAGGACACCGGGCTGAGCGCGGACGAGTACTTGGAGCAGGCCATGAGCATGGTGGCCGAGGTGCCGGGGACCGCCGAGGTGATCACGGAGTCCAGGGACCTGATGGCGGCCCGCGGCGGCGACACGGTGGCCGAGATGCTGGACCGCGACTTCGCCTTCGCCCTGGACCTGCTGATCGCCGGTATCGAGGCGATGGTCGCCCGCGGCTGAGGCGCGGCCGCCCCCGGACGGGTGTCAGTCCTCGGCGACGAGCCGCGCCGGGAACCCGCCGGTCGCCACCGGGCCCCACCGCTCGGGGGTCACCCGGATGAGGGACTTCCCCTGCTTGACCATGGCCGCCCGGTACTCGTCCCAGTCGGGGTGCTCGCCCGCGATGTTGCGGTAGTACTCGACCAGGGGTTCCACCGAGTCCGGCGCGTCGACGACCTCGGCCGTGCCGTCGATCTGGACCCAGGGGCCGTTCCAGTCGTCGCTGAGGACGACCAGGGAGACCCGCGGGTCCCGCTTGGCGTTGCGGGTCTTGGCCCGCTCGGGGTAGGTGGAGACGACGATCCGGCCCGCGTCGTCGACCCCGCAGGTCAGCGGGGAGGCCTGCGGTCCGCCGTCGGCCCGGCGGGTGATCAGCAGGGCGCGGTGACGGGGGCGTACGAAGTCCAGCAGCTCGTCCAGCGATACACGGGTGTTGGTAGCGATGTTCGGTGCCATGGAGGCAGCCTAGGGGGAAGCGGTGCCCCCGTGGCTGATCCCGCTGTTCCTACGCCTGGGGGAGTGCCTCGCCCTGCACCGCCTGGATGTCCAGCTCCACCCTGAGCGTGGTGCCGATGGCCGCGATGCCCGCCTGGAGGACCTGGTTGTAGTTCATCGCGAAGTCCTCCCGGTGCAGTTCGGCGGTGGCCCGGAACGCGGCCCGCGTGCCGCCCCACGGGTCGGCGCCGGTGCCGAGGTAGGCCAGGTCGAGGTCCACCGGTCGTACGACCCCGTGCAGGGACAGCTCGCCGTGGACCGTCCAGCGGTCCGGGCCGGCCTGCGTCAGTCCCGTCGAGCGGTAGGTGATCTCGGGGTGGCGCTCGACGTCGAGGAAGTCCGCGGACCTCAGGTGGGTGTCGCGCATGCCGTTGCCGGTGTCGATGGAGGCCGCCCGGATCACCGCCTCCACCCGGGACTTGGCGATGTCGTCGGGCGCGATCTCGATCAGGCCGCCGAACTCCGTGAACCGGCCGTGCACGCTGGAGATCCCCAGGTGCTGGGCGACCGCGGCGACGGTGGAGTGCGCGGGGTCGACGGTCCACGGGCCGGGCGGCGGCAGCTCGGTGCCGCCCTGCCGGGCCAGCGTCACCGTGCCGACCTCGGCCCGGCCGCTCGCGGTGACGATCGCGCTGGACGCGGCGGGCGCGTACCCGACGGCCGTCACGATCACCGTGTACGCCCCCGGTGCCAGCTCGGTGGCGTCCCGTACGGTGCCCTCGGCGTCCGCCTCGGCCCGCAGCACCTGCGTACCGGTCGTGTCGGTCACCGTGACGACCGCGTGCGACACGGCCCACCCGTCCCGCGTGCGGATCTTCGCGGTCAGTCCCATCCCGTTTCTCCCTGGAAAAAGCTCAGAAAATGGTCGTATGAGACCGGCCCGTGGCGGGCGCGCCTGCCGCTCAAGGCGCGCGCCGCCACGGGCCGGGGTCGTGGACTACTCGCCGGGGTGGGCGAGCGTGATGTCGTGGCCGTCGACTCCGGGGCCGGCGACGGTCAGCGCGGTGGCCACCGGCGGGTAGCCGGTCGCGATCACGGTGTACTCGCCGCCGTCCAGGTCGGCGAAGGCGTAGGCCCCGTCCGTCCCGGTGGTGGCGGTGCCGACCACGTTCCCGGCCTGGTCGACCAGGGTGACCCGGGCGTCGGCCAGCGGACCGTGCGGGGCGCGGACCACGCCCTGGAGCCGGGCGCCGGCGTCCAGGTCGACCTCGATCCGGGTGACACCGGTGGCGCCGACATCGACCGGCAGGGCGCGCGGCCGGAACCCGGTCGCGTTGACCGCGACGGTCACCGTGCCCGGCACCAGGTCGGTGAGGGCGAAGTCGCCCTGCTCGCCGGTGGCGGCGGTGGCCAGCAGGTCACCGCGCACATCGGTGACGATCACCATGGCGTCCGCGACCGGCAGCGCGCTCCCGGCCGCCCGCACCACACCGGTCAGCCCGCTGGTGCCGCTGAGCAGGATGTCGTACGACAGCGGTTCCTCGCCCACCACGACGGTGGAGGCCTGCGGCTGGTAGCCGTCGGCGGAGGCGATCAGCACGTACGACCCGGTGCCGGGCGCGGCCAGCGCGTAGGAGCCGTCGGCCTGGGCGACCGAGCGGCCCAGCTGGCGGCCGGACAGCGAGATCAGCGTGACGGCGGCCTGCGGCACCGGGGCGCTCTCGGCGCCGCGGACGAAGCCGTGCACCGGGGTGCCCGCGCCGGTGCCGGGCTCGGCGACGGTGGCGACGGCGGTGGGCCGCGTGCCCGCGGTCGCCGCGGCGCCGTCCTCGCCGGCCACCGGGGCGGCCCAGCTCGGCATCTGCTCCCCGGCCGGCACGGGGGCCTCGGCGGCGGCCCGCACCTCGGCCGGGGCCTCGGCGGGGGTCTCCCCGTCGGCGGCCTGGGCCAGCGCGCCCCTGGTCTTCAGCGGGACCTCCTTGATGAACAGGGTGATCAGGAAGGCGACGGCGGCGAGGCAGCCGGCGATGAAGAAGACGTCGGCGATGCCGTGGCCGTAGGCGCTCTCCAGCAGCGTCCGGATGGGCGCCGGGAGCTTGTCCATGTCCGGGATGCTGTCGGTCGAGCCCGAGCTGCCGGCCAGGGCGGCCTGGTACTTGGGGCTCAGCGCGGAGACGCCGTCCTCGACGTAGTGCGTGATCCGGCGGGACATCACCGCGCCCAGCGCGGAGACGCCGACCGCACCGCCGAGGGAGCGGAAGAAGGTGACCGTGGAGCTGGCGGCGCCGAGGTCGGAGGGGGCCACCTGGTTCTGCGTGGCGAGCACCAGGTTCTGCATCATCATGCCGATGCCGAGACCCAGCAGCGCCATGAAGATCGCCATCTTCCAGTACTCGGTGTCGTACCGGATGCCGCCCAGCAGAACCAAACCGGCGGTGACCAGGACGCCGCCGCTGACCAGCCACGCCTTCCAGCGGCCGGTGCGGGTGATGAGCTGGCCGGAGACGGTCGAGGAGACGAACAGACCACCGATCATCGGGATGGTCATGACGCCCGACATGGTCGGGGACTTGTCACGGGCCAGCTGGAAGTACTGGCTGAAGAACACCGTGCCGGTGAACATCGCGACGCCGACGAAGAGCGAGGCCAGCGAGGCCAGCGTGATCGTGCGGTTGCGGAACAGGCGCAGCGGGATGATCGGCTCGCTCGCCTTCGACTCGATGAGCACGAAGAGCGCGCCGAGGACGACCGAACCGCCGACCATCGCACCGGTCTGCCAGGACAGCCAGTCGTACTTGTCACCGGCGAAGGTGACCCAGACCAGCAGCAGGGAGACGGCGGCGGAGATGAAGAACGCGCCGCTCCAGTCGACCTTGACCTCGCGCTTGACCACGGGCAGGTGCAGGGTCTTCTGCAGCACGATCAGCGCGATGACCGCGAACGGGACACCGACGTAGAAGCACCAGCGCCAGCCCAGCCAGGAGGTGTCGGTGATGACACCGCCGAGCAGCGGGCCGCCGACGGTGGCGACGGCGAAGGTGGCACCCAGGTAGCCGGAGTAACGGCCGCGCTCACGCGGGGAGATCATCGCCGCCATGACGATCTGCGCCAGCGCGGACAGACCGCCGACGCCGATGCCCTGGAACACCCGGAAGGTGATCAGCATGCCCGGGTTCTGCGACAGGCCGGCCGCCATCGAGGCGACCACGTAGATGACCAGGGCTATCTGGACGAGCGCCTTCTTGCTGTACAGGTCGGCGAGCTTGCCCCACAGGGGAGTGGCCGCGGTCATCGACAGCAGGGCCGCGGTGACGACCCAGGTGTAGGCGGACTGACCGCCACCGAGGTCACCGATGATCTCCGGCAGGGCGTTGGAGACGATCGTGGACGACAGGATCGCCACGAACATGCCGAGCAGCAGCCCGGACAGGGCCTCCATGATCTGCCGGTGCGTCATCGGGGCGTGGCCTGTGCCTCCCCCGTGCTTGGCGTGAGCCCGCACACCGGCTGGTGTGGTCGTTGCCATGGGCTTCCTTTTCTTACGTGCTTGCGGGTGTACGGGTGGTCTCTTCGCATACGGGTACGGCTGCCGAGGGGTGCCGGACCGGGGCGGACCGGCAGTCGCCGAAGGACGAGCGCAGGCGCGTCATCAGCCGGATCAGCTGGCCGACCTCGTCGTCGGTCCAGTCCGCGAGCCGCTCGGCGAGCAGGTGTGTGGTCCGCCGGGACAGCTCGTCCAGCTGCTCCAGGCCGGCGGGCGTCAGGTGCAGGATGCGCGAGCGCTTGTCCGCCGGGTCGGGGTGCCGCTCGATCCAGCCGCGGGCGGCGACGTGCGCGACGTGCCGGCTGGTGACCGACATGTCCACGGCGAGCAGCTCCGCGAGCTTGCTCATGCGCATGTCGCCGTGGCGGCCGAGCAGGGTCAGCACGGCGGCCGACCCGGTCGGGCAGTCGGGCGGCAGGATGCGCCCCATGTCCCGTTTGACGGCTCCGACGGCACTGAGCTGACGCGCCAGCTCCTCAAACTGGGCCCGCTCGGCCATCACACCTCCCGTATTCGTTGCTTGGGGCAACCATAGATCTGTTTGGTTGCTGAAGGCAAACAAATCCGGGTCGGGTGGCGCAAAAACTTGGCAAAGGCAAGTATTGCGAACGTAAATATGCAGGTGAGTGCGGGTGACGTGCCCCCGTCTGTCCCGGTGGCCCCGCACTTGGGCCGGTCGACGGGATTCGCTAGGGTCTCGGGGCATGGCTAACACCCAGGGCCCCCAGGGCAATTACGACCCCGCAGGCAGCACCCAGATGTTCCGCGCGTTCGTCGACGAGGCCCCTCGGGGGCGGCAGCCGCAGGCGGCCCCCTCCGGCCCCCGCGTCGGCCTGATCGTCGGTGTGGTCGTGGTGCTCGCCGTGCTCGCCGGCGTCGCCTGGCTGGCCCTGAGCTGACGCGCGGACGTCACCGGGCCGAACCCCCGCCCGCTCCCGGCGGGTTGCACAGACGACGGCCGCCGACGCTGCCGTTACGGCGCCTCGGCGGCCACGAGTCCGTGTCGCGCGTGTCGTTCCCGCGGCCTGCCCGGCACCTTCCGTGCGTGGCGGCGGTCCGCGTACGGCGTCTCAGTCGGAGATGAGCCCGTCGCGCAGCTGGGCCAGTGTCCGGGTCAGCAGCCGGGAGACGTGCATCTGGGAGATGCCGACCTCCTCGCCGATCTGCGACTGGGTCATGTTGGCGAAGAACCGCAGCATGATGATCCGCCGCTCCCGGGGCGGGAGCTTGGCCAGCAGCGGCTTGAGGGACTCCCGGTACTCCACGCCCTCCAGGGCCGTGTCCTCGTAGCCGAGCCGGTCGGCCAGCGAGCCCTCGCCCCCGTCGTCCTCGGGGGCCGGGGAGTCGAGGGAGGAGGCGGTGTAGGCGTTGCCCACCGCGAGGCCGTCGACCACGTCCTCCTCGGAGACGCCGAGCACCGCGGCCAGCTCCGTCACCGTGGGGGAGCGGTCCAGCTTCTGGGAGAGCTCGTCGCTGGCCTTGGTGAGGGCCAGGCGCAGCTCCTGCAGCCGGCGCGGGACGCGCACGGACCAGGAGGTGTCGCGGAAGAACCGCTTGATCTCGCCCACGACCGTGGGCATCGCGAACGTCGGGAACTCCACGCCCCGTTCGCAGTCGAACCGGTCGATCGCCTTGATCAGGCCGATGGTGCCGACCTGGACGATGTCCTCCATCGGCTCGTTGCGGGAGCGGAAACGGGCCGCCGCGTACCGCACGAGCGGGAGGTTCAGTTCGATCAGGGTGTCCCGCACGTAGGCCCGCTCGGGGCTGTGCTCGTCCAGCGCGGCCAGGCGCAGGAACAGCGACCGGGACAGGGTGCGGGTGTCGATGTTCGCCGTGGCCTGCTCGGCCGGGACCGCCTCGGCGGCCGGGCCGGCGGGCGGGGTCGGCACGGCTTCGAGGGCCGTGACGCCCTCGAAGGCGTCGAGGACGTCGAGAGCGTCGAGCTCCTTGGGCGCTGCCTCGCTGGTCGTGGGCGTCAGCACCTTCGAGCTGCCCTGGTCTGCGGACATGCCACCCCCTTTGGGTCGCGGGACGGTCGCGGCGGCGCCGCTTCCGCGCAACGCAGCCTTCACCTGAATACCGGAGCCGGAGCTCCGGCAAACGCGCTTCCCGCAGAATGTCACATGTCGGCAACGCGCTGTACCGACATGTCGACACGCCTGAGCCGAATCGCCCCTGGAAACACGGGGTCTGACGGCTGTTCGGGGCGTAACTGCCCGCATCCCCCCAGGTGAGCGAATCGCCCGTGCCGGTTACCTCTCGATCGAGTTTGCGATGCAGTGCCGTTCGGCCTGTGCTTCCGTGCGCCCGCTGTGCATCGGCCGAACGCCCCCCGTGCTGCGGCCCGGCTGCTGCTAGGCGTCGATCCGGTTCGCCGAGCGCAGCCGCTGGAAGCTGCGGGCGAGCAGGCGTGAGACGTGCATCTGGGAGACGCCGAGTTCCGCGCTGATCTGTGACTGGGTCAGGTTGCTGTAGTAGCGCAGGAGGAGGATGCGCTGCTCCCGTTCGGGGAGTTGGACCAGGAGGTGGCGGACCAGGTCGCGGTGTTCCACGCCGTCCAGGGCCGGGTCCTCGTAGCCGATGCGGTCCAGCAGCCCGGGCAGTCCGTCGCCCTCCTGGGCGGCCTCCAGCGAGGTGGCGTGGTACGAGCGTCCCGCCTCGATGCAGCTGAGCACCTCCTCCTCGCTGATCCGCAGCCGGTCGGCGATCTCCGCGGTGGTCGGCGAGCGGCCGTAGAGCGTGGTCAGGTCCTCGGTGGCGCTGTTGACCTGCACCCACAGCTCGTGCAGCCGGCGCGGGACGTGGACGGTGCGGACGTTGTCCCGGAAGTACCGCTTGATCTCGCCGACCACGGTGGGCATCGCGAAGGTCGGGAACTGTACGCCCCGGTCCGGGTCGAAGCGGTCGATGGCGTTGATCAGGCCGATGGTGCCGACCTGGATGACGTCCTCCATCGGCTCGTTGCGGGAGCGGAAGCGGGCGGCGGCGTAGCGTACGAGCGGGAGGTTCGCCTCGATCAGCGCCCCGCGCACCCGGTTGTGCTCCGGCGTACCCGGGGTGAGCTGCTTCAGCTCGGCGAACAGGACCTGGGTGAGGGCCCGGGTGTCCGCGCCGCGGCGCTTCTCGGGGGCCGGTGGATTCTCGGCGGGTGCCTCTTCCTGGGGCGGCGCAGTACTGGCCGACACGGTCAACGCCACCTCTTCATCGGTCAATCATCCGTCAAAAGCGGTCATAGCATCACAAGACATGTGCACTGTGTGCAAGCACCGCATAACGCCGTGTTGTCGTCAAACATCGACAAGTTGGGGTATGGGAACGCACGAAAGCCCCCCGCCCGAATGGCGGGGGGCTCCGGCGGGCGGAGGCCCTAGATCTCGTAGTCGGCGATCACCCAGGTGGCGAACTCGCGCCAGAGCGCGACACCCGCCTGGTGCGCGGGGTGCTCCAGGTAGCGCTTGAGGGCGTCGGTGTCCTCGACGGCCGAGTTGATCGCGAAGTCGTAGGCGATCGGGCGGTCGCTGACGTTCCAGCCGAACTCCCAGACGCGCAGTTCCTCGATCTGGCCGCCGAGGGCCCGGAAGGCCTCCACACCGGCCACGACCCGCGGATCGTCGCGCTCGACGCCCTCGTTGAGCTTGAAGAGGACCAGATGGCGGATCATGGGGTGTACCTCAGCTCTTTCCTCCGTTGGCGACCCAGGTCATGAAGTCGCCTATGGCCTTGGCCGCGTCCGATACGCCCTCGAACCCTATCTGGACGTAGTCGGCCGCCTTGGCCGGGTCCGTGATGATCACGTACAGCGCGAAGACCACGAGCACGTACACGGCGATCTTCTTGGCGTTCACCGCCACCGCGGCCTCCCCTGTACCAGTGCCCCGAGGGCCTCCCCTGCTGCCGGCCGCGAGTGTAACCTCCGGATCTTCCGGTCCGGTCAACAGCCCGCCGGCGCGGACCGGTTGTGCCGGGTCGCGCCCGGAGCACGCGAAAGGCCCCGCCGGTCGGCGGGGCCTTTCCACAAGCGGTAGCGGAGGGATTTGAACCCTCGGTGACTTGCGCCACACTCGCTTTCGAGGCGAGCTCCTTCGGCCGCTCGGACACGCTACCGAGGGAGACCTTACAGCACAGTGCGGCGTGGTTCGAAATCGATGGCAGGCAGCGGCTCAGCGATCCCGGAAGAAGTCGGTGAGGAGCCGGGCGCACTCCGCCGCGAGGACGCCCTCGATGACCTCCGGGCGGTGGTTGAGCCGCCGGTCGCGCACCACGTCCCAGAGGGAGCCGGCCGCGCCGGCCTTGTCGTCCCGGGCGCCGTAGACCACGCGGTCCACCCGGGACTGGACCAGCGCGCCCGCGCACATCGTGCACGGCTCCAGCGTGACCACCAGCGTGCAGCCGGCCAGCCGCCACTCACCGATCCGGGCCGCCGCCCGCCGCAGGGCGAGGACCTCCGCGTGGGCGGTGGGATCACCGGTGGCCTCGCGCTCGTTGTGCCCGGTTCCGAGCACCGTCGTACCGTCCGGCGACAGCACGACGGCGCCGACGGGTACGTCCCCGCCCCGGACGGCCAGCTCGGCCTCGGCCAGGGCGAGCCGCATCGCGGCCCGCCAGGGGTCGCGTACCGGGTCGGGCGTGCCGTGCGGGTCCCGTACCGCGGTCAGCGGACGGTCTCCAGCACCTCCGAGGCGCCCAGGGCCTCGGCGATCGTACTCAGGGCGTCGTCGGCGTCCAGCGCGCGCAGCTCCTTCTCGGTGATGCCGAGGTCGTCCAGGATCGCGCTGTCGCCCACCGGGCTGTGCGGCACCGCGTCGGCGGCACCGCCTTCCTCCTCGTCGTCCTCGGACTCACCGTCCTCCGTGCCGTCGAGGTCCAGGGAGTCCAGGTCCGGGCCGTCGTCCGAGCCCGGCTCCCGGCCGAGCAGCTCGTCGGTGAGCAGCAGCTCCCCGTACGCGCTGCGCCGGGCGGCGGCGGCGTCCGAGACGTAGATGCGAGGATCGTCCTCGCCGTCCACGCGGACGACGCCGAACCAGGCGTCCTCCTGCTCGATCAGGACGAGCACCGTGTCCTCGTCGGGAGAGGCTTCCCGGGCCAGGTCGGCCAGATCCGACAGGGTCTCCACATCGTCGAGCTCTGTGTCGCTCGCTTCCCACCCGTCTTCGGTGCGCGCGAGCAGTGCGGCGAAGTACACCGTGACTCTCCCACTGGTCATAGGCGTGCCGGTTGGGGGTCCCCCCGGCGGAGGTACTGGGCGGAGAGAGCTGGGCTCCGAGCCCCACCCACTCGGAATCGTGGCAGAAACAAGGCGTTCAGGGGACGTCTTCGGCTCCCTGTGTCTGGCTGTTTCGACCGTGGATCCCTGATCGGCTCACCAGCGCACTCATTGCCGCCACCTGCGGATCGTACGCGGCTTTTCCCCTCGCTCACGCACGCCCGCCTCCCCAACACCGGTGCGGAGGTGGATCTTCCACACCGGTGGTGGGTCCTGCGGGCTACCAGCGGAACGTCCGCATGCGCATCGCGTGGCGCAGCCGGGCCGCCTTGGCGCGCCGGGGCTGGACCCGGGCGCGCAGCTCCCGGGCCTCGGCGAGATCGCGCAGGAACTGCGCGCGCCGCCGCCGGCGCTCGGCCTCGCTCTCGGGCTTGTCGGGATCGGGCCTCGCGGACCCCGCTCCGGGACCGGCGGCGTCGCCGGTGCGCCGGGAGGTGTCCGCGGGCAGGTCAGGCAGGTCGGACACGTCACACCACCCCATCCGTCCCTCCCACTTTCCCCCGGACGGCCGGTTTGACGCCAGCGCGAGGGTGACGCGTGGCGCAGGTACCGTTAGGGGCATGCGTCTCCACGTCGTCGACCACCCCCTGGTCGCCCACAAGCTCACCACGCTGCGCGACCAGCGCACCGACTCCGCGACCTTCCGGCGGCTCGCCGACGAACTGGTCACCCTGCTCGCCTACGAGGCGACGCGGGACGTGCGCACGGAGGCCGTCGACATCCGGACACCGGTCGCGCAGACCACGGGCGTCAAGCTCGCCCGACCCCGTCCGCTGGTGGTGCCGATCCTGCGCGCCGGCCTCGGCATGCTGGACGGCATGGTCCGGCTGCTGCCGACCGCCGAGGTGGGCTTCCTGGGCATGATCCGCAACGAGGAGACGCTCCAGGCGTCGACGTACGCCTCGCGCATGCCGGAGGACCTCTCGGGCCGCCAGGTCTACGTCCTGGACCCGATGCTGGCCACGGGCGGCACGCTGGTCGCGGCGATCCAGGAGCTGATCAAGCGCGGTGCGGACGACGTGACCGCCGTGGTCCTGCTGGCGGCCCCCGAGGGCGTCGAGGTCATGGAGCGCGAGCTGGCGGGCACGCCGGTGACCGTCGTCACGGCGGCCGTGGACGACCACCTCAACGAGCTCGGCTACATCGTGCCGGGGCTCGGGGACGCCGGGGACCGCCTCTACGGGGCGGCCGAGTAGCGCTCGTCAGCAGCTCTTCTTCGGGGAAGCCGTCGGCTGCGGTGCGGTCAGGGCCGTCATCGCCCGGTCGGCGGCTTCCTGCTTGGCCAGCCCGGTGAACCGGTCGCCCAGGACGAGGTCGAGGTCGGCTCCCTTGCGGCCGTCGGTGCGCAGCTCGGCGCCGCCGAGCTGGGTGCCGAGCACGCGCAGCGAGGTGTTCCGCGCGGCGGCCGGGCCGAGGAGCATCCCGGTGCCCTTCACCTTCTTGTCGAACTCCGGGCTCGCGTTGCCCACGTCGCCGATCCTGAAGCCGCGCTTCTTCAGCTCGTCGGCGGTCGCCTTGGCGAGTCCGGTGCGCTTGGTGGCGTTGTAGACGTTCACGGTGATCCGGCCGGGCCCGGGCAGGGACTCCACCCGGGCGGCGGGCGCCGCCGCGGTCCTGGTCCGGCATTTTTTCCCGGATCCGGCGACCGTGGGCGTGTCGCCGCCGGTGAAGACGTCGATGAGCTGCACGGTGCCCCAGCCCACCAGGCCGAGCACGGCGGTGGACGCCGCGACGACGGCCACGGCTCTGCCGTGCCGCCGGGGCGGACGCATCCGAGGGTATTTGCCCCCCGTGATCCGGTACTGGCCGCCCATGCCGGGGGGTGTCAGCATGCTCATGGGCGCAGCGTAGTGCGCCCGAGCGGCGATGCCTATCAGATGATCAGTCTCTGCCGCTCAGCGGAACCCGAAAGGGCCAACGGCCGTGTCGCGCCGGGTCAGTCGAGTTCGAGCACGCGCGCGTGCAGCACCTGGCGCTGCTGGAGTGCGGCGCGGACCGCGCGGTGCAGGCCGTCCTCCAGGTACAGGTCGCCCTGCCACTTCACGACGTGCGCGAAGAGGTCGCCGTAGAACGTCGAGTCCTCCGCGAGCAGGGTCTCCAGGTCGAGCTGCTGCTTGGTGGTCACGAGCTGATCGAGGCGGACCGGGCGCGGCGCGACGTCCGCCCACTGCCGGGTGCTTTCCCGGCCGTGGTCGGGGTACGGCCGGCCGTTTCCGATGCGCTTGAAGATCACACGGAAAGCCTACCGGTCAAGACGTTCCGGGCGCAGCCATGGCGGCCGAGTGCCACGCCGGAAAAATGGATCAAAAGGCACATACGGGCTGCTACGGGAACACGAGCGGGCGCACTGCGGGACCGGGGGCCGCGGCGGGTGCGGCTGCGGTGCCGTGGCGGGCGCGGGCGCGGGAGCGCGGCCGTGGCGGGTACGGGAACGGGGGCGTGGCGGGTACGGGAACGGGGGCGTGGCGGGTACGGGAACGGGGGCGTGGCGGGTACGGGGGCGTGGCGGGTACGGGGCCTGGAGCCGGGGCGAGCGGGCCGGTGCCGCCCGGCGGAGGCGGTGGGCCGCCCCCGCCGGGGCACGCTCAGCGGTTCTGGTCCCGCGCTGACCGCCGGGGCTCGGGTGCCGGGCGGTCCGGCCTGGGGGCCGCGGCGCGCCGGGCCTCCGCGCGCAGCAGGGCGCGCAGGACGGCGTAGGGGTCTGTGGGCATGGCTGCACTGCTCCTTGCGTCGAGCCGACTGACCTTGCTCAGGCACGGGTCCGTCAGCAGCGCAGGACGACCGTGCGCAGCCGGGACACCGCGTACGGCGGCCGGGGCGCGGCGGGGAGCGGGCGGGCGGCCGGCCCGGCGGGTGCCGGGGCGGCCGGCGGTGCGGGGTGCTCGGGCACGTCGGCCCGGGGGACGGCGCGGGCGGGCGGCCGCAGCACCGTGTCGAGGCAGTCGTGCTCGGCGGTGTCCGCGGCCACGGCCACCGCCGGGGCCGCCTGGGCCTGCGCGTGGGCGCCGGGCACCCACAGGGCCAGGAGCAGCACGAGCATCCGCAGCCAGGTACGGCTGCGGGGCGTGCTCCTGCTGCTGCTCACGGCTCCTGTTTCCCCGGGGCGCGCGAGGAGGGCAGCACGCCGGGCGCGAGATCCGCCCGCTCGGCGTACTCGCGACACGCCGGGTTGACGGCGGGTCACAGCGTCCGCGGCACCAGACGCGCCCGGCTGCGGATGCGGAGCGCGGTGACGATCTCCACGATCCCGACCGCGACCAGCCAGATGCCGCTGACGAGGGTGAGCACGGCGAGCGACTCGAACGGCGAGGTGATGAGCACGATCCCGGCCACGAAGGTGAGCACGCCGAGGAAGACCTGCCAGCCCCGGGCGGGCATCCGGGGATCGGAGGCGGCCGCCAGGGTCTGGGTGATCCCGCGGAACAGCCAGCCGATGCCGATCCACAGCGCGATCAGCAGGATCGACTGCATGGGCCCGCGGAAGCAGAGCAGGCCGAGCAGGATCGACAGGGCGCCGCTGATGAAGGCCAGCACGCGCAGCGAGGTCGCCTGGTGCGTGCCGAAGGCGGACACCAGCTGGAAGACGCCGCTGATGACCAGGTACAGGCCGAACAGCACCCCGGCGACGCGCAGCGAGGGGCCCGGCCAGACGAGTATCAGGACGCCGAGTACCAGGGAGCCGATCCCGGTGGCCAGGACGATCTGCCAGGCGGCCCGGGACAGGGCGTGCAGGGGGCCCTCGAGCGGCGGCTCGGGTTCATGGCCCGCGCGGAGCGGCTCCGTCCGTGCCGCGTGGCCACCGGGGGGCGTCGTCCCGTGGACGCGCCGGTCGTCGTACGCGCGGTCCCGCTCCGGACCGCTGCTCGGTATGTCGCTCATGCCCCATGCTTGGGCCGCCCGGGCGGCGGGGGCCAGCGGTGTGGGCCGAGCGGGTGGCATCCGCCGGCGCGTCCCGGTGAACCGCCGTGCGGCGCCCCCGGCCGCGGCGCTCTCCGCTCACCTCCCCCTTGCTGCTCCCCCCGCTGCTACTTCTTCGCCGCTTTGGCCGCCTTGGCCGCCGCCTTCATCTCCTGCTTGTGGGCGCGCACCCTGGCCAGCGACTCGGGGCCGGTGATGTCCGCGACGGATCGGAAGGACTCCGGCTCCCCGTAGGCTCCGGCGGCCTCCCGCCACCCCTCGGGGGCGACCCCCAGCTGCTTGCCGAGCAGGGCCAGGAAGATCTGCGCCTTCTGCTTCCCGAAACCGGGCAGGTCCTCCAGCCGCCGCAGCAGCTCCGGCCCGCTGCGGACGCCCCGCCAGACCGCCTCGGCGTCCCCGTCGTAGTGCTCGACGAGGTACTGGCACAGCTGCTGGATCCGCTTGGCCATCGAGCCCGGGTAGCGGTGCACCGCGGGCTTGTCGGAGAGCAGGGCGGCGAACGCCTCCGGATCCATCGCCGCGATGTCGTGCGCGTCCAGATCCTCGGTGCCGAGCCGGTCGGCGATGGTCCGGGGCCCCTTGAACGCCCACTCCATCGGGATCTGCTGGTCCAGCAGCATCCCGGTCAGCGCGGCGAGCGGCGACCGCCCGAGCAAGGCGTCGGCCGCGGGGTCCTGGGCGAGGTGCAGGGTGACGTCCATGGGGCGATGATCCCGCGCGCCGGCCCGCTGCGCGCGCGCAGGGGCGGGGCGCCGCGTGTGGGGTGTCGCGGGTGGGGGCGGTCGTGTGTGTGGGGCGCCGTGGGTGGGGGCGGTCGTGTGTGTGGGGCGCCGTGGGTGGGGGCGGTCGTGTGTGTGGGGCGCCGTGGGTGGGGGCGGTCGTGTGTGTGGGCGCCGCGCGTGAGGGGGCCGCGTGTCAGCGAGCCGTGGGCCACGCCGCCCCCGGTCCGCTCAGTCCGCCCGCCAGTACCCCAGCGCGTGCACCCGGTGCTTGGGCACGGACAGTTCCTTGCGGGCGTAGGCCGCGAGGGTGCGGGTGGTCGCCGTGTCGCAGGCGATCCAGACGTACGGGTCCGGGGTGCCGGCCAGGACGGCGGGCAGCTCGGCGCGGACCCGTTCCACCAGGTGGGCGCCCGCGTCCCGGCGGGGCACCGGCCGTATCTCGTGCCGGCCCTCCTCGGCCCGGTGGGGCAGCCCCGCCGCGTCCCCCTCGAACCAGACGGTCGCGGGAACGGAACCCAGGGCGCCGAGCAGCGAGTTGATCGCGGGCAGCGAGGCCGGATCACCGATCACGGCGAGGTGCGAGGGCTCCGGGTCGGGGTGCCGGAAGCCGGTGCCCTGCACGGTGGCCTCGATGGTGTCGCCGGCCCGCGCGCCACGCGCCCAGTCGGAGGCCCGCCCCTCGTGCAGGGCGAACTCCAGGCCGAAGGTGCCGGCCGCCGGGTCGGGGTCGACAAGGGTGTAGGCGCGCTGGTGCGGCCGGCCGTCGTCGGAGAACCACAGCCGCACCCACATCGTGGGGTGGACGCCGGTCGCGGCGAGCAGTCCGCCGTCGCTCATCCGGAGCCGCCGGTAGTGCGGGGTCACGTCCTCCGCGTCCAGGACGGTCAGCATGAAGTCCTTGGCGCGCAGCAGTTTGAGGACCGCGCCTTCCCAACCCCGCCCCTGCCCCATGACCCCTCCATCGTTCGCGTACGATTCCGCCACAGAAACCAAAACTTAGGCAAGGCTAACCTAAAGCACGGAGGGGATTCCCGGTGACCACCGAGATCTACCGCGACACCTGGGGCATCCCCCACCTGCGCGCCGCCGGCGCCGGGGAACTCGCCCACGCCCAGGGCCGGGTCACCGCCCACGACCGGGCCTGGCAGCTGGAGGTCGAGCGCCACCGCGCCCAGGGCACCTCCGCCTCCTTCCTCGGCGCCGGGGCCCTCTCCTGGGACGTCTTCGCCCGCCGGGCCCGCCTGGCGGACACCGCCCGCCGCTGCTTCGCCGCGCTGGAGCGCCGGGACCCGGAGACGGCCGACTGGGTCCGCGCGTACGTCGACGGCGTCAACGAGGGCCTGCCCGCCGGCGCCCGCCGCGCCCCCGAGTTCGCCCGCACCGGCCTGACCCCCGGCCGCTGGGAGCCCTGGACCCCGCTCGGCGTCTGGCTCGCCACGCACATCCTCTTCGCCGGTTTTCCCGCCAAGCTCTGGCGCGAGCAGGCGATACGGCACCTCGGTCCGGACGCGGTCGGGCTGTTCGCCATGGACGGGCCCGGCACCGCCGGAAGCAACGGCTGGCTCGTCACCGGCGACCGCACCGCCACCGGGCAGGCGCTGATCGCCGGCGACCCGCACCGCTTCATCGAAGACCCCGGGGTGTACCAGCAGATCCGTCTCGCCTGCCCCGAGTTCGACGTCGTCGGCCTGGCCGTACCCGGCGTCCCCGGCATCGCCCACTTCGGCCACACCGGTACGGCCGCCTGGGCCATCACCAACGCCATGGCCGACTACCAGGACCTCTACCGGGAGCGCCTGCGCCGCACCGGCGCGGGCATCGAGGCCCTGTCCCCCGACGGCAGCTGGCGCCGAGCCGTCCGCCACACGGAAACCGTGGAGGTCGCGGGCGAGGCACCGCTCCAGATCGAGGTCGTCGAAACGGAACGGGGGCCGGTGATCGCCGGGGGACCGGAGGGCCTCGACGCCACGGCCGCCGCCCCCGAGCCCGCGGCCCCCGCCGGCCGCGGTGGCGGCCCGCGGGCGGAGGCGGGGGCCGGCGGCGCGGCCGAGGCGCTCACGCTCCGCTACCCGCCCCGGGTGACGGAGGACCTCGGCTTCAGCGCCCTCCTCCCCCTGCTCCGCTCCCGCACCGTCGGCGACATCGACAGGGCCCTGGACGCCTGGGCCGAGCCGGTCAACGTCGTACAGGCCGCCGACACCGCCGGAGGCACCCTGCACCGCGTCGCCGGCAAGGTCCCCGTCCGCGCCGAGGCCAACCGCCTCCACCCGGTGCCCGCCTGGGAGCCCGGCCACGACTGGCACGGCACGCACGAGACGCCGTACGCCGAACCGGCCGACGGCATCGCGGTGATGGCCAACGCCCGCGGCCTGGCCGGCCCGCTCGGCGTCGAGTTCGCCCCGCCGCACCGCGCCGACCGCATCCGCGCCCTGCTCGACGCCGGCCACGCCTGGACCGCCGACGGCATGCCCGCGATCCACACCGACACCCACCTCGCCTCGGCCGGCCCCCTCCTGGACCACCTCGCCGCCCTCACCGGCCTCACCCCCGCCGCGTCCGCCCTCCGCGACCGCCTCCTCGCCTGGGACCGCCGGATGGAGGCCGACAGCACCGACGCGGCGGCGTACGCGGCGGTGCGCGGCGCGGTCGTGCGCCGGCTCGCCGCGCACCCGGTCTTCGCCCCGCTCACCGCACCTCCGGCCTACCCGGAGGTGCTGCTGCCCTGGCTGGCACTGGTCCCCCGCGTCGGCTTCGCCCTCGAACACCTCCTGCGGGCCGAGGAGTTGTACGGCATCGACCGCGCGGCGGCCGTCCGTGCCGCCGTGGAGGAGGTGGCCGCCGCACCCCCCGCCGGCCCCTGGTCCGCCACCCACCGCCTGGCCCCCTGGAAGGCGCTGCCGGACGATTCGGGCGACCCGGACAGCCCGGGGGGCGTGGGCGACCGGGTGGCCGGGACCGCCGAACCGGGTCTCGCCGGCGACCACGACTGCGTGCTGTGCACCTCCGCCGTCCCCGGCCTCACCGACCGCGCCGCCCGCGGCCCGGCCGCCCGCTACGTCTGGGACCTGGCCGACCGCGACAACAGCCGCTGGATCGTCCCCTTCGGCGCCGACGGCGTACCCGGCGCCGGCCACCACCGCGACCAGCTCCCCCTGTGGCTCGCCGGCGAACTGGCCCCGGTCGTCACCGACTGGACCCTGCTCACCCCGGAGCACCCGGCCGAGCACGGGGCCGAGCACCCGGCCGAGCACGCGGCCGAGCACCCGGCCGAGCACGGGGCCGAGCACGGGGCCGAGCACCCGGCCGAGCACGCGGCCGAGCACCCCATCACCGCATCCACCGAGGAATCCGATGACTGACCTGCACGTCCAGCACATCGACGGTTACGGCACCGTCCGCATACGCCCTCTCGACCCGGAGGGCGACGCGGACGTGGTCCACTCCTGGGTGAGCGACGAACGCGCCTCCTTCTGGGGCATGAACGGCCTCACCCGGGACCAAGTCGCCGAGGT
The DNA here is from genome assembly GCF_040632975.1 of Streptomyces sp. NPDC013455. Lineage (NCBI taxonomy): Bacteria > Bacillati > Actinomycetota > Actinomycetes > Kitasatosporales > Streptomycetaceae > Streptomyces > Streptomyces sp. NPDC013455. The sequence goes on along the minus strand of NZ_JBEYCX010000023.1, from coordinate 74,145 downwards.
CTACGCCCACATGGCCACCCTCGACACCCATCACGCCCACCTGGTCACCCTGGACGACCGCCCGGTCGCCCTCTTCCAGACCTACGAGCCGTCCGCCGACCGGGTCGGCGAGTGCTACGACGTACGCCCCGGCGACCTCGGCTGCCACCTGCTGCTCGCCCCCGCCGGCCCCGGCGGCAGCCGGCCCGGCTGGACGTCCGCGCTGCTCACGGCGATGACGACGTACGCGCTGCTGGTGCTGGACCGGCAGCGGATCGTGGTCGACCCGGACGTCCGCAACACCAAGGCGATCACCCGCTTCGAACGCCAGGGCTTCAGCCGCGGCCCCGCCGTCGTCCTCCCCGAGGTCGACCTCCCCGACGTCTACCTGCCGGAGAAGCGGGCGCAACTCGCCTTCCTCGACCGGGCGGTAGCCTTCCCCGCGTGACGACGCCCGAAGAGCTGATCGCGCACTACGGCCTCGAACCCATCCCCCGCGAGGGCGGCCTGTTCCGGCGCACCTGGGCCGGGCCCGAGCGGCCCGACGGCCGCCCCGCGGGATCGGCCATCGTCGTGCTGCTCACCGCGGACGACTTCTCCGCCCTGCACCGCCTGCCCTTCGACGAGGTCTGGCACTTCCACCTCGGCGACCCGCTCCAGCTCCTGCTCCTCGCGCCCGACGGCACCACCCGCACCCCCGTCCTCGGCCCGGACCTCCGCTCCGGACAGCACCTCCAGCTGACCGTGCCGGCCCGCACCTGGATGGGCGCGCGGGTGGTCGCGGGCGGGTCGTGGACCTTCTTCGGCTGCACCATGGCGCCCGGGTTCACCTACGCGGACTACGAACACGGGAACGCGGCCGACCTCACGGCGCGTTACCCGGCCGAGGCCGCCCGGATCAGGGAACTCTGCCGCCCATGAGCCTGCTCGACGGACAGACCGCCCTGGTGACCGGCGCGGGCGGCGGCATCGGCCGCGCCATCGCGCTGCGCTTCGCACAGGAGGGTGCGGCGGTGGCCGTGCACTGCCGCACGGCCGTCGCCGCGGCCACCGAGGTCGCCGCCCGCATCCGGGAGGCGGGCGGCGAGGCGGTCGTACTCCAGGCGGACCTGGCGGACGAGGCGGCCTGCCACCGGCTGATCGAGGAGACGACCGCGTGGTCGGCCGGGCGCCTCACCGCGCTCGTGAACAACGCCGCCGTACAGCCGGTCCAGCCGCTCGCGGGCATGACGGCGGGGGACTGGCGCACGGTGGTCGACACCGACCTCACCAGCGTCTTCGCCTGCACCCAGGCGGCCGCCGCCCACATGCGCGCCCACGGTGGCGGCACCATCACCCACATCGCCTCCATCGAGGCCGGGCACCCCGCCCCCGGCCACGCCCACTACAGCGCGGCCAAGGCGGCGGTGGTCACGCACGCCCGCGCGGCCGCCGTGGAATACGGCTCCGCCGGCATCCGCGTCAACACGGTCTCGCCCGGCCTCGTCGACCGGCCCGGGCTCGCCGGGTCCTGGCCGGAGGGCGTGGACCGCTGGCTCGCCGCCGCCCCCACCGGGCGCCTCGGCCGCCCCGAGGACGTCGCCGACGCCTGCGTGTTCCTGGCCTCCCCGCTCGCCTCCTTCGTCAGCGGCCACGACCTGGTGGTGGACGGCGGCGTGTCGGCCCGGCCGACCTGGTGACGCACCTGCCGAACCGGTGAGCACGCGGGCCGTTCCGCCCGTACCCATACGGAGGCACGGGTGCGGGACGGGACGGAGGCCGAGGGTGCTGCGGAACGGACACCGGGGACGAGGACGAGTACGGCCCGACGCCCGGGACGTACTCGGGCACCTCCGACCCCGCCGGCTTCCCCACGGCCTCCTCCGCGCGCTCCCGCACCGCGGGACGCCCGGCTTCCCCCGTGAGCAGGGTCGCGCGCTCCCTCACCCCACGGCCCCCGGCCCCCTCGCCGCGATCGTGGATCCCCGGCTGCTCGGCCCTTCCCGCGGCCTCCTCCGCGCGCTCCCGCACCCCACGGCCCCCGGTCCCCTCCGCGCACTCGGGGATCCCCGGCTGCTCGGCCCTTCCCACGGCCTCCTCCGCGCGCTCCCGCACCGCGGGACGCCCGGCTTCCCCCATCCGCACGGCCGCGCGCTCCCGCACCCCCGGACGCTCGTCCTCCTCGCGCTGCTCCCCGCCCTCCTGCTCGGCCTGGTCCTCGGCGCGGCGGCCCCCGCCTCGGCCCACGCCGTGCTGCGCGCGACGGACCCCGGCGACGGAACCGTCCTGCGCACGGCCCCCCGCCAGATGACCCTCACCTTCACCGAGTCGGTCGGCCTGCTGACCGACTCCTTCCGGGTCTACGACCCCGCCAACCGGCGCGTCCGCACCGGCCCCGCCGACCACGCCCCCGGCCGCTCCGACACCGCCCGCGTCTCTCTGCCCGCCCGGCTCGCCACCGGCACCTACACGGTGGCCTGGCGGGTGGTGTCGGCCGACAGCCACCCGGTGTCCGGCGCCCTCACCTTCTCGGTGGGCGAGCGCACGGCGGCCCCGGCCGGCCCGCCCCCCGGGCGCACGGAGAACCCGGTCACCACGGCCCTGCACACCATCGCGCGCTACCTCGCCTACCTCTCCCTGGCACTGCTGCTCGGCACGGCCGCGTTCGTGGCGTACTGCCGCCCGCCGACCACGGCCCACCTGCGTGTCCCCGCCCGGGCCGCCGCGGCCGTACTGCTGGTGTCCACGGCCGCCCTGTACCTCCTGCGGGCCCCCTACGAGGAGGGCACCGCACCGGTCACCGCCCTCACGCCCTCCTCCCTCACCCACACCGCGACGACCCGCCCCGGGCTGCTCCTGCTGACCCGCCTGGCGCTGCTGCTGCTCGCCGCGGCCGGCGCGTTCCTGCTGAGCGCCCGCCGCATCCGGCTGCCGCGGCGCGCCACCCTCGCGGCGGGCGCGGCCCTCGCCCTCGCGCTCTCCCTGACCTGGTCGGCGTCCGATCACGCCTCGGCGGGCATCCAGGTGCCGGCGGCGATCGTCTCCGCCACCCTGCACCTGCTGGCGACGGCGGCCTGGCTGGGCGGCCTCGCCGCCCTCCTGTGGACCCTGCGCCGCGCCCCGGCGGCGGACGACCTGCCGGCCTCGGTACCGGCCCGCTTCTCCCGCCTGGCCTCCGCCTCGGTCACGGTCCTGGTGGTCACGGGCGTCTACCAGTCCTGGCGCGGCCTCGGCTCCTGGCAGGCGCTCACGGACACGACGTACGGCCGTACCCTGCTCGCCAAGCTGGCGGTCGTGGCCGCGCTCCTGCTGGCGGCGGCCTGCTCCCGCACCTGGACCGCCCGCCTGGCGCAAGCGGCCGACCCCACCGCCAGCCCGGCCCGAGCGGCCGACCCCGCCGCCCGCCCGGCCCGAGCGGCCGACCCCGCCTCCAGCCCGGCCCGAGCGGCCGACCCCGCCTCCCGCCCGGCCCGAGCGGCCGACCCCGTCGCCCTCCGCGTCCCCGGACCCGCCCTCGAACGCGTCCCGGAACCGGTGGCCGGCCCCCCGCTCCCCCCGGAACGTCCCCCCGCCCTCCCCGCCGCGGTCCCGCGCCGCCTGCTGCGCCGCTCGGTCCTGGCGGAGGCGACGGCGGCCGTGGTGGTGCTGGCCGTCACCACGCTCCTCACCAGTACGGTGCCGGGCCGCGCGGCCGGAGAGCCGGCCCGGCCCGCCGCCGGCGCGGCGGCGGGCATCCCCACGGCCTTCGTCACCACGGTCCCCTTCGACGTCGGCACCCCCGGCGGGCACGGCAGGGTCCAGATCACCCTGGACCCCGGCCGGGTCGGCACCAACTCGGTCCAGGCGGTGGTCTACGGCCCCGACGGCGGCCTCTCCACGGTTCCCGAACTCCGGATCACCCTCACCCTCCCCGCCAAGCGCCTGGGCCCGCTGGACACGAAGGTCACCGACCGCGGCGGCTACTGGTCCACCGACACCTTCACCCTGCCCGTCCCCGGCACCTGGACCCTGAAGGCGACCGTCCGCGTCTCGGAGGTGGACCAGGTGACGGTGTCCGCGCCGGTACGGGTGACGCGGTAGACCCCGGGCAACGACCCGCACGACGCCGGGCACGCCAAGTACCCCTCCCTCGACGAGGAGCAGCCGCCCCGCGCCGAGGAACTCGCCGCGCCGGGCGGTGACGCCGACGCGAACAACGCGTCGCGCCGAGCTGAAACGCCTGTGGGGGTCGCTGAGCCCACCACTATGATCTCGGCTCCTCGCAGCCCAACGGCTCTTCGCTGCCGGGCCCCGACGCAAGCAGGGACGGACGCACGGACCCGGGCCGGGAGCAACAGCAGGGCCGCGCGACGCACAGGTCACCCGGGAGAGCAGCCGTCCGATGAACGACGCCCACGACAACAACGACAACACAGGCGGCCACCGCCGGACGCGGGGCGCCGGGGCGGCCCTCGGCACGCTGGCCCTCCTGGGCGCCCTGACGGCGACAGGCTGCTCCGCACCCGACTCCGGTACCGGCCCGGCCGGTGACCGCGCCGCCGGGCAGTCCGCGGACGACAGGTGGGTCGAGGGCGTCACGCCGGGGTGGATGAGCGGGCACATGGGCGTCGACATCCCGGCGGGGGCCCAGGACGCGCGGGCCGGCTATCAGGTGACCTCCCGCTTCGACACCGGTGTGCTCACCTTCACACTGACCAGGTCCCAGACACGGGCCTTCCTGGCCGCCTATCCGCCGGCCGGCGAGCTGCTGGAGCCCACGGCCGCCGTGACCGACGTGCGGACCCACGACTTCGGACGCCTGGGCGTGCCGGAACCGGAGTCGTTGCAGAAGGGCATGCGCTACGGCTCCGTCTGCCCCGGCGCCGACCCCGAGCGCACGGTGAGCCCGGACCCGCTCGCCGACCCGTACGGCACCTCGGACACCGGCTGCGTCAGCCTCTACGCCCACGACTACGCCCCGGACCGCACCCGCATCTACCTCCGCGACCACTACGAGCCGGGCATCAGCCCCCTCCCGACAACCCCGCCCACTTCCTCCCCGACCCGCTGACCGGCCCACACAGGCCCGCTGACCGCTCCCCACCGGTCGCGGGGGGGGAGAGAGAGAGCCACGTCTTCGCCTCGCCGACCGGTGGGCCCCTCAGCCCCGACACCGACTACCACGTCTGGAAGCGGCTCCTACGGGACGCCGCCGTACGGGACGGGCGTCTCCACGATGCTCGCCACACCGCCGCGACCGTTCTCCTGATTCCCGGCATCCCGGACGTGGTGATCGACGCGATCACGGGTCGGGAGCCCGGGGGAGCGGCACGGATGCGCGCCCGGTACATGCATGTGACGGGAGTCATGCCCCGGAAAGTCGCTCAGCAGGGCGGGGCCGCGCTCTGGGCGCCGCCCGACGCCCCGAAAAAAGCCGACTGAGATGGACAACGTCGAAGGGCCCCACCGCGAACGGTGGGGCCCTTCGACAACGTGCCCGGTGAGGCACTGGCGGAGGATACGAGATTCGAACTCGTGAGGGGTTGCCCCCAACACGCTTTCCAAGCGTGCGCCCTAGGCCTCTAGGCGAATCCTCCGCCGGAAACATTACATGACCGAGGGGAGTGCTCGCGAACTCGTTCCCGCAGGCCCGCACCGGGTGCCGATCTCCGCCCGCACCGGGTACTGACCGGGGCCGCCATCGGGTACTGTGGGGCACAGCCCCTCACGCGGCGCTATCTGACTGAACTCCCCCAGGGCCGGAAGGCAGCAAGGGTAGGTCGGCTCTGGCGGGTGCGTGGGGGGCGCTTGCGTTCCCGGGGTCCGCGGGCGGAGTCCGTTGTCGGTGGGCGCCATTAACCTCGTATGCGTGTCGTCTCTCGCGCTGTACCGCCGCTATCGCCCGGAGACCTTTGCCGAGGTCATCGGGCAGGAGCATGTCACCGACCCGCTGCAGCAGGCCCTGCGGAACAACCGGGTCAATCACGCGTACCTGTTCAGCGGGCCGCGCGGATGTGGCAAGACGACCAGCGCGCGCATCCTGGCCCGCTGCCTGAACTGCGAGCAGGGTCCCACCCCGACCCCCTGCGGGGTATGCCAGTCCTGCCGTGACCTGGCGCGGAACGGACCGGGGTCGATCGACGTCATCGAGATCGACGCGGCCTCCCACGGTGGTGTGGACGACGCCCGTGAGCTGCGCGAGAAGGCGTTCTTCGGCCCCGCGAGCAGCCGGTACAAGATCTACATCATCGACGAGGCCCACATGGTCACGTCGGCCGGCTTCAACGCGCTGCTCAAGGTCGTCGAGGAGCCGCCCGAGCACCTCAAGTTCATCTTCGCGACCACCGAGCCGGAGAAGGTCATCGGGACGATCCGGTCGCGGACCCACCACTACCCCTTCCGGCTGGTGCCCCCGGGGACCCTGCGGGACTACCTCGGCGAGGTGTGCCGGCAGGAGGACATCCCGGTCGAGGACGGCGTGCTCCCGCTCGTCGTGCGCGCCGGCGCCGGCTCCGTGCGCGACTCCATGTCCGTCATGGACCAGCTCCTCGCCGGCGCGCGGGAGGAGGGTGTGACGTATGCCATGGCGACCTCCCTCCTCGGGTACACCGACGGCTCCCTGCTCGACTCCGTCGTGGAGGCCTTCGCCACCGGTGACGGAGGCGCCGCCTTCGAGGTGGTCGACCGCGTCATCGAGGGCGGGAACGACCCGCGCCGCTTCGTCGCCGACCTGCTGGAGCGGCTGCGGGACCTGGTGATCCTCGCCGCCGTGCCGGACGCCGTGGAGAAGGGGCTCATCGACGCCCCCGCCGACGTCCTGGAGCGGATGCAGGCCCAGGCCACGATCTTCGGCGCCGCCGAGCTGAGCCGCGCCGCGGACCTGGTCAACCAGGGCCTGACCGAGATGCGCGGCGCCACCTCGCCCCGTCTCCAGCTGGAGCTGATCTGCGCCCGCGTCCTGCTCCCCGCTGCCTACGGCGACGAGCGGGCCGTGATGGCCCGACTCGACCGGCTGGAGCGCGGCGTCACCTTCTCGGCCGGTGCCGGCGCGCCCGCCATGGGGTACGTGCCCGGGCCCGGGGCCCACGGCGGCGCCCCGGCGGCCGGTGCGGTCGCCGTCCCGCCCGGCGGGGGCCCAGCGGCGGCCCGCGCGGCCGTACGAGCCACGGGCGCCCCCGGACCCACCGGTGCGCCCGCGCCCACCGGTGCCCCCGCCGCCACGGGTGCCGCGGCTTCCGCCGGCGTACCCGGTCCCGCCGGTGACCCCGGGCACCCCGGTACCCCGGGTCCCGCCGGCGATCCGGGCGGCGCGGCTCCGGCCGCTCCGGCGCCCACGGCTCCCGCCGCGGGTCCGGCCCCGGCCACGGCCGCGACTCCCGCCTTCGCTCCCACACCCGCTCCGGCCGCCGCGGCGGCACCGGCGGCCCCCGCCCCTGCCGCTCCCGCCCCCGCCGCCGCCCAGGCTCCGGCGCCGCCCCCCGCCGCACCGGCCGCGCCCGGCGCCTGGCCCACCGCCGCCCCGGCCGGCGGCGGCCGGCGCCCCGGTGGCTGGCCCACGGCCGCCGCTCCGGCGGGCGGCCGCCCGGGCCAGAGCCCCGGCGGGGCGTCCGCCGGCCGGCCGCCGCAGCAGCCCCAGCCGCAGCACCAGCAGCACCCTCAGACGCAGTCGGCGCACCCGCAGGGACAGCCCGCCGCTGCGGCGCCCGCTCCGGCCGCCGGCGGCCTCGACCCCCGTGCCCTCTGGCCGAACATCCTGGAGGCCGTCAAGAACCGCCGCCGCTTCACCTGGATCCTGCTCAGCCAGAACGCCCAGGTGACCGGCTTCGACGGCACCACCCTCCAGCTCGGCTTCGTCAACGCGGGCGCCCGCGACAACTTCGCCGGCAGCGGCAGCGAGGACGTGCTGCGGCAGGCGCTGGCCGAGCAGTTCAGCGTGCAGTGGAAGATCGAGGCGGTCGTCGACCCGTCCGGCGGCGGCCCGGCACCCGCGGGCGGCTCCGGCCACGGCGGTGGCGGCGGTTACGGCGGCTCCTCCGCCGGCGGTCACGGCGGCACGCCCGGCGGTGGCTACGGCGCCCCGGCCGCTCCCCGCGCCCCGGCTCCCCAGCCGGCCCCGCCGGCGGCCGCGGGCGGTGCCCCGGCCGCGCCCGCCCCGGCGCCCCGGCCGGCCGCCGCTCCCGAGCCGCCGCCCGTCGCCCCCGAGGACGACTTCCCCGAGGACGACGACCCGGACCTGGACGAATCCGCCCTGTCCGGGCACGAGCTGATCGTGCGCGAACTGGGGGCGACCGTGGTGGAGGAGTTCTCCAACGAGTAGCCGACGGCGGCCGGACAGCCGGCGGTCCCGCCGGTACCGGCCACGCTTGGTAGGAACGCACAACTTCCCCGGGCCCCGGCTTTCGGCGACCTTGCCATTAGGCTGACCCCGTGAAGGTCCTCGTCATCGGCAGCGGCGCCCGCGAACACGCCCTGTGCCGCTCCCTGTCCCTCGACCCCGACGTCACCGCGCTGCACTGCGCCCCCGGCAACGCCGGCATCTCGGAGGTCGCCGAGCTGCACCAGGTCGACGCGCTCGACGGTGCCGCGGTGGCCGGCCTGGCCACCCGCCTCGGTGCCGAACTGGTCGTCGTCGGCCCGGAGGCCCCGCTGGTCGCCGGCGTGGCCGACGCCGTCCGCGCGGCGGGCATCCCGGTCTTCGGCCCCTCCGCGGAGGCCGCGCGGCTCGAGGGCTCCAAGGCGTTCGCCAAGGACGTCATGGCGGCGGCCGCCGTGCCGACCGCCCGCTCCTACGTCTGCACCACCGAGGCGGAGGTCGCCGAGGCCCTCGACGCCTTCGGGGCCCCCTACGTCGTCAAGGACGACGGTCTCGCGGCCGGCAAGGGTGTCGTCGTCACCTCCGACGTCGAGGCCGCCAAGGCACACGCCGCCGGGTGCGAGCGGGTGGTGATCGAGGAGTTCCTCGACGGTCCCGAGGTGTCCCTGTTCGCCGTGACCGACGGCGAGACCGTCGTCCCGCTCCAGCCCGCCCAGGACTTCAAGCGCGCCCTGGACGGCGACGAGGGCCCCAACACCGGAGGCATGGGCGCGTACTCGCCGCTGCCGTGGGCCGACCCCAAGCTGGTGGACGAGGTGCTGGAGACCGTGCTCCAGCCCACGGTGGACGAGATGCGGCGCCGGGGCACGCCCTTCTCCGGGCTGCTCTACGCCGGCCTCGCGATCACCTCGCGCGGCGTCCGGGTGATCGAGTTCAACGCCCGCTTCGGCGACCCGGAGACGCAGGTCGTGCTGGCCCGGCTGCAGACCCCGCTGGCCGGCCTCCTGATGGCCGCCGCCACCGGCAACCTCGCCGATCTGGCGCCGCTGCGCTGGAGCGAGGACGCGGCCGTCACCGTCGTCGTCGCCTCGCACAACTACCCGGACACCCCCCGTACCGGCGATCCGATCACCGGTCTGGACGAGGTGGCCGCCGAGGACGCCCCGCAGGCGTACGTGCTGCACGCCGGGACCCGGCGGGACGGCGACGCGGTCGTCAGCGCCGGCGGTCGGGTGCTGTCCGTCACGGCCACCGGCAAGGACCTGACCGAGGCGCGCGAGCGGGCCTACCGGGCGGTGGGCCGGATCCGGCTCGACGGCTCGCAGCACCGCACCGACATCGCGGCGAAGGCGGCGGAGTCCGCGGGCGCCTGACCCGCCCGGCCCGCGCACACCCCCGTCGGGCCGCCCGCGTCCGGCCGGCACGCACCTCCGTCCCACGCACCTCCGTGCCGGGCCGCCCGCGCCCGGCCCGCCCGACCTGCACGCACGCTCCCCAGGCCCCGGATCACGATCCGGGGCCTGATCTTTGCTTTCTGTCACCCACCTCTGACCAAAGCCATTCCATCGAGTGAGCAATGGCCCATCCGGCTGACGGGGGCCGGGGCCCCAACTAGGGTGCCGCGCAAGCGTTCCGGCACTTGGCTCACCGGCATTGCGATGTCAGTGGCGGGTGCCACAGTGGGGGAGTGAGCAAGACCAGGACTGCACGCGATCGGGGAGGGGGCGAGGTCGGCACGTGAGCGGAATCGGTGTGGAGGTGGGCGCGCAGGCCGCGCGCTCCCGGGCCCTCGCCGTGCTGCGGGTCCGGGGCCGGGCGCTGGCCGTGGCCCTGCTGCCGGCGGGCGCCGCGGTGATCCTGCTGGCCGGCGTGTCCTCGGGACACCTGGTCGGCTCCGGCTGGGACGCCGCCCGCTGGACCGTGGGCGCGCTGGCCGTGCTGGTGCTGCTGGCCGCCGCCGGCATCGCCCTGGTCGTCGCCCGGGCCCGCCCCGCCACGAGCCCCACGGTGCCGATCCCGGAGGAGTCCGCCCCGGACCTCTACCGGATGGTGCGCGACCTCGCCGACCGGCTCGACGTGCCGGCACCCTCGGCCATAGCGCTCACCCCAGACTGCGACAGCTGGCTGGAGGACCGCACCCACTCGGCGCACGGTCCGCCCCCGCGCCCGACGTCCGACGAGGTGGCGGACCCGGTCCGGCGCCGCACCCCGGTCGCGCCGGTCCTCGTCATCGGCTCCCCGTTCCTGTGGTGGATGCGCGTCGGCGAGCTGCGCGCGGTCCTCGCCCCGGTCATCGCGGGTACGGGCCCCGCGGCGCACCCCGACATAGCCGCCGCCCGCCGCTTCGTGCGGGGGCTGGACGCGGCCGTGGCGGTCGCCGCGACACCGGGCCGCTGCGGGCCGGTCCGCGCGGTCTGCGCCGCCCTCGGCTGGGTGGCCCGGCTGCTGCTGCGGGGCTGCCGGGAGCACGCGGCGCAGATGGAGCGCGGGGTAGCGGCGGCCGCGGCCGAGCGCGCGCAGGCGGTGGACTACGGCCTGCGGATCGTGGCCCAGGAGCAGGTCGGACTCGCCTATGCCGGCTGGGACCGGCTGCTGACCCGGGTCGCGCTGCCCGCCTGGCGCATGGGCCGGTGGCCGTCCCGGCTGGACGCGGGCGTGGTGGCGGCGCTCACCGAGCTGTCCCGCCGGGACCGCCTCGCCGAGGGCTTCGCCTCCCGGCTCGGCGAGCGGCCCGCGTGCGACCTGCTGGAGGAGCCGGGGGTGGTGGACGAGGCCGCCTCGCTGCTCGCCGCCCGCCTCTTCCACGGCGGGCCCGCCGAGTCCGGCCCCGACTGGGCCCCGGTGGACTGGCAGGCGTATCCGGAGGAGGTCGTGGACCGCACCTGGCGCGCCGACGCGGCCCGCCTGCACCGCGTGCTGGACGCGCTGGGCGTCCGCCCCTCCCTCGACCCCGCCGCGCCCGACCCCGGCGGCCCCACCCTGGCCCGCGTCCTGGACCACCTCGCGGAGCCGGCCACCGCCATCCGCGAGCACGGCCCCGGCCTCCCGCCGGCCGGCGCCCCCGTGCAGCCCCCCGGGGCGGCCCCGGAGCCGGTCCCGGGGGCCACCCCTCCCCTCACCACCGAGCCGCCCGCCGGCCCACCCCAGGCCGCCCTCGGGGACGTCCCTGGAACCGCCCGGGGAGCCGCCCCGGGAGCCGCCTCCGGCAGGACCCCCACAGCCCCGCCGGACCCCGCCGGCCACACGCCCCACGCCGGCACCCCTGACACCGCGCACGTCCCCGAGCCCACCGTCCCCACCGCTGGCACCCCGCCCGCCGCCTACGACGACGAGGAAGACCCCGATCCCGCCACCGAGCGCAGTGCCGCCCTGGCCGCCGGGCTGAGCGCGGCGCTGGCCCGGGAGGAGGCCGCCGTGCCGGGCGGTGACGGCGGGGCCCGGCCGACTCCGGAGAGCGCGCTGTGGGACGACTGCGGGCTGCCGCTGTTCCCGCTCCAGCCGGCGCGGACGGCCCGCGAGCTGCTCACCGACCACGTCACGGCGATGGTGTGCTGCGCGGCCGTCGACACCGCCGGCGCGGTCCCCGCCCTGGACTGGCTGGACGGCCCCTCCCTGCTGCTGGGCGGCGAGCGGGCGGCCGACCTGGCGCCCCGGGTCCTCACCCTGATCGAGGAGGGAGACCCAGGCCCGCTGCGCGAGTGGCTGGCCGCGTCGGGGATACGCCCCGAGAAGCCCGTGCGGCTCGTCTGACCCCTTCTCGCCCGATCGTCACCGCCGTAACGGAAACGCGACTTCCACTTCAGGTCAATTCGCAACGACTAGTGACCGGGCCCGTGCGTTATGTGATGTGCTGGGACCGACCACGCCCTTGGCAAAGGCAGGCGACATACGACAGCGCGGCCGTGCGCCCCGAGCACAGCGCGCGCACGCCGCGCACGCCGAGCACGCCGCGCACGCCGAGCACAGTGAGCACGCCCCACGCAGACCGCCAGGCAAGGCCCGAGCACACCGAGACAGACGGGGGCACGAGGGAGGGGAGCGACCATGGCCTCGGACCACATCCGCCGCTGGGAGTCCGGAGCACTCGCGCACGCCGTCACGGACCCCTTCGGTCAGGGCCCGGTGCCCTGGCTGCGCGGCAGCGAGACGTACTTCGGCGACACCGGTCAGGTCGTGCCCTGGTACGTCGACCCCGGCCCGCGGCAGCTCACCGGCGGTGCCGGCACGCGAGTCCCGGCCCCCCGCGCGGCCGCCGCCGGCCCCCGCGCCGCCGACGACGTGCACCGCCAGATCAAGGGCTTCACCTCCACCGGCGCGGTCGCGCCCGGCGAGGCGATCGACTTCCGGATCACGGTCGACCCGCCGCAGGAGTTCAGCGTCGACATCTACCGCATCGGCCACTACGGCGGCGACGGCGCCGCCAAGATCACCACGAGCCCCCGGCTCTCCGGCATCGTCCAGCCCCCGCCGCTGACCGCCGACCGCACGGTCTCCTGCCACCACTGGTGGCTGTCCTGGCGCCTCCAGGTGCCCTCCTACTGGAGCATCGGCGCCTACGTGGCCGTCCTCACCACCGCCGACGGCTACCGCTCCCACGTACCGTTCACGGTCCGCGACGACCACCCCGCCGACCTGCTCCTGCTGCTGCCCGACATCACCTGGCAGGCCTACAACCTGTACCCGGAGGACGGCCGCACGGGCGCCAGCCTCTACCACGCCTGGGACGACGAGGGCCGGCTGCTCGGCGAGGCCGACGCGGCCACCACGGTCTCCTTCGACCGGCCGTACGCGGGCGCGGGCCTGCCCCTGCACGTGGGGCACGCCTACGACTTCATCCGCTGGGCCGAGCGGTACGGCTACGACCTCGCCTACGCCGACGCCCGCGATCTGCACGCCGGCCGCGTGGACCCCACCCGCTACCGGGGCCTGGTCTTCCCCGGGCACGACGAGTACTGGTCCGTGCCGATGCGCCGGGCCGTCGAGGACGCCCGCGACCGGGGCACCTCCCTGGTCTTCCTCTCCGCGAACACCATGTACTGGCAGGTCGACCTCGGGCCGGCCCCCTCCGGTGTCCCGGACCGGCTGCTGACCTGCCGCAAGCGCAAGGGGCCGGGCCGGCCGGTGCTCTGGCGGGAGATCGACCGGCCCGAGCAGCAGCTGGTCGGCATCCAGTACGCGGGCCGGGTGCCCGAGCCGCACCCGCTGATCGTCCGCAACGGCGGCCACTGGCTGTGGGAGGCGACCGGCGCGCACGAGGGCGAGGAGATCGAGGGACTGGTCGCCGGCGAGGCGGACCGGTACTTCCCGCGCACCGCGCTGCCCGAGCACGACGAGCGCGTCCTGCTCGCCCACTCGCCCTACACCGACAACGACGGCGCCCTGCGCCACCAGGAGACCTCCCTCTACCGTGCGCCCTCCGGTGCCTGGGTGTTCGCCTCCGGTACCTTCGCGTGGTCCCCGGCCCTGGACCGGCCCGAGCACGTCGACCCCCGCATCCAGCGGGCCACCGCGAACCTGCTGGACCGCATCTGCAAACGGGACTGACCCCCTGGCCGCACCCCGATCACCCGCATACGGGAGAATCGAGGCACTTGGACAGAACCACGGGGAGGAACCGTGTCCGGATTCGTAGAAAAGCCCGAGCCGATCGAGGTTCCGGGCCTGGTGCACCTGCACACCGGAAAGGTGCGCGAGCTGTACCGGAACGAGGCGGGCGACCTCGTGATGGTCGCCAGCGACCGCATCTCCGCCTACGACTGGGTGCTGCCCACCGAGATCCCCGACAAGGGCCGCATCCTGACGCAGCTCTCCCTGTGGTGGTTCGACCAGCTCCGCGACTTGGCCCCCAACCACGTGCTGAGTACCGAACTCCCCGAGGGCGCGCCGGCCGACTGGGCGGGCCGCACGCTGGTGTGCCGGTCGCTGGACATGGTCCCGGTGGAGTGCGTGGCCCGGGGCTACCTCACCGGCTCCGGTCTCGCCGAGTACCGGGAGTCCCGTACGGTCTGCGGCCTCGCCCTCCCCGAAGGCCTCGTCGACGGCTCCGAGCTCCCCGCCCCGATCTTCACCCCGGCCACCAAGGCCGAGGTCGGCGAGCACGACGAGAACGTCTCCTACGAGGAGGTGGCCCGCCAGGTCGGCGCGGAGACCGCCGCCCAGCTGCGCCAGGCCACGCTCGCCGTGTACGGGCGCGCCCGGGACATCGCCCGCGACCGGGGGATCGTCCTGGCCGACACCAAGTTCGAGTTCGGCTTCGACGGCGACACGCTCGTCCTCGCCGACGAGGTCCTCACCCCGGACTCCTCCCGCTTCTGGCCGGCCGACCGGTGGCAGCCGGGCCGGGCCCAGCCGTCGTACGACAAGCAGTTCGTGCGGGACTGGCTGACCTCGGCCGAGTCGGGCTGGGACCGCACAAGCGAGCAGCCCCCGCCGCCGCTTCCGGAGCAGGTCGTCCAGGCGACCCGGCAGAAGTACGTGGAGGCGTACGAGCGGCTGACGGGCACCGGCTGGTCGTAGCGGAACGGGCCCCCGGCGGGAACCGGGGGCAACGCGAGAAGCCCCCGGCGGGAACCGGGGGCTTCTGTCATGGAGCGGACGACGAGGCTCGAACTCGCGACCTCAACCTTGGCAAGGTTGCGCTCTACCAACTGAGCTACGTCCGCGTTGCGCCGTGGCGCGAGAGCAACTATACCCAACCTCGCCCGCGTGCGAGACGCACTGCCGCATGACGGTTCTCGGCGCCGAGCTTGGTGACGGCCGAGGAGAGGTAGTTCCGGACGGTCCCCGGCGACAGCGCGGCCCGCTCGGCGATCTCCGCGACCGGCGCCCCGTCGGCGGCCAGCTCCAGCACCTCGGCCTCCCGCGCGGTCAGCGGCGAGTCGCCGGCGGAGATCGCGTCGGCGGCCAACTCCGGATCGACGTAGCGGTTTCCGGCGTGCACGGTCCGGATGATCTCGGCGAGCCGCTGGGCACTGACGGTCTTCGGGACGAACCCGCGCACACCGGCCGCGAGCGCCCTCTTCAGGTGCCCGGGCCGCCCGTGCCCGGTGACGATCAGCACCTGGCAGCCGGGCAGTTCGGTACGCAGGGATGTGGCGACCTTCACACCGTCGGCGCCGGGCATCTGCAGATCCAGGACGGCCACGTCGGGTTCGTGCGCCCGGGCCATCGCCAGTGCCTCGGGTCCGCTCGCCGCCTCCGCGACGACCAGCAGGTCGTCCTCCAGGGACAGCAGGGCGGCCAGCGCCCCCCGGATCAGATGTTCGTCGTCGGCGAGCAACAGCCGTACCGGAGCGCTCACGAGGTGTCTCCTCTCACAGACCCAGGCTTCACAGCCGGTCGGATTTCACGGTCGTCAGGCTTCACAGCCGTCAGGCTTCACAGCCGTCAGGCTTCACAGTCGTCAGGCTTCACGGCGTCAGGCTCCACAGCCGTCGGGCTTCACCGTCGTCGGACGTCCATCGCCGTCGGGAGGCCGTCGCCGTCAGGAGTGCGCCGGTGCCAGGGGTACCTGCGCCACCAGCCGGAACCGGTCCCGGCCCGCCTCGACCAGTCCCGCCTCCAACGTCCCGCCCACCGCGGCGAGCCGCTCCCGCAGCCCGGCGAGTCCCGAGCCGCCGCTCGCGTCACCCGTCGCCCGGGCACCGTCGTTCTCCACCGTCAGCACCGCCAGCCCCTCCCGTACCGAAAGCCCCACCCGGCACCGGCCCGTGTCCCCGTGCCGCAGCACGTTGGTGGTCGCCTCGCGCACCACCCAGCCGAGCGCGGACTGCACGTCGGCGGGCAGTCCGCCGGTCTCCGCGCGGACCTCGCAGTCGATCCCGGCGGCCGCCAGCACGCCCTGGGCGCCCGCGAGTTCGGCACCGAGGTCGGCCTCACGGTAGCCGCGTACGACGGCCCGCACCTCGCGCTGGGACTCCTGCGCGATGCGCTGCACCTCGATCATCTGCTCCACGGCCTCCGGCCGTCCGCGCCGGGCCAGCCGGACGGCCAGTTCGCTCTTGAGGGAGATCACCGACAGGTTCCGGCCCAGCACGTCGTGCAGGTCCCGGCCGAACCGAAGTCGTTCCTCCGCGACGGCGAGCCGGGCCTCCACCTCGCGGGCGCGTTCGGCCTCCCACAGCACCGCCAGGGTCCAGGCGCCGCAGCGGCAGGCGAGCAGCGGGAACACCGTCTGGAAGGCGACCATCGCGCCGGTCGCCAGGAGGCCGGCACCGTCCCGGTCGGCGAGCCCGACGGCGGCCGTGAGCAGCAGCCCGAGGACCCCCGCCCCGCGCAGGAACACCCCTACCGGGACGGTGAGTACGTGTGGCAGCGCGAACGGCAGCAGCGAGGCGCCGAGCACCAGCCGGACCGTCACCGGGTCGGCCGCGTCCAGCGCGGCGAGGGCCACGCTCAGCACCAGCGCCAGCCCCAGCAGGACCGCCGGGAGCCGGCGGGCGCCGGCCGGCAGCCGGGCGCGCCCCAGGTAGTGGTCGAGGGCGGGGCGGGTCAGCCGGTTCGCGGCGGCGCACTGCAGGGCCGCCACCAGGACCAGCGCGGTCCCGAGGAACAGTGCCACGGGCCGGTGGTCGAGCCCTCCGACCAGGGGCAGCAGCAGCCAGCCGAGCGAGAAGAACCAGTACGTGACGTGCCAGGTGCCGACCGTGTACAGCTCGACCCGGTCCGCCTTGCCGCGCTCGCGCCAGTGCCGCTGCCACCGCCGTATCCGCCCCACCATGGGCGCCCCCCGTTCCTCAGCGCCGGGGCTCCCACCGGAACCACCGCCGTACAGCAAACACCGCCACCAGGGTCCAGGCCAGTGCGGTCGCGAGCGTGCCGAGTGCCTCGTACACGCTCAACCGGCCGGTCCAGCCCGCGCGGACGAGCCGGAGCGCGGGGGACAGCGGGAGCAGCTCGCAGACGGAGCGGAGCTTCTCCGGCATGACCTCGGTGGGGAACATGATCCCCGAGCCGATCATCGACGCGAACACCAGTGGGAGCGCGGTGACCTGGCCGCTTTCCACGGTCCGGGTGAAGGAGGCGGTGAGCGCGGCGAGCGCGGCGCTCAGCACCAGCCCGGCCGCGAGCCCCAGCAGGGTCAGGTACGGCGCCTTCGGTGCCCCGGCGTCCAGCAGGACCGCGCACCCGGCGCCCAGCAGCAGCGCCTGCCCCAGGCCCAGGGTCATGGCGGGCAGGGCGGTGCCGGTGAGGATCTCGGCGTCGGTGAGTTCGCCGGTGCGCAGTCGCTTGAGGACGAGCTCCTCGCGGCGGGCCACGTAGGCGTTGACGAGCGAGGTGTAGACGGCGAAGAGGAGGGAGAAGCCGATCGCGGCCGTGAGCATGGCCGCGCCGACACTGATGCCCTGCTTCTCCAGGTCCAGTCGGTCGAGGGCCGGCCGCACGCTGAAGGGCAGCGCGAGCGGCACGACGAGCGCGGTGAACACGACCCCGCGGTTGCGGCCGAGGAGGGTCAGCTCGGCCCGCGCCAGCGCGCGCAGCCGTCGTACGGAGGGGGCGGGGGCGCCCGTGGCCGGGCTGCTCATGCCGCCGCCTCCGTCCCCCGCTCCCGGCTTCGCCCGAGCGGGGGGACCCCCGTCCGCGCGATGCCGAGGAAGGCGTCCTCCAGCGAGGCGGAGCGCACGTCCAGGCCGCGCAGTGCGACACCGGCCCGCTCGGCCCAGACGAGGACCGCGGTGGCGGTCCGCTGCGGATCGCGGGTGCGCAGCCGCACGGCCCTGCCGTCGGTCTCGTGTCCGCAGACGCCGAGGTCGGCGAGGGGCGGCAGATCGCCGAGGAAGTAGCCCTCGGGCAGTTCGAAGGACATCCGGGAGGGCTGGCCCGCGGTGACCTCCGCCGGTGTGCCACAGGCGGCGATCCGGCCCTCGTGCAGGATGGCGAGCCGGTCGGCGAGGTCCTCGGCCTCCTCCAGGTAGTGCGTGGTGAGCAGCACGGTGGTGCCTGCCGCGCACAGCCGGCGCACCAGCTCCCAGGTGTCCCGGCGGCCCTCCGCGTCGAGCCCGGTCGTCGGCTCGTCGAGGAAGAGCACCTCGGGGTCGCCGAGCAGGGCGAGCGCCAGGTCCAGGCGTCTGCGCTCGCCGCCGGACAGCTGCTTGACCCGCACGCCCCGCTTGCCCGTGAGTCCCACCAGCTCCAGGACCTCCGCCTCCGGCCGGGGTCCGCTGGTGCAGCCGGCCCACATCCGGGCGGTCTCGGCGACGGTCAGCTCGGCGGGGAAGCCGCCTTCCTGGAGCATCACCCCGGTGCGCGGCCGTACGGCGGCCCGCTCGCGGTGGGGGTCGTGGCCGAGGACCCGGACCCGGCCGCCGGCCGGTGCGGCGAGCCCCTCCAGCAGTTCGACCGTCGATGTCTTCCCGGCGCCGTTGGTGCCCAGCAGGGCGAAGATCTCCCCCCGCGCCACGGAGAAGGTGATTCCGCGTACGGCCTCGAACCCGCCCCCGTAGACACGTCTGAGGTCGGTGACCTCGATCACGTTGTCGTGTCCGTCGATGTCCATGGCACCAGCGTTCCGGCGGCGCGCCCCGGCCGGCAGTGCGCGGTGTCACCTCTCGGCATGACAAATGTCAGAGCCGGGACCGAGCGGCGGACAACGCGGTAGGCGCGGAAGGCGCGGAAGGCGCGGAAGGCGCGGAAGGCGCGGAAGAGAACGAGAAGACGCGGAAGACAACGAGAAGACCCCGGTCCGATGGACCGGGGTCTTCATCCCGAGCGGACGACGAGGCTCGAACTCGCGACCTCAACCTTGGCAAGGTTGCGCTCTACCAACTGAGCTACGTCCGCACTGCTCCCGATCGGCTCCCACCGACCGGTGCGAGCACCAGCCTACCCGATCCACGGCAGTGGTCGTGACGGCGGTGCAGAGCGGGTGACAGGAATTGCACACTGCGCCTTCCCCCTGGAAGGGGGATGTTCTACTACTGAACTACACCCGCATGTCCTCGGGATCCGGCCTGTCGGCCTCGCCCCTCGGCGTGTCCCAGACATTAGCTGATCAGCAGGGGGGTTGCGCAAGTCGGCTCCCCTCCGCGGGTCCGGCGCGGGTCCGGCCACCCCAAGTGCACGGCCCTCAGGGCCCGCTGACAGACCCTGAGGACTCGCCCCTTCGCGGGCTCACTGGGCGGCGCTGAACGCCTCGTAGACCTTCTTCGGGATGCGTCCGCGGGCGGGGACGTCCATCTTGTTGGCCTGGGCCCAGGCGCGGACGGCCGCCGGGTCGGGGGCGACCTCCGTCTGCTTGTACGCCCTGCCGGACCGCGACCGCTTGCGGCCGGCTTCGACGTACGGCGCGAGCGCCTTGCGCAGTTTCTTGGCGTTGGTTTCGTTCAGGTCGATCTCGTACGACTTGCCGTCGAGTCCGAAGGCGATCGTCTCCGCCGCTTCCGAGCCGTCGATGTCGTCAAAGAGAGTGACCACGACCTTTTGCGCCACGAATATCGGTCCCTTCGTGCAGCACGTCGTTACAGCTCAACGCCGACGACGTGCCGAGTATCGGCTATTGCCAATTCATTTGTACAGTGCCCGGCAATGCAAAGTGAAGCCCGACTAAAACCGCCCGCGTGTCCGGGTCGCAATAGAAGTCACGGGCGGACTGGACGAACTTTCCCAGAACTTTTCGCGGGCGTGTCGCTTCGACACCCGATCGTGATGCGCCTCACGTAGTTTCCTCCAACTCTACCCGCGTAGAAATTTTGTGCGGGTAGTCTGAAGGGACCTGCTCAGCACCACACACCGGGAGTGCCAGTGGCACGCGTCGTAGTCGACGTCATGCTCAAGCCGGAGATCCTCGACCCCCAGGGCCAGGCGGTCCAGCGTGCGCTGCCGCGCCTGGGATTCGAAGGGATCTCGGACGTACGTCAGGGAAAGCGTTTCGAACTGGAAGTTGACGGGCCGGTCGACGAGGCCGCGCTCGCCCGGATCCGCGATCTTGCGGAATCCTTCCTCGCCAACACCGTGATCGAGGACTTCACCGTCCGGGTCGATGAAGTCGCGGAGGCGGCCAAGTGACCGCTCGTATTGGCGTCGTCACTTTCCCGGGCAGCCTGGACGACCGGGACACGCAGCGCGCGATCCGCCTCGCGGGCGCCGAGCCGGTCGCCCTCTGGCACAAGGACAAGGACCTCAAGCAGGTCGACGCCGTGGTCCTGTGCGGTGGTTTCTCCTACGGCGACTATCTGCGCGCCGGTGCCATCGCCCGCTTCTCGCCGGTGATGGAGCCCCTCATCGAGCAGGCGAAGGCCGGGCTGCCGGTCCTCGGCATCTGCAACGGCTTCCAGATCCTCACCGAGGCCCACCTCCTCCCGGGCGCGATGCTCGGCAACGACCACCTCCACTTCATCTGCCGCGACCAGAAGCTGCGGGTGGAGAACGCGGAGACCTCCTGGACCGCCGACTACCGCGCCGGCCAGGAGATCCACATTCCGCTGAAGAACATGGACGGCCGGTACGTCGCCGACGAGTACACCCTCGACAAGCTGGAGGCCGAGGGGCGGGTCGCCTTCCGCTACCTCGACTTCAACCCCAACGGTTCGCTGCGGGACATCGCCGGCATCACCAACGAGGCCGGGAACGTCGTCGGCCTCATGCCGCACCCCGAGCACGCCGTCGAGCCGCTGATCGGTACGGGCCGTACCGACGGGCTCCCGTTCTTCACCTCGATCCTCAAGAAGCTGGTCAACGCATGAGCCGGACGCCTCTGGACACGGTCGAGCACGCGGCCGCGACCCCCGACGTCGAGCTGCCCTGGGCCGAACTCGGCCTGAAGAAGGACGAGTACGAGCGGGTGGTGGAGATCCTCGGCCGCCGCCCGACCGGCGCCGAGCTCGCCATGTACTCGGTCATGTGGTCCGAGCACTGCTCGTACAAGTCCTCCAAGGTCCACCTGCGCCAGTTCGGCGAGAAGGCCCCCGAGTCCGACGCGATGCTCGTCGGCATCGGCGAGAACGCCGGTGTGGTGGACGTCGGCCAGGGCTACGCGGTCACCTTCAAGGTCGAGTCGCACAACCACCCGTCGTACGTCGAGCCCTACCAGGGCGCGGCCACGGGTGTCGGCGGCATCGTCCGCGACATCATCGCCATGGGCGCCCGCCCGGTCGCGGTGGTCGACCCGCTGCGCTTCGGCGCCGCCGACCACCCCGACACCAAGCGCGTCCTGCCGGGCGTGGTCGCCGGCATCGGCGGCTACGGCAACTGCCTGGGCCTGCCCAACATCGGCGGCGAGGTCGTCTTCGACGCCTGCTACCAGGGCAACCCGCTGGTCAACGCCGGTGCCATCGGTGTGATGCGGCACGAGGACATCCACCTCGCCAAGGCGTCCGGCACGGGCAACAAGGTCATCCTGTACGGAGCCCGGACCGGCGGTGACGGCATCGGCGGCGCCTCGATCCTGGCCTCGGAGACCTTCGACGACGCCAAGCCGTCGAAGCGCCCGGCCGTCCAGGTCGGCGACCCCTTCCAGGAGAAGCTCCTCATCGAGTGCACCCTGGAGGCGTTCAAGGAGAAGCTGGTCGTCGGCATCCAGGACCTCGGCGCGGCCGGGCTGTCCTGCGCCACCTCCGAGCTGGCCTCCAACGGCTCGGGCGGCATGCGCGTCACGCTGGACGACGTCCCGCTGCGCGACTCCACGCTCTCGCCGGAGGAGATCCTCATGAGCGAGTCGCAGGAACGCATGTGCGCGGTCGTGGAGCCGGAGAAGGTCGACCGCTTCCTGGAGATCTGCGAGAAGTGGGACGTCATCGCCACCGTCATCGGTGAGGTGACCGACGGCGACCGCCTGGAGATCTACTGGCACGGCGAGAAGATCGTCGACGTCGACCCGCGCACGGTGGCGCACGAGGGCCCGGTCTACGAGCGCCCGTACGCCCGCCCCGACTGGCAGGACGCCCTCCAGGCGGACGACGCGAACAAGCTGCCCCGCCCGGAGACGAGCGAGGAGCTGAAGAGCCAGGTCCTGAAGCTGGTGGCCTCGCCGAACCAGGCGTCGAAGAAGTGGATCACGTCCCAGTACGACCACTTCGTGCAGGGCAACACCGTCCTCGCCCAGCCGGAGGACTCCGGCATGATCCGCGTGGACGAGGAGTCCGGTCTCGGTGTCGCGATCGCGACCGACGGCAACGGCCGCTACGCGAAGCTCGACCCGTACACGGGCGCCCAGCTGGCCCTGGCCGAGGCGTACCGGAACGTCGCCACGACCGGCGCCAAGCCGCTGGCCGTCTCCGACTGCCTGAACTTCGGCTCGCCGGAGGACCCGGCGGTGATGTGGCAGTTCGCCGAGGCCGTGCGCGGTCTCGCGGATGCCTGCCAGCAGCTGGGCACCCCGGTGACCGGCGGCAACGTCTCGCTCTACAACCAGACCGGCGAGGTCGCCATCCACCCGACCCCGGTGGTGGCCGTGCTCGGCGTGATCGACGACGTCGCCCGCCGCACCCCGGTCGCCTTCCAGGAGGAGGGCCAGCTGCTCTACCTCCTCGGCGACACCCGGGAGGAGTTCGGCGGCTCGGCCTGGTCCCAGGTGGTCCACGACCACCTGGGCGGCCTGCCCCCGCGGGTCGACCTGGAGCGGGAGCGGCTGCTGGCCGAGATCCTGATCTCCGCCTCCCGCGACGGCATGATCGACTCCGCGCACGACCTGTCCGACGGCGGTCTGATCCAGGCCGTGGTCGAGTCCGCGCTGCTCGGCGGCAAGGGTGCCCGCCTGGTCGTCCCGGACGGTCTGGACGCCTTCACCTTCCTGCTGTCCGAGTCGGCCGGCCGCGCGATCGTCGCGGTGCCGCGTTCGGAGGAGATCCGCTTCAACGACATGTGCGGTGCGCGCGGCCTGCCGGCCACCCGCATCGGTGTCGTGGACGGTGACGCGGTGGAGGTCCAGGGCGAGTTCACCCTCTCCCTCGCCGAGCTGCGCGAGGCCCACGAGGGCACGATCCCGGCGCTGCTGGCGTAAGCGGCCGCGCAGGTACGCACCGCGGAGGCCCGCCCGTCGGCACGGGCGGGCCTTTCCGCGTACCGGCCGGGGCGGGTCTTCCGGGCGCCGGCCCCGGTGGGCTTTCCGTGCGCCGGCCCCGGTGGGCCTTCCGCGTGCCGACGCCGGGCCGGCCGTGCGCGGGCCCGGTGAACGCGTGCGGCGCGCGCCGGACTTGGCCGGTGGCGGGCTCGGCCGCAGGGCCGGCGGGAAACCGGCTGAAGCGCCGTGCCCGGCGGGCATAGGGTCGCTCCCATGCCACCGGTCAAGAAGCGTGCCCGCAGCTACGACCCCGCCAGGACCCGAGCCGCCGTCCTCGCCCAGTTCGGCAACGTCCGGGAGGCCGTCCGCGGCCTCACGCCCGAGCAGCTCGCCCGGCCGACCCGGCTCGGCGACTGGACGGTACGGGACCTGATCGCGCACATCGGCATGGCCCTCACCGCCGTGCACCGCGCCCTGGACCGGCCGGCTCCGCCGAAGCAGGACCTCCCCGTGGCCGAGTGGCCGTTCGCCACCGCCGCGAGCTCCGCCGCCATCGCCGACTTCACCCGGAGCCTCGCCGCCGACCACCCGGACCTCGACGCCTACCTCGCCGGCATCGAGGAGAGCCTGCGCGCCCGCCTCGCCGAGCACCCCGGCGGCCGGCTCCTGGCGACCAACGCGGGCGCCCTGCCGCTGGACGACTACCTCGTCACCCGCACCATCGAACTCGTCGTCCACACCGACGACCTCAACGCCGCCGTCCCGGGCCTCCAGGTGCCCTACGACCGGCAGGCCCTGGCGGCCGCCACCCGGCTGCTCGCCGACGCCCTCGCCGTGAAGGCGCCCGGCGGCTCCACCGAGGTGCGCGTGCCGCCGTACGCCGTCGTGCAGTGCGTCGAGGGGCCCCGGCACACCCGCGGCACCCCGCCGAACGTCGTGGAGACCGACCCGCTGACCTGGGTGCGGCTCGCCACCGGCCGGCTGGGCTGGGCGGACGCCCTCGCCGAGGCCAAGGTCAGCGCGAGCGGGGAGCGGGCGGACATCTCAGGGCTGCTGCCGCTGATGTCGTAGCGGAACCCCTCACGCCGCCGGCCCGTCGAACCGGTATGAACCGGCACAACAAGCACGTGACTCCCCTGCTGGCCGCCGTGCTCCTCCTGCTCACGCTGGCCTGCGGCGGCCGGCAGGAGGACAGTGGTCCGGTGAGCGTCCGGCAGTCGGTGACCGGGGTCGACTGGCGCGTCGACAGCATCACCGTCGGCGGCGCGAGCCAGCACGCGCCCGCGGCCGCCCGGCTCCGCATCGACGAGGACGGCAAGGCGGCCGGCAACCTGGGCTGCAACCGGTTCAGCGCCCGCGCCACCGTCCGCGGCGACCGGATCACCATCGGCGACCTCCGCACCACCCGCATGGCCTGCGGCCAGGCCCGGATGGATTTCGAGCGGGCCCTCGCCCGCACCCTCACCACCGGCACGCTGGTCGCCCGGCTCGACGCCGGGAAACTGACCCTCACCGACGGCGACGGCAACCGCGTCCACCTCAGCCGCGACGGCACCGAATGATGTGCGACACCTCACTCACGGAGACGGCAAAGTCCGCCGGGACCGGCTCGCGCCCCGCACCCGGAAGCGCTGCCGACGTCTGACGCACCGCGTTGACCAGGGGAAACGTAGAAAACACCAAGGTGATCGAAACCGACCGTCCGGTCCGTGGCCCGTATCCCCAATTCGGACCAGTGGTCGACCTCGCCTACACTCGGTGGTGTGCCACGTGGTGACGGTCGACTCAATCACGATCTGCTTCCCGGCGAAAAGGGCCCCCAGGACGCTTGCGGCGTCTTCGGTGTCTGGGCTCCGGGTGAAGAGGTCGCAAAGCTCACGTACTTCGGGCTCTACGCCCTCCAGCACCGGGGTCAGGAATCCGCGGGAATCGCGGTAAGCAATGGCTCCCAGATCCTCGTCTTCAAGGACATGGGCCTGGTTTCCCAGGTCTTCGACGAGACCTCGCTCGGTTCGCTCCAGGGTCATATCGCGGTCGGACACGCCCGCTACTCGACCACCGGCGCCTCCGTGTGGGAGAACGCCCAGCCGACGTTCCGCGCCACCGCGCACGGCTCGATCGCGCTCGGCCACAACGGCAACCTGGTCAACACGGCGCAGCTCGCCGAGATGGTCGCCGAACTGCCGAACGAGAACAACAGCCGCTCCACCCGGGTCGCGGCGACCAACGACACCGACCTGCTCACCGCGCTCCTGGCGGCCCAGGTCGACGAGGACGGCAAGCCGCTGACCATCGAGGAGGCCGCCCATCAGGTCCTCCCGAAGGTGCAGGGCGCCTTCTCGCTCGTCTTCATGGACGAGCACACCCTCTACACCGCCCGTGACCCGCAGGGCATCCGCCCGCTGGTCCTCGGCCGCCTGGAGCGCGGCTGGGTGGTCGCCTCCGAGACCGCCGCCCTCGACATCTGCGGTGCGAGCTTCGTGCGGGAGATCGAACCGGGCGAGTTCATCGCCATCGACGAGAACGGTCTGCGCAGCTCCCGCTTCGCGGAAGCGAAGCCCAAGGGCTGTGTCTTCGAGTACGTGTACCTGGCCCGCCCGGACACCGACATCGCCGGCCGGAACGTGTACCTCTCCCGGGTGGAGATGGGCCGCCGGCTCGCCAAGGAAGCCCCGGTCGAGGCCGACCTGGTCATAGCGACCCCGGAGTCCGGCACGCCGGCCGCCGTGGGCTACGCGGAGGCGTCGGGCATCCCCTTCGGCAGCGGTCTGGTCAAGAACGCCTACGTCGGCCGGACCTTCATCCAGCCCTCGCAGACCATCCGCCAGCTCGGCATCCGCCTGAAGCTGAACCCGCTCAAGGAAGTCATCAAGGGCAAGCGCCTGGTCGTCGTCGACGACTCGATCGTGCGCGGCAACACCCAGCGGGCCCTGGTCCGCATGCTCCGCGAGGCGGGCGCCGCCGAGGTCCACATCCGGATCTCCTCCCCGCCCGTGAAGTGGCCCTGCTTCTTCGGCATCGACTTCGCCACGCGCGCGGAGCTCATCGCCAACGGCATGACCATCGAGGAGATCGGCACCAGCCTCGGCGCCGACTCGCTCGCCTACATCTCCATCGACGGCATGATCGAGGCGACCACCATCGCCAAGCCGAACCTGTGCCGCGCCTGCTTCGACGGCGAGTACCCGATGGAGCTGCCGGACCCCGAGCTGCTCGGCAAGCAGCTGCTGGAGACCGAGCTGGCCGCCGGGCCCGCCGCCACGGCCGCGTCCGACGCGATCCGCCGCCCGTAATTCCCCGCTGTTTACGCAGTACGACACGAAAGTTCTCACAGTCATGTCTGAGACCACTGGTGCCAGCTACGCAGCGGCAGGCGTCGACATCGAGGCGGGCGACCGCGCCGTCGAGCTGATGAAGGAGTGGGTGAAGAAGACGCAGCGCCCCGAGGTCCTGGGCGGCCTCGGCGGCTTCGCCGGGCTCTTCGACGCCTCCGCCCTCAAGCGCTACGAGCGCCCGCTGCTCGCCTCCGCCACGGACGGCGTCGGCACCAAGGTCGACATCGCGCGCCGCATGGGCGTCTACGACACCATCGGCCACGACCTGGTCGCCATGGTCATGGACGACATCGTGGTGTGCGGTGCCGAGCCGCTGTTCATGACCGACTACATCTGCGTCGGCAAGGTCCACCCCGAGCGGGTCGCGGCCATCGTGAAGGGCATCGCGGAGGGCTGCGTGCTGGCCGGCTGCGCCCTGGTGGGCGGTGAGACGGCCGAACACCCCGGTCTGCTGGGTGCGGACGACTTCGACGTCGCCGGCGCCGGTACGGGCGTCGTGGAGGCCGACCGGCTGCTCGGCGCGGATCGTATCCGCACGGGTGACACCGTGATCGCCATGGCGTCCTCCGGGCTTCACTCCAACGGGTACTCCCTGGTCCGCCACGTCCTGCTGGACCGCGCCGGGATGGCCCTGGAGACGGAGGTCGCCGAGCTGGGCCGCGCCCTCGGCGAGGAGCTGCTGGAGCCCACCAGGATCTACTCGCTGGACTGCCTGGCGCTGACCCGCACCGCCGACGTGCACGCGTTCAGCCACATCACCGGCGGTGGCCTCGCGGCCAACCTGGCCCGGGTGATCCCGGACGGCCTGCACGCCGTGGTCGACCGCTCCACCTGGACCCCGGGCGCGATCTTCGACCTGGTCGGGAAGACCGGCGACGTCGAGCGCCTGGAGCTGGAGAAGACGCTCAACATGGGCGTCGGCATGATGGCGATCGTCCCGCAGGAGTCGACCGAGGTGGCGCTCGCGACCCTGGCCGACCGCGGGGTCGACGCCTGGGTCGCCGGTGAGATCACCGAGCGTGGCGAGAAGACGACCGGCGCCGAGCTGGTGGGCGACTACGCGAGCTGATCCCGCGCGGAACGTGCGGACAGCACAGAAGCCGGTCGGTGGCTGTGCCACCGACCGGAACTGGTCAATGCAAGGTCAAGCGCCGCGACGGTGCTGCTGAGGACCGTCGTCCTCGTCCTCGTCGTCGTCCTCATAGAGGTCGGCGTAGCGAGAGTACAGATCGTCGTCGTCCTGCTCATCGTCCTCGAAACGGTCGCCGTTCGGCGACTGGTTCGACGTCGATGCGCCCAGCTCCTCGGCCAGGCGTGAGAGGTCCGTCCCACCGCTGTTGTACTTCAGCTGGCGGGCGACCTTCGTCTGCTTGGCCTTGGCCCGGCCGCGCCCCATGGCTCGACCCCCTCAACGACGGGGCTCGACGGCCCCAGAGTCTGACACGCGTTCATGATCTGGAACGGACTCTCCGTAGAGAGGCCGGTCCGTAGGGCTTCCACGGTACCTGAGCCCGCGCCCATACGGTACGTCGCCCGCAGCACGCGCGTGTGCCCAGGACCTTCGAGGCGCCCCGTCCTCGCTGGTCAGTGGCGATTTTAACCACTTATCGGGGAACGACCCGCCGGTGGAAGTGAGAGTTCTCTCTAAGTTCCCGCCGACGGGTACCGCTCACGTGTGCGACCGGGTCAGCCCGCGGCGCGGCTCGCGCGGGCCTCGGCCATCCGCTGCTCGGCGATCCGGTCGGCCGCGGCGGCCGGCGGAATGCCGTCTTCCTTCGCACGTGCGAATATGGCCAGCGTGGTGTCGAAGATCCTGGACGCCTTCGCCTTGCAGCGCTCGAAGTCGAAGCCGTGCAGTTCGTCGGCCACCTGGATGACCCCGCCGGCGTTCACCACGTAGTCCGGCGCGTAGAGGATCCCGCGGTCCGCGAGGTCCTTCTCCACACCCGGGTGTGCCAGCTGGTTGTTGGCCGCGCCGCACACCACCGTGGCGGTGAGCGCGGACACGGAGAGGTCGTTCAGGGCGCCGCCGAGGGCGCACGGGGCGTAGATGTCGAGCCCCTCGGTCCGGACCAGCGCGTCGGTGTCGGCCACCGCCGTGACACCGGGGTGCTGGTCGAGGATCCGCTGGACGGCCTCCGCGCGCACGTCGGTGACGACGACCTCGGCGCCCTCGTCGAGCAGGTGCCGCACCAGGTGGTGACCGACCTTGCCGACGCCGGCGACGCCGACCTTGCGGCCGCGCAGCGACGGGTCGCCCCACAGGTGCTGGGCGGAGGCGCGCATGCCCTGGTAGACGCCGTAGGCGGTGAGCACGGAGGAGTCGCCGGCGCCGCCGTTCTCCGGTGACCGGCCGGTGGTCCAGCGGCACTCGCGGGCCACGACGTCCATGTCGGCGACGTACGTGCCGACGTCGCAGGCGGTGACGTAGCGCCCGCCGAGCGAGGCGACCATGCGGCCGTAGGCGAGGAGCAGCTCCTCGCTCTTGTCGCGGTCCGGGTCGCCGATGATCACGGCCTTGCCGCCGCCGTGGTCGAGCCCGGCCATGGCGTTCTTGTACGACATCCCGCGCGCCAGGTTGAGGGCGTCGGCGACGGCCTCGGCCTCGGTGGCGTAGGGGTAGAAGCGCGTGCCGCCGAGGGCCGGGCCCAGAGCGGTGGAGTGGATGGCGATCACGGCCTTCAGACCGGTGGCGCGATCCTGGCAGAGCACGACCTGCTCATGGCCGCCCTGGTCCGAATGGAACAGGGTGTGCAGGACATCGGCAGGCGCGCCGGTTACGTCGGTCACTGTGGTGACTCCTGTGTACTAGCGGCGAGTGGGGTGCGGTCCCCGTACGGGTGGCGGGGAGCCGTGGCATGAGCGTAGAGCCTCGGTCCCCTCACCATCCGCGCAGTGTTCAGGATCACTCTCCCGGGCTCCGCGCGCACGCATGCGCGTGGCACGATTCGCAGTGGTTTCGAGCCGGGTCCGGTGGGGAGGGAGCAGGCGTGCCCAAGGTGTCCTCCGTGGTCGTCCCCTACGCCGCGTACATGCGCGTGTACGAGCCGCTGGGCGCCTTCCCGGAGCCGGAGCGCAGCCACTGGGCGCGCTACGCCCGCCGCCCCGAGCGCCCCTCCTACCAGGACGAACTGCGCCGCTCCCTGGCCGACTTGCTGCCCACCCCGCCGATCGCGGTGCCGGTGCACGAGAGCGGCGACGCCTTCGTGCTGGAGATCGACGGTGTGACCTGCGTGTGCCCCTGGCGGACCCGGCTGCGCGGCTGGCAGGCCCTGGACGAGCTGGCGGAGGAGCTGCCCCCGCCGGTGCTGGACGCGGTGCTGCCGCCGGTGGTGCGCCGCCAGGCCGCCCAGGACTACGAGCGCTGGCTCGCCCGCAACCCCGACGCCCGCCCGTGGATCCGTACGGCGACGTGGCAGGTCCCGCTGAACTGGTTCGTGCTGGTCTCCGACGAGGAGCGGCGGTACGACAAGGGGACCGCCGACGTGCCCCCGGTGCTGCGCTACCGCACCCCGATGGTGCAGGCCCGGCGCCGGGTGGCGCGGGCGCTGCGCACGCTGCGGGACACCGTGGAGGAGGGCCCGCTGATCGACGGCCTGGTGGACGTCGGCCGCTGGCTGGAGGAGTTCCACCCGCGCTCGCTGGTGGAGCTGGACTACGGCGGCCTGGTGCACGTGCTCCCGGCGGGGGAGCTGGAAGGCGATCACTCGGCGGCGGACGTGGCCGCCGGCATCGAGGCGCTGCGCCGGGGTGACGCCGCGGCCGCCGGGGAGGCGTACGGACGGCTGGTGGAGCGGTGGCGGGCGGTGCGGGACCGGCGCTCGGCGAACTGAGGCCATCGCTCGCACCGAGAGTGACGTACGTCACGGCCCGAAACGCGGCGAACGACGTACGGTCTAGGGCACTTGACTCATCTGACGGGACGTTGGTCCCGATCTGGACTTTTGCCCTAAGGGTGATGGACGGCACTTACCCGGCCCTTGCGCCTCTTGCCACCCCTCATGCCAAAATAGGACAAGGAGTCCGGGGAGGGCTCCCTCCGTCCAACTATGCTCCATTGCGGGCGGATTCTCTGCATTGCACGCTTTGGGGGGTCTGGTGACTCCTGATCGTCCTGTGACTGATCGTCACAGTGGCGTGACTGTCCGCTATGGCATGGTCCATCGGCTTCCGTCGCTGATGAACACCTGGGAGGGCAATTCCATCGGTTTGGCCGACGCGGCTGGACAGATGGTGTAGTTGTAGTGCCGAGGACAAGCCGTTCGTCCTATAACCGACTCGACTCGCGTCCGCCATTTCGGGCAACGCGGGTCAAGGTGCAGAATTTAGAGGAAAGAACCGAGAAGGTTCGGTTCTCCCGAGGAGGCCGCTCATGACCGCTCGCACCCCTGATGCCGAGCCGCTGCTGACCCCGGCTGAGGTCGCCACCATGTTCCGTGTCGACCCCAAGACGGTCACGCGGTGGGCGAAGGCCGGCAAGCTCACGTCCATCCGCACGCTCGGCGGGCACCGCCGCTACCGCGAGGCCGAGGTACGCGCTCTGCTCGCGGGCATCCCGCAGCAGCGCAGCGAGGCCTGAACAACTGCATAACCGGGCAAGACGGTCGGTCCCCCAACCTGCCGAGGCGCCCGGAACCCTAGCTCCAAGCGACGCGGGACCTGCCCCAACAGGCCCCTCGCCCAGGCCGAAGAGAACGTTGCAGGCAAGCCGTACAGGGTGCGTCGTAGATCGCGCTGGACTCCGCCGGGTCCAGCGCGATCTTTTTTGTGCGCAGGTCCGGGGCGGGTGCGGGACCTGTGAGCGTCCTTGTCGGAGTCTGGGGAGGCGTGTCGGAACGGCTGTGCGTGGCCTTCGGGAGCGGTGCAATTGCACATATTCTATTGACCTGTTGTATGACGCGGTTAAGTACCGCTCTCTCAAAAACTCATGCGGTGACACCCGTCACACGGCGCGCCGCTTGTTGCCCGTGGCCCGTGTGCGCTAATGGAACAGCCCGCTCCAGGGTCCCACGTCCACAAGGGCGTTGAGACCGGCGGAGGTCACGCGTCCGCTGGGGATTGGGTCGGTGGGGGGCACGCGTCCGCTGGGGATTGGGGACTGGTGGGAGTCACGCGTCCCTCGGGCTTTCGTTCTCGGCGCTCTCCTGCCCGGTCTCCTGGCCCAGGGGGCCGGCGTCCATGGCCAGCCGCAGCAGGCGGTGGCAGATGGGGCAGTGGCGGGTGAGGTGCCGATAGGACGTGGCGGCCGACAGGTGCGCCCTCAGGAGCGCCCGCGTCTCGTGCCTGACCGACGCCGCCATACGCCACCCCCAGGAGCCGTACAGGAGGAACGAGCCCTGTTCCCTGGGTACCGGTGGAATGTGACCCCGTCAAGGGAACCGGCACCCGACCGCCCATCACCGGACACGCAGGCCGACCGCACCGATCACCTCCCGACTCCGGGCGCGGAGCCCCTCCCCGGGGCGCCGGGATACGGGTGCGGCTTCAGGTGCCTTGTGGGGGTGGGGCTTTGCTGTGTCCGATGGCGGCTTCGCCGCGGGCGCGGCCTCCGCTTGGCGGGGGGTGGTCGGATACGTCTGAGGCCCCGCTTCCCTTGTCGGGGCGGGGCCTCAATTCAGTGCGGTCCTGACGGGCTTTGCTGTGTCCGATGGCGGCTTCGCCGCGGGCGCGGCCTCCGCTTGGCGGGGGGCGGATACGTCTGAGGCCCCGCTTCCCTTGTCGGGGCGGGGCCTCAATTCAGTGCGGTCCTGACGGGATTTGAACCCGCGGCCTCCACCTTGACAGGGTGGCGAGCACTCCAAACTGCTCCACAGGACCTTGCTTCGCGGCGCTTGCTTTCTGCGGTGCGCTGCGAGATGAGACTGTACAGGAGGGTGAGGGCCCTGGTCGAACTCACTCCCCGTACGGGCTCCGTCACGGTGCCGCCGCGTCGATCGCCTTCACGATCCGCTTGTCGGAGATCGGGTACGCCGTGCCCAGCGCGTGGGCGAAATAGCTGACCCGGAGCTCCTCCAGCATCCAGCGGATGTCCAGGACCGGGGCCGGCACCGGGCGGCCCTGGGGGAGCTGCTCCAGGAGCCAGGCGTACTCGTCCTGCATCTCGCGGACCTTCTCCATGCGCGTGGTGTCCCGCTGGACGTTCGTCGGCATCTGCTGGAGGCGCCGGTCGACGGCCACGAGGTAGCGCATGAGGTCGGGGAGCCGGCGTATGCCCGCCCACGTCACGAAGCCGGGCTTCACGAGGGCGTCCAGCTGCTTGCGGACGTCGGTGAGGTTCGCGAGCAGGGCGGGGCTGCCGACGGCCTTCAGGCGGCGCTCACAGGCCTGCCAGGCGGCGAGGACCTGCTGCACCTGGGCGACCGTACGGACCGTGGTGTCCACGATCTCCGCCCGCACCTTGTCGTACAGCTTCCGGTAGGACTCCTCGTCCCACGCCGGTCCGCCGAAGTCGCCGATGAGCTTGTCCGCCGCGGCCATCGCGCAGTCGTCGAAGAGGGCCTGGATCGAGCCGTGGGGATTGGCGGACAGGGCCAGCTTCTGGGCGTTCGTCAGCTTCTCGGACGCGAACTTCGCGGGATTGACCGGAATGTTGCGCACGATGAGCCGGCGGGTGCCCTTCCACATCGCCTCGGCCTGCTCCTCCTCGGTGTCGAAGAGGCGGACGGAGACCGTGTCGCCGTCGTCCACCAGCGCCGGGTACGCCTTGACCGGCTGACCGGCCCGGCGCGTCTCGAAGACCCGGGTGAGCGTTCCGATCGTCCAGTCCGTCAGGCCCTTGCGCTCCAGGGACTCGCCGCCCTCCCGGGACGCGGTCGCGGCCGCGGCCTGGGACAGGGCCTTGCGCGCCTTCGGCTTCAGGCGGAGCTTCAGCGCCTCCAGGTCCTTGTCCTCGGCCAGCTTCCGGCGCCGCTCGTCGACGATCCGGAAAGTGATCTTCAGGTGGTCGGGGACCTTCGCCCAGTCGAAGTCGTCCGCCTCGAAGGGGACGCCGACCATCCGCTTGAGCTCACGGGCCATCGTGACGGTCAGCGGCTCCTGGAGGGGAACCGCCTTCGCCAGGAACGCCTTCGCGTAGTTCGGCGCCGGTACGTAGTGGCGGCGGATCGGCTTCGGCAGGGAGCGGATCAGCTCCGTCACCACCTCCTCGCGCAGGCCGGGGATCTGCCAGTCGAAGCCCTCGTCCGTCACCTGGTTGAGGACCTGGAGCGGAACGTGGACCGTCACGCCGTCGGCGTCCGCGCCCGGCTCGAACTGGTACGTCACCCGGAACTTGAGCTGCCCCTGCCGCCAGGTGTCCGGGTAGTCGGCCTTGGTGACCGCCTCCGCCGACTCCCGGATGAGCATCTCCCGCTCGAAGTCCAGGAAGTCCGGCTGCTCGTGCCGCTTGTGCTTCCACCAGGAGTCGAAGTGGGCCCCCGAGACCACGTGTTCGGGCACCCGCTGGTCGTAGAAGTCGAAGAGCGTGTCGTCGTCGACCACGATGTCCCGGCGCCGGGCGCGGTGCTCCAGCTCCTCGACCTCGCTGAGCAGCTTGCGGTTGTCCGCGAAGAACTTGTGGTGCGTGCGCCAGTCGCCCTCCACGAGCGCGTTGCGGATGAAGAGCTCGCGGGAGATCTCGGGGTCGATCCGGCCGTAGTTCACCTTCCGCTGGGCGACGATCGGGACGCCGTACAGCGTGACCTTCTCGTACGCCATCACGGCCGCCTGGTCCTTCTCCCAGTGCGGTTCGCTGTACGTCCGCTTCAGCAGGTGCCCGGCGAGCGGCTCGACCCACTCCGGCTCGATCCTGGCGTTGACCCGCGCCCAGAGGCGGCTCGTCTCCACCAGCTCGGCCGACATCACGAACTTCGGCTGCTTCCTGAACAGCGACGAGCCCGGGAAGATGGCGAACTTGGCGTTGCGGGCGCCCAGGTACTCGTTCTTGTTGCCGTCCTTGACGTCCTTCATCCCGATGTGGGAGAGCAGGCCGGCGAGGAGGGACACGTGGACGCGGTCGGCGGGGGCGTCGTCCTCGTTGAGGTGGATGCCCATCTGCTTGGCGACCGTGCGCAGCTGGGTGTAGATGTCCTGCCACTCACGAATGCGCAGGAAGTTGAGGTACTCCTGCTTGCACATCCGGCGGAAGGAGCTGGAGCCCCGCTCCTTCTGCTGCTCGCGGACGTACCGCCACAGGTTCAGGTAGGCGAGGAAGTCGCTGGTCTCGTCCTTGAACCGGGCGTGCTGCTGGTCGGCCTGGGCCTGCTTGTCGGCGGGGCGCTCGCGCGGGTCCTGGATGGACAGCGCGGCGGCGATGACCATGACCTCGCGGACACAGCCGTTGCGGTCCGCTTCCAGGACCATGCGGGCCAGGCGCGGGTCGACGGGCAGCTGGGCCAGCTTGCGGCCGGTGTCGGTCAGCCGCTTGCGGACGTCCTTCTGCGCCGGGTCCAGCGCGCCCAGTTCCTGGAGCAGCTGCACGCCGTCGCGGATGTTGCGGTGGTCCGGCGGGTCGATGAACGGGAACTTCTCGATGTCCCCGAGGCCGGCCGCGGTCATCTGCAGGATGACGCTCGCCAGGTTCGTACGGAGGATCTCCGCGTCCGTGAACTCCGGGCGGGAGAGGAAGTCGTCCTCGGAGTACAGGCGGATGCAGATGCCGTCGGAGGTACGGCCGCAGCGGCCCTTGCGCTGGTTGGCGCTGGCCTGCGAGATCGGCTCGATGGGCAGCCGCTGGACCTTGGTGCGGTGGCTGTAGCGGCTGATCCGGGCGAAGCCGGGGTCGATGACGTACTTGATCCCGGGCACGGTGAGGGACGTCTCGGCGACGTTGGTCGCCAGAACGATCCTGCGTCCGGTGTGCGGCTGGAAGACGCGGTGCTGCTCGGCGTGCGAGAGCCGGGCGTAGAGGGGGAGCACCTCGGTGAATTTGTACTTCTTCTTCTCCAGGGCGTCCGCCGTGTCGCGGATCTCCCGCTCGCCGGAGAGGAAGACGAGGATGTCGCCCCGGCCCTCCGCCATCAGCTCCTCGACGGCGTCGGTGATGGCGGTGATCTGGTCCCGGTCGGCGTCCGCCGCGTCCTCGGCGTACTCCTCCAGGAGGGGCCGGTAGCGCACCTCCACCGGGTACGTCCGGCCGCTGACCTCGATGATCGGGGCGTCGCCGAAGTGCCGGGAGAAGCGCTCGGGGTCGATGGTCGCCGAGGTGATGACGACCTTCAGGTCCGGACGCTGGGGCAGCAGCTGGGCGAGGTAGCCCAGCAGGAAGTCGATGTTGAGGGACCGCTCGTGGGCCTCGTCGATGATGATCGTGTCGTAGGCGCGCAGCTCGCGGTCGGTCTGGATCTCGGCGAGCAGGATGCCGTCCGTCATCAGCTTGACGAAGGTGGCGTCCGGGTTCACCTGGTCGGTGAACCGGACCTTCCAGCCGACGGCCTCGCCGAGCGGGGTCTTCAGCTCGTCCGCCACGCGCTCGGCGACGGTCCGGGCGGCGATCCGGCGGGGCTGGGTGTGCCCGATCATGCCGCGCACGCCCCGGCCCAGCTCCATACAGATCTTCGGGATCTGCGTGGTCTTGCCGGAGCCGGTCTCACCGGCCACGATCACGACCTGGTGCGCGCGGATGGCGTCCGCGATCTCGTCCTTCTTCTGGCTGACCGGCAGCTGCTCGGGGTAGGTGACGGCCGGCACGCGGGAGCGCCGCGCGGCCATCCGGTCCTCGGCGCGGGCGATCTCGGTCTCGATCTCGGCGAGGACGGCGGCGCGCGCCTCCGGCTTGCGGATCTTGCGCGCGCCCTCCAGCCGCCTGCCGAGCCGGTGCGCGTCGCGCAGCGACAGCTCGGTCAGGCGGGGGGCGAGGGTGCCGAGGGCGGGGGCGGGATGCGTAGACATACGCGGTCCAGGATCTCACCTCCCCCGAAAGAGAGGCGAACGATTTCAACGGCGGCGGGGCCGGTACCCCTGAAGGGGCGCGCGACTGTGTCGGTGTGCGGCCGAGCGGCGCCGGCGGGACAGAGTGGGTCCCGTGTCCGATTCGCCGGCATCGCCCTTCGTGCCCGCCACCGTCCTGCTCGTGATCCTCGCCGCCGCGGCCGGCCTCTTCGCCGGTTCGTACACCTACGCCATGGCCGATCCGACCCCGCACCGCATCCCCGCGGCGGTGACCGGCGCCCACGAGGAGCCGGGCGCCCGGCGGTTCATCGACGGGATGGAGGAGTCCCTGGGCGCCTCCGTGGAGCTGCACGCGTACGGCAGCCGGCGGGAGGCGGTGCGGGCGGTGGACGAGCAGAAGGTCTTCGCCGTGGTGGAGGCACCTCCCGGCGGCCGGGCGGTCACCCTGGACGTGTCGGCCGCGTCCGGGGCGTCGGTCGCCCAGCTGCTCACGGAGGCCGCGGTGAAGGTGGGCGAGGCCACCGGCACCGGGGTGTCGGTGCGCGACCTGAAGCCGCTGCAGAAGGGGGACCCGCGCGGACTGGCGATCTTCTACATCACCCTCGCCGCCGTGATCATCGGGTTTGTCGGAGCCATCCAGCTCAGCGTGCACGCCAAGGAGCTGAACCCGCTGGAGCGCATCGCCTTCACCATCGCCTACGCCCTGCTCGGCGGGTTCACGATCGCCGCGGTGGTCGACTGGTGGCTGGGGGCGCTGACGCTGCCGTTCCTCGCCTCCTGGTCCATCCTCGCGCTGACGATGTTCACCTCCGGCATGGTCTTCACGATGTTCAACACCCTGGTGGGGCGCTGGGCCATGCTGCCGACCTGGGGGCTGATGGTGCTGCTCGGCAACCCGTCGTCCGGCGGCGCCGTCTCCTGGCCCCTGCTGCCGTCCCCGCTCGGCGCGATCGGCCGCTGGCTGCCGCCCGGCGCCTCGGTGAACGCCCAGCACACCGCGGTGTACTTCCGGGGCCACCAGCACGTCTTCCCGTATCTGGTGCTGGCCGGCTGGGCGGTGGTCTCCTGCGCGGTCTTCCTGATCTGGCGGCACCGGCACCCGGGCGGCAGACCACCCCGGCCGGCCGACGGGCCCCAGGGGGTGTCACGAGACACCGACACCCCCTAGTCGGCTCGCTGGGCCGGAGGGGCCGGCAGGGTCGCTTCGGTGTGTCTGCGGGACGGGCCGTCTCCGAGCGCGATGGATCTCGCGGTGTTGGAGACCGCCTTGATGCCGAGGTAGGCGGTGGTCACGCTGCTGACCGCGGTGAAGGCGGCGGTGAGGATGCCGACCATCACCGCCTCGTCCCCGTCGAGCCGCCACACGCCGAAGACCGCGACCGCGGCGATCGCGAGATTGCTGGTCACGACGGCGAGCAGCCCGTACCGCGCCCGGTCCTTCTCCAGGTCGGTGTCCCGAGCGGCTCCGGCCTCGGCCCGGCTCATGTCTCCCCCCGTCCCCGCGCACCCCGCGCGGCCCGCGCCGAACGTAGCGCTGCCCGCTCACGGTGCCAAGGCGCCACCGCACGTCGACGCAGCGGACCGCCGCCGCCCGGCCGCACGCCGCCGCCCGGCCGCACGCCACCGGCCGGACGGCCGCGCATACGGCATCGGCCCCACCGAATAATCTTCGGTGGGGCCGATATGCCCTGGTGAGGGCGGCTGTGGCTGGGGCCGGGGTCGAACCGGCGACCTTCCGCTTTTCAGGCGGACGCTCGTACCAACTGAGCTACCCAGCCACGGTGTTTCACGTGAAACACCAGCGGTCCTGACGGGATTTGAACCCGCGGCCTCCACCTTGACAGGGTGGCGAGCACTCCAAACTGCTCCACAGGACCAAGCGTGTGTGCAACAGTGTCGCACACGGTATTGCGTGCCCCCAACGGGATTCGAACCCGTGCTACCGCCTTGAAAGGGCGGCGTCCTAGGCCGCTAGACGATGAGGGCTATCGGCCCGCCTGGGCGCTTCTCAGCGCGTCGGGGACGTGAGAAGCATATGGGATGCCGGGGTGTATCGCCAAAACGCTTTACGGCGAGGTGGTGGAGGGGGAGGGCGAGGTGCCGTCGGCGCCGGGCTGGTTCTCGTCCGCCAGGTGGCGGCTGACCTCGGCGGTCGTCAGGCCGAGACCCCCCAGCTCGATGGCGTCCCAGGCCCGCAGCCGACGGCTGTCGCGGTCGAAGTAGAGGATCGAGGCCTGGATCGGCGCGGGGTACTCGCGCTCCACGGCCCGCAGCCCGCTGCCGCCGGTCGAGCCCTCCCTGCGCAGCCGGGTGCCCAACGGCAGCATCTCGGTCCCCTCGTGGTGCAGGTGGCCGCAGAGCACCAGCGGCACCACGCCGTCCGTCTCGCGGGCCGCGGACGGTTCGTGGGCGACCGCCACGTCCACCGGTGTGCCGGCCGCCCGCTGGTCGCGCAGCGCGCTGGCCAGGCGGTCGCCGGCCAGCACCTCGGCCGCTTCCCCGCCCGGCACCGCCGAGCGGTCGGGGGTGAACTGCGGGTCACCGATGCCCGCGAACCGCAGGCCCGCCACCGTCTCGGCCCGGCCGTCGTCCAGGACGTGCACGTTCCTCATCCGCTCCAGGTAGCGCTGCGTGACCCGGGAGTCGTGGTTGCCGCGCACCCAGACGTACGGCACGCCAAGGTCCCGGACCGGGTCCAGGAAGCCGTTCTCCGCCGCCGTGCCGTGGTCCATGGTGTCGCCGGAGTCGACGATCACGTCCACCCCGTACTGCTCCACCAGCGAGCCGATGATCTTCCAGCTCGCCGGGTTGAGATGGATGTCCGACACGTGCAGGACCCGGATGGTGGACGGGTCCGGCTGGTAGACCGGGAGCGTGGACGTGGCGTCGTAGAGCTTCGTTACGTTCGTCACCAGGCGCGCGAGCTCCTTCTGGTAGACGTCGAACTCCGTGACGATGCTGCGGGCGTTGCCGACCACCGACGGCGCCGAGCTGAGCAGTCCCGAGAATCTCGGCTCGAGGACCGACTTCGGGTTCCAGGTGGCGTACGCCGCCACACCCGAGGCGGTCAGCAGGGCCAGTGCCAGTCCGCCGGCGGCCAGGGCCCGGCGCGGGCGGCGGTAGACGGCGAGGCCGAGGGCCGTGGCCCCCGAGACCACGGCGACGCCGGAGCGTACGGCCAGGTCCAGCGTGCCGTGCTCGACGTCCCGGGCGACCTCGTCCTGGAGCCCGGAGAGCCGCTCCGGGTGGTTCACCAGCGCCTGGGAGCGCAGCGGGTCCAGCTGGTCCACGTTCACGTCCAGGCGCACCGGCGCGACATGGCTGTCCAGGGTGAGCGCGCCCAGCGGGGAGACGTTGATCTTCGTGCCGCCGGTGAGGGAGGGGCGCAGCGCCATCGTCGTGTCCATCGGGCCGACCGGGGCCCGCACGTCTCCGACGACCAGAAGGCCCAGCCAGGCGCCGACGAGGACGACCACGGTCAGACCGAGGGCGCGCGGCCAGGGGCGGGGGCGGGCGGCGAGTTCCAGTGCGGGAAGCGGACGGGCGGGGCGGCGGCGGTCACGGGTCCGGTTCGGCATGGTGCTCGCGGGGCGGCGGCGGTGCGGGGTCCGGTTCGGCATGATGCTCAGGGCTGCGAGGGGGAGCGGGCCATTGGTCCCGTATGCCCATGTCCCCCCGCGGATATGCGGCGCATCCGCACCCCCGTACGGCGCGTCCGTACCGGACAATGACCATGTGCTGGAGATGACGCGCGAGGAGTTCGAGGAACTGGTCGCCGAGGCGCTGGACCGGATCCCGCCGGAGCTGACGCGGCTCATGGACAACGTGGCGGTGTTCGTCG
Source organism: Streptomyces sp. NPDC013455 (assembly GCF_040632975.1). Lineage (NCBI taxonomy): Bacteria > Bacillati > Actinomycetota > Actinomycetes > Kitasatosporales > Streptomycetaceae > Streptomyces > Streptomyces sp. NPDC013455. The sequence continues at coordinate 33,916 of NZ_JBEYCX010000023.1, read as the reverse complement.
AGGACGAACCGCCCGCCGACGACCCGGAGCTGCTCGGGCTCTACGAGGGCACTCCGCTCACCGACCGGGGCGAGTGGTACGCGGGTGTCCTGCCGGACCGGATCACCGTCTACCGCGGGCCCACGCTCAGGATGTGCGAGACCCGCGAGGACGTCGTCGCGGAGACCGAGGTGACCGTGGTGCACGAGATCGCCCACCACTTCGGCATCGACGACGCCCGGCTGCACGCCCTCGGCTACGGCTGAGCGAGGCCTCGGCTACCGCTGGGCGACGCCCGGTCGCGCGCCCTCGGTCACGGCTGGGCGCCGATGCGCGCCGGGCGCGTGTCCTCCCGCGCGTGGGGGGAGTTGGGGAGGTTGACTCCTTTCCTTGCCTCGGAGGTGGCCGCCGTGCGCCCCTTGTACGTACCCGTCCGTCTCGCCGTCACGGTCCTGGCCGCCACCGCCGTCGCGGGCTGCGTGAACGTGGGCGACGACGCGGGCCGGGCCCGGCCTTCCCACTCGGCGGGGCAGCGGGGCGGCGAGGTGCCCGACGGCGGCCCGGTGGCCGGCGCCGACGGTGTCGTCCGCGAGGCGGGCTCCGGTGACGGCAAGCACGGGCACGGCGGCAAGGCGGGGCCGGGGAAGGCGGCATCCGCTCCGGCCACGCCGGCGGGCGCGGGCAGCGCTTCGGCGGCACCGCCGAAGCCGGGCAAGCCAGGGAAGACCGCCAAGCCGGGGGAGCCGGTCCCGACCAAGGAGCCGCCGGTGCCCCCGGCCAGCTCCGCCCCGCCCGAGCCGCCGGCCTCCACCCCGCCGCCACCGCCCGTCTCGGAGCCGCCGTCGGCCGAGCCGTCGTCCTCGGCGCACGAGGAGCCCCAGCCGCAGCTGGCGCAGCGTGAGCCGGCCCCCGCCGCGGGCATGGCGGCGTGACGGCTCCCGGAGGAGCGGGGGTGCCCTGGGGGTGGTGCCGGGGGGAGCCGGCGGTGCGGTGGGGCGCCGTCGTGGTGGGGCCGTCGTACCCGGCCGACCAGCGGCGATGAGGCTCGGTTTGCCTTCGGGGGTGGTAGGTGCGTATGGTGGTAGATCGTTTGATCCCATTTGCCCGGCGCCACCACAGAGCGCGCCGTGTGGCGCGTACTCTCCTTTGCCGTGGCGGACCGCATTGAGGCGGTCGTGAGCGAATCACGGAGTTGACGGGCGCGTGCCGAAGAGACTCCGGAAGGTTTCGCATTCGCATGTCCGTGTCCAGTACTGACCAGATCGTCGTGTCCGAGAACGAGATCGACAACGAACTCGACGTGACGACCGAGGTCACCGAGGCCCCCGAGGCCGCTGACACCACCCCCCAGTCCCCCCAGATCACCTTCGCCGACCTCGGCCTCCCCGAGGGCATCGTGCGCAAGCTCGCGCAGAACGGCGTGACGACCCCCTTCCCGATCCAGGCCGCGACCATCCCGGACGCCCTGACCGGCAAGGACATCCTCGGCCGTGGCCGCACCGGCTCCGGCAAGACCCTCTCCTTCGGCCTGCCGACCCTGGCCACGCTGGCCGGCGGCCGCACCGAGAAGAAGCGGCCCCGCGCCGTCATCCTCACCCCCACCCGCGAGCTGGCCATGCAGGTCGCCGACGCCCTCCAGCCCTACGGCGACGTCCTCGGCCTGAAGATGAAGGTCGTCTGCGGCGGCACGTCCATGGGCAACCAGATCTACGCCCTGGAGCGCGGCGTCGACATCCTCGTCGCCACCCCGGGCCGCCTGCGCGACATCATCAACCGCGGCGCCTGCTCCCTGGAGGACGTGCAGATCGCCGTCCTGGACGAGGCCGACCAGATGTCCGACCTGGGCTTCCTGCCCGAGGTCACCGAGCTGCTCGACCAGGTTCCGGCCGGCGGCCAGCGCATGCTCTTCTCCGCCACGATGGAGAACGAGATCAAGACCCTGGTCGACCGCTACCTGAACGAGCCCGTCCTGCACGAGGTGGACGCGGCCCAGGGCGCGGTGACGACCATGTCGCACCACATCCTCATCGTGAAGCCCAAGGACAAGGCGCCGGTCACGGCCGCGATCGCCTCCCGCAAGGGCCGCACGATCATCTTCGTCCGCACCCAGCTGGGCGCCGACCGCGTCGCCGAGCAGCTGCGCGAGGCCGGTGTGAAGGCCGACGCGCTGCACGGCGGCATGACCCAGGGCGCCCGCACCCGGACCCTGGCCGACTTCAAGGACGGCTACGTCAACGTCCTGGTCGCCACCGACGTCGCCGCCCGCGGCATCCACGTCGACGGCATCGACCTGGTGCTGAACGTGGACCCGGCCGGCGACCACAAGGACTACCTGCACCGCGCGGGCCGTACCGCGCGCGCCGGCCGCACCGGCACGGTGGTCTCCCTGTCCCTGCCGCACCAGCGGCGCCAGATCTTCCGCCTGATGGAGGACGCCGGCGTCGACGCGGCCCGGCACATCATCCAGGGCGGTGCCGCCTTCGACCCGGAGGTCGCCGAGATCACCGGCGCCCGCTCGATGACCGAGGTGCAGGCCGAGTCCGCCGCCAACGCCGCCCAGCAGGCCGAGCGCGAGGTCGCCCAGCTCACCAAGCAGCTGGAGCGCGCCCAGCGCCGCGCGACCGAGCTGCGCGAGGAGGCCGACCGGCTGGTCGCCCGGGTCGCCCGCGAGCGCGGCGAGGACCCGGAGACCGCGGTGGCCGAGGCGCAGGCGACGGCCGCGGAGGAGCTCGCCGTGGCCGAGGAGCCGGCGCAGCGCGAGACCGAGCGCGAGGAGCGTCCGGCGGCTTCGGCGCCGTACGAGCGCCGGGAGCGGCGCTCCTTCGACCGGGACCGTGGTTTCGAGCGCCGTGACGACCGCCGTGACGACCGTGGTGGCCGTGGCTTCGAGCGTCGCGACGACCGCGGCGAGCGGGGTGAGCGGGGTGACCGCCGTCCGTTCGACCGGGACCGTGGTTTCGAGCGTCGTGACGACCGTGGCGGCCGTGGCTTCGAGCGCCGTGACGACCGCGGCGAGCGGGGCGACCGCCGTCCGTTCGACCGTGACCGCGACCGGGACCGTGGTTTCGAGCGCCGTGACGACCGCCGTGACGACCGTGGCGGCCGTGGCTTCGAGCGCCGTGACGACCGTGGCGGCCGTACCTTCGAGCGCCGTGACGACCGGGGCGAGCGGCGTCCGTTCGACCGCGACCGCGGTGGCCGTTCCTTCGAGCGCCGTGACGACCGCGGCGGCTTCCGCCGGGACGAGCGCGGCGGGCACCGCGGCAGCGACCGGCCGTTCAACCGCGACCGCCGCGACGACCGCCCGGGCTTCCGCACCGGCGGCCACGACCGCCCCTACGGCCGTCGTGACGACCACCGCGGCACCGGCTCCTTCGGCCGCCGCGAGGACAAGCCGCGCTGGAAGCGCAACGGCTGACGCCGAGTGAACCGAGGAAGGGCCCGTACGACTCCGGTCGTACGGGCCCTTCCGGCGTTGTCCGCCGTCGACCGGTGCGGTGCGGCGGCGGGACGGGGCGTCGACCTGTTCCGAGTGACGCATGTCACGCCTGGGGTGAGGGAAGTGCTGGGGACATGACAGACGATGCGAGAGTGGGCGCGCGGGGAGCGGCCGGCGCGTCGGACGAGGAACGGCTGGCCCAGCTCGGCTACACGCAGGTCCTCGCCCGCCGGATGTCGGCCTTCTCCAACTACGCCGTCTCCTTCACGATCATCTCCGTCCTCTCCGGCTGCCTGACCCTCTACCTCTTCGGCATGACCACCGGCGGCCCGGCGGTGATCACCTGGGGCTGGGTGGCGGTGGGCCTGATGACCCTGTTCGTCGGCCTGGCGATGGCCGAGATCTGCTCGGCCTACCCGACCTCGGCCGGCCTCTACTTCTGGGCCCACCGGCTGGCGCCCCCGCGGTCCGCCGCGGCCTGGGCGTGGTTCACGGGCTGGTTCAACGTGCTCGGCCAGGTGGCGGTGACCGCGGGCATCGACTTCGGCGCGGCCTCCTTCCTGGGCGCCTACCTGAACCTCCAGTCCGGCTTCCGGGTGACCCCGGCCCGCACGGTGCTGCTGTTCGCGGCGATCCTGCTGCTGCACGGCCTGCTGAACACCTTCGGCGTCCGGATCGTCGCGTTCCTCAACAGCGTGAGCGTGTGGTGGCACGTCCTGGGGGTCGCGCTGATCGCCGGCGCGCTGGCGCTGGTGCCCGACCGCCACCAGTCGGCGACGTTCGTCTTCACCGAGTTCGTGAACCGGACGGGCTGGGGCAGCACGCCGTACGTCGTGGTCCTCGGCCTCCTGATGGCCCAGTACACCTTCACCGGCTACGACGCCTCGGCGCACATGACCGAAGAGACCCACGACGCCGCCACGGCCGGCCCGAAGGGCATCGTCCGCTCCATCTGGACGTCCTGGATCGCCGGCTTCGTCCTCCTGCTCGGCTTCACCTTCGCCATCCAGTCGTACGACGAGGAGCTGGCCTCCCCCACCGGAGTCCCGCCCGCCCAGATCCTCCTGGACGCCCTGGGCGCCACGGCCGGCAAGCTCATGCTGCTGGTGGTGATCGGCGCGCAGCTCTTCTGCGGCATGGCCTCCGTCACCGCCAACAGCCGTATGATCTACGCCTTTTCGCGGGACGGCGCGCTGCCCTTCTCGCGCGTCTGGCGCACGGTCGGCCCGCGCAGCCGCACACCCGTGGCCGCGGTCTGGCTCGCCGTGCTCGCGGCCCTCGCCCTGGGCCTGCCCTACCTCGTCAACTCGACGGCCTACGCGGCGGTGACGTCGATCGCGGTGATCGGCCTCTACATCGCCTACGTCATCCCGACCCTGCTCCGGGTCCGCAAGGGCGCCGCCTTCGAGCGCGGCCCCTGGCACCTGGGCCGCTGGTCGGGCGTGATCGGGGTCGTGTCGGTGGTGTGGGTGGCGGCGATCACGGTCCTCTTCATGCTTCCGCAGGTCTCCCCGGTCACCTGGAAGACCTTCAACTACGCCCCGGTGGCCGTCCTGGTCGTCCTCGGCTCCGCGGCGACCTGGTGGCTGGCCTCGGCCCGTCACTGGTTCCTCGGCGGTGCCCCGGACGCCACCCCGGTACCGGCCGAAAAGTAACCTTCCACCCACTCGGACCACCGCCGACGCGGCCGTGTCCCCGATACCCGATCGGAGACACGGCCTCGTCCGGCTATGCTCGGACACGCAACATCGCCCGGGCCCTTAGCTCAATTGGCAGAGCAGTGGACTTTTAATCCATTGGTTGTGGGTTCGAGTCCCACAGGGCCTACGGACGACGGTCGGAAGGCACCCCCTCCGACCCACCGGGCAGCGCCCGAGCCGGCTCCGGCCGGCTCGGGCGCTGTCTCGTTCCCGGGGCGCGGAGCCGCTCAACGGTCCGTGCGGGCGGACTTCTTGCCGACGGCCGGTTCCGGCCCCCTCTGTTCTCCCGCCTCCTCCGCCGGTGCCCGCCCCCGGACGCGCGCCCGCCCGGGCTACCTGCCGTACGCCCGGAGGAACGCGGCCACGCCCGCCCTGAGCAGTCGGTCGGTTTCCGCGGGGGGCAGGGGCAGGACGCCGTAGTGGGTCGTCTGGATGATGCGGTGGGAGATCAGGGCCGTGAAGTGGCCGGCCGCCACCGCCGGGTCGCCGTGGAGGTCCAGCAGGCCCGCGTCCTCCAGGCGGGCCATCGCCTCGGTGAGCGCCCGGCCGACCGGTTCCGGGCCGGCCTCGTGCCAGGCCCGGAGGACTTCGGGCGGTACGTGGTCGGCCTCCGCGTGGATGTGGCGGACCAGTGCGAAGTGGTTCGCGTAATCGGTCATGAGCCCGTTGAAGGCGCGGGCCAGGGAGACCAGGTCGCGTTCCAGTTCGCCGGGGCCGGGCGGGTGCTCGGGGTCCAGGACCGCGCGCAGGCGGGCGAGTTGGGCGTCGCGGACCTCGCTCGACGTCCAGGTCACCACGGTCTGGAAGAGCTGCGCCTTGCCGCCGGGGAAGTGGTTGTACAGCGTGCGCGTGGAGACGTCGGCCGCGGCGGCGAGCGCGTCGACGGAAGCGCGCGCGTACCCCTCGCGGCCGAAGACCGTGCAGGCCGCGCTCGCGATCGCCATCTGCTTCTGCAGCTTGCGCGGTGAGACCTCGCGCCGTGCCTGCTCCAGCCGGGACTCGTTCGTTTCGCCCACGCCTGCCTCCTTCGTGACCAGTCAACCCTATCCGATCTACAACGCTCGTTGTACTTTTTACAACGAGCGTTGTAACTTGCTTGCCGGAGGCGGTCCCCGATCGGGCCGCCCGTCACCGCACGCCCAGAGGGGGAAAAGCCGTGTCCACCACCGACGCCGTCATCGATTCCGTTCCCGGTGCCCGTGCCGCCCGGGAGCCCGCGTTCCGCGTCGCCGTCATCGTCGGCAGCGTGCGCGAGGGACGCCTGGGCCGGGCCGTCACCGACTGGTTCCTGGCCACCGCCGCCGACCCGGGGCTGGAGTTCGACGTGGTCGACCTCGCCGACGTGGACCTGCCGCTGGTGATGCCCGGCTGGGGTGGCGCGCCGAGCCCGCAGGCCGCCGCCGCGCTGCGGGACGTGTCGCCGCGCCTCGCCGCCGCCGACGCGTTCGTGATCGTCACGCCGGAGTACAACCACAGCTTCCCGGCGGTCCTGAAGAACCTCCTCGACTGGCACCTGCGGGAATGGCAGGCCAAGCCGGTCGGCTTCGTGTCGTACGGCGGTCTCGGCGGCGGGCTGCGCGCGGTCGAGCAGCTCCGGCTGGTCTTCGCCGAACTCCACGCGGTGACCATGCGGGACTCGGTCAGCCTGCACGGCCCGTGGTCCGGGCTCGGGGAGGACGGCGTCCCGCGGGACGCCGAGGTGTGCGCGGGCGCCGCCAAGGGCATGCTCGGCCAGCTCACCTGGTGGGGACGGGCCCTGCGCGCCGCCCGCGCCGAGCGCCCCTACGGCGCCTGAGGGGCGGCGGGGATGAACGCCTCGCGTCCCACGCGGTCCGCGCCGGCCCCGTCCGTCCCGGACGCGCACCGCACCGCTCTCCACCGCGTCGTCACCGTCGTCGTCCTCGGCACCGTCATGGCCGTGCTCGACATGACGATCGTCAACGTGGCGATGCGCCGCCTGTCGGAGTCCTTCGGCGCGCCGCTGGAGACCATCCAGTGGACCGCCACCGCGTACACGCTCGCCCTCGCCGCTGTCATCCCGGCCGCGGCCTGGGCGATGGACCGGATCGGCGCCAAGCGGACGTACGTGCTGGCACTGGTCCTGTTCACGCTGGGCTCGGTGCTCGCCGCCTGCGCCTGGGACGCGGGCAGCCTGATCGCGTTCCGCGCGGTGCAGGGGCTGGGCGGCGGGCTGCTCCAGCCGGTCGGCATGGCCATGGGCGTGCGCGCCGCCGACCGGGCCCGGCTCGGCCGGACGATGGCGCTGCTCGGGCTGCCCATCCTGGTCGGCCCGGTGGCCGGCCCGGTGCTCGGCGGCTGGCTGGTCGACGCCGCCTCCTGGCGGTGGATCTTCCTGATCAACGTGCCCGTCGGCGCCCTGGCCCTGCTCCTGGCGGCCCGTCTGCTGCCGACGGACGCCCCCGTCCGCGGCGGGGACCTGCCGCGCCTGGACGTCCCGGGCCTGCTGATGCTCTCGCCCGGTCTGGCGCTGCTGCTGTACGGCTTCTCACGCGGCGGCGAGCGCGGTGACTTCACGGCCCCCGGCGCCCTGGTGCCGGTGCTCGGCGGTGCCGTGCTCGCGGCGGCCTTCGTCCGGCGGGCGCTCGCCGTCCGCGCGCCCCTGCTCGATCTGCGGCTGCTGCGGGACCGGACCTTCGCCGCCGGCATCGGCACCCTCGCCCCGTTCGCCTGCGGCTACTTCGGGTCCATGCTGCTCGGGCCGCTGTACTGGCAGCAGGGGCGGGGGACGAGCGCGACGGCGGCCGGGCTGCTCGGGGCGCCGGTCGGGCTGGTGGTCGGTGCGGCGATGCAGATCGCGGCCCGCCGCGTCGACCGGGCGGCACCGCGCCGGCTGGTCGCCGCGGGCTGCGCGGTCGCCTCCCTCGGTATGGGCCTGCTGGCCTGGCAGACCGGGGTGCCGGGGGTGCCGGCCTGGCGGATCGTCGTCGCGGGCATGGTCATGGGGGCCGGCGCCGGGATGACGCTGATGCCCACGATGACCACCGCGACCCGCGCCCTGCCCCCGGACCGGCTGGCCGGGGCGAGCACCGCGCTCGGCATCAACTCCCAGCTGGCCGCCTCCGTCGGTACGGCCCTGCTGTCGGTGGTGCTGGGTGCGACGGGCCCGGACCCGGCCGGCTTCCGGCTCGCCTACGCCGTGGCGGCCGCACTGCTCGCCCTCGCCCTCCTGCCGGCCCTCCGTCTCCCGGCTCAACGCCAGGGCCGAGCCTCCGCCGGTGCGCATGCTTCACCCGGGTGAGCCGCCGGAGCAGGGGGACGAGCGCCTGCGCCACGGAACGTCCTCCGCCGCGCCCCCCGCCCCGCCGTCCTCGCCCTGGAGCCCGCGCGCGATCCGCGTGCAGATCTCCCCCAGCTGCTCCACCTGCTCCGGGGTGAGCCGGTCGAAGAGGGCGGCGCGCACCGTCTCGACGTGCCCGGGTGCCGTACGCTCCAGTACGGCCGTCCCCTCCTCCGTCAGCACCGCGAACGAGCCGCGCTTGTCCTGGCGGCAGTTCTCCCGGCGCACCAGGCCGTCCCGCTCCAGCCGGGTCACCGCGTACGTCAGCCGGCTGCGGGTGATCTTCAGCGTCTCGGCGAGGCCGGTCATGCGCAGCCGCCGGCCGGGGGCCTCGGAGAGGTTGGCCAGCACCGAGTAGAACAGGTGCGGCATGCCGCCCTCCTGCTGGAGCTGCCGGTCGATCGCGTCCTCCAGGAGGCGGGAGGCGGCGATGTAGGCGCGCCAGGCGCGCTGCTCCTCGGAGGTGAGCCAGCGGGTCGTCATGCCGCCAGTGTAAGTTTGCTTCAAAATTGAACCAAGCCGTCCGCCTGCCGACGGTCCACTCAGCGACCGTCCGCCTCCCCAGAGAGGGCGCCGATGCCCCTGCCGTACGTGCTGCTGTCCGCCGCCGTCTCCCTCGACGGCTATCTGGACGACACCGGCCCCGAGCGGCTGCTGCTCTCCAGCCCGGCCGACTTCGACCGGGTCGACGAGGTCCGGGCCTCCGCCGACGCCGTCCTCGTCGGCGCCGGCACCCTCCGCGCCGACAACCCGAGGCTGCTGGTCTACTCAGCCGACCGGCGCGCGGCACGCGTCGCGGCGGGCCGGCCGGAGTACCCGCTCAAGGTCACCGTCACCGCCTCCGGCGACCTCGACCCGGGCGCCCACTTCTGGCATACCGGCGGCGAGAAGCTCGTCTACACCACCGACCGGGGCGCCGAACGGGCCGCGCGGCTGCTCGGGCGCACCGCCGACGTCGTCCCGCTCGGCCCGGCCCTCGACTGGCGGGCCCTGCTGGAGCACCTGCACGACGTGCGCGGGGTCGGCCGCCTGATGGTCGAGGGCGGCGGCACGGTCCACACCCAGCTGCTCCACCAGGGCCTCGCCGACGAACTCCAGCTGGTGCTCGCCCCGCTCTTCGTGGGCGACCCCGCGGCCCCGCGCCTGTTCGGGCCCGGCCCCTACCAGGGCGGTCGCCTGCGGCTGCTCGACACCCGGCGGATCGAGGACGTCGTCCTCATGCGGTACGCGCCCACGGCCCCCGGCACCGGCCCGGCCGCCACCGCCGCCGACCGCCACTGGCTGCGCACCGCGTGCGAGCTCGCCGCGCTGTGCCCGCCCTCGGAGACGGCGTTCAGCGTCGGCGCGGTCGTGGTCGCCGCCGACGGTACGGAGCTGGCCCGCGGCCACTCCCGGGAGGGCGCCGACCCCGTGGTCCACGCGGAGGAGGCGGCGCTGGCGAAGATCGGCCGCGATGACCCGCGACTGCCGGGCGCGACCGTCTACAGCAGCCTGGAGCCCTGTGCCCGCCGTTCCTCGCGGCCCGCGCCCTGCGCCGAGCTGATCCTCGCCGCGGGCGTGCGCCGCGTGGTCACCGCCTGGCGGGAGCCGGACACCTTCGTGACGGCGGCCGACGGGGCGGGGCTGCTGCGCACCGGGGGTGCGCGGGTCGTCGTCCTGCCGGAGCTTGAGGCCCTCGCCAAGGAGCCGAACGCCCATCTGCTCGCCTGAAAAGCACTCAGGGCCGGAATCCACTGGATTCCGGCCCTGAGTCTTCAGTAGCGGGGACAGGATTTGAACCTGCGACCTCTGGGTTATGAGCCCAGCGAGCTACCGAGCTGCTCCACCCCGCGTCGTTGTGTGACCAGCATACGCCATGCGAGGGGTCCGATGCACATCGCTTCCCGCGCCCGCGCCGATCATCACGCACAGTGATCGAAGGGGTGCCGTGCGCTTCAGGTCCGGGTCACCATCAAAACCGTCGATGACTGCTGGCCTGGGGTCAACTCGCCCGTTTTGCAGGGGTCCTGGCCGGTAAGTCCGGGGTTTAAAAAGCTTAACGATCAAGTCGAACGGCTTGGAAAGTGACTGGCAGGTCTATTAACGTTCGATAACGCAGCGCGGTCGTCCCAGCCGTCACAAGAGGCGGCTCCGTGCGCACGCGCCGAATCCCGCAAGGGAGCCGGGGAACCACCACCCTGGGGTGAATCACGCGGATGCGGTCGTGAACTCACGGAGTCCACGACCGGTATACGCGCGTAGGAGACCTTCCTGCTCCGAACCCGTCAGCTAACCCGGTAGGCGGAGGAAGGAAAGGAGCACGCCTGCGTGGCGTCCAACCGGCCTGCCCCAGAAGCCCCGTTCATACCGGCCCAAGCGCCGGCCGAGACCTTCGGCTACGGCGCCTACCGCGCGGAAGAGGGTCCCTGGGAGGAGTGGAACCCCACCGAGGAGACCGTCGCCCCGGTCCGCGGCCGGCACCGCGTCGCCAAGCAGCGCGGCGGCTTCGCGCGCAGCTCCACCGTCCTCGGCGTCGGCGTGATCGCCGCGGTCGGCGCGGGCGGCATGGCCAGCGCCCAGACCGGCAAGCCGCCGGTCTCCATCTCGATGCCCGACCTGCCCTCCGTCGGCTCCCTCTTCGACGACGGCTCCGCCGACGCCCAGGCGGCCGAAACCACCACCACCGCGCTCAGCAGCCTCGGCGGGACCTCGGCCGACACCGAGCACGGCACCGACGCGGGCGAGGCGCTGCGCAACCGGATCATGGCCCAGGCCGAGCAGCAGCAGGGCCAGGCCGAGAGCAGGGCCACCGCCACCGCGCTCGCCGCCGCGGAGAAGCAGAGCGCCGCGGCCGCGGCCGCCGCCGAGAAGGAGGCCGCCGCCAAGGCCGCGGCGGCCAAGGAGAAGGCCGAGGCCGAGGCGGAGGCCGAGGCCGCGAAGGCGGAGGCCGCCGCACAGAAGGCGGCCGAGGAGAAGCGGCTGGCCGAGCTGGCCAAGCAGTACGCCCTGCCGACCTCCTCGTACACGATCACCTCGACGTTCGGTCAGGCCGGCTCCATGTGGTCCTCCGGCTACCACACCGGCCTGGACTTCGCCGCCCCCACCGGCACCCTCGTCAAGGCCGTGCACGGCGGCACGATCACCCAGGCGGGCTGGGCCGGCGCCTACGGCTACCGCACGGTCCTCACCCTCGAGGACGGCACCGAGGTGTGGTACTGCCACCAGTCCTCGATCAGTGTCTCGGTCGGCCAGAAGGTCGGTACCGGCGACGTCATCGGCCGCGTCGGCGCCACCGGCAACGTCACCGGCCCGCACCTGCACCTGGAGATCCACCCGGGCGGCCAGGCCACCGGCATCGACCCGACGGCCTGGCTGCGCGACAAGGGTCTCAACCCCTGAGCCGTCCTGCCGAAAAGGGCGCCGGTGGCGGGATGCGACGACCCGCCGCCGGCGTTGTCATGACGTATGACGTCACTTCGTAAACTCGGCTCTTCCGATCTCGAGGTCTTCCCGCTCTGCCTCGGTGGCAACGTCTTCGGCTGGACCGCCGACGAGGACACCTCCTTCGCCGTCCTGGACGCCTACGCGGCGGCCGGCGGCAACTTCATCGACACCGCCGACTCCTACTCGGCCTGGGTCGAGGGCAATGCCGGCGGCGAGTCCGAGACGATCATCGGCAAGTGGCTGGCGGCGCGCGGCAACCGCGACGACGTCGTCATCGCCACGAAGGTCAGCCAGCACCCCGACTTCCAGGGACTGTCCGCCGCGACCATCAAGGCCGCCGCCGACGCCTCCCTGCGCCGCCTGGGCACCGACCACATCGACCTCTACTACACCCACTTCGACAAGCCCGAGGTGCCGGTCGAGGAGATCATCGGCGCGCTGGACGAGCTGGTGAGGGCCGGCAAGGTCCGGCACATCGCCGCCTCCAACATCACCCCCGAGCGGCTGGCGGCGTCCCTGGACTTCTCCGACCGCGAGGGCCTCGCCCGCTACGTCGCCCTCCAGCCGCACTACAACCTGGTCTCCCGGGACACCTACGAGGGCCCGCTCCAGGACCTCGTCGCCCGCGAGGGCCTGTCCGCCGTCCCGTACTTCTCCCTGGCCTCGGGCTTCCTGACCGGCAAGTACCGCCCTGGTGCGAGCGTCGACAGCGCCCGGGCCGGCAGTGCCGCGCAGCACGCCGAGTCCCCGCGCGGCCGGAAGGTCCTGGCGGCCCTGGACGAGATCGCCGCCGCCCACGGGGCGCCGGTCGCCTCGGTCGCCCTGGCCTGGCTGGCCGCCCAGCCGACGATCGCCGCTCCGATCGCCTCGGCGCGCACGGTGGACCAGCTCCCGGCCCTGCTGGAAGTGGCGCGGCTGCGGCTGACGGAGGAGGACCTCGGCCGGCTGACCGAAGCCTCGGCCTGACCCCGGGCCGCCCTCCGGGCTCACCGTGGCCCCGGAGGGCGGCCGTCCCCTACGACCGGTACGGGTTGTACCCGGGATACGGCACCGCCGGGCCGCCGTACGCCGGCCAGTACGCCATCGGTACCGGCCCCGCGTACACCGGCCGGGGCGGTGCCGCCGTGCGCGCCGCGTACTCCAGCGCCGGCCGTGCCACCTGCCGCCGCTTCCACAGCTCGTCCAGCAGCTCCCGCTCCCGGACGACGAAGCCGGCACCGGCCTTGCCCGCGCGCCCCCGGTGCCGCAGGAACGCGAGCGAGGTGGCGTACGCCTCGTACTGGGCCACGGCCCGCGCGGCCGCGCGCCCGTGGTGGTGCCGGGCGTAGTCGCGGGCCATCCGCCGGGCCCGCATCGAGCCGAGCGCGAACGGCTCGGCCGGACCCAGCCAGCCGGCCAGCACATACGCCGGCAGCTCCGCCCGCACGGTCCCCAGCTCCCGCTGCCGGGTCCAGATGGCGAGCCAGGTCAGTACCCCGAAGGCGGGCAGCATGAAGGCGCCGTAGACGGCGAAGAAGCCGTACTCGCCGAGGGTGGAGGAGCCGTTCCAGAAGGCGTGCATGCCCATCGCGAGCAGCAGTCCGCCGAGCGGGAGCAGGATGCGCCGCGCGTGCTGCCGCTCGGCGGACAGCGCGGCGATCCCGAAGCCGATGCCGGTGAGGACGGTGAAGAGGGGGTGCGCGAACGGGGACATCACGATGCGCACGAAGAAGGTGGCGGCGGTGACGGAGGCGATGCCGCGGTCGCCGGTGAGCTGGTCGGTCCCGAAGGCCGTGCCGAGGTAGAGGATGTTCTCGGTGAAGGCGAACCCGGTGGCGGTGACCCCGGCTATCACCACCCCGTCCACGATCCCGGTGAAGTCGCGCCGGCGGAAGAGGAAGACCAGCAGTACCGCGGCGGCCTTGGCGGATTCCTCCACGATCGGCGCTATCACGGTCGCACCGAGCGTGTCGGCGCTGACCGGGTCCGCGACCGAGGTGGCTATCCACCGGGTCGCGAAGCTGTTGGCCACGATGGCTATCAGGGCCGCCGCGCAGGCTCCCCAGGCGAAGGAGAAGACCAGGTTCCGCCAGGGGCCCGGCTCCACCCGGTCCAGCCACCGGAAGGCGGCTATCAGCCAGGGCACGGGCAGCACGGCCAGCCCGAGGCCGACGAGGAACCCCTCCGTGCCGGTCTGCCGCCGTACCAGCGCGAGGATGACCAGGCCCGACAGCGCCAGCAGCGTGCTCAGTGCCGCGTACCGCACCCACCTGCGCTGCCACCAGTGCGGGTGGCGGAGCGCACCACCGCCCGGGTTCGGGGGACAGGGCGGGAACGGGGGACTGGTGGCCACGGCATCGACCCTAACGGCGGCGGGAGGAGGTGCTGGAGCGGTTTACCGGTCCTGCTCGGCGGTGCGGTGCGGGACGCGCCGGAACAGCAGGTCGCGCACCACATGTCCCTTGTCCAGTCCCTGCCCCTCGAAACGGGTCAGCGGCCGGAACTCCGGCCGTGCCGCGAAGCCGCCCGCCGCCTGGGTGTTCTCGAAGTCGGGGTGCGCGGTGAGCACGTCCAGCATCTGCTCGGCGTACGGCTCCCAGTCGGTCGCGCAGTGCACGAGCGCGCCGGGCTTCAGCCGGGTGGCGGCGAGGGAGAGGAACTCGGGCTGGATCAGCCGCCGCTTGTGGTGCCGCTTCTTGGGCCAGGGGTCGGGGAAGTAGACGCGCAGCCCGTCCAGGGAGTCCGGGCGGAGCATCTCCCGCAGCAGGATGATCGCGTCGCCGTTGCCGACGCGGATGTTGGACAGGCCGCCCCGGTCCGCCAGGTTGAGCAGGTTGCCCTGGCCGGGGGTGTGCACGTCCACGGCGAGGATGTTGGTGTCCGGGTCGCCCGCGGCCATCTGCGCGGTGGCCTCGCCCATCCCGAACCCGATCTCCAGGACGACGGGACGGTCGTTGCCGAACAGCTCGACGGGATCGATCACCCGCCGCCCGTCGATGTCCAGCCCCCACTTGGGCCACAGCCGCTGGAGCGCGTCGGCCTGCCCGGCCGTCACCCGGCTGCGCCGCGGCTGGAAGCTCCGGATCCGCCGCTCGAAGTGCGACCCGGCCGGATCGGCCCTGGGACCGTCCGGGAAACGCGGCTCTCCCTTGGCCCGGCTCTGCCGGACGGGGGCGCCGGGGGTGTGGGGGGCCGCGGGGGCGGCTTCGGGGGCATTGAGGAAATCAGACACAGTAAGACAGATTTTACGGCGCCCGCCGACGAGCGGACCGGGCACCGGCCGCCGGGAACACCCGCCGATCATGACGGGCTCCCGGCTAGAGCGAACCGAGCAGGGACAGCACCCGCCGTCCGACCTCCCGGCCGATCGGCAGGGATGCGGTCGCCGCGGGGGACGGCGCGTTCAGCACATGGACCGCCCGGGCCCCCTCCCGGATCAGGAAGTCGTCCACCAGCGTCCCGTCCCGCAGCACCGCCTGCGCCCGCACCCCGGCGGGGGCCCGCACCAGATCACCGGCTTCCACACCGGGCAGCAGTCTGCGCACGGCCTCCAGGAACGCCCCCTTGGACACCGAGCGGTGCAGCTCACCCGCCCCGTACCGCCAGTGCCGCCGGGCGATCGCCCAGGATCCCGGCCAGGCCAGTGTCCCGGCCAGCTCCCGGGGCCGTACGACCCCCCAGCCGTACCCCTCCCGGGCCAGCGCCGGTACCGCGTTGGGACCGATGTGGACGCCTCCGTCGATGCCCCGGGTCAGGTGCACCCCGAGGAAGGGGAACGCCGGGTCCGGCACCGGGTAGACGAGCCCGCGCACCAGCTCCGGCCGCGCCAGCTCGTAGTACTCCCCGCGGAACGGCACGATCCGCACCCCGGGCTCGTCGCCGGTCAGCCGGGCCACCTCGTCGCAGTACAGCCCCGCGCAGTTGACCAGCACCCGGCCGCGCACCACGTCCCCGGCCGCGGTGAGCACCGCCACGCCCCGGTCCGCGCGCCGGTCCACCCGGACGACCCGGGCGCCGTAGCGGATCTCCGCGCCGGAGGCCCGCGCCAGCTCCCGGGCGACGCCCACGAAGTCGCACACCCCCGTCGTGGCGACGTGTATGGCGGCCAGGCCGCGCACCTCCGGTTCGTACCCCGCGATCTGGGCGGGGCCCAGCTCCCGCACCGGGATGCCGTTCTCCCGGCCGCGCTGCACGAGCGCGTGCAGCCGGGGCAGCTCCTCGCGCTCGGTGGCGACGATCAGCTTGCCGGTGACGGCGTGCGCGATGCCGTACTCGGCGCAGAACTTCACCATCTCGGCGGCGCCCCGCACCGCGTACCGCGCCTTCAGCGAGCCCGGGCGGTAGTAGATCCCGCTGTGGATGACCCCGCTGTTGCGTCCCGTCTGGTGCCGGGCCGGCCCGGGCTCCTTCTCCAGCACGGTCACGCGCGTGCCCGGCGCCGCCCGCGTGATCGCGTACGCCGTCGACAGCCCGACGATCCCCCCACCGACCACGAGCACATCGCAGTCGTACGACCCGGCCCGCACCTGCACCACCTCCGCCTCCGATAGTGCACTGCGCCACTGACAGCGCCTTCAAACACCGGGACGGCGGTCCGGGACGCGGGTGCGCGCGGCCCTACGCCGGAGCCATCAGGAGCGGCCGGGCCCGCTCGCGCAGTTCCACCACCCGCGGCTCGTCCCCGTACGGCTCCAGCCGGTGCAGCAGGTCCTTGACGTATTCGGTGGTCCGGGCGGACGAGATCCGGCCGGCCACCTCCACGGCCCGCACCCCCTGCTCGCAGGCGGCGTCCAGGTTCCCGGACTCCAGCTCGGCGACGGCCGAGACCACCAGCCGCAGCCCGTGCGACCGCACGAACTCCTCCGTCGGCTTCGACAGGGCCTGCTCGGTGAACCGTCTGACCTGCCGTGGCGCCTTCAGGTCCCGGTAGCACTCGGCCGCGTCGGCCGCGAAGCGGTCGTACGAGTAGAAACCCAGCCAAGAGGGGTCGTTGTCCCCCTCGCGCGAGCGCTCCAGCCAGCCCTCGGCCGCCTTCAGCGCCGTGCCGGCCGCCTGGGCGTCGCCCGCGCGCGCGTGCGCCCGCGCCTCGACCAGCCGGAAGAAACTCATCGTCCGGGCGGTCGCCAGTCCCCGGTTCCGCTCCAGCGCGGCCTGTGCCAGGTCGACGCCCTCGTCGCCGAAGCCCCGGTACGTCGCCTGGAGCGACATGGAGGCGAGGACGTAACCCCCCAGGGGGACGTCCGCCGCCGCGCGGGCGAGCCGCAGCGCCTGGATGTAGTAGCGCTGCGCGGCCTCCTGCTGGCCGGTGTCGAAGGCCATCCACCCGGCGAGCCGGGTCAGTTCCGCGGAGGCCCCGAACAGGGCGCGGCCGACCTCGTCGGAGTAGGAGCCGAGCAGCAGCGGTGCCGCCTCCACCCGCAGGCACTCCGGAACCATCGAGGAACGCCAGTCCCCGCCGCCGTACTTGGAGTCCCACCGCCTGGCGTCCTCGGCGGCCTCCCGCAGCTTCTGCACATCGCTGTGGCCGACTTTGATCGGTGCGCCCGACCCCTCGGCGGAGCCCGCCTCCCGCGCGACCGAGCTGTCGGCGGGGGTTATCAGCCAGCGTGATGCGGGCGTTGCGTATGCGCTCACTGCGAACGACCCGGCCAGGGACTGCCAGATGCCGCCGGTCCCGGCCCGGCGGCCGGCGAGGTCGAGGCGGTACAGCTCCGTCGCCGACTTCACCGCCTGCCCGACGTCCCTGGGGAAGGCGAGGCCCACCTCGGGCGCGGGGTCGGCGTCCGCGAGGCCGATCTCGTGCAGCGGCACCGGACGGCCCAGCTTCTGGCCGATGGCGGCGGCGATGAGGTGCGGTGCCGCACCCTGCGGCACCATGCCCTTCGACACCCAGCGCGCCACGGACGTCTTGTCGTAGCGAAGCGTCAACCCGCGCTGGGCGCCCAGGTCGTTGACGCGGCGGGCGAGTCCCGCGTTGCTGATTCCCGCGAGGGCGAGGACGGCGCCGAGCTTTTCGTTCGGCCCGCGTTGCTCCCTGGACATGAGCCACCCCTCGACACAGACGGCTGTCGCGCTGGCATAACCACGCGGCATTCGTAAACCCAGCGTAGTTCGCCGCATCCCAAGCGTTAAGGGGCATTGTTCCGGTTGGCGGGATTGTGGTCCGTGCGGGAGCGCGGCCCTGTACGCACCGTGCACGGTCTGTCGCGGCGTGCCCCCGCCCGTGTGGCCGTGCGCCCGTCCGTGCGCTCTTCTCCGGCCACCGGGGGGAGCGGTTCCATGGCTCGTGCGTGGGTCGGCCCGCTGTACTGGATCCAGTGGGCTGGGGGACACCGCCGCCTTCATCCCCGCGGGTGGCGGACCGGTCCGGGAGGCGGATGCCCGCCTCCCGGACTGTGCGTGTGAGCGCGCAGCTCCGCGCCCCGCCGCCCTGTACGGAGCGTGCTCATGTCCGGCGCCTCCCGGCTTAATTGGCCGAAAATCGACCCCGCTCCACTGCGGTGATTTGCCGCTCCGACCATGCAACTTGAGGGCGCGAACGGCGTCTTGGGGGAGCGCATTGGGGGCGCATTCGCGCCGTACCCCTAGGCTGCCGCACGTGCGCGGCAGCACCGGCCGCGCACCGGCCGTCCGCCCGTTCCCCCGCCGTACCCCGTCGACTTCACTCGATCCGAGGCGGTGCCACCGGCCCTCTCCGGCCGGTTCTTCATGGCAGCATGGGGGACCGGTTCCTACGGTGCACTGTTTGTCCACAGCCTGTGGAGGCGTCGATGCGGTGGTTGGTGGGTTGGAGCAGCGCCGCCGCGGGCCCCGCCGCGATCGGCTCCGCGGGCGCCGTCGGCTACGACGGCGAGACGCTGCAGCCGGTCGGCTCCCAACTCCTGTGGGGCGACCCCGATCCGCTGTGGGCCGTCGGCGACTGGCGCCCGGACGAGGTGCGCGTGGTGCGCGCCGACGCCCAGCACGGCATCGCCGTCCTCGGCATCTGCGGCGCCAGCGACGAGGAACTGCGGCGCGGCCTGGTCACCGCGCGCGGGGGCGCACTGCGCCACCTGACGACATGGCCCGGCAGTTACACGGCCGTCGTACAGGCCGGCCGCCGCATCACCGTCTGCGGTGACCTCGCCGGCGCCCGGCCGGTGTTCCACACCCCCTGGGCCGGCGGCACGGCCTACGCCACCGCGGCACTGCCCCTCGCCGACCTGATCGAGGCCAACCTCGACTTCACCCACCTCGCCGCGCTGCTCGCCGCCCCGGACGTACCGGCCGCGCTGCGCGACACCACCCCGTACGACGGGGTACGGCGCATTCCGCCGGGGCACGCCCTGGTGCTGCGCGCCGGAGCGCGCGAGGTCGTCGGCTACGAGCCGGTCGCCTCCCTCGCCGTGGCCGCGACCCCGGCCGACCCCGAGCGCGCGGTGGACGCCGTACGCGACGCCCTCGTGGAAGCGGTCCGCACCCGGCTGGCGGCGCCCCGGCACGTGCCCGACCTGGACCCCGGTCCGGTGCCCGGCATGGGCCCGGCCGAGCGGCGGGCCGCGCGCGGCATGCCGGTCCCCGGCATCGGCGCCGACCTGTCCGGCGGCCCCGCCTCCGGCACCCTCGCGCTGCTGGCCGCCGGACTGCCCGGCAGACCCGGCACCCTCCTCGGCCACGGCACCGGCGCGGGCGAACGCCTCCTCGCCGTCACCTTCAACGACCTCGCCGTGGGCGGCCGCGAGGCCGAGCTGGAACGGGCCGGCGCCCTGGCCGCCGGCCCCCGGCTGCACCACGTGGTGGTCGCCGGCGGCGAGGAGACCCTTCCGTACGCCGACCTCGACGGCCCGCTGACCGATGAGCCGGGGCCCTCCCTGGTCCTGGCGGCGCGGCACCGCGCGCGGCTCGCCGCCGGCAGCGCCGACCACTTCACCGGCCACGGCGCCCGCCAGGTCCTGGACGCCCACCCCGCCCGCCTCGCCGACCTGCTGATGGACCGCCGGCGGCGCCACCTGGTCCGGCCGGTCGCCGCACTCGCCCGCGCCGACGGCTCGGTGCTGGTGCCCGCGCGCGTGTACGGCGCGGCCCGGCGCCTGGCCCGCACGCCCTACCGGGCGGGCCTGGAGACGCTGGCCGAGCGGCTGATGCGGCGCCGCTTCGACGAGCCCAAGGGGGCGGTCGGCGCGTCCCTGGCCGCGCTGACCTGGGCCAGACCGGGACCGGCCGCCCGGTGGCTGACGGGTGAGGCACTGGCTGAAGTATCGGTTCTGCTCCAGGCGGAGGCGGACCGCTCCGGCACCGGCGCACAGCGCCCCGGCGACTACCGCGCGCGTGCGGCACTCGCCCGGCACGCGGCCGACCTCCGGGTCCTGGAACAGGCCGCGGAGATCCGCTCCCAGCGGCTGCACGCCCCCTTCCTCGACAACCAGGTCGTCCGCGCCTGCCGTGACCTCCCCGAGGCCCTGCGCGTCCAGCCCGGAGCCCGGGCCGCCACCCTCCGTACGGTCCTGGAGGGCGCCGGCGTCACCGACCTCCCGCCCGGCTGGGGCGCGCCCTCCCACGCCTCGTCGGCGGCGGCCGCGCGCGCGGGCCTGCGGGTGGCGGCCGATCCGCTGCTGGACCTCTTCTCCACCCCGCTGCTGGCCGACGCCGGCCTGGTCGAGGCCCGCGTCGTCCGCAAGGCCGTCCGGGCGGCCGCCGCCGGCGAGCCCCTCCCCCTGGACGGTCTGGCCGACCTCGTCTCCCTGGAACTGTGGCTCCGCCGCCTCCTCGCCCGCCGGGGAACCTGCTGGACGGGCACCCCGACCCGCTCGCGGGCGGTACCGTCCGGGATCCAGCCGAGAAGAAGCGCGCTGACCCCGGGGGCGTGAGCCTTCGGGGCTGGGCGGCCGGGGTGCGGTGTGAGAGCTCGGCGGTCGGGTGGTCGGGGTGCGGTGTGAGTGTTCGGCGGTCGGGTGGTCGGGGTGCGGTGTGAGTGTTCGGCGGTCGGGTGGTCGGGGTGCGGTGTGAGTGTTCGGCGGTCGGGTGGTCGGGGTGCGGTGTGAGTGTTCGGCGG
>NZ_JBEYCX010000023.1:0-12969 GCF_040632975.1 Streptomyces sp. NPDC013455 | reverse complement strand
GGTCGGGTGGCCCGGGTGCTTGGACGCCGGGGCGTGGATCTTTGATGGTCGGGCGGTCGGGCGGTCGGGCGGTCGGCCCCGGCGGCGCGAAACCCCCGTGCCCCCGCCCTCGACCCCCGCCACAATGACCACGTGCGGTACGGAATCCTGGGCGTGGCCCAAGCGGCGGACGACCAGGGCACCCCCGTACCCATCGGCGGCCCGCGCCTGCGCACGCTCCTCACCGTCCTCGCGCTCCGCCCCGGCCGCACCACCACCCTCGACACCCTCATCGACGAGATCTGGGCGGACGACCCGCCCCAGGACGCCCCCGCCGCCCTCCAGGCCCTCGTCGGCCGGCTCCGCCGGAGCCTCGGCCGGCACGCCATCACCTCAGCCCCGGGCGGCTACCGCCTCGAAGCGGCCGAGGAGGACGTCGACCTCCACGTCTTCGAACGCCTCACCCGCACCGGAACCGCCGCCCTCGCCGCGGGCGACCCGGCCACCGCCCACCGCACCCTCACCGAGGCCCTCGCCCTCTGGTACGGCCCGCCCCTCGCCGACCTCCCCGACCGCACCGCCGCCGCCCGCCCGCGGGCCCTGCGGCTGACGGCGGCCCGCGCCCGCGCCGCCGCCGCGCTCGATCTGGGCCGCGCCCAGGAGGCCGTACCGGAGCTGACGGAGCTGACCGCGGCCCACCCGTACGACGAGCCCCTGCACGTCC
The DNA here is from genome assembly GCF_040632975.1 of Streptomyces sp. NPDC013455. Classification (NCBI taxonomy): domain Bacteria; kingdom Bacillati; phylum Actinomycetota; class Actinomycetes; order Kitasatosporales; family Streptomycetaceae; genus Streptomyces; species Streptomyces sp. NPDC013455. The sequence continues at coordinate 12,266 of NZ_JBEYCX010000023.1, read as the reverse complement.
TCCTCATCCGTGCCCTGCGCGAGACGGGCCGCCCGGCCGACGCCCTCGCCGCGTACGAGACCTTCCGCCGCACCCTCGCCGGCACCCTCGGCACCGACCCCGGCCCGGAACTCCGTGCGCTGCACCGGTCGTTGCTGACAGAGGGGACCCCCGCGACCGCGACCGGGGAGCCGGCCGGACCCCAGGAGCGGGTCACGCCCCACGAGCGATCCGCCTCCCCGGAGCGGTCCCTGCCCCCGGCGCCGCCCCCCGCCCGGCCCCGGGAGCGGACCGGGAACCTCCGCCCCCGTCTGACGTCCTTCGTCGGACGGGAACCCGAACTCGAGGCCATACGTGCAGAGCTGCACCGGGCCCGCCTGGTCACGCTCACCGGACCGGGCGGCTCGGGAAAGACCCGCCTCGCCGAGGAGGCCGCCACGGCGTTCCCCTCCGCCTGGCTGGTCGAGCTGGCCCCGCTCGACCACCCGGAGGCGGTGCCCGGCGCGGTGGTCAGCGCGCTCGGTCTGCGCGAGACCGTGCTCCTGACCACCGACCTGGCGAGCCCGCAGGCCGACCCCACGGCCCTGCTGATCGAGTACTGCGCCCCGCGCAGCCGGCTCCTGATCCTCGACAACTGCGAGCACGTCATCGGCGCGGCGGCCGCCCTCGCCGAGACCCTCCTCACCCACTGCCCCGGGCTCACGATTCTCGCGACCAGCCGTGAACCCCTCGGTGTCCCGGGCGAGTCGGTGCGCCCGGTCGAGCCCCTCGTCCCCGAGCAGGCGCACCGCCTCTTCACCGAGCGCGCCGAGGCCGTCCGCCCCGACGCCGGTGCCGTGCTCCGCGACACCGCGGCCGTGGCGGAGATCTGCCGCCGCCTGGACGGGCTGCCGCTCGCCATCGAGCTGGCCGCGGCCCGGCTCAGGCTGCTGACCCCGCGGCAGATCGCCGACCGGCTGGACGACCGCTTCCGCCTGCTCACCTCCGGCAGCCGTACCGTCCTGCCCCGCCAGCAGACCCTGCGCGCGGTCGTCGACTGGTCCTGGGAGCTGCTGGACGAGCGGGAGCGGACGGTCCTGCGCGAGGTGTCGGTGTTCGCCGGCGGCTGGGACCTCGCCGCGGCCGAGGCCGTGTGCACCGGCCCGGCGGCGGACCTGATCGGCACGCTGGTCGACAAGTCCCTGGTGGTCGCCGCCCCGTACGACCCGGACGGCACCGGCTCGGCCACCGGCATGCGCTACCGCATGCTGGAGACCATCCACGAGTACGCCACCGAGCGCGCCGCCGAGGTCCCCGCCCTGCGCGCGGCGGCCGAGCGGCGCCACCGCGCGTGGGTGCGCGCGCTGGCGGAGGAGGCCGATCCGCAGCTGCGGTCGGCGGCCCAGCTCCCCTGGATCTCCCGGCTGGAGAGCGAGCTGGACAACATCCGCGCGGCCCTGGACCGCGCGGTGCGCGCGGGCGACGAAGCGGAGGCGGGCGCCCTCGTGCTGGCGCTCGGCTGGTTCTGGTGGCTGCGCAACCACCGCCAGGAGGCGGTGGGCTGGGTGCGGCTGGTGCTCCGCCTGGGTGTCGCCCTGGACGCCCTGCCCGCGGGCGCGCCGGCCGGCGGGGCGGCGGCATCGGTGGAGTCCGCCGACCCGGTGGGCGCCTTCCTCGCCGCGCCCGGCGGCGAGGAAGGCCACCCGCTGCACGGGCTGCGGCAGGACCTGCGCATGTTCGACCTGTTCCTGACCTCCGAGACCGGCGCGGCGCAGCTCGCGGCCGACGAGCGGGCCCCGGAGTACATCGCGCGCGTGCGGGCGGGCTTCGAGCACGGCGGCCCCGCGGCCGCCCGCGTCCCGGGCATCGTGTGGCCGCTGACCGCCTACTACCTGGGCGGGCCGGTGGACATCCGCCCGCAGATGACGGCGGCGATCGCCAACGCCCGCCGGCACGGCGGGGACTGGGAGGTAGCCGTCGCCCTGATGTACCGCGCCCACGCGGCCGTCGACTCGCCGGGCAACCTGCGCGGTGTGGACGAGGACCTGGCCGAGCTGCGGACCCTCAGCCGGCGCGTCGGCGACCGCTGGATGCAGGCCCAGGTGTGCAGCGCCGCCGGGGAGGCGGCCATGGCCCGGGGCCGGTTCGAGGAGGCGCGCGGCGAGTACGAGGAAGCGCTGCGGCTCGCCTACGAGGTCGGCGCGTACGCCGAGTCGCCGTTCCTGATCGCCCGGCTCGCCGAGATCTCCTACCGCTCCGGCGACCGGGAGGCCGCGCTGGCCGCCCTGGACGAGGCGGGCACGGCCGCCGACCGGTACGCGGTGCCGGAGTCCCGGGCCTTCGTGCTGCTGCTGCGCGCCTTCATCGCCCTGCACGACGGGCGGCCGGCCCGCGCCCGCGAGCTGTACGACGCGTGCTGCGCGGCGATCCGCGACGGCGCCCCGCCCCCGCAGTTCGTCGCGGACCAGCGGAAGGTCGAGGCGCTGCTCGCGGCGGAGGAGTCGGGACCGGAGCACGGGGTGGCGCTCGTCGCGGACGCCCTGCGGCAGGCCGTGGCCGACCGGTGCGCCGAGTCGGTCACGGCCGGCCTGGTGGACGTGGCGGCCGGTCTGCTGGCCCGGCTCGGTGACCTGCCTCGCGCCCTCCGGCTGTTCGCCGCGGCGGACCGCTGGCGCGACGGCCGCCGCCGGCCCGAGCCGGAGCGCACCGAGGCCGAGCGGGTGCAGGCCGGCGCCCGCGCTGCCCTCCCCGCCGAGCGCTACGCCGCCGAGCTGGACCGGGGCGCGGATCTCGGTGTGCCGGACGTCCTGCGGGAACTGGGCGCCACGGCGGCGACCGCCCCAGGACGCCGGGACCGGGCCTAACGGCAGAGGAACCGGGACTCCGCCCAGTCCGCCAGCGCCGCCCGGTCGACGGTGTTGCTGTGCGGTTCCACCACCAGCCGCACGGTCGCGCGGCCGGTGAGGTCCACATGGACGGGGACCGCCTGATCGCGGCCCTTGACCATGCCCGACCGCCACAGTCGGACCCCGTCGGCGTAGACGGAGAAGGAGACCTTGCCGAGGCCGAGGGTCAGGTCGTCCACGCCGGCCAGTGCCTCGTACGCGGTGCACCGCCGGTTGAGGGCGACGGTGACGGAGGACGCGCCGTGGACGGTGGCTCCGCGCGCGTACTGCTTGCCGCCGATCGACATGCCGTACCGCTGCCACACCCAGCTGCTCTCGCCGAGTGCTATCTCGGGCCCCGTGCCGTCGCCGTCGACGTCGAAGCGGAGGTCGCTCAGCTCGTAGACGGCGGGTGCCGGCGGCACGGTGGGCGTCGGGGCCGGCTCGGGCCCGGACGTCGGGGTGGACGGGGGGACGGTGGGTGTCCGGGTCGGCGTCGGCGGGGGCGTGGGTGCGGCCGTGGGCGTGGCCGTGGGTGTCGGCGTCGGCGTGGTGACCGGGGTAGTGGCCGGGGTAGTGGCCGGGGTGGTCGCGGTGGCCGGCGTGGGCGTCGGGGCCAGGACCACGGGCCGCGGCGACGGCTCGCCACCGGGGTCGGACCCGGATGGCGTCCGGGCCGGCGACGGCGGCTCGGACCGCACGGCCGGCGCCGACGGCGACGGCTCGGCGACCTCCTTCGCCGGACGGCCGTCGTTCGCCAGCCCCAGCGCGACCGCGGCGGCGGCCACCGCGACCACACCGGCCGCGATACCGGCCTTGACCGGCGCCGCGAACCCCTCGGAGACCGCGGCCCCGCCCGCCCCGCCCGCGCCCCCGGACGACCCGGTGGCCGCGGCGGCTGCCCCGGCCCCGGCACCTCCGGCCACGAGGCCGAGCGCCTTGCCGTACCCGGCGGCCCCGAACCAGCCGAGGATCGCGACCGGGACGACAGCGGGGATGCCGCCGGCGACCTCCTCGATCTGGGCCGCCGCCAGCCGGCACCTGGCGCACTCCTCCAGGTGCTTGCGCAGGCCCCGCTCGGCACGGACGCGCAGCTTGCGGCGGGCGTACGTGCCCAGCTGGTCGGCGTAGCGGGCGCACTCCCCGTCGCGGGTGAGGGTGGCGCTGACGTGCGCCTGGAGGTAGGCCTGCTTCAGTCCCTCGCGCGCGCGGCTGGCGAGCACCCGGGTGCCGTTGGCGTCCAGCCCGAACAGCACGGCCACCTCACTGGGGGACTCGTCCTCCACCTCGGTGTGCCACAGCACGGCCTGCCAGCGCTCGGGCAGTGACCGGAAGGCCCGCATCGCCATGGACTGCTCGGCCTCGTGCAGGGCGCGCGCGTCGGCGCCCAGGCCGAGGCCGTCGCCGTCGGACCCCTCGGTGACCCGAGCGGCCTGCTGGGCGAAGAGGGCGAAGTCGTCGACGAGCTCCTCACGGCGCGCGGACCTGGTCCAGTGCGCGGCGACGCGCCGTACGGAGGTGAGCAGGTAGGCGCGTACGGCGTGCTCGGGCCCGGACCCGCCGCGCACGGCCTGGAGCATGCGGGCGAACACCTCGGCGGTGAGGTCGTCGGCCGTGTGCCCGTCCCGGCAGCAGGTGCGCGCGTACCGCCGTACGGCGTCGGCGTGACGCCGGTACAGCTCCTCGTAGGCGGAGTCGTCGCCGCCGCGCATCCGCTCGATCAGCTCGCCGTCGGCGGGCGGCACCTCGCGGGGCGGCGGCAGCACGCTTCCGTCGCGCTGGGCCGGCACGCTCTCCTCGCGGGGCACCCCGGAGGAAGCCGGGCGCCCGCCCTGGCGGGGCACGTGCGGGGAGGGCAGTCCGCGGGTCTCCGCGTCGCTCTCGTCACCGCGTGACCCGTCCCACCCGTCAACGCCCATCGCGGAAAGCCCCCACCGGCCCGGCCCAACCCGTCACCGGTCAGACTGCCACAAGCCCTTCGGCCGGGGCCCCCTCCCGGAACCCATCCACTCATCCGAGCGCACTTACCGGCCACCCTCGAACGCCTCGAACGCCTCGAACCTCCCGGCCGGCGCCGAGGTGAGACGAAGAGAGCGACGCGGGCGACGCGGGCGATACGAGCGACACGGGCGCCGCACGCGGGCCGGGGCCTCGCGTTCACTGGCGGCCGCCGGGGCCACGCCCCGCAGGCCCCACCCGCAACCGGCCGTGGCAGTCGCACGGTGGCCCGGGTGGGAAGCCGGTCCCGCCGAGGCCGTAGCCGAAGCCAAGCCGAAGCCAAGCCGAAGCCAAGCCGAAGCCAACGCCGAAGCCGAAGCCAACGCCGAAGCCGAGGCCCGGGCGGGACCGTGCGGAGGAGCTACGCCGGACGGGACCGCAGTCCCTCCAGCAGGATGTCCAGCAACCGCGCCGACGCGGCCGCCTGCTGGGCTGCGTCCGGCAACGACGGCGCCGCCGTGGCGATCACCAGCAGCACGTCGGCCACGGACACGTCCGCCCGCAGCTCACCGGCCGCCCGCGCCCGCTCGACCAACCGCCCGACCACGTCGAGCAGCGCCCCGGCCCCGGCGTCGTCGGCCACCGTGGCCGTCTCCGCCACCAGCCGCAGCTCGGCGCCGCCCGGCTGCACCCGCTGCTGAGGCACCCGGGCCTCCTCGGCGGCACCGGCCGGGTCCTCGTCGGCCGGGTCGGTGGACCCGACCCGCAGGACCTGGGGCGGCAGCAGCCGCCCCGCCCCCGACGCCACGGACGTCCGCAGGAAGCGCGACAGCGCCGACCACGGCTCGTCCTCCTGCCCGAGCGCGGCCCGCGCCTGCTCGGTCAGCCGTGCGGTCTCCTCCTCCGCGATCCGTCGGACCAGTACGTCCTTGCTGGGGAAGCGCCGGTACACGGTGCCCACCCCGACGCGGGCGCGCCGCGCCACGTCCTCCATCGGCGCGCCGTAGCCCAGCTCGCCGAACACCTCACGCGCCGCACGCAGCACGTGTTCCAGATTGCGCTGTGCGTCCACCCGCAGCGGGGTCGTACGCGCCCCGTCGGCGCGTCCGTTGCCCGTCGCCGCGCTCATCGCCCCGCCACCGGTGGCGATGGCGGCTGCGGATGCCCAATGCGTGTCCTGAACATGCATGTGTTTCCCCCGGTAATGACGTCTCCCCCCGGAGACTCTCCCCGCCACTGAACGCGGAGTGAGCGGAAGTGGCATCGGTCCCGACCGGAACCGCCCGTCGCGGACCCGTTCGACCACATTCCCTACACCCCGTCGACACACGAACATAGTTGAGAGGCAGTCAATTCAGAAGGGGCAGGTTCCGCACAGTGCGCCCCCCGATCGGAGTACGGGGCGTGTACGTCCCGATTGCCGCTCTTCACACCCTGTCGCCCGCCCCCGCTGACCTGCCCCCTTTCGTCCGGCACGGAGGGCGCGCCCGGTACCGCGTACACCCGGCCGCCGGTCACACAAATTGCCGGGGCTGTGGACAAACACCAGCGTCGGGTGCGTCATGGGATGGTGAAGGAACGTGCGCGCATTCTGGTTGTCGGCGGCGGCTACGTCGGGATGTACACGGCCCTGCGCCTCCAGCGGAAGCTGAAGGGCGAACTCAAGCGGGGTGAGATCGACATCACCGTCGTCACTCCCGACCCGTACATGACGTACCAGCCGTTCCTCCCCGAGGCCGCCGCGGGCTCGATCTCCCCACGCCATGTCGTCGTACCCCTGCGCCGCGTCCTCGACCGGTGCCACGTCGTCATCGGCGAGGTCACGTCCATCGACCACGCGACCCGCACCGCCGCCGTCACCACCCTCGCCACCGCCGGTGAGGACAGGCCCGGCAAGGACAGGCCCGGCAAGGACAGGCCCGGCAAGGACAGGCCCGGCGAACTGCTCGGCTACGACGAACTCGTCCTCGCCCCCGGCTCGGTCTCCCGCACGCTGCCCATCCCCGGCCTCGCCGAGTACGGCATCGGCTTCAAGACCGTCGAAGAGGCCATCGGCCTGCGCAACCACGTCATCGAACAGATGGACATCGCCTCCTCCACCCGCGACCCCGCGGTCCGGGACGCCGCCCTCACCTTCGTCTTCGTCGGGGGCGGCTACGCCGGGGTCGAGGCCCTGGCCGAACTGGAGGACATGGCCCGGTACACCGCGCGGTACTACCACAACCTCCGCCCCGAGGACATGAAGTGGATCCTCGTGGAGGCCAGCGACCGCATCCTGCCCGAGGTCGGCCCGGAAATGGGCCGGTACACCGTCACCCAGCTGCGCCGCCGCAACATCCAGGTGCTGCTCGGCACGCGCCTCGACTCCTGCGCCGACCGCGTGGCCGTCCTCAGCGACGGCCAGCGCTTCCCGACCCGTACGGTCGTGTGGACGGCCGGCGTCAAACCGCACCCGCTGCTCGCCGCCACCGACCTGCCCCGCACCGGGCGCGGCCGCCTGAAGTGCACCGCCGAGCTGACCGTCGACGGCACGGAGCACGCCTGGGCGGCGGGCGACGCCGCCGCCGTACCCGACGTCACGGCCGCCGAACCGGGCACCGAGACCGCCCCCAACGCCCAGCACGCGGTCCGCCAGGCCAAGCTGCTCGGCGACAACATCGTCCACGCCCTGCGCGGCGAGCCCCTGGAGACGTACGCGCACGCGTACGCCGGCTCGGTCGCCTCCCTCGGCCTGCACAAGGGCGTCGCCCAGGTCTACGGACGCAAGCTGAAGGGCTACCCTGCCTGGTTCATGCACCGCGTGTACCACCTCAGCAGGGTGCCGACCTTCAACCGCAAGGCCCGGGTGCTCGCCGAATGGACCCTCGCCGGGCTCTTCAAACGGGAGATCGTCTCCCTCGGTTCACTCGAACACCCCCGAGCGGAGTTCGAACTGGCGGCCGGGGGAAAGCCTCCCCACAGCCCCTCGGACGACCCGAAGGGGTCGTCCTGACCGGACGCAGGAACTCCACGGACCGCCGAGGCGTCTGACGGATGTCGCCGCGGCCCGGCCCCTGCCAGACTGCCCCACGTCCTCGGTCGGGCCACCCGCCCGCCCACCGCACCCACGAGGCTTTCCCCACTGTGAACTTCACGCGCTGGAGCGCCCGGCTCCCCGGAACGCAGCGCCGCGCCGCCGCGCGGACCGAGACCCCGGTCTCCCCGGACCGGCGGGGGGAAGGCTCCGTGCCCGCGGCCCGCGCCGAACCGTCCGCCGACGGGACACCCACCGTGCCCGCTGTCGACGAACTGCCCGCACGGGCCGTCCTGGACCGCGTCCCGGCCCTCGTCGCCCTGGTCCACGGCCCCGACCACCGCATCGCCTACCTCAACGACGCCTACACGGCGGCCTTCGGCACCCGCCCCACCGGCGCCCCCGCCCGCGAGGCGCTGCCCGAACTCGCCGAACTGGGCCTGCTCCCGCTGCTCGACCAGGTGCTGCGCAGCGGCAAACCCCGCACCCTGAAGTCCCGCAAGGCCGTCGACGGCCGCTCGTACACCTTCACCTGCACCCCCGTCGCCGAGGACGGCGACCGCGACCGCGACGGCGGCGGTGCGGTCCTCGTGTTCGCCACGGACGTCACCGACCACGCCGAGGCCGCCGAGCGCCTGCGCGCCAGCGAACGCCGCCAGCGCGAAACGGCCGTCACCCTCCAGCGCTCCCTGCTCCCGCAGGAGCTGGAACAACCCGACGACCTGCGCATCGCCGCCACCTACCAGCCCGGCGGCACCGAGGCCGCGGTCGGCGGCGACTGGTACGACGTGATCACCCTCGGCGGCGGCCGCACGGCCCTGGTCATCGGCGACGTCATGGGCCGCGGGGTGCGCGCCGCGGCCGTCATGGGCCAGCTCCGCACGGCCGTCCGCGCCTACGCCCGCCTCGACCTGCCCCCGCACGAGGTGCTCCAGCTCCTCGACGGGCTCGCCATCGAGATCGACGCCAACCAGATCGCCACCTGCGTCTACGCCGTACACGATCCGAACGAGGGCCGCCTGGTCTACGCCTCGGCGGGCCACCTGCCGATCCTGGTCCGCGACGAGAACGGCACGGTCACCCGCGCCGACGAACCGACCGGCCCGCCGCTCGGCACCGGCGGCTGGATGCACTCCTCCGGTTCCATCGCCCTCGGTCCCGGCGCCACGGCCGTCCTGTACACCGACGGTCTGGTGGAGCGCCGCGACGCCGACCTGGACGAGGGCATCGCCGCGCTGGCGGCCGCGCTCGCCGGTGCGACCGGCAGCCCGCAGGTCGTCTGCGACCGCCTGGTCCGCTCGGCCGGCGTCACCGCCGACCACGACGACGACGTGGCCGTCCTGGTCCTCCAGCACCCGGCCCGTACGGGCCCCGACGGCGACCTCTTCCGCAACGCGGCCCTGGAGCTCCTCGGCGGCGTCGAGGCGGCCCCACGCGCGCGTGCCTTCGCCTCCGGCGTCCTCACCAGCTGGCGCTTCCCCGCCGAACTGCACGACCTCGGCGTCCTGGCCACCAGCGAACTGGTCGCCAACAGCCTCCAGCACGGCACCCCGCCCATGCGGCTCAGACTCCGCCGCACCGACCGCCGCCTCATCGTGGAGGTCACCGACGGCGACGACCACCTGCCCAGACGCCGCCGCGCCGAGCCCGGAGACGAGTCGGGCCGGGGCATCGCGATCGTGGCGACCATCGCCTCCGGCTGGGGCTGCCGCCGCACCCCCGGCGGCGGCAAGGCGGTCTGGTGCGAGTTCGTCCTGCCGCAGGACAAGCGCTGACCCCGCGCCCCCTAAGGGACGCGGGGTCAGCGCGCGATCGGCCCCCCCCGGGGGGCGCCGCGGGACGACGGCCGCACGACGGCCGCACGACGGCTGCACGACGGCCGCACGACGGCCGCCGTAGCGCGACGACCGCCGTGGCGCGACGGCCGCCGTGGCGCGACGGCCGCCGTGGCGCGACGGCCGCTGTGGCGCGTCGGACGGCCGCCGTGGCACGACGGCCGCTGTGGCGCGTCGGACGGCCGCCGTGGCACGACGGGCCCGGTGCCTACGCGGGCACCTGTTCCGCGGGCGCACCGCCCCGCGTGACCACCCGGCTTCCCCGCGCCGGCCACGGCCGGTCCTGTACGGGGGTCAGCCGACGGCCCAGCCGCAGCGCCAGGTAGGTGATCCCCAGCGAGCACAGCAGGAAGGTCACGATGTACGGCCCGTGGAGCGAGGCCCCGAGGGGACCGCCCACCGCCGGACCGACCGCCAGCGCCAACTGCTTGACCAGCGCGAACGCCGAGTTGTACTGCCCGGCCATGCCCTCCGGTGCCAGATCGGCGACCAGCGGCGCCACCGTCGGCGACAGCATCGCCTCGCCCAGCCCGAACAGCGCGTACGTCGACACGAAGGCGGCCGTGGCCATCTCCTGGCTGCCGTGCCCCAGCCCCGCGTAACCGGCGACCAGCCAGGCGACGGCCCAGATCAGACCCACCACGGCGATCACCCGCGAGCGCCGGCGCCGCTCCACGAACCTCAGCACGGCGAACTGGGCGACCACGATCACCAGCGTGTTCGCGGCCAGGGCGGTGCCGAGCGCGGAGGTGGATATGCCGGCGGCCTCCACGCCGTACGCGCTCAGCCCCGACTCGAACTGTCCGTAGCAGGCGAAGAAGAGCACGAAGCCCAGCACGCACAGCTGCACCATGGCCCGGTTCCCGAGCAACTGCTTCCAGCCGCCCTTCGCCGACCGCGCGGGAGCGCCGTCCAGCCGCGGCGAGTGCGGCATCCGCACGGTCGCCATCACGCCCACCAGCAGCAGGAACATCGCCGCCTCGATCGCGAACAGCAGCGTGAAGGAGGACGCGCGCGTGGTGTCGACGAGATGGCCGCCGATGAGGCCGCCGACACCGAGGCCCAGGTTCTGCAGGAAGAACTGCATCGCGAACGCGCGGGAGCGGGTGTCCGCCGTCGAGCAGTCCACGATCATCGTGGCCAGCGCCGGCTGCATCACGGCCTGCCCGGCGCCGAGCGCCGCCGCGGACAGCAGCACGCTCGCGGAACCGCCGGCCAGGCCGAGGCTCAGCGCGCCCAGGGCGGCGGTCACCAGGGCGGCGAGCAGGACCGGCAGCGGGCCGCGCCGCACGATCGCCCGGCCGGCGAACGGCAGCACGATCAGCGCGGCCACGGCGAAGACGGCGAGCACGAGTCCCGCCGTCATGGCTCCCAGTCCCCTCACCTGCGCCACGTAGACGTACAGGTACGGGACGGTGAAGCCGAGCCCGAACGCGCTGAGTGCGTTGCCCACGTGGATCCGGCGCATCGCTGCGCCCATCGCCCTGGTCACGTTCACCTCTCTCACTAGTTAGACGTGAAGACTTCGAAGCTAAAGTTCGAAGCTAAAGAGTACACAGTGAAGGACTTCAAGGCAAAGGACTCGCGTGCGATACTGCGGCCATGGCCGAGACCCCCGGCATCACAGAGCCGACACTCGAAGAACAGATCGCCGCCTACCAACGCGAGTTCCAGGACCTCGACCCGCAGGTCGAGAAGATCGTCTCGGCGCTGTCCCGGCTCAACCGCCGCATGAACGTCGCCTACGGCCGCCAGACCTCGGCCCTCGGCATCAGCAACGCCGAGTGGGAGGTCCTCAAGGCGCTGGTCCTCTCCGGCGCCCCCTACCGCATGGGCCCCGGCGACCTGGCCAAGCGGCTCGGCCTCACCCCGGCCGCGATGACCCACCGGATCGACCGCATGGTCGCCGAGGGACTGGTCACCCGTGAGCGCGACGAGTCCAACCGCGTCCGCGTGATCGTGGAGCTGACCCCGGAAGGCCGCGAGAAGTGGCTGGAGGCCATGCGCCTGGCCACGGTCTTCGAGGAGGACCTGCTCCAGGACCTCACTCCCGCGGAGCGGTCCGTGCTCGGCGAGGTCCTGACCCGGCTCCTGCGCAGGGTGGAGCACGCCCAGCCGGACGCCGGCGGCCGGCTCAGCGACCTGGACTGACGCGGCCCCGGAAGCCGAGATAAAAGATCTTGACAGCGGGGGTTGACACCCCACGGGCCGATCCGTAGAGTTCTTCGGGTTGCCGGAGAGCCGTAACGGTTCTTCGACGGCACATCCGCCGCCCCGAGCGGCACCCTCACACCACAGCACGATCTCCCCAGCGGATTGTTTTCGGCGTGCCCGAATTCAATTCGAATAGGGGCTCGGCGGCCCGATTGGGAATCGCCGGGCGGATCCGCTAAGGTTTGAGACGTCGGAAGGGCCCAACAGCCCGGAAGACAAACCCCCCTGACTGGGAGTCAGACGCCGAAAGGATCTGATAGAGTCGGAACCGCCGGAAAGGGAAACGCGGAAGCGGGAACCTGGAAAGCACCGAGGAAATCGGATCGAAAAAAGATCTGATAGAGTCGGAAACGCAAGACCGAAGGGAAGCGCCCGGAGGAAAGCCCGAGAGGGTGAGTACAAAGGAAGCGACCGTTCCTTGAG
>NZ_JBEYCX010000022.1:0-138827 GCF_040632975.1 Streptomyces sp. NPDC013455 | reverse complement strand
CGGACCCGGTTCTCCCGGCCGCCGGCCGGGTTGACGCCGTTGATCTCCATCGGCCCGGAGATGATCTTGCCGACCGTCTGCCGCGGGTTCAGCGAGGCGTACGGGTCCTGGAAGATCATCTGGATCTCGGAGCGGATCGGCGCCAGCTGCTTGCGGCCCGCGTGCGTGATGTCCTGCCCGCGGTAGGTGATCGTGCCGCCGGTCGGCTCCATCAGCCGGGTGATCAGCCGGCCCGTGGTCGACTTGCCGCAGCCGGACTCGCCGACCAGGCCCAGGCTCTCGCCCTCGGCCACCTGGAAGTCCAGTCCGTCCACGGCCTGGACCGCGCCGACCGTCCGGCGGATCGGGAAGCCGCCCTTGATGGGGAAGTGCTTCGTCAGTCCGGAGACGTCCAGGAGGGGGTTCGTGTTGCTCATGATCGTGAAGTCCCGTCTCGTGTCCGTCAGTTGTGCCGGGTTCCGGCGAAGTCGGCGAAGAGCTCCCGCTTCCGCTCCTCGGTGAGGTGGCAGGCCGAGCCGCGGCCGTCGACCACTTCGAGCACCGGGCGCTCGCCCGAGCACAGCCCGTCCGGCACCTTCTCGGCGAAGGCGCAGCGCGGGTGGAAGCGGCAGCCCGAGGGCGGGTTGAGCAGCGAGGGCGGCGAACCGGGGATCGGCGTCAGCGGCACGTCCACCGGCCCGTTCAGGCTCGGCATGGAGTTCAGCAGGCCCAGCGTGTAGGGGTGCTGCGGGTCGCGCAGCACCTCCTCCTTGGTGCCGCGCTCCACGCACCGGCCGCCGTACATCACCAGGACGTCGTCCGCGATGTCGGCGATGACGCCGAGGTCGTGGGTGATGAAGATGATGGCGGTGCCGAACTCCTGCTGGAGGTCCTTCAGCAGGTCCATGATCTGGGCCTGGACCGTCACGTCGAGCGCGGTGGTCGGCTCGTCCGCGATCAGCAGCTCGGGGTCGCACACCAGCGCCATGGCGATCATCGCGCGCTGGCGCATACCGCCGGAGAACTGGTGCGGGTAGTCGTCCACCCGCATGTCCGGCTGCGGGATGCCGACCCGGCGCAGCATCTCGATCGACCGCTTGCGGGCCTCGGCCTTGGAGCAGCCGGTGTGCTTGCGGTAGGTCTCGCCGATCTGGGTGCCGATGGTGTGGTACGGCGAGAGCGAGGCCAGCGCGTCCTGGAAGATCATGGACATCTTGTTGCCGCGCAGCTGCTCCAGCTCCCGCTCGGAGGCGGTGAGCAACTCCTTGCCGTCCAGCACGATCTCGCCGTCGATCGCGGTGCGGTCGCGGTCGTGCAGGCCCAGGATCGTCAGGTTGGTGACGGACTTGCCGGAGCCCGACTCGCCGACGATGCCGAGCGTCTGGCCCTTGGCCAGATCGAAGCTCAGTCCGTCGACGGCCTTGACGATGCCGTCCTCGGTGGAGAAGTGGACCTTGAGGTCCCTGATGGAGAGGAACGGCTGCTGATCGGTGCTCGTCACGGGGACGCTCCTGGGGGGTGATGCGAGGGTCGCCGGGTGGGGCGGTGGGAAGGGAGACGGCGGGCGGAGGTCAGGCGAGCCGGATCCGCGGGTCGATGAGGCCGTAGACCGCGTCGACGATGATGTTGAAGAAGACGATGGCGCCGGCCGACAGCATGGTGACACCGAGCAGCATGGGCAGGTCGCTCTTGTCGACGGAGTCCACCGCGAGGCGGCCGATGCCCTGGAGGCTGAAGGTGTACTCGGTGATCATCGCGCCGCCGATGAGGGTGGCGAGGTCGATGCCGAAGATCGTGACGATCGGACCCATCGCGCCGCGCCAGGCGAACCGGAAGAAGACGTTACGGCTGGACAGGCCCTTGGCCCGGGCCGTGCGGACGTAGTCCTCGCTGAGCGTCTCGACCAGCTGGGAGCGGGTCATACGCGTGTAGTTGGCGGTCCAGATCAGGGCCAGCACCAGCCACGGCAGCAGCAGACCGGAGAACCAGGCGGCCGGGTCCTCGGTGATCGGCGTGTAGGACGGGTTGTCCAGGATGTCGAGCTTCCCGACGAGGAAGAACATCGCGATGTAGCCGATGAAGTAGATCTGGAGCGAGGAGGCCACCAGCGAGGCCGAGCTGGCCACCTTGTCCTGCCACTTGCCCTGCTTGACGGCGGCGATCATGCCGGCGCCGATGCCGAAGACGAGGAAGACGACGGCCGAGCCGAGGGCCAGCGAGAGGGTGGTCGGGAACCGGTCCAGGATGGTGCCGAGCACCGGCTGGTTGTTGGCGAAGGAGTAACCGAGGCAGGGCGCCTCGCAGTGTCCGAAGCCGGCGTAGTCCCGCCCGACGAAGATGCCCTTGATCCAGTACCAGTACTGGACCGGCAGCGAGTGGTCGATGCCCAGGTTGTGCCGGACCTTGGCGAGCATGTCGGGCGTGCAGTTCTTGCCGCACGACAGCATGGCCGGGTCACGCGGGACTGCGTAGAACAGCCAGAAGGTGACGGCGCTGATGACCAGGAGGATGACCAGCGCGCCGAGGGTTCGGCGGACGAGGAAGCGGAACATGGGGCGTGACTTTCCGGACGGGGCGCCGTCGCCGGGGTGAGGGGTGGGCCGGAGGGGGCGGCCAGGTCGTGGCCGCCCCCGAGGGGTCGATCGCGCTTACTTCTTGGCGTACAGCTTGCAGAGCGCGACGCAGGTGTTGCCGGCGTCGTAGATCACGTTGCCGACCTTGGACCCGTACATCCAGTTGCGGATGGAGTGGTAGTCCGGGACGCAGGCGCCCAGCTCCATGATCTGGCGGTCGATGTCGCCCCAGGCCTTGTTGGCCTGCTCCTGGTCCGTGATCTTCGAGGCCGCGTCGATGGCCTTGTTGACGCCGGTGTCGTCCAGCTGCGACCAGTTCTGGCCACCCTCGACGATCTGGCTGCCGTGCCAGCACGGGTAGAACACCGAGTAACCGGCGGGCCAGTCCGGGCTCCAGCCCGCGGCGAACATGTCGTAGCCGTTGTCGAGCTTGCTGATCTGCGTGTAGAAGGTCGACTTGTCGACCTGCTTGTTGACGACCTTGAAGCCGGCGGCCTCCAGCGCGTTCTTGATCGCGACGGCCTGCTTCACCGAGTTGTCCGACTGCTGGTAGGCGATGACCAGCTTCTGGCCGAGCTTGCCGGCCTCCTTCAGGAGGGCCTTGGCCTTCTCGGGGTCGCCGCCCGGCTTGGTGTTCTTGCCGTACAGGTCGAACTTCTGGTAGCCGGGGGTCACTGGGCTGAGCACGGTGGTGGCCATCTCGGTGACGGCCTTGCCGCCGCGGATGGTCTGGAGCTGCTGCAGCGGCCAGGCGTAGTTGATGGCCTGGCGGACCTTGACGTCCTTGATCCGGGAGGTGTTGATCGGCCAGTAGTAGGTGACCGTGTCGACCGCGGTGAGGACGCGCGCCTTCAGCTTCGGGTTGGTGAGGACCTGGGAGACACGCTCGGCCGCGACCTCGTTGAAGATCGACATCGTGTACTGGTCGTTGCCACGGTCCGAGATGTAGCGGTCGGTGGACGCCAGGTTCTGGAAGCCGAACTGGAAGACGTACTTGTCCGGGTAGGCGTTGCGGATCGAGTCCGTCTTCGGGTCCCAGTGCTCGTTGCGCGTGTAGGTCAGCGACTTGCCCGGCTGACGGCTGTCGATCTTGTACGGGGCGCAGGAGAACGGACGGTTGTCGTACTTCTCCTTGGTGTCGTGCTTCTTCGGCACCAGGGCGTAACCACGCATCGCCAGGGTGAAGTTGAAGTCACCACGCGCCTCGTTGAGGTGGAAGGTGACGGTCTTGCCGGAGATCTCGATGGAGTCCAGGTGCTTGCCGCCGTAGGGGCCCTTGTACTTCTTGCCGCCCTCCAGCCAGTTCTGGACGTAGCGCGGGCCCTCGGTGATGAAGTCGGCGAAGAGGCGCTCGAAGGTGTGGCGGACGTCGTCCGTGGTGACGTCCGAGCCGTCCTCCCACTTCAGCCCGTCCTTCAGGGTGAAGGACCAGGTCTTGCCGCCGTTCTTCATGGTGCCGGCGTCGGTGGCCAGGTCGCCGACGAGGACGGCGCCGCCCTTGGCGTCGAGCTTGTAGCCGGTCAGACCGCGCAGGATCGGGACCGTGATGGCGGCCTCGGTCGAGGAGTAGATCTGCGCCGGGTCCAGGTGGTCCATGTCGAACTGGTCGAGCGACCAGATCGTCCCGCCCTTGGTGGCTCCCGGAACCTCGGCCGCCGGGCCGGTCGAGTCGGCCTTGGTGCCGACCTCGATCTTGCTCTTCTTGCTGCCGCTGACGGAGGGCACGTTGTCCTTGCCCTTGTTGTCACTGCCGCTGCTGCAAGCGCTCAGCACGGAGGTCGAGGCCGCCGCCACACCGGTGGCGATCAGGAAGTTTCTACGGGAAAAAGACATGCTGAGCCTGCCTTGTGTCGATCGGAACAGACGGGACCCGCCGGTCGTCGTCGAACCGGGCCGGGGGTGGAACGTGGATTACCGCTTGGACTTCGGGTCGAGCGCGTCGCGCACCGAGTCGCCGAGGAGGTTGAAGGCGAGGACGAAGATCACCATGGACAGGCCCGGGAAGAGCATGAAGGTGAGGTCCTCGGTGTAGAACTGCGCTCCGCGCTGGATCATGACGCCCCAGTCCGGGGTCGGGTCGATCATGCCGACCCCGAGGAAGGCCAGACCCGCCTCCGCGGTGACGTACGCGGGAAGCATCAGCGTGGACTGGATCAGGATCGGCGTCCACAGGTTGGGCAGCAGTTCCTTGAACACGATGCGCATCGGAGACGCACCCGTGACCTTGGCCGCCTCGACGAACTCCCGCTCGCGCAGACCGAGTACCTGGCCGCGCAGCAGACGTGCGATGGAGGCCCAGCCGAACACCGCCAGCACGATGATCAGGGAGACGGCGCGCAGGCTCGTCGGGATGTCCTCGTCGTCGGCGACGAAGAGGCCGAAGACGACCGGCAGGAAGGCGATGATGAAGAGGGTGGACGGGAACGACAGCATGATGTCGATGACCCGGCCGACGAAGTAGTCGACCCTGCCGCCCAGGTAGCCGGCCGTGACGCCGACCATGACGCCGACGACCGTCGTGAGCAGGGTGGCGGCGAGGGCGATGCCCAGCGAGTTGCGGATGGCGTAGAGCAGGAAGGTGAAGACGTCCCGGCCCAGCTGGGGCTCGATGCCGAACCAGAACTCCGGGCTCATGCCGCCGTTGGGGCCCGCGGGGTAGGAGAAGGCGTTGAGCAGGCTCGGGTCCTGGCTCGCGTAGGTGGTGTACGGGTCCTTGCCGTACAGCTTCGCGATCAGGGGCGCCGCGATGGCGATCACGAAGAAGAAGAGCACGACATAAGCGGATATGACGCCCGTCTTGTCGCGCTTGAAGCGCTTCCAGGCAAGCCGTCCCGGAGAGCGGCCTTCGCTGCCCTTCGAACCGTCCGAAGTGGTCGACTTCGCGACGGTCTCGTCGGTCACCTCAAGCGGGGCAGCCGCAGATGGAGTTGGGGGGGTCATGGTGCTCCTGGCCCAAGGGAGGGTCTGATGACTCCGCAGGGCGCTCCCCTACGGGCTACGCCGGACTTTTTCAACGCAATTCATTCAAGGTCAATAAATTCTCGGTCGGCTTGGGTTTCTCTTTACCTTCTTTGCCTGTACTTGATCATTCCGTAGCTACGCGGGTAGCCCGCCGTAATCAATCCGTGCTTCACATCGGACTATTTGGGCTAATCGGGCAAGAAGTTCGATATGCGGACGGTGGAGTGTCGACATGCGTACATCGGCACGTCCCAATCCAACGTTTCGGCATCGTTACACGAAGATCTATTGCACTCCAGGATCAAGATCATCAAGGCGGCGGACGGGCCATGCCTGCAATCGGATGACGTGTCCGGCCAAAGGCCGCCGAATCCGACGGTGTGCGCGCGGAATCTGAAGTATGAGCTGATATGACCTTTATCGGCCGGGTGATGGGCCGGGTGCTCGGCCGGGTGATCGCGGAGGAGGCAGCCAATGCGGGGAGCCGCGCGCGTCGGGTGGGCCGTCTGTGCGATCGCCGCCTGCCTGTCGGCCGGTGCCTGCGGTGGCGCCGCGGGCTACGGCGGCGCCGGGGTGGTGACGTCGTCCTGGAGCGAGCCGGAGAACCCGCTCGAACCCGCCAACACCAACGACGTGCAGGGCGGCAAGGTCCTCGACATGCTCTTCCGGGGCCTGAAGAGGTACGACCCGAAGACCGCCGAGGCGAAGAACTGGCTCGCCCGCTCCATCGAGACCGACGACGCCCGGCACTACACCGTCCGGCTGAAGGACGGCTGGACCTTCTCCGACGGGGAGAGGGTGACCGCCCGCTCCTTCGTGGACGCCTGGAACTACGGGGCGAGCCTGCGCAACAAGCAGAAGAACGCCTACTTCTTCGGGTACATCGCCGGCTACGACAAGGTCCACCCCGACAGCGGCGGGCAGACCGCGGACACCCTCTCCGGGCTGAAGGTGGTCGACGACCGCACCTTCACCGTCACGCTGAGCCAGAAGTTCTCCGGCTTCCCCGACATCCTGGGGTACGCGGCCTTCGCGCCGCTCCCGCGCGTCTTCTTCACCGACCACGCGGCCTGGGTGAAGAAGCCGGTCGGCAACGGGCCCTACCTGGTCGACTCCTACGCCCGGGGCTCAGCCATGGCGCTGCGCAAGTGGGACGGCTACCCCGGCCCCGACCCGGCCCGCAACGTCGGCGTGACCCTCCTGGTGTACACGGACAACAACACCGCGTACACCGACGTGCTGGCCGGCAACCTGGACCTGGTGGACGACGTGCCCGCCACCCAGCTCAAGAACGTCGAGACCGACCTGGACGGCCGGTACATCAACACCCCGGCCGGCATCCTCCAGACCCTGGCCTTCCCGTACTACGACCCGAGGTGGAACACCGGCGCCGCGCGCAAGGTGCGCACGGGGCTGTCCATGGCGATCAACCGCAAGCAGATCACCGAGACCATCTTCCGCGGCACCCGCACCCCGGCCACCGACTGGACCTCGCCGGTCCTCGGGACGGCCGGCGGCTACCGGCCCGGCCTGTGCGGCCACGCCTGCGACTACGACCCCGCGGGAGCCAGACGGCTCGTCCGGGAGGGCGGCGGGATCCCCGGCGGCCGGCTGACCATCACCTACAACGCGGACACAGGCTCGCACAAGCAATGGGTGGACGCCGTGTGCAACTCCATCAACAACGCCCTCGCCGACGACAAGGCGTGCGTCGGCAGGCCCGTCGGCACCTTCGCCGACTTCCGCAACCAGATCACCCAGCGCAGGATGTCCGGCCCCTTCCGGGCCGGCTGGCAGATGGACTACCCGTTGATCCAGAACTTCCTCCAGCCGCTGTACTACACCGGTGGCTCGTCCAACGACGGCACCTGGTCCGACCGGCGGTTCGACCGGCTCGTCGACCGGGCCAACGCCGAGCCGGACCAGGCCGAGGCCGTCACGCTGTTCCAGCGGGCCGAGGAGGTCGTCCGGGACGAGATGGCCGCCATCCCGCTCTGGTACCAGAACGGCAGCGCCGGCTACTCCGCCCGGCTGTCCGACGTGGCGCTCAACCCCTTCAGCGTCCCCGTCTACAACGAGATCAAGGTCAGCTGAGCCGCCATGGGACGCCATGTCGTCCGGCGCCTGCTGCAGATGATCCCGGTGTTCCTCGGGGCCACCCTGCTGATCTTCCTCATGGTCAACGTGATGGGCGACCCCGTCGCGGGCCTGTGCGGGGAGCGGGCGTGCGACCCGGCGACCGCCGCCCAGCTGAAGCGGGAGTTCGGCCTGGACCAGCCGCTGTGGCGGCAGTACCTCACCTACCTGGGGAACGTCGTCACCGGCGACTTCGGTACGGCGTTCAACGGCCGGCCGGTCACCGAGCTGATGGCCGTGGCCTTCCCCGTCACCGTCCGGCTCACCGTCGTGGCCGTCCTGTTCGAGATCGCCGTCGGCATCGCCCTCGGCGTGCTGACCGGCCTGAGGCGCGGGCGGCCCGTGGACACCGCCGTGCTCCTGGTCACCCTGGTGGTCATCTCCGTCCCCACCTTCGTCACCGGCCTGCTGCTCCAGCTGCTGCTCGGCGTCCGGTGGGGCTGGATCAGACCCTCCGTCTCCCCGGCCGCCGGCTTCGGCGAGCTGCTCGTGCCCGGCCTGGTCCTCGCCTCCGTCTCGCTCGCCTACGTCACCCGGCTCACCCGTACCTCCGTCGCGGAGAACAAGCGCTCCGACTACGTCCGCACGGCCGTCGCCAGGGGCCTGCCCCGGCGCCGGGTCATCACCCGGCACCTGCTGCGCAACTCCCTGATCCCCGTGG
This sequence comes from Streptomyces sp. NPDC013455, assembly GCF_040632975.1. Lineage (NCBI taxonomy): Bacteria > Bacillati > Actinomycetota > Actinomycetes > Kitasatosporales > Streptomycetaceae > Streptomyces > Streptomyces sp. NPDC013455. The sequence continues at coordinate 130,517 of NZ_JBEYCX010000022.1, read as the reverse complement.
TCACCTTCATCGGCGCCGACATCGGCGCGCTGATGGCCGGCGCGATCGTCACCGAGCGGATCTTCAACATCCACGGCGTCGGCTACCAGCTCTACCAGGGCATCGTGCGCCAGAACAGCCAGACGGTCGTCGGCTTCGTGACCGTGCTCGTCCTCGTCTTCCTGGTCGCCAACCTCCTCGTCGACCTCCTGTACGCCGTACTCGACCCGAGGATCCGCCATGCCTGACCAGCCGTACGAGCCCGACCGCGCGATCGCCGGCACCGGCATGGGCGGCGCGATGGACCTCGGCGCGAGCGAGGCGGCCACGCTGGAGCAGGCGCCGGCCGGAGCGGAGGCCACCGGACCGGCCGGCAGACCCCGCTCCCTGTGGTCGGACGCCTGGCGGGACCTGCGCCGCAACCCGGTCTTCCTGCTCTCCGCCCTGGTCATCCTCTTCCTGGTCCTCGTCTCCCTGTGGCCCTCGGCGATCGCCTCCGGCAGCCCCCTGAAGTGCGACCTCGCCCGCGCCCAGGAGGGGCCCCGGCCCGGCCATCCGTTCGGCTACGACGGACAGGGCTGCGACGTCTACACGCGCACCGTCTACGGCGCCCGTACGTCCGTCACGGTCGGCCTGTGCGCCACCCTCGGGGTGGCCCTGCTCGGGTCGGTGCTCGGCGGACTCGCGGGCTACTTCGGCGGCTCCTGGGACGCGGTGCTCTCCCGGCTCACCGACATCTTCTTCGCCGTCCCGGTCGTCCTCGGCGGTCTCGTCCTCCTCTCCGTGGTGACCAGCAATACGGTCTGGCCGGTCATCGGGTTCATGGTGCTGCTCGGCTGGCCGCAGATCTCCCGGATCGCGCGCGGCTCGGTCATCACCGTCAAGCAGAACGACTACGTCCAGGCGGCCCGCGCCCTCGGCGCCTCCGACGCCCGCGTCCTGCTGCGGCACATCGCCCCCAACGCCGTGGCCCCGGTCATCGTGGTCGCGACCATCGCGCTCGGCACCTACATCGCCCTGGAGGCGACCCTGTCCTACCTCGGTGTCGGTCTCAAACCGCCCAGCGTCTCCTGGGGCATCGACATCTCCGCCGCCTCCCCCTACGTCCGCAACGCCCCGCATGCCCTGCTCTGGCCCTCCGGCGCCCTCGCCCTGACGGTGCTGGCCTTCATCATGCTCGGCGACGCCGTCCGCGACGCCCTCGACCCGAAGCTGAGGTGACGGCGCCGTGCTGCTCGAAGTGCACGACCTGCACGTGGAGTTCCGGACCCGGGACGGCGTCGCGCACGCGGTCAACGGGGTCGGCTTCGGCGTGGACGCGGGGCGGACGCTGGCCGTGCTCGGCGAGTCAGGCTCCGGCAAGTCCGTCACCGCGCAGGCCGTGATGGGCATCCTGGACTCCCCGCCGGCCCGGATCACCGGCGGGCGGATCCTCTTCCAGGGGCGGGACCTGCTGCGGCTGAAGGAGGAGGAGCGGCGCCGGATCCGGGGCGCGCGGATGGCGATGGTCTTCCAGGACGCGCTGTCGGCCCTCAACCCGGTGCTCACCGTGGGGGACCAGCTCGGCGAGATGTTCGTCGTGCACCGCGGGATGTCGAAGAAGGACGCGCGGGCCAGGGCCGTGGAGCTGATGGACCGGGTGCGCATCCCGGGCGCGGCCCAGCGGGTGCGGGACCATCCCCACCAGTTCTCCGGCGGCATGCGCCAGCGCATCATGATCGCCATGGCGCTGGCCCTGGAGCCCGCCCTCGTCATCGCCGACGAGCCGACCACCGCCCTGGACGTCACCGTCCAGGCCCAGGTGATGGACCTCCTCGCCGAGCTGCGGCGCGAGTACCGCATGGGGCTCGTCCTCATCACCCACGACCTGGGTGTCGTCGCGGACGTCGCCGACCGGATCGCGGTGATGTACGCCGGGAGGATCGTCGAGTCGGCGCCCGTGCACGACCTGTACCGGGCGCCCGCCCACCCCTACACCAAGGGTCTGCTGGAGTCGATCCCGCGGCTCGACCGCAAGGGCCGGGAGCTGCACGCCATCAAGGGGCTGCCGCCCAGCCTCACGGACATCCCCGCGGGGTGCGCCTTCCACCCGCGCTGCCCCCTGGCCCGGGACGTGTGCCGCACCGGCACACCCCCGCTGTACGAGGTGGACGAAGACCGGAGCAGTGCCTGCCACTTCTGGCGGGAGTGCCTCGATGGCTGAGCCGATCCTCGAGGTGCGCGGACTGGTCAAGCACTACCCGCTGACGCGGGGCGGTCTCTTCGGGAGGCAGGCCGGTGCCGTCCGGGCCGTCGACGGCGTCGACCTCGCACTGGGCAGCGGAGAGACCCTCGGGATCGTCGGGGAGTCCGGCTGCGGCAAGTCGACCCTCGCCCGGCTGCTGGTCCACCTGGAGCGGCCGACGGCGGGGTCGATCACCTACCGGGGCGAGGACGTTACGCGGCTCTCCGGCAAGGCGCTCAAGGCGGTGCGCCGGAACATCCAGATGGTCTTCCAGGACCCGTACACCTCCCTCAACCCCCGGATGACGGTGGGCGACATCGTCGGTGAGCCCTACGAGATCCACCCCGAGGCGGCGCCCAGGGGCGACCGGCGCCGCCGGGTGCGGGAGCTGCTGGACGTGGTCGGCCTCAGCCCCGAGCACGTCAACCGCTACCCCCACCAGTTCTCCGGCGGCCAGCGCCAGCGCATCGGCATCGCCCGGGGCCTCGCGCTGCGCCCCGAGGTCATCGTCGCCGACGAACCGGTGTCCGCGCTGGACGTCTCCGTCCAGGCCCAGGTGATCAACCTGCTGGCCCGGCTCCAGGCGGAGTTCGCGCTGTCGTACGTCTTCATCGCGCACGACCTGTCGATCGTCCGGCACATCTCGGACCGGGTCGGCGTCATGTACCTGGGCCGGATCGTGGAGACCGGGCGGGACGCCGAGATCTACGAGCACCCGACCCACCCCTACACCCAGGCCCTGCTCTCCGCCGTCCCCGTGCCCGACCCCGGGGCCCGGGAGCGCCGGGAGCGGATCATCCTCAGCGGTGACGTGCCCTCCCCGGTGCGCGTCCCCTCCGGCTGCCGCTTCCGCACCCGCTGCTGGAAGGCGCGGGAGCGGTGTGCCCGGGAGGTGCCGGCCCTGGCGGTCCCCGCCGCCTTCCGGGACACGCCCGGCCCGGCGGCCCACGCCTCGGCGTGCCACTTCGCGGAGGACGCCGCACCGGCGGCACGCCCCGCGCCGGAGGCGGGGCCGCCCGGGGAGCCCGGCTGAGCCGCCGGGGAGCCCCCTGCCGGGCCGGCCGGGGAGCCCCCGCCGGGTCGGCCGGGGTCTCACCGGGCGGGCCGGGAGGTGTCCCGGACGGCAACGGGCCGGGGAGACATGGCGCTCCCCGGCCCGTTCACGGCACCCGCACGGCCGTACGCTGATCAGCCTCCCGTGTCCGTATATCGGTACCGCTTCCGTGAAGTTGCCTGTGTGTAAACGAGGTTCAGGGGCGGGGGCCGGGCTGCGGGAGGGAGCGCCTGAGGAAGTCCAGCTGGAGGCGGAGCAGGTTCTCCGCGACCGTCTCCTGCGGGGTCATGTGGGTCACCCCCGACAGCGGGAGCACCTCGTGCGGGCGGCCTGCGGCCAGCAGGGCGGAGGAAAGGCGCAACGAGTGGGCGACGACGACGTTGTCGTCCGCCAGCCCGTGGATGACCATCATCGGGCGGTGCGGCTCGGCCGCGTCCACCAGGCCCGCGTCGTCGAGCAGCGAGTTCCGCCGGTAGACCTCCGGCTGTTCGTTCGGGTCGCCGAGGTAGCGCTCCTGGTAGTGGGTGTCGTACAGCCGCAGATCGGTGACCGGCGCGCCGACCACCGCCGCGTGGAAGACGTCCGGGCGGCGCAGTACCGCGAGCGCCGCGAGGTAGCCGCCGAAGGACCAGCCCCGGATCGCCACCCGGCCCAGGTCCAGCGGGTACCGCTCGGCGAGCGCGTGCAGGGCGTCGACCTGGTCCTGGAGGACGACGGCCGCCACGTCGTCGCGGATCTCCTTCTCCCAGGCGGGCGAACGGCCCGGGGTGCCCCGGCCGTCGGCGACGAGCACCGCGAAGCCCTGGTCGGCGAACCACTGGGAGGTGAGGTAGGCGTTGTGGGCGGCGAGCACCCGGCGGCTGTGCGGGCCGCCGTAGGGGTCCAGCAGGACCGGCAGGGGAGTGTCACCGTGGTAGTCCCGTGGCATAAGCAGGGCGCATGGAATTCGGCGTGCGCCCCCCTCGGTCAGGGTCACCCGGGGGGACAAACCGGGATGCTCGGCATGAGACAGGACAGTGGCCGCCGGTTTTCCGTCACGCAGCACCTGGGCCCGGGTGCCGGGCCGGTCCAGCGCCGCGGACACCAGGACGGTCACGCCCCCGGCGCGCACCGCCGTGTGCACCCCGGGCTCCTGCGACAGGCGTTCCACGCCCAGCTCGTTCACCCGGTACACATGGACTTCGCCAATCTCCGGCGCCTGGGCCTCCTCTCCCGCGGAGGCGGAAACCAGTACGTCGTCCACGCCCACGTCCAGAACGGCCTGGATGTGCAACTGAGCGCTGGTCAACGGCCTTTCGCCGACCGTCAGAACCCGTGCGCCACCCTCGTCCGCGATGCGGACAAGCTGCCCGGAGGGGCTCCAGCAGGGCACACCGGCGAAAAGTTCAAGCCAACTTCGATCTTCATCGGCGTGCACCATCCGCGTGGCCCCCGTGTCCGGGTCCACCGCCAGGAAAAGCTGGCTGCGCTGGTCCCGCGCCTGCACGAGCAGCAGCGGCGCACCCGCTCCTGACCAGTGCACACGCGCCAGATACGGGTAGCGCTTCCGGTCCCAGACGACCTCCGTGCGGATGCCGTCCAGCCCGTACACGAACAGCCGCACGTCCGCGTTCGGGGTGCCCGCCGCCGGGTAGCGGATGTTGAGTGGCTCACGCTCCGGGTGGGCCGGGTCCGCGATCCACCACCGCCGCACCGGCGTGTCGTCCACGCGCGCCACCAGCAGCCGGTCCGACTCCGGCGACCACCAGAACCCGCGCGAACGCGCCATCTCCTCGGCCGCGACGAACTCCGCGAGGCCGTAGCCCACCTCCGCCGACTCCGGCTCGGCCAGCGCCCGGTCGCCCTCCCCCTCGGCGCCCACCACCCGCAGCGCACCGCGGGCGACGTACGCGACGTGCCGCCCGTCGGGGGACGGGCGGGGGTCGATCACCGGTCCCGGAACGGGGAGTTCACGCGCCGTACCCGCCCGCAGCTCCGCCGTGAAAAGCCGCCCTGACAAGGTGAAAGCCGCCAACTCCACGGCGCCGTCGGTGGCGTAGCCGACGATGCCGGCACCGCCCTCCCGGCTGCGCTCGCGGCGCGCCCGCTCCTCGGCCGAGAGCTCCTCGGCGGCGCCCTGCAGGAGCACCCGCGGGTCGGCCGCGAGGCGCTCCACGCCCTCCGGCAGATCAAGCACCCACAGGGAGTTGGCCCGGTCGGTGCCGGAGCCGGAACGCAGAAACGCGACACGCGCGCCGTCGGGTGCCACGCCGAACGCACGCGGCGCGCCGAGCGTGAACCGCTGGGTCCGGGCGTGCCGACGGGGGAAGGAGTCTGCCTCGGTCGTCATACCCCGACCATATTGGCCATGCGCCCCCTTGTGCGGCTGTGCGCCGAGCGATGCGCGAGTACGGATAGTTATGATCACTACCGCTGTGTGGGTATGAACCTGCTGGCGTCTGCATGGATTTGCTCTACTGATCTGGAACCCGCGTCCCCTGGGATCTTTGGAGGTGAGCCGCCGTGGCACTCTCGATTTCGGCGGTGGTGCTGCTGGCGATCATCGTCTTCCTGCTGATCAAGAAGTCGGGGCTGAAAGGCGGTCACGCGGTCGTCTGCATCCTGCTCGGCTTCTACCTCGCCTCCTCGACCGTCGCTCCCACGATCAGCGAGCTGACGACCAATGTCGCGAGCATGATCGGCAGTATCAAGTTCTGACGGCGGTCGTCACGGGTGCGGGCGCGGGAACCTCGTAGGGTGGCCCCATGACGGAACCTGCCGCCCGGCGCCTGCTCCTGGTGCACGCGCACCCGGACGACGAGTCGATCAACAACGGCGCGACCATGGCCAAGTACGCCGCCGAGGGTGCCCATGTGACCCTGGTCACCTGCACCCTGGGGGAGCGGGGCGAGGTCATCCCGCCGGAGCTGCGGCACCTGTCGGGCCCGGCGCTGGGCGCCCACCGGCGCGGTGAGCTGGCCGCGGCCGCGAGCGCGCTCGGGGTCACGGACGTCCGGCTGCTCGGCGGCGCCGGGCGCTACGGCGACTCCGGGATGATGGGTCTCGCCGACAACGACGACCCCGACTGCTTCTGGCGGGCCGACGTGGAGGAGGCCGCCGGCCACCTCGCCGAGGTGATCCTCGAGGTCCGCCCGCAGGTCCTCGTCGCCTACGACGACCACGGCGGCTACGGGCACCCCGACCACATCCAGGCCCACCGCGTCGCCATGCGCGCGGTCGACGTGGCGGCCGAGCGGGGCCACCGGACCGACAAGGTGTACTGGAACCGCGTCCCGCGCTCCGTCGCCGAGGCCGCCTTCGCCCGCCTCCGGGACGAACTGCCCGCACTGCCGTTCGACAAGAGTGCGGACGTGACCGACCTCCCCGGCGTGGTGGCCGACGAGCGGATCACCACCGCGATCGACGGCACCGCGCACGCCGCCGCCAAGGCCGCCGCGATGCGCGCCCACGCCACCCAGATCGAGGTGGCCGAGCCGTACTTCGCGCTCTCCAACGCACTCGCCCAGCCGCTGTTCACCACCGAGTACTACGAGTTGGTGCGCGGGGCGGGGCAGCGCGGCGAGACCGACCTGTTCGCCGGCGTCGAGGGGGCGTCATGAGCAACGCCGGACCGGGCTCGCCGCTCGCCCGGCCGCTGCGCCCGCCCTCCGCCGGACGGGCCGCCGCCCACATCGGCCTGTTCCTGCTCGGCGCGGTCGCCGGCCTCGCCGGTGCCCTCGTACAGGCCGCCTGGTTCCCCGGCGGGCTGCTGCTCGCCCTCGCGGGCGCCGCCGGGGTCTTCCTCGGCGGGGCGTACGCCACCGGGGGCCGCGGCGGGGCGGTCGCGCCGGCGGCGGGCTGGATCGTCGCCGTCATCCTGCTCACCACCTCCCGCCCGGAAGGCGACTTCCTGTTCGGCGCGGGCGGCGGCTCCTATCTCTTCCTGCTCGGCGGCATGGCTCTCGCTGTGATCTGCGCCACCGTTGGCGCCGGGCGGCAACCCGACGGCGGCTCCGCCCGACTTGGCAAGTGACGTACCACTTCGCCGCGCGGCGCACGTGCGAGTCCCGTGTGGGTTTCCTCAGCGGTCATGGGATACACGCCAGAGGCGGCCAGTATGGTGGTGCGCGCCGCCGAGCCTCCCCCGAGCTCTCCGAGCAGGGGGGACCCCCAGCGTGAGGTCGCAACGGGCGGTGGAGCCAACTGGGAGAACCTGCCTTGAGTCGTGAAACTGACACTCCGTCCACCGGGCCCAACGGGCGCGGTGGTGCCGCATACCCCTCCGGCACGCCGCCGTACGGGACCCCCTTGGCTTCCGACGACGGTCTCGGCGCGGGCCGTTCGGGCACGCGCGCGGAGGAGAAGAAGACCGAGACCACGCTGACGACCCGGATCCGCATCAACATCCCCGGATCCCGGCCCATCCCGCCGGTCGTCGTGCGCAAGCCCGTCGGGGACGGCGAGGCCGTCGCGGACGAGGCGCCCGCCGCCGAGCCGCGGCCCGCGGCCGACGGCCCGGCCGCCGGCGCCGCCGAGGCCCCGGCCGAGCCCGCGGCCCAGGCGGAGGAGAAGACCAGCGACTGGTTCGCGCCCCGCAAGTCCGCCCCCGCCAAGGGCGGTCCGGGCGGCGGCGGCACGAACGGCGCGGGAATCCCGGGCGGTTCCGCCGCGGCGGGCCCGCGTCCGGGCGCTCCGGCACCGTCCGGCGCCCCCGGCACTTCCGGCGCTTCCGGCAACCCGGGCACCACCGGCAACGCCGGTGCCACCGGCGGCCGCCCCGGTGGCGGCCGTCCCGGCGGCGTGGTCGGCTCCCTGAGCGTCCCGGGCGGCTCCCGCTCCGGCGGTTCGAACGGCAAGGGCCTGCCCGGCGCCACCGGCGGCCCCGTCGCCCCCGGACACGGCGGCGGCACCGGCTCCTTCGACGTGACCGAGGCGCTGACCGCGGGCCCGCTGGGCGGCGGCTCCCGTCCGGGCTCCTCCGGCACCCCCGAGCCCCGCCGGGACGGTCTGCCGTACTTCGCGGAGAACGGCACCGGCAACGGAGGCGTCCCCGGGAACGGCCCCGGCAACGGCCACGGCAACGGCCACGGAAACGGTTCGGGGCACCCCGCGGAGGCCTTCGCGGAGAACGGCGGCCAGGACGGCTTCGGCGCCGGCACCGCCGGTGCGAGCGGCCACGACGGCTTCGGCGGCCCCGCGGGCGGTGCCTCCGGCCACGGCGGTGCCCCCGGCCACGGCGGTGCCCCCGGCCACGGCGGTGCCAGCGGCTTCAGCGGCCCCGGCGGCCCCGGAGTTCCCGGCGGCCCACAGGGCCCGGCCGGCCCCACCGGCGGCCCGGTCACCGGCGACGGCCCCCTGGTCCCGCCGGCCGGCGGCGGCCACGGCATGGCCCCGGGCGAGCCCTTCGGCGGCCCCGCGGACGCCGGCTTCGGCGGCCAGGGCACCCCGCCCGCGCGCAGCGCCCTCGCCGACTTCGACGGCCCCGGTGCCCCCGGCGGCCCGGGTGCCACCCCCGGCGCCGGTCCCGCCGGCCACGGCCCCGGCGGTGGGCTCAGCGACGACACCGCGATCCTCACCCCGCAGAAGCCGGCCCCGGAGCCGGGCGCGCCCGGCTACCGCTCACCGGCCGCCGACAACGTCTCCGGACACACCGTCACCAGCGGCATCCCGGTCGTCCCCGACGCGGGCACGCCCCCCTTCGGCGGCCGCCCGGGCGGCCCGGCGGCGCCCGCGGCGCCCAGGCCCGAGCCGGCCGCCGCGCCCAAGGCGGCGGCCAAGCCGAAGAAGAAGGGCCGCAGCAAGCTGATGCTCCTCGGCGTCGGCGTGATCGTCGTCGCGGGCGGTGCCTACGGCGCCGGACTGCTGATGAACCGCACCGACGTGCCCAAGGGCACCACCGTGCTCGGTGTCGACATCGGCGGCGGCACCCGCGACGACGCCGTCAAGAAGCTGGACGACGCCTTCGGCGGCCGGGTGGACAAGCCGCTGAAGCTGGCCGTGGGCGGCAGGACGGTCGCCCTCCCCCCGGAGAACGCGGGCCTCCAGTTCGACTACCAGGCCACGGTGAGCGAGGCCGCGAAGAGCGACTACAACCCGGTGCACGTCGTCGGCTCCCTCTTCGGGCAGAAGCGCGTGGTCGAGCCGGTCATGCCGGTGGACGAGGAGAAGCTCCAGGCCGCGCTCCAGCAGGCCGGCGGTGGCTCGGGCTCGGTCACGGACGGCACCATCACGTTCAAGGCCGGCAAGGCCGTGGCCGTCTACGGCAAGCCGGGCAAGGCCATCGACGCCGGCCGGTCCACCCGGGCGGTCGAACAGGCGTACCGCACGCTGGTGGAGACGGGCGCCGTCAGCGCCGTCGCCGTGCCCACCACCACCAAGCAGCCGACGGTCTCCGACGCCGAGGTCGACCGGATGATGAAGGACTTCGCGAAGCCCGCGATGTCCGGCCTCGTCCGGGTGCAGACCGACGCGGCGCACAGCATCCCGTTCGGTCCGGTGTCCCTGCCGAAGATCCTCGGCTTCAAGGCCGTCGACGGCAAGCTCGTGGACACCTACGACCTCGACGCGCTTAAGGCGGCCTACGGCAGCACCTTCGACGGGGTGCAGATCCAGACCGCGACCGGCAAGCGCGGCGTCCTGCCCCAGGACGTCGTCTCCGCGCTGCGCAAGGCCCTGCGCGGCAAGACGGCGGCCGAGCGCGTCGGCGTCATCGACACCGACCCGAGCTAGCCACGCCGCCGTCGGGGGCACCCTCGCCAGGGGGCGCCCCCGCGCCGTGTCCGTCACGGGACCGGCATGACCTCCGTCCTCCGGCACCCGGGACGTCCCACCCGCCGGGCGCGGTCGTCGTGCTGTCCTCGCCGAGTGGCTGCCCACGCACGCGTGCGCCGCCGTGGGACGCGCGTCGGACGGGTCCGGGTGCCGAGCGTGACGGATGTCGCCGTCCCCGCCGTCTGCCCGGTCCCTTTCGCCGGCGGCACGGGCCGGCTGTACCGGAAGGACACGCGGGAGGCGTGAGCACGATGACGGAGGACCGGCACGCGGTGCCGGAGCACACGCCCGTGGGCCGGCCGCCCCGCAACCGGCGCGAGCTGCTGACGAAGACGCTGTGGATCGGGGTCTGGCTGGTCTTCCTCAGGTCGCCGGTCGAGGACCTGGTGGACGGCGGGCACGGCACCGGCGCCACCGTGGCCGGCGCACTGGGCCTGACCGTGTTCGTCGGGGTCTACCTGGCGCTGGTCTTCCGCAACATCGGCCGGCCGTTCGCCCCGCGCGTGGTGCTCACGCTGGGCGGCGTCCTCGGTGTCCTCGCGCCGGTGCTCGCGTACACCCTGGGCGGTGCCTGGCTGGGCCTCTTCGTCTACCTGTCGGTCGCCTGGGGGGCCACCCTGCCGCTGCGCGCGGCGTACTGGGCCGTCCCGGCCTCCGCCGTGGCGATGTACCTGATCGGCCTGGGCACGGACGAGGAGGAGGCGCGGGGCCTGGTCGTGCTGGTCCTGCTCATCGGGTTCGCGATGACCGGCGTCGGCCAGCTCGTGCGGACCACCATCGAGTTGCGCAGAGCGCGGGCCACGGTCGCCCAGCTCGCCGCCAACGAGGAGCGGCTGCGGCTCGCCCGCGACCTGCACGACCTGCTCGGCCATTCGCTGTCGCTGATCACGCTGAAGAGCGAGCTGGCCGGCCGGATGCTGCCCGGCCACCCCGACAAGGCGGCCCAGCAGGTCGCCGACATCGAACAGGTCGGCCGGCAGGCCCTGGCCGACGTCCGGGAGGCCGTCACCGGCTACCGGCGGCCCCGGCTCGCCGCCGAACTCGCCGGCGCCCAGGTCGCCCTCACCGCCGCCGGGGTCGCCGCGGAGGTGCCCGCCGAACCGGACCTCACCGGCGTGCCCGAGGAGGCCGAGTCCGCGCTCGCGTGGACGCTGCGCGAGGCGGTCACCAACGTGGTCCGGCACAGCGGCGCCGACCGGTGCACGGTCCGGCTGCTGCACCGCCAGACCCTCGACGGCCCGCTGCTCGAACTCTCCGTGGAGGACAACGGGTCCGGCGGCCCGGGCGCGGGCCCCGGCAACGGACTGACCGGTCTGGCCGAGCGGCTGGAGAAGGCCGGCGGCACCCTGGAGGCGGGCCGGGTCAGGCGCGGGTTCCGGCTCCTCGCCCGCGTGCCCGTGGCCCCGGGGGCCGACATAGGATCCGGGGCATGACGCGCACGATCAGGGTCCTGCTGGCCGAGGACCAGTCGATGGTCCGCGAGGCGCTGGCCGCGCTGCTCGGTCTGGAGGACGACATCGAGGTCGTCGCCCAGGTCGCGCGCGGGGACGAGGTCCTCGCGGCCGTCGCCGCGCAGGACGTGGACGTGGCGCTGCTGGACATCGAGATGCCCGGCTGCACCGGCATCGAGGCCGCCGCCCGGGTGCACCGGGAGCACCCGGGGGTCAAGCTGGTCGTCCTCACCACCTTCGGCCGGCCCGGCTATCTGCGCAGCGCCATGGAGGCGGGTGCCGACGCCTTCCTCGTCAAGGACGCCCCGGCCGCCCAGCTCGCCGAGGCGATCCGCACGGTGCTGGCCGGCGAGCGGGTCATCGACCCCACCCTGGCCGCCGCGGCGCTCGCCGAGGGCGCGAACCCGCTCACCGAGCGGGAACGGGAGGTGCTCCGCGCGGCGGCCGACGGCTCCACCAACGCCGAACTCGCCAAGACCCTCCACCTCTCCCCGGGCACGGTCCGCAACTACCTCTCCACGGCCATCCAGAAGCTGGCGGTACGCAACAGGGCGGAGGCGGTGCGGACTGCCCGGGAGAAGGGCTGGCTCTGACCCGTCCCCGCCCCCGAACGCTGCCTGTCGGGCTCCGCCCGCGCGGCCCGGGTGGGCGTGGCGGTCAGTTGAGCTTCGCCCGCGCCGTCCCCGCCTCCTGCCGTACCTTCCGCGCCGCCGACTCGTCCACCACCTCGATCAGGTCGGCGTAGTGCTCCAGTTCCTCGGCGCCCGCGACGAACTGACCCCGCTGGACGAGCAGTTGCCCGCGCTCATAGCGCAGCCGCGCCGGATGCGAGGGGACGAGCAGCGCCAGCTCCACCGCGCGCAGGGCCACGTCCGACCGCTCCGGGCGCGCCGCGGCCCACGCCCGGATGTTGTTGAGGATGCGCTGCACGATCTCCATGGGCGCCGCCGGTTCCAGCATCGAGGGATCCAGCGGGGTGCCCGCGGCGCCCGCCACCAGCAGCTCGGCATCCGTCCCGGTCAGCACCCGGCCGCCCTCGAAGGGATCCGCCAGCACCTGTTCGGCCGCCGCCCCGAAGCCGACCACGAAGTGCCCCGGCAGCGCGACCCCGTACACCGGAGCCCCCGCCCGGCGCGCGACCTCCAGCCACACCACCGACAGCAGGATCGGCAGCCCGCGCCGCCGCCGCAGCACCTCGTGCAGCAGCGAGGACTCCAGCCGCTGGTAGTCGCCCGGCGTCCCGTGGAACTCGTACCGGCCGCCGAGCAGCCGCCGTACCGCGTCCGCCCACGCCGCCGGCCCGCCCGGCCGGTACGGCAGCTCGCCCGCCAGCCGGTCCAGCTCCGCCTGCGCGGCGTCGAGACCGGCCTCGTCCAGCGAGCCGTCCGTCTCCGCGCCGATCAGCAGGCACAGGGCGGACAGGTCCGGCCGTTCGGAGCGCGCCTCCTCGGCGAACCGCCGCCGCAGCTCGGCGGAGCGCTCCGGCGGGGGCGGATAGGGAGGCGGGAGATACGGATGACGCATGGGAGGCTCATGCCCTTCCACGGTTGTTCCTACGACCGTTCGGAGCCGGAGGGTGTCTCCGGCTCCTCCGGAGCCCGGTAGTGGTGGTACGCGTGGTGCGGCAGGAAGCCGAGCGCGCGGTACAGCGCCCGGCCGCCCTCGTTGTCCGCCTCCACCTGGAGCCAGCCCGCGGAGGCGCCCTCGTCCAGCGCGCGCCGGGCCAGTGCGGCCATCACCTCGCCGGCCAGCCCCTGCCGCCGCCGGCCGGGGTCCACCTCGACGGCGGCGAACCCGGCCCAGCGGCCGTCCACGACGCACCGCCCGATCGCCGCCGGCGGCTCACCGGCCCCGGCGCCGGGCACGGACGCGAACCACACGGAAGGACCCGTGCCCAGCACCCGCAGGGCCACCTCGCTCACCCCCGTGCGGCGGTAGCGGGCGAGCCACGCCTCGTCCGCCGTACGGGAGAGGACCACACCCGCTCCCTCGGCCCGGTCCGCGACCGGTGCCAGGGCCCCGGTCCACACCACGGCGGTCACCTCCCGCACCCAGCCGCGCCGCTCCAGCTCCGCGCAGAGCAGTTCCTGGGTGCCCTCGGCGCCCGTCGCGGTCTGCACGTAGGCGGGCAGGCCGCGCTCGCGGTACCAGCGTCGTACCGCGTCCAGGGCCGCGTCCAGGGGGCGGTCCGGATCGCCCAGCGGCAGCACGCTGTTGGCCCGCCTGGTGAAGCCGGCGGCGGCCCGCAGTTCCCACTCGCCGAGCCGCTCGCTCTCCACCGGCCGCCAGGCGCGCGCGGCGATCCGCGCGAGCTCCGGATACGTGGCGGCGGGCCCCCGGCGGCGCGCCGGAGCGGCCGGTACGACCTTGCCCGCTACCAGGGCGGACTCGGGAATGTGGACGCTTTCGCCGTCCCGTCGTGTGATCATGAGCACGCCACTGTCCCATGATGTGAGAACACCGACCGTGTCGGTGAACTTCTCCGGGCCGGCACCGGGTTCGCCCAACCGCCGTACAGAGACACGTTTCCCCACGTCAGAAGGGGTGATTCGGACTTCCAGGCGTCCTGTCGCCGAGATTTCCACTGGTCAGTTCACCCCTCCTGTTCGGATCTTGCTCCGGAACGGAGATACTAGGGGCGGGCATCGACGACGCCGCGCTCCCGCGCGCCAGGCGGCGGAGCCTGAGGAGGCCCGCCAGCGCCCTATCGAGGAGGAACGACAGCGTGACCTACGTCATCGCGCAGCCTTGTGTCGACGTGAAGGACAAGGCGTGCATCGAGGAGTGCCCGGTCGACTGCATTTACGAGGGCTCCAGGTCCTTGTACATCCACCCGGACGAATGCGTCGACTGTGGTGCCTGTGAGCCGGTCTGCCCGGTCGAGGCGATCTTCTACGAGGACGACGTCCCGGAGGAGTGGAAGGACTACTACAAGGCGAACGTCGAGTTCTTCGACGAGCTGGGCTCGCCCGGCGGTGCAAGCAAGCTGGGGCTGATCGAGCGCGACCACCCCTTCGTCGCCGCGCTGCCGCCGCAGGGCGAGTGACCGTCTGAGCGCCAAGCGGCCCGCACCCGCGCCGCCGCCTCGGTCCCGTACGGCCCCGATCACCTCGATCAGCGCCGCACGGGACCGAGGCGTTTGCCGCACCCGTACGAAAGTGAGCCACTGATCGTGTCCGCAGTCTCCGACCGCCTTCCCGCGTTTCCCTGGGACAAGCTGGCCCCGTACAAGACGACGGCCGCGGCCCACCCGGACGGCATCGTCGACCTCTCCGTCGGCACCCCCGTCGACCCGGTTCCCGAGCTGGTGCAGAAGGCCCTGATCGACGCGGCCGACTCCCCGGGCTACCCGACGGTCTGGGGCACCCCGGCCCTGCGCGACGCGATCACCGGCTGGCTGGAGCGCCGGCTGGGCGCCCGCGGCGTCACCCACCGGCACGTCCTGCCGGTCGTCGGCTCCAAGGAACTGGTCGCCTGGCTGCCGACCCAGCTCGGCCTCGGCCCCGGCGACAAGGTCGCCTACCCGCGGCTGGCCTACCCCACCTACGAGGTCGGCGCCCGCCTCGCCCGCGCCGCCTACGAGGTCTACGACGACCCGCGCGAGCTGGACCCCTCGGGCCTGAAGCTCCTGTGGCTGAACAGCCCGTCCAACCCCACGGGCAAGGTCTGGTCGAAGCGGGAGCTGACGGAGATCGTCGCCTGGGCCCGCGCCCACGGCGTGCTGGTCTTCTCCGACGAGTGCTACCTGGAGCTGGGCTGGGAGGCGGACCCGGTCTCGGTGCTGCACCCGGACGTCAACGGCGGCTCCTACGACGGCATCGTCGCCGTCCACTCCCTGTCCAAGCGCTCGAACCTGGCGGGCTACCGCGCGGCCTTCATCGCCGGCGACCCGGACGTCCTCGGTCCGCTGCTGGAGATCCGCAAGCACGGCGGCATGATGACCTCCGCGCCGACGCAGGCCGCGGTCGTGGCCGCCCTCGGCGACGACGCGCACGTCCACGAGCAGCGCGAGCGCTACGCCGCCCGCCGCGAGGCCCTGCGCGCGGCGCTCCTCGCCCACGGCTTCCGCATCGAGCACAGCGAGGCGAGCCTGTACCTGTGGGCCACCCGCGACGAGTCCTGCTGGGCCACCGTCGCCCACCTGGCCGGCCTGGGCATCCTGGTGGCTCCCGGCGACTTCTACGGCGAGGCGGGCGGCAACCACGTACGGGTCGCCTTCACCGCGACCGACGAGCGGGTACGCGCGGCCGTGGCGCGCCTGACGGCGTAGCCGGACAAGCCGACGGGGCCCGGGGAAGTCCCCGGGCCCCGTCGGCCGTCACGGCCCGGTGCCTAGCCGAGCGGCAGGCCCTTGGCCGGCAGCGAGGACGTGGGCAGCCCGCCCTTGGTGAGCGCGTCCGTCGGCAGCCCGCCCTTCGTCGCACCGGAGGCGGCGTCCCCGAGGACACCGCCCGCGGTCCCGGCCGCGTCCCCCGCGGCCTTCTGCGCCGCCGGCGTGGTCGTCTTCACGGCGCCGCCGCCGGTCTTGCCCGCGGCCGGCACCGCCTTCTGGACCGCCTCGCCGCCCGCGTGGCCCGCGAGCGCGGTGGTGTGCTGCGCGGCACCGTCGACGGTGTTGCCGACGTGCGTCACGTCCGGCGAGGTCAGACCGCTCAGGCTGGGCGTGGCCGCCGGCAGGTTCGTGGCCGCACCGGCGGAGCCGGCCGCACCGACCCCGGCTGCCGCTCCCGCTGCGACGAGCAGCGCGGCACGGGCGATCCGGCGGGTCAGAGGGAGGGACATGATGCTCCATTCGACGGGGAGAGAACGGTGTCTGCGTCCGGGCTCGTGTCCGGCCCGGACGCCGTGACTACCGCTCGAAGCCCGCGAAGGTTGCGGACGGCCGAGGTAAAGAATGGATAACGCATCGCATTATCAGGTGTGGATAAAAACGGGCAAAGAACGTCTGCCCGAAACCGTGCAGAATCCTTCCGTCCCCGGAATTCCGCGGATTTCCGCGACCGGGACCCCACCCGCCCCGGAGGGCGGGCCGCCCGGCACGGCACAACCCGCCCGGGTGACCGGCCGTACTACTGTCCGGTCTCGATCCGGACCGCGCCCGCGGACCTCTCCGCGCCCCCCGCCCCGTGCGAACCGGCCGTCGCCCACGCGCCGCCACCGCTCCCGGCGGTCCACTGGCGGCCGGCGTACGACACCCGCCGGATGTGCAGCGCCGAGGAGTTGGCCACCGCCCACTGCGCCACCTGCCAGCCCCGCTCCCGCTCGCCGCGCCCGGTCGCGGCCGTGCCCGTGCCCGTACCCGCGGACACCGGGACGGTCACCGTCCGCCCGTGCGCGGTCGCGGTCACGCTCGGCGACGGGGACGGCGACGGCACGGGCGTACCGCCCACCTGCGCCCCGGTCTCCTGGAGCGCGTCCCGCCCGAAGTCCCGTACCAGCGCGTCCCGGACCGCGTCCGGGCCGGTCGCCGAGGCCGTGCGCGCCGGGCGCCCGTCACAGGTCAGCGTGGCCGCCGCCCGTCCGGTCAGGGCCGCCGCCAGCAGCGTGGCGTCCGGCTCGTGCTTGGCGTACGCCTCCGGATAGCCGCTGCGCTGCACCCGCTGCGCCGCCACCGTCAGCGGCAGGTCGCCGTAGTCCGGCACCTTGGCCAGGTGCGCGTAGAAGATGCCCGCCGCGTAGGCCGGGTCCATGATCTGCCGCTCGGTGCCCCAGCCCTGCGAGGGCCGCTGCTGGAACAGGCCCAGCGAGTCCCGGTCGCCGTGCTCGATGTTCCGCAGCCCCGACTCCTGCAGGGCGGTGGCCAGCGCGATCGTCACGGCCCGCTCCGGCATCCCGCGCCCGGTGCCGACGGCGGCGATCGTCGCCGCGTTCACCGCCTGCTCCGGCGTGAACTCGTACGACGCCCCGTCGCCGTCGGCCGAGACCACCTTGCAGCCGCGCGCTCCGCCGCCTCCGGTGATGTACTGCACCACGAGGTACGCGGCTACACCGCACAGGACCAACAGGGCCGCGGTGTAACGGAAGAGGCGACCGCGGCGCTTGGGACGGGTGGGGGACGGCTCTGGCACGCGTACAAGGTACTGGAGCCCCGCAAGGCCCTCACCAGCGGTCCGCCCGCCGCGAGCGCCCCGGCGCCGCGGGGCGTCGCGCTAGGGTCGGGGCCATGGCCGACACCTCGCTTGACCTCACCCTGGACGCCGCAGCGCTCACCGCGCAGCTCGTGGACTTCCCGTCCGAGAGCGGCACCGAGAAGCCGCTCGCGGACGCCATCGAGGCCGCCCTGCGCGGGCTGCCCCACCTCACGGTGGACCGCTACGGCAACAACGTGATCGCCCGTACGAACCTCGGCCGCGCCGAGCGCGTGATCCTGGCCGGCCACATCGACACCGTGCCGATCGCGGACAACGTGCCCTCGCGGCTCGACCCGGACGGCGTGCTGTGGGGCTGCGGCACCTGCGACATGAAGTCCGGCGTGGCGGTGCAGCTGCGCATCGCGGCCACGGTCCCCGCCCCCAACCGCGACCTGACCTTCGTCTTCTACGACAACGAGGAGGTCGCCGCCGACCTCAACGGCCTCAAGCACGTCGCCGAGGCCCACCCCGAGTGGCTGAAGGGCGATTTCGCGGTCCTGCTGGAGCCCACCGACGGCGAGGTGGAGGGCGGCTGCCAGGGCACGCTGCGGGTACTGCTGAAGACGAAGGGCGAGCGGGCGCACTCGGCGCGCGGCTGGATGGGCTCCAACGCCATCCACGCGGCGGCCCCGATCCTGGCCCGGCTGGCCGCCTACGAGCCGCGCCGGCCGCTCATCGACGGCCTGGAGTACCACGAGGGCCTGAACGCGGTGGCGATCGGCGGGGGAGTGGCCGGGAACGTCATCCCCGACGAGTGCGTCGTGTCGGTCAACTTCCGCTACGCCCCCGACCGCACCGGCGAGGAGGCGCTCGCGCACGTCCACGAGGTGTTCGCGGACTGCGGTGTGGAGGAGTTCGTGGTGGACGACCACAGCGGCGCGGCGCTGCCCGGCCTCTCCCACCCGGCCGCCGCGGCCTTCATCGAGGCGGTGGGCGGCACCCCGCGGCCGAAGTTCGGCTGGACGGACGTGTCCCGCTTCTCCGCGCTCGGTGTCCCGGCGGTCAACTACGGCCCCGGCAACCCGCACCTGGCCCACAAGCGCGACGAGCGCGTGGAGACCGCGAAGATCCTCGCGGGCGAGGAGCGGCTGCGGAACTGGCTGACGGTGTAGGCAGGGCCCGCGGCACCGCGGGAGGGTCACGTGGGGGGGCGCCTGTCGGCACCCTCCGCCGTCCCCCGGCGCGTCTTGTGGTGCCCGCGGGTTCCCGGGGCGCGCGTGGCGGACACGCGCACTTCCCCCCTCCGTAACCCGGGTCGATCTAGTCTGAGATCGAACTACCGGCAAGCGGAGGGAGCGCACATGGCTACCGGGAACCCCGAGGGGAAGAAGCAGCCGCCGGACGAGCAGCGGCTCGGACCGGTCCTCCGACGGCGAGGCCAGGTCACGGCCAGCACGACCGACCAGCGGCTGCTGGACGCGGGCGGCCCCTCGGACTGGGTCCACACGGACCCCTGGCGCGTGCTGCGCATCCAGTCGGAGTTCATCGAGGGCTTCGGCACGCTGGCCGAACTCCCGCCCGCGATCAGCGTCTTCGGCTCGGCGCGGACCCCGGTGGACTCGCCGGAGTACGACGCGGGGGTCCGGCTCGGCCGCGGGCTGGTGGAGGCCGGCTGGGCCGTGATCACCGGTGGCGGCCCCGGCGCGATGGAGGCGGCCAACAAGGGCGCGTGCGAGGCCGGCGGCATCTCGGTCGGCCTCGGCATCGAGCTGCCCTTCGAGCAGGGACTGAACCCGTACGTCGACATCGGACTGAACTTCCGCTACTTCTTCGTGCGGAAGATGATGTTCGTCAAGTACGCCCAGGGCTTCGTCGTCCTGCCCGGCGGCCTCGGCACCCTCGACGAACTCTTCGAGGCCCTGACCCTGGTCCAGACGCAGAAGGTCACCCGCTTCCCGATCGTGCTGTTCGGCAGCGAGTACTGGGGCGGTCTGGTGGCCTGGCTGCAGAACACGCTGGTCGCGCAGGGCAAGGCGGCGGAGAAAGACCTCCTGCTGTTCCACCTGACCGACGACGTGGAGGAGGCGGTGGCCCTGGTCTCGAAGGAGGCGGGCCGCTAGCAGGGCCCGTCCGACGGATCCCGTCCATCGCGCGACGCCGTGCACGCACTCGCGCCCGCACCCCTGGGGGCCGCGACCCGCGCGTTCCCTGGCCCGTTCCCGCGCCGGTCAGCCGGTCAGCCGGTCAGCCGGTCAGCCGGTCAGCCGGTCAGCCGGTCAGCCGGTCAGCCGGTCAGCCGGTCGCCGGTCGGCCGGTGCGGCACGCGGACCCGGCCCGCGGGCCGGGGCGGGCCGGGGCGGGTGTGTGAGGCGGGGTCCGGGGGTCCGGGGTGCGCGGCCCCGGCCGCTCAGGCCAGACCCCGGCGGGCCACCGCGGGAGCCCGGTGCCCGGCGATGGCGGCGACCATCTCCAGCACCTGACGCGTCTCGGCCACCTCGTGCACCCGGTACACCTGCGCCCCGAGCCACGCGGACACGGCCGTCGTCGCCAGGGTGCCGATCAGCCGCTCCTTCACCGGCCGGTCCAGGCTCTCGCCCACGAAGTCCTTGTTGGACAGCGACACCAGCACCGGCCACCCCGTGGCCACCATCTCGTCCAGTCGCCGCGTCGCCTCCAGGCTGTGCCGGGTGTTCTTCCCGAAGTCGTGCCCCGGGTCGATCAGGACCGACTCCCGCGGCACCCCCAGCGACACGGCCCGCTCGGCCAGACCCACGGTCACGTCGAGGATGTCGGCCATGACGTCGTCGTAGGCGATCCGGTGCGGTCGCGTCCGGGGCTGCACGCCGCCCGCGTGCGTGCACACCAGCCCCGCCCCGTACCGCGCCGCGACCTCGGCGAGCCCCGGATCGACCCCGCCCCACGCGTCGTTCAGCAGATCGGCGCCCGCCTCGCACACGGCCTCGCCGACCTCGGCCCGCCAGGTGTCCACGCTGATGATCACATCGGGGAACCGGCGCCGTACCTCCGCGACGAAACCGACCGTCCGGCGTGCCTCCTCCTCGGCCGTGACCTCCTCGCCCGGCCCGGCCTTGACCCCGCCGATGTCGATGATCGCGGCGCCCTCGGCCACGGCCTGCTCCACCCGGGCGAGCGCGGGCTCGTCGCGGAACGTGGCGCCTCGGTCGTAGAAGGAATCCGGTGTCCGGTTCACGATCGCCATGATCACCGGCTCGTGCGGTCCGAATTCCCGCCTGCCCAGCCTGAGCATCCGCTGTGACCTCTCCTCATCCGTCCCGCAGTACAGCCGTCTGTGACCCTAACCGCCGGGCGCGCATGGCACGATCGGACCCTGACAGATTCAGCTTCCGGCACAGCGTCCGGTACGAGCGTGGGGACACCCGGCGATGGTGATGTTCTTGTTCCTGGTCGTCGCGCTGGCCGTCGTGGTCGCCGCGGTGACCCTGGCCGTGGTGGGCGGCGGGGAGAGCGGCCCGCTCCCCGAGGTGACGCCGGAGCAGCTGCGGGACCCGCTGCCCGCGGACCGCCCGGTGGACCGCGCGGACGTGGAGGGCCTGCGCTTCCCGGTCGCCCCGCGCGGCTACCGGATGGCCGACGTCGACGACGCGCTCGGCAGGCTCGCCGCCGAACTGGCCGAGCGCGACGCCCGGATCGCCGACCTGGAGTCCGCGCTGGCCGGCGCCCGGGCCGCCGCCGCGCACGTGCGGCCGGCCAAGGACGAGGACCGGGAGGAGCAGCGATGACCACCGGTGCCGCCCTGGCGGGTCCGGACGGCGCCCTGCGCTGCCCGTGGGCCCTGTCCACCGACGACTACGTGGCGTACCACGACGAGGAGTGGGGCCGCCCCGTCCACGGCGACGACGCCCTCTTCGAGCGGCTCAGCCTGGAGGCCTTCCAGTCGGGCCTGTCCTGGATCACCATCCTGCGCCGGCGCCCCGGCTTCCGGGCGGCCTTCGCCGGCTTCCGCATCGAGAAGGTCGCCGCGTTCACCGACGACGACCGCGACCGCCTGCTGACCGACCCGGGCATCATCCGCAACCGGGCCAAGATCGACGCCACGCTGGCCAACGCGCGCGTGCTCGCCGACTGGGCCGAGGGCGACCTGGACGCGCTGATCTGGTCCCACGCGCCCGACCCGGCGACCCGCACGGTCCCCAGGAGCCTGGCCGACGTCCCCGCGGTCACCCCCGAGTCGACGGCCCTGTCGAAGGCCCTGAAGAAACGCGGCCTGAGGTTCGTCGGCCCGACGACGGCGTACGCGCTGATGCAGGCCTGCGGGCTGGTCGACGACCACTTGGAGGCGTGCGTGGCCCGAAGCGCCGGGTGACCGGGCGAGAGGAAGCCGCGCGAGCGGCCACGGCGCACCCGCGGCTTCCCCGCGGAGCTACCGCCCCAGGTACTTCGGCTTCTCCTTGTTCACGAACGCCTGGACGGCGATGGCGTGGTCCTCCGACGAGCCCGCCCGGGTCTGCAGCTCGTCCTCCTTCTCCAGCGTCTGTGCGAGCGAGTGCGTCAGCCCGTAGGCCACCGCCTCCTTGATCGCCGCGTACGCCACCGTCGGCCCCTCGGCCAGCGCCCGGGCCACCTTCTCCGCCTCGGCGCGCAGCTCGGCGGAGGGGACGAGCCGGTTGGCGATGCCCAGCTCCAGCGCGTCCTGGGCGCTGATGCTGCGCGGGAACAGCAGCAGGTCGGCGGCGCGGCTCGGGCCGATGACCCGGGGGAGGGTCCAGGAGATGCCGGAGTCGGCGGTCAGGGCCACGCCCGCGAAGGACGTGTTGAAGGAGGCGGTGTCGGCCACGACGCGGTGGTCCGCGGCGAGCGCGAAGCCGAACCCGGCCCCGGCCGCGACGCCGTTCACCGCCGCGACCACCGGCTTCGGTGCACCGGTCAGGGCCCGCACGATGGGGTTGTAGTGCTCCCTGACCGTGCTCATGGTCTGCCCGGACCCGTTCGCCCGGTCGCCGGCCAGCAGCCCGATGTGTTCCTTGAGGTCCTGCCCCACGCAGAACGCCCGGTCCCCGGCGGCGGTCAGCAGGATCGCCCGTACGGCCGAGTCGCCGGCCGCTGATTCCGCCGCCTCCCGGAGGGCGACCTTGGTCGCGATGTTCAGCGCGTTCATCGCCTCCGGGCGGTTCAGCGTGATCGTCGCGAGTCCGTCGCTCACCTCGTAGAGCACGGTGTCGGCCATGGCGTATCCCCTCCGGTCGCGCGGCTGGTGACGTACCGCTCAGTACGTCGTTCTGTGAGGACAGCATGGCGGACATCGCCGCCCGGGGGCCGGACCGGACGTGTGACCTGCGTCTAACAAATCCGGAGAGGGGCCGGCCGGTGGATGTCCGTGCGGTGGCGCAGTATCGCAGCCACATCGCCGAATTGGGTGGTTTTGCTCGCGCGCGTTGCCCAAGCGATGCCGACCGATGTTGGTCATCGGGTCCTGCGATGCGGGATAATGGCTGGGAAGCAATGTGTTCGATGCCGGTGTCGCGTGTCCGTTCCGGATGGCGGATGCCCTCGTGGGGCGGTCGGCAGACGATGAGCTGGTTTCAGGAAGGGGAACGAGCATGGCGGCCATGAAGCCGCGGACGGGCGATGGCCCGCTCGAGGTGACCAAGGAGGGGCGGGGCATCGTCATGCGCGTTCCGCTCGAAGGCGGCGGTCGGCTCGTCGTCGAGCTGACCCCTGACGAGGCCGAGGCGCTTGGCGACGCCCTCAAGAAGGTCGTCGTCTGACGTCCCAGCAATCCTGTCCTTACCGACTGCCCCGGCACCGTACGCGGTGCCGGGGCAGTCGCGTGCCGGGGCCCGCGAGGCCGGCGTCACCGCTTGCCGGCACCCGGCGGCCCGTCGCCCACCGGCGGCGGCGCGGGCACCGGCTTCCCACCACGTCACCGCGTCACCGCTTGACGGCGCACAGCAGTCCGTCGCCCACCGGCAGCAGCGACGGCACAAGATCCTGGCTCTCCCGCACGGTGCGCAGCAGCTCGCGCAGCCGCAGCACCTCGGTCGGCTGCGGGCCCGAGTCGACGGTGCGGCCGCCCGCGAAGACGCCCTCGAAGACCACCAGGCCGCCGGGCCGCAGCAGACGCAACGATTCGGCGAGGTAGTCCGGGTACTCCAGCCGGTCCCCGTCACAGAAGACCAGGTCGTAGCCGGTGTCCGCGAGACGCGGCAGCACCTCCAGGGCGCTGCCGGGGATGAAACGGGCCCGGTTGCTGGCGAAGCCGCAGACGCGGAAGGCCTGCCGGGCGAACTGCTGGTGGTCCGGCTCCGTGTCCACCGTGGTGAGCACCCCGTCCGGCCGCATTCCGTGCAGGAGATGGATGCCGGACACCCCGCAGCCCGTGCCGATCTCCGCGACCGCCTTCGCGTCCACGGAGGCGGCGAGCAGTCGCAGCGCGGCGCCCGTGCTGGGCGACACCGAGCGCAGCCCCGCCTCGCGGGCCCGGTCGCGGGCCCAGAGCAGCGCTTCGTCCTCGGCGACAAAGGCGTCGGCGAACGCCCAGCTCGTCTGCCGGTTGCCGGTAATGACCCTCTCCTGTCCCCGCGGTTGCCTCGGCGTGACTGTATCCGTTGGCGGCGGGAACCCGCAGATGGGACCGGGCGTTTAGAAGGATGAGCCGGTGGGCCGGGAGGCGACGGGGGGCACGAGGTGGAGCAGGACGCCGAGCAACTGCTGACGCAGCAGTATGAGCCGTATCAGCAGGCATCAAATTCTCGTAAAACCGCTTATCCGGAGCTAACGGGCGAGGTGGCTATGGTAGGGGCTCCACTGGACACCACCAGAGCCGACAGGGGAGGTGCGGCTGCGCCCGGGGATCGGGGTGGAGTGCTGCGGCGCTTCCTCGGGTCGGCGGGCAGGCCGAAATCCGTGACCGACACCGCAGCTGACAGCCACGCCGCCGGTCTCGCCGCAGGCGAGACCCAGACCGCGACCTTCGCCACCGACGCGGACGGGCAGGCGTGGACTCCGCCCACGTGGGACGAGATCGTCAGCATGCACAGCGGCCGGGTCTACCGCCTCGCCTACCGCCTGACGGGCAACCAGCACGACGCCGAGGACCTCACGCAGGAGGTCTTCGTCCGTGTCTTCCGCTCCCTGTCGACGTACTCGCCGGGCACCTTCGAGGGCTGGCTGCACCGCATCACCACCAACCTCTTCCTGGACATGGTGCGGCGCAAGCAGCGCATCCGCTTCGACGCCCTCGGCGACGACGCGGCCGAGCGCCTGGCCAGCCGCGAGCCCACCCCGCAGCAGCTCTTCAACGACGCCCACTTCGACGCCGACGTCCAGCAGGCCCTCGACACCCTGGCGCCGGAGTTCCGCGCCGCCGTCGTCCTGTGCGACATCGAGGGACTCTCCTACGAGGAGATCGCCGCCACCCTCGGCGTGAAGCTCGGCACGGTCCGCTCCCGCATCCACCGCGGCCGGTCGCAGCTCCGCAAGGCCCTCGCCCACCGGTCCCCGGAGGCCCGCGCCGCCGAGCGGCGCTCCTTCCTGGCCCGGGTCCCCGCTCTGGGGGGAGGGGGCGCGACCGCGTGAACGGATCCCGACCGAAACCTGCCGAGGAACGACACCTCGCAGAGCAGCACCTGGGAGACCGGCTCTCCGCCCTGGTGGACGGGGAGCTCGGTCATGACACGCGAGAGCGGGTCCTCGCGCACCTGGCCACCTGCGCCCGGTGCAAGGCGGAGGCGGACGCCCAGCGCGCGCTGAAGAACGTGTTCGCCGAGGCGGCCCCGCCGCCGCCCTCGGCGAGCTTCCTGGCCCGCCTCCAGGGGCTTCCCGCAGGAGGTGACCCGAACGGCGGCGGCACGCCGTCGCCCGGGGGCGGAATCCTCGGCGGCGACCCCGCCACCGGGACCACCGGGCCCGCCGGCCCGTTCGGCGTGAGGCGGGCCGAGCGCTTCGCGTTCGGCTACGTCCCCGCCCGTCCGCAGGACTACGGCCCCGCGCGGGCCGACCGCGCCGCAGGGCCCGCGGACCGGGGTTTCCGCATCCATCCCGTCGGCCGCCCCGACGACGGCCGCTCCGCCTCGCGCGGGCGGCGCTTCGCGGTCGTCGCCGCCGGGGCGGTGTCGCTGGCCGCGGTCGCCCTCGGCGGCGTGACGACCGTCGTCCCCGACCTGACCGCGGAGGCCCGTGGCGGCTCCGGCACCGGCAGCAACGTGACCCCGGCGCGCTCCGCGGGCACCACCGGCGGAGGGGGCGCGACCACGCCGGACAGCCAGCGCCGCCGCCCGGTGGGGCCACTGCTCGCGCAGGGCGGCGCGATGCTCGGCCCCGTCCCCGCGGCCCCGACCACGCTCTCCGCCCCGCTGCTGCCCGGAGTGCCCTCCGCCGGGCAGACCGGACAGGCGGGGCAGGCCGGACAGGCGGGGCAGGGGCTCACCGGGCAGCCGCAGTCCGACGCGGTACGCGGCCTGACCGCGCCGGTGATGGCCGGTGCGGCCGCCCTTTCCCCGCTGATACGCCCGCTCGACGAGACCATCGCGGCCCCGCGCCTGGTCACGCCCCCCGCCGTCATCGGTTCCGGCCTGCTGCCCGACCCTGTCCCCGACACCACCCCCGCCCCCCACCTGTCGCCCTGACCGGCGACCGCACCCCACGCCTGTCCGGTCCGACCGGCGACCGCACCACGGCGAACCTGGTTGAATCCTGTGAGGCCGCGCCCGGCGGTGATGACCCGGGCGCGTAGACATTCCGTGGCCGCGACAGCGCGCGGCCACGGCCGGGCCGTGGGGAGAGCATGAACGAGGGGAACCGTGTCCCACCGGTGGAGGGGCCGGAGGGGACGGCGGGGCCGACACCGGCCGACCGGACCGGGGACGTGACGGGAGCGCAGGCCGAGGCGGGGACGGGAGCCGGGCGGACCCCGGCCGCCCCCGCGCCCGAGCCGGGGGACCGTGCCACGCCTGAGCCGGGGAGCGGTGCGCCCGAGCCCGGGCACCGGGCCCCGTCCGCCGCCGACGGTGACTTCGAGCTGGCCAGGCCGGCCCCGGTCCCGCCGGCCGACACCGCGGCCGGGGAGGCCGTAGCAGTCGGGGAGGCTGTAGCGGCCGGGGGCACCGCCTGGACGGCGCCCGCCGGCCGGCCGAAGCCACTGCACGACCCCGACCCGTACAGCACCCCGCCGTACGGCGAACCCGGCCCGTGGGCTCCGGCACCGCCGGTACAGCACCCGGCGGCGGCCCCCGCGCACGGAACGGCGGCCCCCGCACCCACGGCTCCCGCCCCGGCCGCCCCCCTGATGTCTCCGGCCCCGGATCCGTCCCTGGCCCCGGACCCGGCCCTGGCCCCGGACCCGGCTACGGCTCCGGCATCGGCACCGTCCGTGGCTCCCGTGCCGGCGCCCGCGGCCCCCGCGCAGGTACCCGCCCAGCCGATCCCCGCCGGGTCGGCGGCACCCGCGCAGCCCGTCTCTCCTGTGCCCGCGCAGCCCGTCACTGCCGGCCCCCCGGCACCCGCGCAGCCCGTCTCCGCGCAGCCCGTCTCCGCGCAGCCCGTCTCCGTGGGAACGGCGGCGGCCGCGGAGCCGCTCGCCCCCGAGGCCGCCGCCTCCGTGCCACCCGCTGCCGACCTCTGGGGCCGCTACGACCCCTGGGCCGCCGGATCGGCCGGGCAACAGGCCCCGGCCAGGGGGCCGTTGCAGCAGACGGGGGCCAAGGTGCTGACGGACCGGCAGCGCAAGCGGCGGGCGACACGCCTCGTCCTCCTGTGGACCCTGGTCGTGGCGCTCGTCTCCGGGGGCGTCGGCGGAGCCGTCGGCGCCTACGTCGAGCGCGAGGGCCTGGGGGACGGCGTACGGCTGCCGCAGGCCGGGAGCGTGCCGGCCGGCCGGGCACCGGACAGCGTGGCCGGGATCGCCGCCCGCGCCCTGCCCAGCGTGGTCACGCTGCACGTCCGCGGGGCCGACCAGGCGGGCACCGGCACCGGCTTCGTGCTCGACGACCAGGGGCACATCCTCACCAACAACCACGTGGTGGAACCCGCCGGGCCGGACGGCGAGATATCCGTGACGTTCAGCAGCGGTGACACCGTCAAGGCCAGGGTCGTCGGCCGGGACAGCGGCTACGACCTGGCCGTCGTCCGGGTGCGCGGGGTGCACGGACTGACCCCGCTGCCCCTCGGCAACTCCGACGACGTCAAGGTCGGTGACCCGGTGGTCGCCATCGGTGCCCCCTTCGACCTCGCCAACACGGTCACCTCCGGCATCATCAGCGCCAAGGAGCGGCCCATCACGGCCGGCGGGGAGAAGAGCGACGGAAGCGACGTCAGCTACGTCGACGCGCTGCAGACGGACGCCCCGATCAACCCGGGCAACTCCGGCGGCCCGCTGCTCGACTCCCGGGCCCAGGTCATCGGCATCAACTCGGCGATACGCTCCGCCGGCAGCGGCTCGGAGTCCGAGGGCGGCCAGGCCGGCTCCATCGGCCTCGGTTTCGCCATCCCGGTCAACCAGGCCAAGCGCGTCGCCGAGGAACTGATCGACACCGGCCAGGCCAGGCATCCCGTGATCGGCGTCACTCTCGACATGGGCTACGCCGGTGACGGCGCCCGGATCGACAGCAAGAGCGCGGGCGGCGGCCCGGCCGTCGTCCGGGGCGGGCCCGGCGAGCGGGCCGGCCTCCAGGCGGGCGACGTCATCACCGAGGTCGGCGGGGAGCGCGTCCACACAGGTGAGGAACTGATCGTCAAGATCCGCGCCCACCGCCCCGGGGACCGGCTGCGGCTGACGGTCGAACGCGGGGGCGCCGAGCGGGAGGTCTCACTCGTGCTGGGAGCGTCGGAGCAGAACTGACAGAAGTCTCACCTCGGGACGGTACCGGTCGGACAGGAACGCCGGGTACCGTTGAGCGACCGAGGACATCGCAAGGAGCGTCAGGTGTTCAATGACATAGGACCACTGGAGCTGGTGACGATCATCGTGCTCGCCGTGCTCGTCTTCGGTCCGGACAAGCTCCCGAAGGTCATCCAGGACGTGATGCGCACGGTCCGGAAGATCCGCGAGTTCTCGGAGAGTGCCAAGCAGGACATCCGCAGTGAACTCGGCCCGGAATTCAAGGACTTCGAGTTCGAGGACCTCAACCCCAAGACGTTCCTCCGCAAGCAGCTGGACAACGACGACCTGGGGCTGAAGGAGATCCGCAACGGCTTCGACCTGAAGAAGGAGATGGCCGAGGTCACGGACGCGGTGCACGGACGGGACACCGGGACGTCCTCCCCGGCGTCCTCCGGCGGCCGCGTCGACATGACCAAGAAGCCCGAGGCGCCTGGCGACGACGAGCGCCCGCCCTTCGACGCGGACGCCACCTGAGCGAAGCCGCTGCCCGCCGAAGCGGAGCGGCACCCCGCCGCCGACGCGTCCCGACACGCGCAGGCGGGCGTACGCCGCGCACGTGACGCGTTTCATAGCGCACACCCGTCGCGCACGGCTTGAACAGGCCGTTTGCGCGACCCACGCATCCAGCGCCTGCCCTGCTGCTCTCAGCGGTGTGGATATGCTGCCGAGTTGTTGTGCGGACCGGACGCGTACGCCCGAAGGGGGGCGGGCGACCCCGGTCCGACGAGAGCGAGGAGGCGTCCGGGCAGATGGAGACGACGAGTCGGGTGGGCGCGCAGGCGCCGGCCGCGGAGGGCGGACAGCAGCTCCCCTCCGCCCGGCGTACGGTCGACGGTTACCTGCGGGCGGCGTTCCCGTGGTACGGGCTCGACGAGGCGTTCACGGGGCCGCGCTGGCTGATGCAGGTCGGCACGGCGGCCGACGGCGCCGTCGAGCACGGTTCGATCGGGCACGGTGACGAGCCCTCGGTGCGCGGCGAGTCCGCGTCCGCCGGTGAGCCGCGGGAGAAGTTCGCGGTGGTGGTGACCGTCGCCGCGCAGCCGTCCCGGCGCAGCGCCGACGGCACCGGCCTGCTGGAGGCGACCTCGGTGTCCTCGGCGGCCTGGCTGGCCGGCGTGGGGCTGCTGTCCTTCACCTGGCCGGGGCAGATGGACCACAGCCTGCGGGACGACTGGCTGGACCAGCAGACCGAGACCGCCTGGGCCCTGGCCGACGATCTCGACGGCCCCGAGTGGTCCAGACTCTCGCTCCCGGTGGACGGGGTCGCCGCCTCGTTCCACTACCGGGAGTCCGAGTACGGCTGGGTACTGGCCGGTTCGACGGAGGCGGGCGTGCACCTGGGCGCGTACGGCCGGGGGATGAGCGCGTACGGCCTGGGCTTCGCGGCGATCAAGGACATCGCCGACTACGCGTAGCGAGCGGACCACCCGGCCGTTCGCAAGGGTGTACGACGAAGGGGGCGCCGTCCGCGAAGACGGCGCCCCCTTCGTCGTGGTGTGCGGGCAGCTCTAGAACTTGTTCCTCGGCGTGATCCCGAGCGACAGCCCCGACAGACCCCGCTGCCGGCCGCCCAGCTTGCCCGCGATCGCGCGCAGGGCCGAGCCCGCCGGGGAGTCCGGGTCGGACAGGACCACCGGCTTGCCCTCGTCGCCGCCCTCGCGCAGGCGGACGTCGATCGGGATGCTGCCGAGGACCGGGACCGTCGTACCCGTGGTACGGGTGAGGCCGTCGGCGACCGTCTGGCCGCCGCCCGTGCCGAAGACGTCGACCATCTCGCCGCAGTGCGGGCAGGGCAGGCCGGACATGTTCTCGACCACGCCGACGATCTTCTGGTGCGTCTGCACGGCGATCGAGCCCGCCCGCTCGGCCACCTCGGCCGCCGCCTGCTGCGGGGTCGTCACGACCAGGATCTCGGCGTTCGGGACCAGCTGGGCCACGGAGATCGCGATGTCGCCGGTGCCGGGCGGGAGGTCCAGGAGCAGGACGTCGAGGTCACCCCAGTAGACGTCGGCGAGGAACTGCTGGAGCGCGCGGTGGAGCATCGGGCCGCGCCAGACGACCGGGGCGTTGCCCGGGGTGAACATCCCGATCGAGATGACCTTCACGCCGTTCGCCGACGGCGGCATGATCATGTTCTCGACCTGGGTGGGGCGGCCGTCGGCGCCCAGCATGCGGGGCACGCTGTGCCCGTAGATGTCGGCGTCCACGACACCGACCTTCAGGCCGTCGGCGGCCATCGCCGCCGCCAGGTTCACCGTCACCGAGGACTTGCCGACACCGCCCTTGCCGGAGGCGACCGCGTAGACCCGGGTGAGGCTGCCCGGCTTGGCGAAGGGCACCTCGCGCTCGGCCTGGCCGCCGCGCAGGGCCGCCGCCAGCTCCTTGCGCTGCTCGTCGCTCATCACGTCCAGCGTGACGTCGACGCGGCTGACGCCCTCGACCCGCGAGACCGCCTCGGTGACGCGCTGCGTGATGGTGTCGCGCATCGGGCAGCCGGACACCGTCAGGTACACGGTGACCGCGACCGCCCCGTCCGCACCGATCTCCACCGACTTGACCATCCCCAGTTCGGTGATGGGGCGGTTGATCTCGGGGTCGTTCACCGTCGCCAGTGCCTCGCGCACCGCGTCTTCCGTAGCCATAAGGACGATGGTACGGCGCGCCGAGGGGCCTCCGGGATGCCCCTCAGCGGTCGTCTGTGTCACGTTGCTGCGGGCGTTCCGCCCGTTCCGCCGGGAATACGACCTGGCCCGCGTGACCGTCGTGCCGGCGCAGCTCCTCCAGCTCCTTCACCAGGTCCTGGAGCTCGGAGCGGATCCAGTCGCGGGTGGCGACCTCACCGAGACCCATGCGCAGCGCGGCGACCTCCCGGGTGAGGTACTCGGTGTCGGCGATGGACCGCTCGTTCTGCTTGCGGTCCTGCTCCAGGTTGACCCGGTCCCGGTCGTCCTGCCTGTTCTGCGCGAGCAGGATCAGCGGAGCCGCGTAGGACGCCTGGAGGGACAGCATCAGGGTCAGGAAGATGAACGGGTACTGGTCGAAGCGCAGCCCCACCGGTGCGGCCACGTTCCAGACCACCCACAGGATGATGACGACCGTCATCCAGACGATGAAGCGCCCGGTGCCCAGGAACCGGGCGATCTTCTCCGACAGCCGGCCGAAGGCCTCCGGGTCCCACTCGGGCAGGAACCGGCGGCGCGGCGGGCGCGGCTGGTCCAGCCGGAGCGCCCGGGGCCGGGTGGCGGCCGTGGCGCCCGCCGGATGACGCTCGCGGGTCGCGGTCTCGCGCTCAGGAGCCATGCGTGGGCGCCTCCTCTCCTTCGTCCAGGTGGAATTCCGTCTCCCGCCAGTCCTCGGGCAGCATGTGGTCCAGTACGTCGTCCACGGTCACCGCGCCGAGCAGCGACCCGGACTCGTCCACCACGGGCGCCGCCACCATGTCGTACGTGGCGAAGAACCCGGCGATGACGGGCAGGGCGGCGTCCGGCGCCAGGGGCTGGAGATCGTCGTCCACCAGTGAGCTGACCAGGGTGTACGGAGGGTCGCGCAGCAGCCGCTGGAAGTGGACCGTGCCCAGGTACTTGCCGGTCGGGGTCTCGTCGGGCGGGCGGCAGACGTAGACCTGGGCGGCGAGGGCGGGTGAGAGGTCCGGGTTGCGGACCCGGGCGAGTGCGTCGGCGACGGTGGCGTCGGGCCGCAGCACGATCGGTTCGGTGGTCATCAGACCGCCGGCCGTGTGCTCCTCGTACGACATCAGGCGGCGCATCTCGGCCGCGTCGGCGGGCTGCATCAGGCTCAGCAGCCGCTCCTTGTCCTGCTCGGGCAGCTCGGAGAGCAGGTCGGCCGCGTCGTCCGGGTCCATCGCCTCCAGCACGTCCGCCGCGCGCTCCTCCTTCAGCTTGCCGAGGATCTCGATCTGGTCGTCCTCCGGCAGCTCCTCCAGTACGTCGGCGAGCCGGTCGTCGTCCAGGGCGGCGGCGACCTCGGCGCGCCGCTTGGGGGAGAGGTGGTGCAGGACGTTGGCGAGGTCGGCGGGGCGCAGCTGCTCGAAGGTGGCGAGCAGGCTCTCCGCACCCTGCCCGTGCTCCTCCAGGGAGAACCCGGTGACGGCCGACCACTCGGCGGTCAGCGTCTCGCCCTTGGCCCGCCGGAAGGCGCCCCCTCTGCGGCCCTTGCGGACGAAGACGCGGTCGACCTCCCAGTCGCGGCGGGCGGGCAGCTGCTGCACCGAGACGTCGAGGACGGTGACCTCCTCGCCGGTCTCCACCAGCGTCACCCGCCGGTCCAGCAGCTCACCGAAGACCAGCCGCTCGGTGGGCCGCTGTTCGAAGCGGCGGACGTTCACCACGCCGGTGGTGATGACCTGGCCCGATTCGATACCGGTCACCCGGGTCATGGGCAGGAAGATACGGCGGCGGGTGGACAGCTCGACCACCAGGCCGAGCACGCGCGGGGGGCGCCGCCCGACGCGCAGCATGACGACCAGATCGCGGACGCGGCCCACCTGGTCGCCGGCCGGATCGAAGACGGGGACCCCGGCCAGGTGCGAGACGAAGATCCGGGGGGCACCGGCTGCCATGGCTGTGCTTCCTTTGCGTGGGGATCGTGTGAGTTGCTCGGACATGCCCGCGCAGGTGCGCTTCAGGCTAGCCGGTCCTGATCGGATACGCCCTGGTGAGCGGTCCGGACGGACTGGCTCCGTGGGGCGGACCGGGCACCGGTACGCTGCGGTACGCCGCTCAGGAACCGTCAGAAAGGCAGCTGCACCTGTGACTGCGATCGCCCAGGGCCGAACCCGCCGGGCCACGCGGATGACCGCGCTGTGCGCACTGGCCGTGACCGGGCTGGCGGCGCTGACGGGGTGCGGCGGCGACGAAGATCCGGACGCG
Organism: Streptomyces sp. NPDC013455; assembly: GCF_040632975.1. Lineage (NCBI taxonomy): Bacteria > Bacillati > Actinomycetota > Actinomycetes > Kitasatosporales > Streptomycetaceae > Streptomyces > Streptomyces sp. NPDC013455. Next base: position 97,241 of record NZ_JBEYCX010000022.1, on the reverse strand, counting down.
GGCACCAACGGCGTGGGCAAGCTGCCCCCCGCCCGGATCCAGGCGAAGACACGGGCCGCGGCGGACGCGGCCCCCACCGTACGGCTGTCCGGGACCGTGGTCACCAGCGGCCGTACGTACACCCTGGACATGCGGCTGAAGGACGACGGCGGGACCGGGTCGGTGACCTCGCAGGGGGCGACCTTCAGGCTGCTGCGGGTGGGGCAGGAGCTGTATCTCAAGGCCGACGCGGACTTCTGGGACCACACCGACGGCAGCGACGGCGCCACGGGCAAGCTGGACGGCAAGTACGTGAAGGTGCCGCAGGGGGACCCCGCGTACAAGAAGTTCAGCGGGTTCACGGACAAGGACGTCCTCCTCGACGGTCTGCTGACGCTGCACGGCACGCTGGCCGCGGACGGCCACCACACCGACGGGTCGGGTACCCGCACGATCCGCATCACCGGCGACAAGGGCTCCGGCGGCACGCTGGACGTCTCCCTCCAGGGCACGCCCTACCCCCTCCGGCTGGTACGCGCCGGCCACGCGGGGACGCTCCGCTTCTCCGACTGGGGCGAGAACTTCACCGTGACGGAACCGCCCGCGTCGGAAACGGTGGACTACGGCAAACAGCTGCCGACATCATGAGCGCCGGCCCCGCGGGGCTCCGCCACCGCCGGGCCGGCCGTCAGCGCCGCCCCGCGCGTCCGGGCGACGCCGCCGGTCCGGGGAAGACGCCGGTGCCACCACATCCCCGCCGCGACGGCGCTCAGCCCTCGCCGCGCGCCCCGGCGGTGCCGGGCTCGGCTCGGTCCGGAACGGCCCCGCGCCCCCTCAGTGCCGCTTGCGGCGCTTGAGGAGCAGTTTCGGCAGGCCCGCCGGTGCCGGTCTGCGGGTCGTGGCCGGGGTGGGGACGGGGGTCTCGGCCAGGTTGCCGGCCGGCACCGGTGTCACCGCCCCCGTCGGCACCAGGCGGAGCACCCGGCACTCGCGGGCCCAGCGGGCCGGCATCTCCTCGCCGTCGGGCGCGTTCAGCCGCTTGCCCTTCAGCTCGGCGACGGCCGCCTGCCACTCCTGCGACCCGGACGCCAGCTGGGACACGGTCACCGGGAACGTCACCAGCCGGCCGCCCTTGTCCTTGCTGCGCACGCTCACCTCGGCGGAGCCGCCGTCGGCCAGCCCCTCCAGCGGTTGCTCACCGGGGCCGTCGCCGACCACGCACACCGCGCCCTCGTGCCACACGTGCCACAGCGCACGCGCGGCCGGCGCGCCGGCGCCGCGGACCCAGATCAGGCCGGACTTCTTCGAGGCCTCCTCGATGAGGGCCCGGTCGAGCAGCTCGCTTGTCATGCGCCCCAGCCTATCCAGGCCGGGCCGGAGCGCTCACAGCCAGCCGTTGCGCTTCAGCGTGCGGTGGATGCCCAGGCAGATCACCCCGGTGACGGCCATGATCACCGGGTAGCCGAACCGCCAGTGCGTCTCCGGCATGTAGTCGAAGTTCATCCCGTACACCCCGCACACCATCGTCGGCACGGCGATGATCGCGGCCCAGGACGTGATCTTGCGCATGTCCTCGTTCTGCGCCACGGAGGCCTGGGCGAGGTTGGCCTGGAGGATGGAGTTGAGGAGCTCGTCGAAGCCCAGCACCTGCTCCTGGACCCGGGCGAGGTGGTCGGCGACGTCCCGGAAGTACTTCTGGATGTCGGGGTCGATCAGCCGCATCGGCCGCTCGCTCAGCAGCTGCATGGGCCGCAGCAGAGGAGCCACCGCCCGCTTGAACTCCAGCACCTCGCGCTTGAGTTGGTAGATCCGTGCCGAGTCGACACCGCGCGACACGCCACCCCTGCGGCCGGGTGAGAAGACCTCGGTCTCCACCTCGTCGATGTCGACCTGCACCGCGTCGGCGACCGCGATGTAGCCGTCCACGACATGGTCGGCGATGGCGTGCAGCACGGCCGAGGGGCCCTTGGCCAGCAGCTCCGGGTCGTCCTGGAGCCGGTGCCGCAGCGCCCGGAGCGAGCCCTGGCCGCCGTGCCGGACCGTGATGAAGAAGTCCCGGCCGGTGAAGCACATGACCTCGCCGGTCTCGACGACCTCGCTGGTGGCGGTGAGCCGGTCGTGCTCGACGTAGTGGATGGTCTTGAAGACGGTGAACAGCGAGTCGTCGTACCGCTCCAGCTTGGGCCGCTGGTGGGCCTGCACCGCGTCCTCGACGGCCAGCGGGTGCAGCCCGAACTCACCGGCGATGCCCGCGAATTCGGCCTCGGTCGGCTCGTGCAGGCCGATCCACACGAAGCCGCCGTCACGGCGTACCAGCCGCATCGCCTCGTGCGGGCTCAGCGGCTTGTCGCTCGCCACCCGGGCGCCGTCGCGGTAGACGGCGCAGTCCACGACGGCCGAGGGGCTGCCGGGCGCGCGCGTGGTGTCGTACGCGACGCCGGTGTCCTTGCGCAGCGAGACACGGGACGACGGGCGGACCACGGCGCGCAGGTCGCGGATCATCGACATGGGCAGGCTCCTTCGCGGGCGGGCAGCGAGAGCACGCGCGGACAACGGGTGGAACTACCCGGAATGGGGACGTCCTCCAGGGGCCTCCCGGCCCGTCAGGCAGGGGAAGGATGTTTGGCCCGTCCACAAAGCGGGGAGCACCGCACCGTCGCGGTGGCGACTTCGCTACTGATGCAGAACTGATTCAGGTCAGACAGATCAGGCAAGGCGAAACGAGGTGCTCTTCCGAGAAGACGACGCGAAAGGGAAGGCGACGGCCAGCCGGTGACTACATCAGCAGCCGGAAGAGCGAGTGGTACTGCACGGTCGACTTCGATCCATGACAGCCCCACCTCCTCCGGCCGGTCCCTCGTAAGGGAGTCTCGTCGGCGTCGGGACTCGATAGCGACGCTTCTGCGTGCTGTCCCGAACCACCGGCTCAGCGTAGCAGCCACGCGCTGTGTCAAGGTGCCGCTTTGCCCGCCGCTGACGAGTTCTATGCTCACCGCATGGTTGATGTTCTTCCTCTGGTCGAGGCACGGTTGAACACCGCCCTGGGCGAACCGGACGCCCGTGCCGCGGTCACCTTCCTCGGCACGGACCGCATCGAGGTGCTCAGGTTCCGCGAGGAGGACGTCCTCCGGTACGCCACCCTCGGTATGTCCCGGCACCCGATGACCGACCCCACGGCGATGCTCGCCGACCCCGTCGAGGGCCCTCGCGCCGAGCTGGTCCTGTCGGTCCGCGCGGGCCTGGCCGACACCGACAAGGTGCTCCGCCCGCTCGCCGTCCTCGCCGCGTCCCCGCAGGTGGAGGGCCTCGTGGTGGCCCCCGGCGCCTCCCTGGACGTGGGCGGTCCGCTGTGGCCCGGCGCTCCCTTCACCTCGGTGCTGGTGGGCGAGTCCGGCGGGCTCGTGGAAGACCTGGAGCTGGACGCCCCGATGGACCCCGTACGGTTCCTGCCGCTGCTGCCGATGACCCCGAACGAGGCCGCCTGGAAGCGGGTGCACGGCGCCCAGGCCCTCCAGGAGCGCTGGTTGTCCCACGGGACGGACCTGAGGGACCCCACCCGCGGATCGGTCCCGCTGGGCTGACGCCCGCGTGACCGATCTCACCAACACAAGGCCGAAACCGGTCAGTTGGCGAAGACGGTGACGCCGTCCTCGGTCGCGTGCCCCGGCGCCGCCGCCCGGGCCTCCTCCACCAGGGACCGGCGCCGCACGGCGACCACGAGCGCGCCCAGCACCGCGGTGACCGCCGCGACCACGAACGGGATGTGGACGTCGGTCCACTCCTCGATCTTGGGCGCGAAGTAGGGGGCCGCGGCGGCGGCGAACCAGCGGACGAAGTTGTAGCCCGCGCTGGCCACCGGGCGCGGGGCGTCCGACACGCCGAGCGCCAGCTCGGTGTAGACGGTGTTGTTCACGCCGATGAAGGCGCCGGACAGGATGGTGCAGACGATGGCCGCGGTGTGGCCGCCGTAGCCGAGCACGAGCACGTCCGCGGCGAGCAGCACCAGCGAGCCGCCGAGCACCTTCAGGGAGCCGAACCGCCGCTGCATGCGCGGGGCCACGATCACCGAGAAGACGGCGAGCAGCAGGCCCCAGGCGAAGAACACCGCGCCCGAGCGGTACGGCGTCATGTCCAGCACGAACGGCGTGAAGGCCAGCACCGTGAAGAACGTGTAGTTGTAGAAGAACGCCGAGACGGCCGCCGAGGCGAGGCCGCCGTGGCCGAGGGCCCGGAGGGGGTCCAGCACCGAGGTCTTCCGGGCGGGCCTGGGCTGCTCCTTCAGGAACGCCGTGATGCACAGGAAGCCGACCGCCATCAGCGTGGCCGTGCCGAAGAAGGGGTAGCGCCAGCTCACGTCGCCGAGGACGGCGCCGAGCAGCGGGCCGCAGGCCATGCCGAGGCCCAGCGCGGACTCGTAGAGCAGGATCGCCGCCGCGCTGCCCCCGGCCGCCGCGCCGACGATGACCGCGAGGGCGGTGGAGACGAAGAGCGCGTTGCCGAGGCCCCAGCCCGCGCGGAAGCCGACGAGCTGCCCGACCGAGCCGGACGTGCCGGCCAGGCCCGCGAAGACGACCACCAGGGCGAGGCCGAGCAGCAGGGTCCCGCGGCCGCCGATGCGGCTGGAGACGAACCCGGTCAGCAGCATCGCGAGCGCCGTGATCAGGAAGTACGAGGTGAAGAGCAGGGACACCTGGCTGGGGGTGGCGTCAAGGCCCCGCGCGATGGACGGCAGGATCGGGTCGACCAGGCCGATGCCCATGAAGGCGACGACGGAGGCGCCGGCCGTGGCCCAGACCGCCTTGGGCTGCCGCAGGATGCCGGCGGCTCCCGCGTCTAGGGGATCCATGTGCTTCTCCCGTCCTCACGAAATGGTTGGGTTATACACATAGTAAGTTAGCGCATCTAACTAATGCAGTCCACACCTACCTGGCGTCCGGGTGGACCGCCGAGGCGTATGGTCGGGTCTTCCGTCCGGACGGGTGATCGTCCTTGACGTGGGCGGGCGGGGGTAGGACCGTGGAGCCCTATGAGGGGCGAACCCAGTTGCCCGAAGTGCGGTGGCCGGGTCAGGGCTCCCGGCCTCTTCGCCGATGCGTGGCAGTGCGATCTGCACGGCACGGTGTATCCGTTGCAGCCCGTGATCCCGCCCAGCGTCGAGGCGCTCAACGTCGTGGTGCACCGCACCCAGGTGCCGGTGTGGATGCCGTGGCCGCTGCCGGTGGGCTGGCTGTTCACGGGTGTGGCCTACGCCGGGGACGACCGCAGCGGAGGCCGGGCGACCGCCGTGGCCTGCTCGGGCCCCGGGCCGCTGGGCGGCCCCGGCGAGATGATCCTGATCGCCGAGGAGCTGGGCGTCGGGCTCGGCGCGTACTACGCGGGCATCGACGGCCCGGACCCGGGGTCGTACATGAACGTGGAGAAGCCGCCGCAGGCCAAGGTGCTGGCCGCGGGCCGCCCGACCCCGCTCTGGCACGTCTACCGCACCCCCGACGACCGGGCCGTCTTCGCCGGGGAGGCGCTCGGGATGTGGCTGTGGGCGGTGATGTGGCCCGAGCAGTCCGGGCTGCTCATGTACGACGAACTGGTGCTGACCGACCTGCGGGACGCGGGGGCGGAGATCGATCTGGTGCCCTGCGGGGCGTTGTCGCCGCGCCTGCTCCGGCCGTGACGGCCACGGGGCCGCCGGGGTGCCGTGCGCGCGGCCGCGGTGCCCCGGGGCGGGGTCGCGGTAGGGGGCGCGGGCCGGTTTCAGGTGTGACAGCGGGGCTGGAAAAGCCCGCTATCCTTAGGTGTCCCCTTCTCTCCGTCACCGCCTGGAGTCGCCGTGCGCATCGATCTGCACTGTCACTCCACGGCGTCCGACGGCACGGACACCCCGGCCGAGCTGGTACGGCGTGCGGCCGCGGCCGGACTCGACGTCGTCGCGCTGACCGACCACGACACCACCCGCGGACACGCCGAGGCGGTCGCCGCGCTGCCCGGGGGGCTCACCCTGGTCACCGGCGCCGAGCTCTCCTGCCGGATCGACGGCGTCTCCATGCACCTGCTGGCCTACCTCTTCGACCCCGAGGAGCCCGCCCTGCTCGCCGAGCGCGAGCTGGTCCGGGACGACCGGGTGCCGCGGGCCCAGGGCATGGTCGCCAAGCTGAACGCGCTGGGTGTGCCGGTCACCTGGGAGCAGGTCGAGCGGATCGCCGCCGGCGGCTCCGTCGGACGCCCGCATGTCGCGACCGCGCTGGTCGAGCTGGGCGTCGTACCGACCGTGGGTGACGCGTTCACCGAGCAGTGGCTGGCCGACGGCGGGCGGGCCTTCGTGGAGAAGCACGAGACCGACCCGTTCGAGGCGATCCGGCTGGTGAAGGCCGCGGGCGGGGTCTGCGTGTTCGCGCACCCGGCCGCCGCCAAGCGTGGCCGGACCGTGCCGGAGTCCCGGATCGCGGAGATGGCCGCCGCCGGGCTCGACGGCATCGAGGTCGACCACACGGAGCACGACCTCGACGCCCGGAACCGGCTGCGGGGCCTGGCGAAGGAGCTGGGGCTGCTGGTCACGGGCTCCTCGGACTACCACGGCAGCCGCAAGACCGTGACGCTGGGCGCGTACACGACCGACCCCGAGGTGTACGGGGAGATCACCCGGCGGGCGACGGGCGCGTTCCCCGTGCCGGGCACCGGCGGAGCCTGAGGCCCCCAGGGGCCGACGCGCCGCAGCACCTCACGCCCGTACTTCCTCCTCCCGCAAGGCCTGTACTGCCCCCATGTTCGACATCGCCGTCTTCGGCTCTCTGTTCCTGACCCTTTTTGTCATCATGGATCCCCCAGGGATCACCCCGATCTTCCTCGCCCTCACCGCCGGACGGCCCGGCAAGGTGCAGAAGCGGATGGCCTTCCAGGCCGTCTGCGTGGCGGGCGGGGTCATCGCCGTCTTCGGCCTCCTGGGCCATCAGATCCTGAACTACCTGCACGTGTCCGTGCCCGCGCTGATGATCGCGGGCGGACTGCTGCTCCTGCTGATCGCGCTGGACCTGCTCACCGGCAAGACCGACGAGCCGAAGCAGACCAAGGACGTGAACGTGGCGCTCGTGCCGCTCGGCATGCCGCTGCTCGCGGGGCCCGGTGCGATCGTGTCCGTCATCCTGGCCGTGCAGAAGGCCGACAGCGTCTCCACGCAGGTGTCGGTGTGGTCCGCGATCCTCGCGATCCACGTCGTGCTCTGGCTGGTGATGCGCTACTCGCTGCTGATCATCCGGGTCATCAAGGACGGCGGTGTCGTCCTGGTGACGCGGCTGGCGGGCATGATGCTGTCGGCGATCGCCGTGCAGCAGATCATCAACGGGGTCACTCAGGTGATCCGGGGGAGCTGAGCCGGCCGGCTCGGCACCCCCGGAAAGCTTGAGTGGCGAATGCCCGCGGGTGTTACGAGGCCGAGGTCTCGGCCGGGCGGATCCACAGGCGCTGTCCGATGGCGGCGGCCTGCTGCACGATCCGGTTGACGGAGGCGGCGTCCACGACGGTGGTGTCCACGGTGGTGCCGTCGACCTCGTCGAGTCGCATGATTTCGAAGCGCATGGGCTTCTCCCTTCGTCTGGTCATCCTCCTGGAGGAGAACTACTTGGGTGACGGCCGGTGTATCCGGTGTCCTACGTATGCAACCCGCTCCGTGTTACAAACATTCCCTACGCTAAAGAAATTTTTCGAACAGCTAACTACCGACCGGTAAGCGGTCATGGCGGAACCGACCGGGACCGGTTGTGTTCGCACCGTGACCACCGGGACAATAGTGGTGATGAACGACGACCTGGCCGCCCTCGGCGCCCGTATCGACCGCACGAACGAGCTGCTGGTACGCATGCTCGCCGAGGTGGCCAAGACACCCTCGACCCACGCGATCTTCGTCGACGCTGGCTATCTGTACGCGGCCGCCGGCCGGCTGGTCGCCGGGACCGAGGACCGCCGGGCCTTCGACCTCGACGCCGAGGGCCTGATCGACGCGCTGATCGACAAGGCCCGCAGCATCTTCGCCGACAGCCGGCTGCTGCGCGTGTACTGGTACGACGGCGCACGGCGCCGCATCCACACCGCGGAACAGCAGTCCATCGCCGAACTGCCCGACGTCAAGGTCCGCCTCGGCAACCTCAACGCCAACAACCAGCAGAAGGGCGTCGATTCCCTGATCCGCACGGATCTGGAGTCACTGGCCCGCCACCGCGCGATCAGCGACGCGGCCCTGCTCGGCGGGGACGAGGACCTGGTCTCGGCGGTCGAGGCGGCCCAGGGTTACGGCGCCCGCGTCCACCTCTGGGGCATCGAGGCGCCCGAGGGCCGCAACCAGGCCGAGCCGCTGCTCTGGGAGGTCGACAGCCAGCGCACGTTCGACCTGGAGTTCTTCAAGCCGTACGTCTCCCGGCGCACGGCCGCCGCGTACGAGGTGACGGCCGGCACCCGCCCCACCCGCGAGGACGTGCGCTTCGTCGGCGCCCAGATCGCGGCGAAGTGGCTCGCGTCCCGGGGCCGCGAGGCGCTGGTCGAACTGTTCCCCGGCCACCCGTACCTGCCCGGCTCCGTCGACCAGGACCTGCTGGTCGAGGCCGAGGACCTGCTCCAGTACTCCCTGCGCGGCCAGGCGGACCTGCGGCGCGTGCTCAGGGACGGGTTCTGGGAGCATCTCCAGTCGCAGTACTAGGGGGTGAGACACCCCTTAGAGCGCCGTCCCGCCGGGCGTGGCGTCCCGCCGACCGTCGTCCCAGAAGTCGGCGAGCGCGCGCGCCGTCTGCCCGGGCCGGTCGGTGTTGGGGGAGTGCTCGGCGCCGTCGATGACCGTACGCCGCGCCCTGAGCCGTACCGCCATCTCGTCCAGCAGTGGCAGCGGCCAGGTGTCGTCCTGCGAGCCCGACAGGACGTGGTACGGCAGCGGAACCGCCGCGAGCTCCGCGATCCGGTCCGGCTCCGTGCACAACTGGCGCCCGGTCGCGAGGAGTTGGGCGGGCTTGGTGGCCAGCCAGCGGCGCCGCAGGTCGTCCCGGTCGTCGAGACCCTCGTCCAGGGCGGGCGTCCCGGTCTCCTCCGGCGGCTCCATCGCCTGGATCGCGTCCCACACCTCGGCCATGGTCAGTACCGCGAGGGCGTCCCGGAGCAGTTTCACGCGCTCCCGCTGGGACGCCGAGATCTGGGCGGGGCCGGAGGCCATCAGGGTGAGGGACAGGAAGGGGGAGTGGTGTAGCAGTACGGCCGCGCGCGCGATCTGCCCGCCGAGTGAGTGACCCAGCAGATGCACGGGGCCGCCGAGCCTCTCCGCCTGCGCGAGCACGTCCCGCGCCAGCTCCTCCTGCGCGTAGGCCGACTCGTCCGTCGCCGGCCCGTCCGACTCGAACTGGCCGCGGCCGTCCACGGCCACGGTCCGGTATCCACGCTGCGCGAGCGGCAGGTGCAGCGGATTGAAGTCCTCTTTGCTCCCGGTGAACCCCGGCAGCAGCAGCGCGACACCCCTGGGTTCGACACCGGCGGCCACGGGGGCGTCGACGACGGCGAACTCACCCCGCGCCGTCCGGAGGGAGTACGCGCGGGCGCCCGGAGGCGGAACGAAGGTGGCGGGCCTGCTCATGGGGGAGAGGCTATCGGGCGCGGGTGGGGGCGGCTCGGGGGTGGGTCGGGGGTGGATGGGTGCCGGGCGGGGGAGCGGTGTGGGGAGTGGCGGTGTGCGGGGTGGCGTGCGGGTGGTGGCGTGGGGGTGGTGCGGGCAGCGGGCTGGTGGGGCCGGTGGGGTGCGCGCGAGGGTCGGGGCCGGGTGCGGAAACACCGATGGCCGGGTCCACTGGGAGTGGACCCGGCCATCGGACCGGTTGTGCGCTGCCGTCAGGCGCGCGCGGCGCCGGATCAGGCCTCCGGGGCCTCCACGGCCGCCGTGGCCTTGCGGGTCCGGCGCGGCTTGGGCGTCGTCTCGACGCCCTCACCGGCCGCCTCGGCGGCGGACGCCGCCGTCTTGCGGGTCCGGCGCCGCGGCTTGACCTCCGGCTCCTCGGTGGCCTGCGCCGGAATCTCCGGAGCGGCCGCCTCGGCTACGGCCTTGCGGGTCCGCCGCGCCTTGGGAGCGGCGGCCTCGTCCGCGCCGGCCTCGTCCGCGCCGGCCGTGGCCGCCGTGGCCGTGGCCTTGCGGGTCCGGCGCGGCTTCGCCTCGGCCTCGGGGGCTTCCGGCGTGGCGGCCGCGGTCTTGCGGGTGCGGCGGGGCTTGGGCTCGGCTTCGGCCTCGGGGGCGTCGGTCGGGGCCGGCTCCGCTGCCTTGCGGGTGCGGCGGCGCGGTGCGGTCTCCGCTTCGGCGGTGTCCGCGGTGGTGGCCGCGGTCTTGCGCGTGCGGCGCGGCTTGGCTTCCGTGCCCTCGGCGGTGTCGACGGCCGCCTCGGCGGCGGCCGCGGTCTTCCGCGTGCGGCGCGGCTTGGCCTCGGCCTCGGCCTCGGGGGCTTCCGGCGCGGCGGCCGTGGCCTTGCGGGTGCGGCGGGGCTTGGGCTCGGCTTCGGCCTCGGGGGCGTCGGTCGGGGCCGGCTCCGCTGCCTTGCGGGTGCGGCGGCGCGGTGCGGTCTCCGCTTCGGCGGTGTCCGCGGTGGTGGCCGCGGTCTTGCGCGTGCGGCGCGGCTTGGCTTCCGTGCCCTCGGCGGTGTCGACGGCCGCCTCGGCGGCGGCCGCGGTCTTCCGCGTGCGGCGCGGCTTGGCCTCGGCCTCGGCCTCGGGGGCTTCCGGCGCGGCGGCCGCGGTCTTCCGCGTACGGCGCGGCTTCGCCTCGGCGGCCTCCGCCGTGTCCGGCTCGGCCTCCGTCCGCGCGGCCGGCTCGGCCGCCTTGCGCGTGCGGCGGCGCGGCTTGCTCTCCGCGGCCGGAGCGGCCTCGGTCGCCGCCTCGCCGACGGCGATCGCGGGCTCGGCGGCCGGGGCCTCGGCCACGGGGGCCTCGGTCACGGTGGGGTCGGTCACGGTGGCAGCGGCCACGAGGGGCGCGGGCGCAGGAGCGGCCACGGGCTCGGCCACGGCCTCGGTCACCGGCGCTTCCGTCGCCACCGGCGCTTCCGTGGCCGCCGGCTTCCGCGTACGGCGGCGGCGCGACCTCTCCGGGGCGGCCGGGGTGTCCGGGGTGTCCGGGGTGTCCAGGACGGCCGGGCCCTCCGCCGTGTCCGCCGTGGCGACCGCGGTCTCGCCGGCCGTCACGGCCTCCGCCGGCGCTCCGCCGCGGGTACGGCGACGGCGGCGCGGGGTGCGGGTGGCCGCAGGGGCCTCCTCGGGGCCGGTGGTCTGGGCGGCCGGCGCGGCGGTGGCGGCGGGGGACGCCTCCACCGGTGCTCCGCTGCGGGTACGGCGACGGCGGCGCGGCGTGCGGGCCGGACGCTCCCGCTCGGCCGGGGCCGGCTCGGCGCGGACGGCGCGGTCACCGCGGTCACCGCGGCCACGGCCGCGGGCGCCACGCCCACCGGTCTCGCCCAGGTCCTCCAGCTCCTCCGCGTCCAGACCGGCACGGGTCCGCTCGGAGCGCGGCAGGATGCCCTTCGTGCCCTGCGGGATGCCGAGGTCGGAGAAGAGGTGCGGGGAGCTGGAGTACGTCTCCACCGGGTCGTTGAAGTCCAGCTCCAGCGCCTTGTTGATCAGCTGCCAGCGCGGGATGTCGTCCCAGTCCACGAACGTGATCGCCGTACCCTTGGCGCCCGCGCGGCCCGTCCGGCCGACGCGGTGCAGGTAGGTCTTCTCGTCCTCGGGGGACTGGTAGTTGATGACGTGGGTCACGCCCTCGACGTCGATGCCGCGCGCGGCGACGTCGGTGCAGACGAGGACGTCGACCTTGCCGTTGCGGAAGGCCCGCAGGGCCTGCTCGCGCGCGCCCTGCCCCAGGTCGCCGTGGACGGCGCCGGAGGCGAAACCGCGCCGCTGGAGCTGCTCGGCGATGTCGGCGGCCGTCCGCTTCGTACGGCAGAAGATCATCGCCAGCCCGCGGCCCTCGGCCTGCAGGATGCGGGCGATCATCTCCGGCTTGTCCATGTTGTGCGCGCGGTAGACGAACTGCTTGATGTTCGCGACCGTGGCGCCCTCGTCGTCCGGCGCGGTGGCACGGATGTGCGTGGGCCGGGACATGTAGCGGCGCGCGAGGCCGATGACCGCGCCCGGCATGGTGGCCGAGAACAGCATCGTCTGCCGCCTGGCCGGCAGCATGTCGATGATCCTCTCGACGTCGGGCAGGAAGCCCAGGTCGAGCATCTCGTCGGCCTCGTCGAGGACCAGGCACTTGACGTGCTTCAGGTCGAGCTTCTTCTGGCCCGCGAGGTCGAGCAGCCGGCCCGGGGTGCCGACGACGACGTCGACGCCCTTCTTCAGGGCCTCCACCTGGGGCTCGTAGGCCCGGCCGCCGTAGATCGCGAGCACGCGCACGTTACGGACCTTGCCGGCCGTCAGCAGGTCGTTGGTGACCTGGGTGCACAGCTCGCGCGTGGGGACGACGACGAGCGCCTGCGGGGCGTCCGTGAGGGCTTCGGGGGCGGCGCGTCCGGCCTCGACGTCGGCGGGGACGGTGACGCGCTCCAGGAGCGGGAGGCCGAAGCCCAGCGTCTTGCCGGTGCCGGTCTTGGCCTGGCCGATGACGTCCGTGCCGGAGAGGGCGACGGGAAGCGTCATCTCCTGGATGGGGAAGGGGTTGATGATGCCGACGGCCTCCAGGGCCTCGGCGGTCTCGGGGAGGATTCCGAGTTCTCGAAACGTCGTAGTCAGGGTTATGCCTCTTCTGTGTGCGCGGTGCGAGGCGAGCGCGGGGGGTCATGACTGACCGTGCCGGGGACGTCGGCTGCCGTACGGAAAGCCGCTCGGGCAAGCCGTAAGACACGGGACCTCTGCCGACGCTCTAGCGCTCGTACCGCTGAGGGTGTCCCTCCTGCCGTCGTACGATCACTGCCGTACGCGCCTTGGAGGGCTGTCGGGTCGGAGCCGATCGGGCCACCGACCGGGCATCCTCATGCATGCGGCCTGTCGGGACACGTCGAACATCGTCGACGCACTCAGCAGGCGCATTACCACCATACCCCGGATTCACGCACATGCGATGGCCGAATCGGTCACGTAGTCGTGGTCACAGTGATCGGCCACGGGCTTCCGGGGGACGTCGAGCGGGCTATTGTGCGCCTCATGACTAGCTCTGACAAGCCTGAGAACGCCTCCGCCGAGACCGCCGGACCGACCGGCGTCGCCGCCCAGGACTGGGCGCAGGCGTCCGCCGACCCGCAGTACCGCGCCGCCGTCGTGGACCTGCTCGGCGCGCTCGCGTACGGGGAGCTCGCCGCGTTCGAGCGGCTCGCGGAGGACGCCAAGCTGGCGCCTACCCTGGCGGACAAGGCGGAGCTGGCGAAGATGGCCTCGGCCGAGTTCCACCACTTCGAGCGGCTGCGGGACCGGCTGACCGAGATCGGCGAGGAGCCGACGGCGGCGATGGACCCCTTCGTCGCCGCGCTCGACGGCTTCCACCGGCAGACCGCGCCCTCGGACTGGCTGGAGGGCCTGGTCAAGGCGTACGTCGGCGACTCGATCGCGAGCGACTTCTACCGGGAGGTCGCCGTCCGGCTCGACTCCGACACCCGCGAGCTGGTGCTCGCCGTGCTCGACGACACGGGGCACGCCGGGTTCGCGGTGGAGAAGGTGCGGGCCGCCATCGACGCCGATCCGCGTGTCGGCGGCCGGCTGGCGCTGTGGGCGCGGCGGCTGATGGGCGAGGCGCTGTCGCAGTCCCAGCGGGTGGTCGCCGAGCGGGACGCGCTGTCCACGATGCTCGTGGGCGGCCTCGCCGACGGGTTCGACCTCGCCGAGGTCGGCCGGATGTTCTCGCGGATCACCGAGGCGCACACCAAGCGGATGGCCGCGCTGGGTCTCGCGGCCTGACCGGGCGCCGCGCGCCGGGGGCGGCCGGAGGCGGCCTCAGGCCGTCGCCGATCGTCGGCGCAGCCGGCCCGCGGGGCGGAGCAGCAACGACAGCGACGCCACCGCGATGACCACCGCGCCCAGGATGCTGGGCAGGGCGGTGCCGGGGCCCAGGGCGGAGTGGGTGACGAAGTCGCCGAAGAGGGCTCCGGCGACGCCTGTCGAGTACACGAGCGGGCGGGCCGGCAGCCGGTGGGCGAAACGACGGGACGCCGCCCAGGCGAGGATCAGACCGAGCACTGCGGAGCCGAGTGCTTCCAGGATCATGTAGGGGTCCCTCCCACGGCTGGTCCGGCTCGACGGTCGTAGCCCGTCATACCCGTGACCTGCGATGTGCAATCCTCCGCTGTGGAGGACCTGTGCAACCCATGTGAGCACACCGCACGCGAAAGGGCCCGGCGGCACACGGCCGCCGGGCCCTTCGCATGACGTTCGGCTACAGCGCGCCGAAGCCCACCTTGCGCACGGTCGGCTCGCCGATCTCCACGTACGCCAGACGGTCCGTCGGCACCAGGACCTTGCGGCCCTTCTCGTCCTGCAGGCTCAGCAGCCCCGTCTTGCCGGCCAGCGCCTCGGCCACCACGCGCTCGACCTCCTCGACGCTCTGACCGCTCTCCAGAACGATCTCGCGGGGCGCGTGCTGCACGCCGATCTTGACCTCCACGGCTATGTCCCTCCGACGGTCAGTGATGTGCGCGATCTCCCGCGCCGTACTCCGCACACATTAGCCCGGTGAGGGGACGTACACGCTGCGGGCGGGAACGCCAGGAGCGAACACCCCCGCGGGGACGCACCGGCCGTCAGTGGTGGTCGGTGCCGTGCAGCGGGAATCCGGCGATGCCCCGCCAGGCCAGCGAGGCCAGCAGCTGCACCGCCTGGTCGCGCGGGACGCTGCGGTCGCTGTGCAGCCAGGAGCGGGCGACCACCTGGGCGAGGCCGCCCAGACCGGAGGCGAGCAGCATCGACTCCGCGCGCGAGAGACCGGTGTCCTCGGCGATGACGTCGCAGATCGCCTCGGCGCACTCGGTGGTGACCTTGTCCACGCGCGCGCGCACCGCGGGCTCGTTCGTCAGGTCCGACTCGAAGACCAGCCGGAAGGCCCCGCCGTCGTCCTCCACGTACGCGAAGTAGGCGTCCATCGTCGCCCGGACGCGCTGCTTGTTGTCGGTCGTCGAGGCCAGCGCGCCGCGCACGGACTGGATCAGCGACTCGCAGTGCTGGTCCAGCAGGGCCAGGTAGAGGTCGAGCTTGCCCGGGAAGTGCTGGTAGAGCACCGGCTTGCTGACGCCGGCCCGCTCGGCGATGTCGTCCATGGCCGCCGCGTGGTAACCCTGCGCGACGAAAACCTCCTGAGCGGCGCCCAGCAGCTGGTTCCGCCGGGCGCGGCGCGGCAGACGGGTGCCACGCGGGCGTACCGCCTCAGTTTGCTCGATGGCTGTCACGCCGCCTCCCAATGTCGTCCACATGCGGTGTCGCCGCGCGGCCATCGTACTTTTCGGTAACCGTGGTGTGCGCGGTGCGAGCGCAGAATTTCACGTACCGGACGACGGCGAAAGCCGTGCGGCCTCGCCGAGCGGCCGGCCGGGTCCCGCGGGGTGCGGCGAGATGGTCAGCGGTAGTCGTCCTCGTCGAGCGAGACGACGCGCGCCTGCTCCATGAGGTCGGCCTCGTTCCCGCGGGCCGGGTCCACGCCCGTCAGGGGGTCGTCGCGGTCCGGTGCGATGTCCGCGTGCTGCTCGGCCGCGTCCACCTCGGGGGCCTCGACATCGATCTCCGGGACCGTGTCGGCCTCCAGGTCCTCGATGTCCTCGATGTCCTCGATCGCGTCGGGCTCTGCGGGGTCATAGGCCATGGTGGGCTCCCTTCCTACGAACGTCCCTGGGACAGCAGGGGCCACACGCGGGTGCCCTCTGTACGAGCCTAGGAGACAGCTGATCCGGACGCCATGCCGTCCGGTCCGTTTCGCCGTCCGGTTCCCCGGCCGTGCGCGATCCAGCCTGTGACGGCGAACACACGAACCCCGGCGTGATCACCTCGTAACATTGCCGCATGTCTTCGACCGAGTCGCCGTCTTTGCCGGCCGCCAGTGTGCTCCCCAGGGTGGCGCCCGTCCGGGTCGGTGAGGGCGAGCGGCTGCGGTCCGTGTCCCTGCCCGGTGTCACCCTGTCGGTGCGTTCCCGGCCCCCCGCGCGCGAGGGCCTGCCGCCCGCGCTGTACGTCCACGGGCTCGGCGGTTCCTCGCAGAACTGGTCGTCGCTCATGGCCGAGCTGGACGGCGCGGTCGACAGCGAGGCGGTCGATCTGCCGGGCTTCGGCGACTCGCCGCCCCCGGACGACGGCGACTACTCCGTCACCGGGCACGCCCGCGCGGTGATCCGCTACCTGGACGCCGCCGGCCGCGGTCCGGTGCACCTGCTCGGCAACTCGCTGGGCGGCGCGGTCGCCACGCGCGTGGCCGCCGTACGCCCCGACCTCGTCCGCACGCTCACCCTCGTCTCGCCGGCCCTGCCCGAACTGCGGGTGCAGCGCAGTGCGGTGCCCACGGGGCTGCTCGGCGTGCCCGGCGTCGCCGCCCTGTTCACCCGGCTCACCAGGGAGTGGACGGCCGAGCAGCGGGTGCGCGGGGTCATGGCCCTGTGCTACGGCGACCCCGCGAAGGTTTCGCCGGAGGCGTTCCGGCACGCGGTGGAGGAGCTGGAGCGACGGCAGCAACTGCCGTACTTCTGGGACGCGATGGCCCGCTCCGCGCGCGGGATCGTCAACGCCTACACGCTCGGCGGACAGCACGGGCTGTGGCGCCAGGCCGAGCGGGTGCTGGCCCCCACCCTGCTGGTCTACGGCGGCCGGGACCAGCTGGTCGGCTTCCGCATGGCCCGCAAGGCCGCGAGTGCCTTCCGCGACTCCCGTCTGCTGACCCTGCCGGACGCCGGGCACGTGGCGATGATGGAGTACCCGGACGTGGTGGCCGGTGCGTTCCGGGAACTCCTGGCGCAGTCGGCCGCCTCCGCCGGGGCCGCCGGCACGAACGCGGGGAGCTGAGGTCCGGAGTGGGACGCCACAGCCGCCGCGGTCCGGCCCCGAAGAAGGAATCCGCGGAGATACCGGCGACGCGAGGGGGCCGGCGGGGCCCGGATCCGGACGGCCGGGCGGTTTCCGACGGAGTGCCGGCTCCGGACGCGCCGACGATTCCCGGCGGTACTGCGGCGCGTGGCGCGCCGGGGGCCGCGGCGGGGGCTCCGGTGCGCGGGGTGCCCGGGGTCGCGGAAGGTGCGCCCGGCGGCCCCCAGGGCGCGACGGCGCAGGGCGTGCCGAGGCCCGCCGACGGTACTCCCGCGCGCGGGGTGCCGCGTTTCCGGGACGGGGCGGCCGTGCGGGGCGGGCACCCCGAGCAGCGCGAAGCCGGGGGCGGCTGGGGCGAGTTCGCGGGCCGGACCGGCGGTGCCGGCGGCCCGGGACCGGTCCTGCCGCGGCAGCGCCGGGCGCCGGGAGGTCCGGGACACCGCCGCGGACCCCGGCAGGAGTACCTCGACGCCTTCGACGGCGCCGGCGCGGAAGGCACCGAAGGAGCCGGAGACGGCGAAGGCGCCGACGCCGCCGCCGTGTTCGCGGCCGGTGCGGGCCGGACGCGCGGAACCGGAGGGCCGCCCGGCGTCCCGGACGCGGCACCGGGAGCGGCACCGGGAGCGGCACCGGGCGCATCCGCCGCCGGGGCGGACGGCGCCGCCGTGCCCGAGCGGCGCGGCGGGGGCAAGGGATGGGCCTTCACCGGCATCGCGGCGGCCGCCGTCACCACCGTGCTCGCGGTGGTCGTCGCCGGGCAGGTGGCCAGGGGGCAGGACCACGACGCCGTGCAGTCGCGGTCCGGCACCGGCGAGGTGGGTGACGCACGGGTGTCCGGCGCGCCGACGCCGTCCGCCGCGCCGAGTGCGGTGACGCTGACGTACGACCAGAAGATGGCCGAGAAGTACCCCCTCGGCGCCTCGCTGAAGGGGCCGGGGAAGTTCGACGCCGTGCCGGGCTTCGACAAGGCGCCCGGCACCGGACAGAAGTACCGCTACCGCGTCGACGTCGAGCAGGGGCTGGGGCTGGACGGCGCGCTGTTCGCCGAGGCCGTGCAGAAGACCCTGAACGACGACCGCAGCTGGGCGCACGGCGGTGCCCGCACCTTCGAGCGGATCTCCTCCGGCAAGCCCGACTTCGTGATCACGCTGGCCAGTCCCGGCACCACCGCCGACTGGTGCGCCAAGTCCGGCCTGGACACCACCGAGGACAACGTCTCCTGCGACTCGGCCGCGACCGATCGCGTCATGATCAATGCGTACCGCTGGGCCCAGGGAAGCAGGACGTACGGCGACAGGATCCACGCCTACCGGCAGATGCTGATCAACCACGAGGTCGGGCACCGGCTCGGCAACGGGCACGTCACCTGCCAGAAGGACGGGGAGCTGGCGCCCGTCATGCAGCAGCAGACGAAATTCCTCGACCACGACGGCATCCACTGCCGACCCAATCCATGGGCGTACCCCGGTAGTTGACGGAATTCACTTATGTCACGTTGACATGAGCCGTTGCTTCATACATATTTCTGCTCATGTGGTCTAGTCATGCCGTCCGAGCGAGCGCCGCCATCGAGCTGGCGCTCATCGGTGTGACCGCGCTCTGCGTGGCCGACATCCACTGTCGCTGACGCCGCCTCCCCGGCGTTCGCGTCGCGACCCTTCTCTCTCCTCCGTCCGTGACCGTGTCACGGACTTTTCGACGACCCGACGCCGTGGCCGACGTCTGTCCGCAGTCGTCTCACTCCTCGTCCACGAGTCTCACCCATCGAGAAACCCTCGATCGGCACCGACACATCACCCCGAGAGGTCGTCATTCCGATGCGTCAACCGTCCGTCATAGCGCGCCGCGTGGCCGCGGCATCCGTCAGCCTGGTCGTGGCAGCGGGCGCCGCCGCCTGCGGCCCGGAGGACAGCGATGCCAAGGGCTCCGGTGGCGACTCCGCGCCCCGCAAGGGCGGCACGCTCACGGTTCTGAACGCCGAGCCGCAGACCGACTTCGACCCCGCGCGCCTGTACACCTCCGGCGGCGGAAACGTCCCCTCGCTCGTCTTCCGCACCCTCACCACGCGCAACCGCGAGAGCGGCGAGGCCGGCGCCCAGGTCGTTCCGGACCTCGCCACCGACACCGGGCGCCCCAACAAGGACGCCACCGTGTGGACGTACACGTTGAAGAAGGGACTCAAGTACGAGGACGGCACGCCGATCACCTCGGCGGACGTCAAGTACGGCATCGAGCGCTCGTTCGCTCCCGAACTCTCCGGCGGGGCACCGTACTTGAGGGACTGGCTGGTCGGCGCGGCCGACTACCAGGGGCCGTACAAGGACAAGAAGGGCCTGTCCGCTATCGAGACGCCGGATTCCCGGACCATCGTCTTCCACCTGAACAAGCCCGAGGGCGAGTTCCCCTACCTCGCCACCCAGACGCAGTTCGCGCCGGTGCCCAAGAGCAAGGACACGGGTACCAGGTACGAGTCGCACCCGGTCTCGTCCGGCCCCTACAAGGTCGTCGAGAACGAGAACGACGGCGAGCACCTCGTCCTGGAGCGCAACCCCCACTGGTCGGCGGCGACCGACGCCGAGCGCAAGGCCTACCCGGACCGGATCGACGTCCGCTCCGGCCTCGACTCCTCGGTGATCAACCAGCGGCTGTCCGCGTCCCAGGGAGCGGACGCCGCCGCCGTCACCACGGACACCAACCTCGGCCCGGCCGAACTCGCCAAGGTGACCGGTGACAAGGAGCTGGCCGCGCGGGTGGGCACCGGCCACTTCGGCTACACGGACTACATCGCGTTCAACCCGACCGTGAAGCCGTTCGACGACCCCAAGGTGCGCCAGGCGATCGCGTACGCCATCGACCGGTCGTCCGTGGTCAACGCGGCCGGCGGCAGCGCCCTCGCCGAGCCCGCCACCACCTTCCTGCCGAACCAGAAGTCCTTCGGCTACACGCCGTACGACCCGTTCCCGGCCGGCAAGTCCGGCAACCCGGCGAAGGCCAGGGAACTGCTCGCCCGGGCCGGGCACGAGAACGGGCTCACCATCACGCTGACCCACTCCAACAACAAGGACTTCGAGACCAGCCCGGAGATCGCCACCGCCATCCAGGACGCGCTCAAGAAGGCCGGCATCACGGTCAGGCTCCAGGGCCTGGAGGACAACGACTACCGGGACAAGATCCACAGTGTGAAGACCGAACCGGGCTTCTTCCTCGCCCACTGGGGTGCCGACTGGCCCTCCGGCGGTCCCTTCCTCGCCCCCATCTTCGACGGCCGCCAGATCGTCAAGGACGGAGCGAACTTCAACACGGGCCTGCTCGATGACAAGTCGGTCAATGACGAGATCGACGCGATCAACAAGTTGACCGACCTTGACGCCGCCGCCCGGCGATGGGGTGCACTGGACAAGAAGATCGGCGAGAAGGCCCTGGTCGTGCCGCTGTTCCACCCGGTCTACAAGCGCCTGTACGGCAAGGACGTCAAGAACGTCGTCATCAGCGACTGGACCGGCGTGCTGGACATCTCCCAGGTCGCGGTGAAGTAGCGCCGTGAGCGAGGCACTCGCCGCCGTCGAGACCGCCGGGACGGGCACCACCGTCCCGGCGGTCTCGGGGGCACGTCAGTTCTGGCGGCGGCTGCGGGCGCAGCGCGCCGCCCTGGTCGCCGCGGCCGTCGTCGCGCTGCTCGTCCTGGTCGCGCTCGCCGCACCCCTGCTCACGGCCCTGGAGGGCCAGGACCCCACCAGCTACCACCCCACGTCGATCGACTCCGCGCGCGGAGGCGTGCCCATCGGCTCCTTCGGCGGCATCGGCGCCGAGCACTGGCTGGGTGTCGAACCGCAGACCGGACGCGACATGTTCGCCCGGCTGGTCTACGGAGCGCGGGTCTCACTGGGCGTGTCCCTGGGCGCCACGCTGATCCAGATCCTCGTCGGCGTCGCCATGGGCGTCGCCGCCGGACTGGGCAACCGCTGGGTCGACCTGGTCCTGAGCCGCGTCACCGACATCTTCCTCTCGATGCCGCTGATGATCATGGCGCTGGCGCTGCTGGCCGTCGTGCCGAACGGCTTCCCGCGGCCCGTCCTCGTCGCGCTGATCATCTCCCTCGTCTCCGGGTGGAGCACGGTGGCCAAGATGGTGCGCGCGCAGACCCTCGCCCTGAAGAACCTCGATTACGTCTCCGCCTCCCGGCTCAGCGGCTGGAGCCCCTGGCGGACCGCCGTGCGCGAGCTGCTGCCGGGGCTGGCCGCGCCGGTCATCACCTACGCGGCGCTGCTCGTCCCGTCGAACATCAGCGCCGAGGCGGCCCTGTCCTTCCTCGGCGTCGGCGTCAAGCCGCCCACCCCCTCGTGGGGGCAGATGCTGACCTCCGCCGACGTCTGGTACCAGGCGGCCCCGCAGTACCTGCTGCTGCCGGCCCTTGCCCTGTTCGTGACCGTGTTCGCGATGACCGTCCTCGGCGACGGCGTCCGCGTGGCCCTCGACCCGCGCGCGGCCTCGCGCCTGCGCGTCGGCACCGGCCGCAAGCGCGGGTCCCGCGCCGTGGCCGCCGACCCGGGGAAGGCGGCCCCGGACGCCGTACCGGGCCCCGCCCCGGCCCCCTCCGCGAAGGCCGCCGCACCGAAGAAGGAGGAGCGCGCGTGAACGGCTTCGCCGGCTTCGTGCTGCGCCGGATCATCGGCGCCGTGATCACCCTGTTCGTACTCTCGGTGATCATCTACGTCGTCTTCTACGTCACCCCCGGCAACGTCGCCCAGATCACCTGCGGCCCGCGCTGCTCCCCGGCCCAGGTCCAGCAGGTGGCCCAGCAACTCCACCTCGACGACCCGCTGTACGTGCGCTACTGGCACTTCCTCCAGGGGCTCGTCGCCGGCCAGGACTTCTCGACCGGCACCGCCGTCGAGCACTGCCCGGCACCCTGCCTGGGCCAGTCGTACCAGACCGGCCGGCAGGTCACCGACATCATCCTGACCAAGCTGCCGGTCAGCTTCTCCCTGGTGTTCGGCGCGATGGTGATCTGGCTGCTGCTCGGCATCGGCACCGGCGTGCTCTCCGCCTGGCGGCGCGGCCGCCTCTCCGAGCGCGTCCTGACCGCGATCACCCTGGCGGGGACGGCCACCCCCGTCTTCGTCATCGGACTGATCCTGATGATCGTCGTCTGCGGCGAGCTCCAGCTGCTGCCCTTCCCGCAGTACGTGCACTTCACCGACGATCCCGAACAGTGGGCGTGGAACCTGCTGCTGCCCTGGCTCTCCCTCGCCCTGATCGAGGCGGCCGGCTTCGCCCGGCTGACCCGGGCGGCGATGCTGGAGACCCTGGCCGAGGACCACATCCGTACGTTCCGCGCCTACGGCGTCGGCGAACGGGCGGTGATCACCCGGCACGCGCTGCGCGGCGCGACGGCGTCCGTCATCGCGCTCAACGCGGTCACCTTCGGCTCCGCCCTCGGCGGCGCCGTCCTCACCGAGACCCTCTTCGGGCTGCCGGGCATGGGCCAGGAACTGGTGCACGCGGTGAAGGCCGTCGACCTGCCGGTGGTCGTGGGCATGGTCCTGGTCACCGGGTTCTTCGTGATTCTCGCCAACGCTGTCGCGGACGTGCTGTACGCGGTGGCCGACCGACGGGTGGTGCTCGTATGAGCCGGGAGCGAACGGCGGACCGGAGCCTGGTGCAAGTGACGGACCTGACCGTCGAGTTCGGCTCCCTGCGGGCCGTCGACGGGCTCTCCTTCAGCCTGGCCGAGGGCGCCGCCCTCGCCCTGGTCGGCGAGTCCGGCTCGGGCAAGTCCACGGTCGCGAGCGCCCTGCTCGGCCTGCACCGGGACACCGGGGCGCGGGTCGGCGGCTCGGTCCGGGTGGCCGGCACCGACGTGCGGACGGCCTCCGACGAGGAACTGCGCCGGCTGCGCGGCGCCAAGGCGGCCATGGTGTTCCAGGACCCGCTGTCCTCGCTCGACCCGTACTACGCGATCGGCGACCAGATCGCGGAGGTGTACCGCGTCCACGCGCGCGTGCCGCGCCGCGCCGCACGCGCGCGTGCCGTCGAGGTGCTGGACCGCGTCGGCATCCCGGACGCGGCACGCCGGTCCCGGTCCCGCCCGCACGAGTTCAGCGGCGGCATGCGCCAGCGCGCGCTCATCGCCATGGCCCTCGCGTGCGAGCCGGACCTGCTGATCGCCGACGAGCCGACCACCGCCCTGGACGTCACCGTCCAGGCCCAGATCCTCGACCTGCTGCACACGCTGCGCGAGGAGACCGGCATGGGTCTGCTGCTCGTCACCCACGACGTGGGCGTGGCCGCCGAGAGCGTCGACGACATCCTCGTCATGCGGCACGGCAGGGCCGTCGAGCGCGGCCCGGTCGGCTCGGTCCTCGCCGCGCCCGCCGAGGCGTACACCCGCGAGCTGCTCGACGCCGTCCCGCGCCTGGACGCCCGCCGCACCGGCTCCCCGGCCACCGACGAGGTCGTGCTGGAGGCCACCGGTGTGCGGCGCGAGTTCGGGCGCGGCAAGCGGGCGGTCGCGGCCGTGGACGACGTCTCGGTGACCGTGCGGCGCGGGGAGACCCTCGGCGTGGTGGGCGAGAGCGGCAGCGGCAAGACCACGCTCGGCCGCATGCTCGTGGGGCTGCTGGAACCGACCGCCGGCGAGATCCGCCACGAGGGCCGCCCGCACACCGGAGTGAACCCGGCCGTCCAGATGGTCTTCCAGGACCCCGTCTCCTCCCTCAACCCGCGCCGCAGCGTGGGCGAGTCCATCGCCGACCCGCTCCGCGCGCGCGGGGAGCGCGACGAGGCACGCATCCGGGGGCGGGTGACGGAACTGCTGGAGCGCGTGGGGCTCGACGGGGCGCACTACGACCGCTACCCGCACGAGTTCAGCGGCGGGCAGCGCCAGCGCATCGGCATCGCGCGGGCGCTCGCCGCCGAGCCGCGCGCCATCGTCTGCGACGAGCCGGTCTCCGCGCTGGACGTCACCACGCAGGCCCAGGTGGTCGCCCTGCTCGGCGAACTCCAGCGGGAACTGGGCCTCGCGCTGGTCTTCATCGCGCACGACCTCGCCGTCGTCCGCCAGGTCAGCGACCGGGTCGCGGTGATGCGGCGCGGCCGGCTCGTCGACTACGGGCCCGCCGACGAGGTGTACGACAACCCCCGCGACCCGTACACCGAGCAGCTCCTGGCCGCCGTACCCGCGCTCGACCCGGAGCTCGCGGCCCGGCGCCGCGCCGCCCGGCGCGAACCGGCGGCGGCGTAGCGCCGGCGTGGCGTCCGGGGTGGACGGGCGGCGGGGTGGCGCCCGGCGCCGGCCGTGCGCCCGCGTTGTGAAACGTTTCGGGCTCGCGTGGCGGAACGTTTCGGACTCGGGTGGCGGAACGTTCCGGGCTCGTATGATCACTCTCTGATCCCCTAGCGTGACGGAACGCCACCCGCACCCGAAAGTCACGGGCGTTCACCCCTTCCGGTGGTGCGACGGACAACCGTCCGTCGCACCACCGCCATGTGCGCTTACCTTCGTCCCGCTGCGAGCCGCCGGGAGTACGGCGGCTCCCCAAGCGGGAGATCGGGGGTGCACACGTGCGCATAGGACTGCTCACCGAGGGTGGCTATCCGTATGTGGGCGGTGACGCCGGGCTCTGGTGCGACCGGCTCGTGCGCGGGCTCGGGCAGCACGAGTTCGACGTCTACGCGCTCAGCCGCGGCCGGCACCAGGAGCAGCAGGGCCTCGTCCCGGTCCCGCCGCAGGTCGGCAGGGTGCGTACGGCACCGCTGTGGACGGCCGTGGACGACGGGGTCGCCTACGGCCGGCGCGCGCGCCGGCGCTTCGCGGAGTGCTACGGGGAGCTGGTGTCGGCGTGTGTGGACGGCGATGCGCCCGCGTTCTCGCCCGCGCGCCCGTCGGCGCGCTCGTCGGCGTCCGTACCGTCCTCCGTCCCCGCCTCCTCGTCCGCACCCGCGTCGGGGGTGGCGTCCGAGGATCTGGCGGACCGTTTCGGCAGTGCGCTCTACGGCCTCGCCGAACTCGCCCGCGAGGAGGGCGGACTGGTCGGCGCCCTGCGCTCCGACGCCGCCGTACGCGCCCTGGAACACGCCTGCCGCGCGCCCGGAGCGCTGCGCACGGCGCGCGAGGCGCGCGTACCCGAGCTGCTCGCCGTCGCCGCGCACCTCGAACGCGCCCTGCTCCCCCTCTCCCTCGACTGGTACGGCGACGACGCCCTGGGCGCGGCCGACCTCTGCCACGCCACCGCCGGCGGCCCCGCCGCCCTCTGCGGGCTGCTCGCCCGGCACTTCTCCGACGTACCGCTGCTCGTCACCGAGTACGGCGTCCACCTGCGCTCGCACTACCTGGCGCTCGGCCCCGAGGCCGCCGCCCCCGCCGTACGCGCGCTGCTCGCCGCCTTCCACGGCAGGCTCGCCGCCGAGGTCTACCGGAAGGCGGAGATCCTCACCCCGGGCAACGCTCACGCGCGCCGCTGGCAGGAACGGTGCGGCGCCGACCGCGCCCGGATCCGCACGGTGTACCCGGGCATGGCGGCCGACCGTTTCAGCGAGGTCGGCGAGTCCCCGGACGCGGGCGACCCGCACACCCTGGTCTGGGTCGGACGCGTCGAGCCCGCCAAGGACCTGGTGTCGCTGCTGCACGCCTTCGCCGAGGTCCGCAAGGAGGAGCCCAAGGCCCGCCTGCGCGTCGTCGGCGCACCCGGCGGCCCCGAAGGCGCGGCCTACCTCGGCCACTGCCGCGCGCTCGCCGCACAGCTCTTCCCGGACGAGGCCGAGGGTGCGCACGAGGTCGGCGACAACCCCGTCTCCTTCGAGGAGATCGGCGCCCCGGAAGTGCCGGCACTCCCCGACGCGTACGCCGCCGGCGCGGTCGTCGTCCTCTCCAGCGTCGTGGAGGGCTTCCCGGTCGGGCTCGTCGAGGCCATGTTCTGCGGCCGGGCCACCGTCTCCACCGACGTCGGAGCGGTCGTGGAGGTCATCGGCGGTACGGGGCTGGTCGTGCCTCCGCGCAACCCCAGGGCGCTCGCGGAGGCGTGCGTGGCGCTGCTGCGCGACCCCGAGCGCCGTGAGCGCCTCGGTGCCGCGGCGCGCGCCCGGGCGCTCGAACTGTTCACCGTCGAGCGCAACGCGGCGGCATTCGACGGCATTTACCTGGAGATCGTCTCGCGCTGTCCGGTGCGCCGGGTCGTCCTGGACGAGTCCGGCGAGCCCTTGCCGTTCGCCGTCCCCGCCGAGTCCCGGGTTCCCGGCCGTTTGACCGGCCCCACGGCCCGCGTCCTGCCCCGGACCGTCCCCGCCTGGGCCACCAGCCCCCCGGTCCGCGCGACCCCGCTCGCGGCGGCGGAGGGGACACGGTGAGCGACGTGGACAGCCGGGACGGCATCAGCGGCTTGGACAGCCGGGACGGCCGGGACGGCCTGGACGCCCCGAACGGCTCGGTCGGCTTGAGCGGCCTGGACAGCCTGAACGGCTCGGTCGGCTTGAGCGGCCTGGACAGCCTGAACGGCTCAGTCGGCCTGAGCAGCCTGAGCGGCCTGGACGGCCGGGACGGCATCAGCGGCCTGGACGGCCAGGACGGCTCCGGAGACGGGGACGGGGACGGTGTCCGGGGCGCCGGAGGGCCGACAGGAGTCGACCGTCCCGGGATGCCCAGCGGCGCCGGCCCGTGGGACGCGCGGTCGGGGGAGTGGTGGGCGGGCGAACCGTCGGCCGCCTCCACACAACTGCCGCCGCCGTGCTGCCCGGCTCCGCCGGCCACATCGGGGGACCTGCCTCCAGCGTCCCTCCCCGCGCCGTCGGCCGCCTTCGCCGAGCTGCCTCCCGCCGTCCATCCCGATCCGTCGGTCCCTTCCCCGGAACGGCCGGCCGCGTACCCCTCCGCGCGGTCGGCCGCGTACCCCTCCGCGCGGTCGGCCGCGTACCCCTCCGCGCGGTCGGCCGCCTCCGCCGGAGTGCCGCCCCTGGGTCCGCACCCAGCATCGGCCGCCCCCACCAGGGACGCCCCCGCACGCACCCCCGTCCGGCCCGGCCCCGGTGCCCGAGCGGCCGCGAAGCCGGCTGTGCCCGGCACTCGCCGAGGGGCCGGTGACCCGGTGAAAGCCCTGTTGCACCGGCACCGTGCGCTGTGTGAGCGGGCCGTGGACCCGTTGGAGATCGCGGCGGGGCTGGAGGCGCACGGGGTGACCGACCGGACCGCCGCCCGCTTCCGGCACCGGGACGTGTTCTCACTCGCCGAGGAGCTGTACGCGCGCGTGCCGCGCGACGCCGGGCCCCGTCCAGGTCCCGCGACCCCGCCGCTGCCGCGGATCCGTGCCGGCTGGGTCCTGCTCACCCTCCTGCCCGGGATGCTCGGCGCGATCACGGTGACCGGACTGCGCGTCACGCACGGACACCCGCGCCTGCTGGTCGCCGTCGGCGGCCTCCTCGCCGTCGCCCTCGCCACGCGCGCGGCACTGCGCCACGGCCCGCTCGCCGGCCCGCCCGGTGGCAACTCCACCGCGGGGGCGCGCAGCCAGGCCACCTCGACGCGCGCGGGGACGCTCCGGCGGCTCGCCCACGCCCTCGCCCTCTTCGTCCTCGCCCTTCTCGCCTACGCCCTCCTCGGCGACGGCCTCCTGCGAGCG
Source organism: Streptomyces sp. NPDC013455 (assembly GCF_040632975.1). Taxonomy (NCBI): domain Bacteria; kingdom Bacillati; phylum Actinomycetota; class Actinomycetes; order Kitasatosporales; family Streptomycetaceae; genus Streptomyces; species Streptomyces sp. NPDC013455. The sequence goes on along the minus strand of NZ_JBEYCX010000022.1, from coordinate 69,663 downwards.
GTCGTGGCGGGTGGACCGAAGGCCCCGCCCACCGGCGCTCCGGACGGCCCCTGGCCCACGGCCACCGCACCCGCCCTGGCCCTCCTGCTGGCCTGTGCCCCCGCGGCCTGGTGCGCTCACCTCCTCGCCGTCGGCGCCCGTCGCAGGCTCGTCGGCAGCCGGGGCCTGGACGACTTCACGGCCGCCGTGAAACCGCTCCTGCTGGGCGTGTTCACCCTGTTCCTGGGGGCCCTCGGCGCGCTGCTCGCGTTGTGCGGCACCGTCCTGCACGAGCCCGCCGGCCACGGGCAGGCCCTCACGCTGGGCGCCCTGCTGCTGCTCGCGCGCCTGCTCACCGCGCACCGCCACCGGCGGGCCCCCGCCCTCGCGCTGGGCGCCGCGGCGGCCGCGGAAGTCGTGGCGCTCGCGCTGCCCGTGGCCGGCCGGCTGCCCGGCTGCGCCTTCCTGGCGGTGCCCGTCGAGTCCCTCGTCGGCGCCTGGGGCGAGGCCGCCGTACCGACCCTCGCCTGCGGCACCGCGGCCCTGGCCCTGCTGTGGCACGCCGGCCGCACCCTCACCCGGGCCTCGGCCCACGCACCCGTGCGAACACCCGAGTGAACCCGTCGCCCACCGGCTGGCCGACCGCCGGAGGCAATCGCACCACCCCGCTGAAGGAGAACACCAGATGACCACCTCCCGATCCGGAGCCCGCGGTACCGGAACCGCCGGAACCGCCGGTACCGCCGGCGCGCACACCCCGGGAGGCACCCGATGAGGGTCCTGCTGATCGGAGCCAACGGATTCATCGGCCGTTTCGTCGCCGACCGGCTGCTCGCCGACCCGGCCGTACAGCTCACCGCGCTCGGCCGCGGCGACGACGCCGACGTCCGCTTCGACCTCGCCACCGGCAGCCCGGGCGCGCTCACCCGCTTCCTCGACGCGGTCCACCCCGGGGTCGTCGTCAACTGCGCCGGCGCCACCCGCGGCGGGGCCCGGGAACTCACCCGGCACAACACCGTCGCCGTGGCCACCGTGTGCGAGGCGCTGCGCCGCAGCGGCTGCGGTGCCCGTCTGGTGCAGGTCGGGTGCGGTTCCGAGTACGGCCCCAGCCAGCCCGGCTCCTCCACGGCCGAGGACGCCGTACCCCGCCCGGGCGGCCCCTACGGCGTCAGCAAACTCGCCGCGACCGAACTGGTCCTCGGCTCCGGCCTGGACGCCGTCGTCCTGCGCGTCTTCTCGCCTGCCGGCCCCGGCACCCCGGCCGGCTCCCCGCTCGGCCGGCTCGCCGAGGCCATGCGCCGCGCCATGCAGTCCGGCGACGGCGAACTCAAGCTCGGCGGTCTCGGCGTCCAGCGTGACTTCATCGACGTACGCGACGTCGCGCGGGCCGTGCACGCCGCCTCGCTCTCCGCCGCACAGGGCGTGATCAACATCGGGTCGGGCCGTGCCGTGCGGCTCAGGGACGCCGCCGCGGTCCTCGCACGCGTGGCAGGGTACGGCGGAGCCCTGCACGAACTCGACACCCCGCCCGGGCCGCTGCGCAGCGCCATCGGCCACCCCCGCGCCGAAGCCGACCATGCCGCCCCGGTCGCCTACCCGTACCCGGACGGGTGCGGCAGCTGGCAGCAGGCCGACGTGCGCACCGCCCGCGACCGGCTCGGCTGGAGACCCCGCATCAACCTCGAAGAGTCCCTGGCCGACATCTGGATGGAGGCGGCATGCCGCATCTGACCGGCACCACTGCGGGCACCACCGGCATCACCGCGGGCACCACCGGCATCACCGCGGGCACCATTGGCAGCACCGTGGGTGCCACCGGCACCACGGCGGGTGCCACCGGCGCCGGCGTCCGCACCGCCTTAGGCATCCCCGGATACGCCCACCCGCTCGTCGCCCCGGCCCAGTGGGCCGAACTCGCCCGCCCCGGCACGCCGCTGGACTGGGTGGCCCTGGACGTCGCCGCGGGCCCCGGGAGCCGCCCCGACCCGCACTGCCTGGAGGCCGTGGCCCGGCTGCGGCCCGCGGGCGTCCGCGTCCTCGGCCACCTGGACCTGACCTACGGCGCCCGGCCCTTCGCCGACCTGCTCTCCGACGCCCACCGCCACCTCGACTGGTACCGGGTCGACGGCTTCCTGCTGGACCGCTGCCCGACCGAGCGCACCGCGCTCGGCGAGGTGCGCCGCGCGATCACCACCCTGCGGGCGATCAGTGACAGCGCCCACATCGTCCTCGGCCACGGCCGCCACCCGCACCCCGGCTACGCCGAGGACGCCGACCAGTTGGTGACCTTCTCCGGTTCCTGGTCCGACTACCGCTGGTCGCAGGCGGCCGAGTGGACCGCCGACCATCCGGCCGACCGGTTCTGCCACTTCGTGCACAGCGTGCCCCGCGGGCACCTGGACGAGGCACTGCGGATCGCCCGCTGGCAGGGAGCGGCGACGGTCTACTTCACGGACCGCACCGACGGGGGCGGGCGCGCCGACCCCTGGGAGACGATGCCCGGCTACTGGGACGACATCGTCTCGCGTATCGGAACAGGTGTCTCGGAATGAAAAAGGCCGTGGCAGTGTTACGGGAAGAACAACCGTACTGTTTGACCGACCAACGGAGTCCCCGTGTCGCTGCCACCCCTGGTCGAGCCGGCTTCTGAGCTCACCGTAGACGAGGTCCGCAGGTACTCCCGCCACCTGATCATCCCCGACGTGGGCATGGACGGGCAGAAGCGGCTGAAGAACGCCAAGGTGCTCTGTGTGGGCGCCGGCGGCCTGGGCTCGCCGGCGCTGATGTACCTGGCCGCCGCGGGCGTGGGCACCCTCGGCATCGTGGAGTTCGACGAGGTCGACGAGTCGAACCTGCAGCGCCAGATCATCCACAGCCAGTCCGACATCGGCCGCTCCAAGGCCGCGTCGGCCCGCGACAGCGTGCTCGGCATCAACCCGTACGTGAACGTGATCCTTCACGAGGAGCGGCTGGAAGCCGACAACGTGATGGACATCTTCAGCCAGTACGACCTGATCGTCGACGGCACGGACAACTTCGCGACCCGCTACCTGGTCAACGACGCGTGCGTGCTGCTGAACAAGCCGTACGTGTGGGGCTCGATCTACCGCTTCGACGGCCAGGCGTCCGTCTTCTGGTCCGAGCACGGCCCCTGCTACCGCTGCCTCTACCCGGAGCCCCCGCCCCCCGGCATGGTCCCCTCCTGCGCCGAGGGCGGCGTGCTCGGCGTGCTGTGCGCGTCCATCGGCTCCATCCAGGTCACCGAGGCCATCAAGGTCCTCACCGGCACCGGTGAGCCGCTGGTCGGCCGCCTGATGATCTACGACGCCCTGGAGATGCAGTACCGCCAGGTCAAGGTCCGCAAGGACCCCGGCTGCGCGGTCTGCGGCGAGAACCCGACCGTCACCGAGCTCATCGACTACGAGGCCTTCTGCGGCGTCGTGTCCGAGGAGGCCCAGGAGGCGGCCGCCGGCTCCACGATCACTCCGAAGCAGCTCAAGGAGTGGATCGACGACGGCGAGAACATCGAGATCATCGACGTCCGCGAGATCAACGAGTACGAGATCGTCTCGATCCCCGGCGCCAAGCTGATCCCGAAGAACGAGTTCCTGATGGGCACCGCCCTGGAGAGCCTGCCCCAGGACAAGAAGATCGTCTTGCACTGCAAGACGGGTGTCCGCAGTGCGGAAGTCCTCGCGGTCCTGAAGTCCGCGGGCTTCGCCGACGCGGTCCACGTCGGCGGCGGCGTCATCGGCTGGGTCAACCAGATCGAACCCCACAAGCCGGTCTACTGACCACGGCTCTCGCCCACCAGCGAGGCTGACGAAGCCCACGGCTCTGACCAGCTCGGACGCCGTGGGCTTCTGCCGTTGCCGGTCGGCGTCGGCTCACCTTGGACGGCCCAGGGACGGCCCGAGGCAGCACCGCTTCGCAGATGTCATCGGGACAGCTCCGGGACGGGGCAGACCTCCAGCGGCTCGCCTGGCTGGTCGGTCCAGCCCCACCAGACATGCTGATCGGGACACCGCCACAGCGTCCGGCAGCCCCGGCGGCCGTCGCCCTCCCGCTTGGAGAGGACGAAGCCACCGGACTGCATGGACTGGCTGCACTCGGGACATGCAGGGGGCTCGTCGGTCATGGGAAGCACCGTAACGAGGTGACCGCTTCGTCCCGAAGTAACTTGGGTGGCCGCTCTGCCTAGGGCCGGCTCGCCTGCCACCTGCACTGATAGTCCGCAGGCGTCCGCGCTTGTCCGCCGTTGTTCGTCGCGGTTGTCACGCAGCTACACACTCACCGTTCCCCTACGATTCAGCCCTTCGAGTAGTCCCTGTGGTCGCGGACGGACTCGTAGGCGGCTTGGTCCATTCGGTGGCACCAAGGTGCGTGTTCTCCGGGGAAGCGGATCCTGGAAGCGCCTTCCCAGCTCGCAGTTTCAACGTGGGCAAGGCGTCGGGAGCGCACGATCTCAAGAGCTGGCATGAGGTCTGTGTCGCGGCTCGCGATGATCACGGCATCGACTTGGTGTGTCATTGCTTCTGTGATCACGTCGCAGGCCAACTGCACGTCGATGCCCTTTTCACGCGCAGGAAGATCAGGCCAGTCATGGGGATAGCGCAGCGGTCTGCGACAGACGACTGCCCCCGCACGCTCCCAGGCAGCTGCCTGCCGGTCGTTCGCCGCAGCGGCATCAGGCTCGTTGCGTGGGTCAGGGCGGCCCCTATAGACGCGGACACTCAAGAGGCGTGAAGGCCTCTTCCGCATGGAGACCACTGTCCGTGCGAACGCGCACGGATCGATGTGCCCCTCTTTCGTGGGCGATCCCCATGGAAGAAAGGCCTCACGCGCCGAAAGGTGGACGTTCTGGTAGTCGAGGAAGACTGCGACGCGCTCAAGCGGTGGGGCAGGCAGCGGGCCCCTTGGCGCTGGCGTAGGAGACTCCTCCACTGCAACCTCCCCCGAGATAAAAAAGCCCCGCCAATCCCGAAGGAGGGCGGGGAGCAATGGATCTAAGGTACATCGCTGGCTCAGCTCTAGCAACGCGTTCGACATCTAGATCGCCCATGCCTCAGCCAGTAGGGTCCAGACAAGGGCCGCCCCATCTTGCCTGATCGCCACCTCCGGGAACCCGACAGAATGGATCTCCGGGGTGGGGTTTCCTGCGGGCACCCTAGGCTCGCCTGTCACCATCGGTTGCCGTCGGCCGACCTTGGACGCCTCGCGTGGCCTAGGGACGGCCCACGGACGATCATGGCCATCGGATCGAGGGCCGACCTCGACGCGGCCGGCACCCCAGTAGTGCGCCCCCTTCGTGACTCGTGCCACCCCTTGCGCATCAGCATCACCACGGGGACCCTTGCTCTTCCATGTAGTCAACACATACGGGCGTGGGGGGACCATGGCTACCCGTCTGGGGACCGTTGCCTTCTTTGAAATTGTGCGCGCCAAAGACTCACTGAATGCGCGAATGCAAGAAACGGACTGGCAGATATTTCTTGAGAACCTAGAGAGAACCCCTGCCGCCGATCGAATCACGACGCACCGAAGTGACAGCTTTATCGGTCAAGCGGTCAGGGCGGAAGGCCGTCTCCACCTGTTAGTGGGCAGGATCGGCACCAGCGAACTTCAAACGGTTGACCTCGATCACGGGCACATTGAGGACATTCGCCTTGAAGGTAACAAGGGTACGATTGATACCACAACCGTCTCATTTTTGGAGTACGGTAACATCATTGGCGTCCTTCAAGGAAAGCCGGGATCGCCTAGGGCGGCCGCGATTCAACGTTGGCTCAATTCCTGTCAAATCGCGAACGATGAGATCGCATTGTGGCCTGTCATAGCGAACAATGTTTGGGAAAAGCTAGAAAGGGCGGAAGCCGTACACAGCTTTGAGTTCAGCTATCGCCCCAGTCCAGCTATCGCCCCGCCGGAAGGCGAAGGCCTAGCCAGCTTCGTTCGGTTGGGTGACTCTAGATACCCTGATCACCGAATCACCCTCAAGCTCGAAGTTCCGAAAAGGGGAGGACCTGGTCCAGTGGCCAGGCTTCGCGGGCAACGGAGACTGCAGAGTGACATTCAGTCGCTTATGTCAGAGCTGGGCTACTTGGAAGGCCCTACAGGGGTGGATAGGGCGCAAGCGCAGGTGACCCTTCCTGGCGAGGAAGGCGAGGCGGTTGATGAGCCCTTGGACTTCATCAAGCACCACATCACGGCGAAGTGCAGGGTGGAGGTCAGCCCTGCGGACGGGCGCCCCCGCTACGAGGCGAGTGTGGCCGCAATCATGCAGGTAGCACAAGACAAGCGGCATGACCTCAAGGCCGCTGTCGGTGCCGGCCAGTAGAGTCGGTCACCTCCACGTTGGGGGGTGATTCCGTGCCGAATGTCATGTCTGCGTTGCGTCGGCTGAAGGACGCATGGAGCGAGGTACCTAGCCTCGATTGGGCCCTGGCAATTATTGTTGCGGGCGGTCACTTTGGTATCGCCCATTGGGTCTCATGGCCCGGAGTAGTAGACGGATTAACATCCGATCGGCGAAAGGATTTATACACGACTGCCGCCTCGGTGTCTGCTCTCGTTGGTGGTTTCGGAACTGCCGCGATAGCGCAATACGCGAGTTCCCACGGTAGAGACATGCGTGAGTTGCGCAGGCGCTTCGGTAGCAGCCTAAGGAAGAACTGGTCCAGCATCCTCACTGGTATGCTCATTGTCTCGGCCGGATGCCTCTTGCTGCTGCTCATCGATCGATCAAAATCTGCTGGATGCACTGGATGGATCACGGAATTTATACTGACCCTAGGTGTGGCCAGGTCGATCAGACTCATTTGGCTTTTCAACATGCTGATCGGTGTTTCAGACCGAGATGCCCTCCAGCCTGAAAGGTCACCCCCCTTGCAGTTCCGAAATAGGGAGCCTTAGCATCTCTCGCGGTGCCCGAGAGGTCGGCGGAGCGGCTTTGGGGTGGCGCTGCTTTGGCGCGAGTGATCATGGCCCCGTAAGCTTGCGGCGCGTCGGGCAGTCTGTGGACCTGCCCGGTAAAGCACGACGTTGGGGCCATGATCTTCGAGGCTCGCGCCAAAGTGGCTCCGTAAAGCCGTGGAGCCGACCGCCCCAGCCATGACGTAACCCTTCTCTGGGATCAGGCGACTGATTGCCATGAGCGCGGCACGGGCGCCGGCCGGGCTGGAGCGGGGCGGAGACAGGAGCGCAGGCCCGGCCGGGGGCCGGGCCGCGCGCGGCGAGCGGAGCGAGCCGCCTTGAACCAGTAGAGAAAGTTGTAACTCAGTCTGTCGCAACGGGCTTGTCCGGTCCCGGTAGATGCTTGACACTTCGGTTCCAGCTGATGGTTGACAGTGGCCGTGATCGGCTTTTCTGGTGCGCGTCGTTGCGGCGTGTGGCAGGAGGCCGGGATTGGCGCTGGTGGAGTTGTCGGTTGTCGAGCAGAGATACCGGGCTGTCCTGGCCGTACTGGCAGGTGCGACGGTGACGGAGGTCGCCGCTCAGCTCGGGGTGTCGCGGCAGACGGTCAGCGGCTGGAAGTCCCGGTATCAGGCCTCCGGCCTACGGCTCTCGCCCACCAGCGGGACTGACGAAGCCCACGGCTCTGACTCTGGTCGGATGCCGTGGGCTTCTGTCGTTGCTGGGCGGCCTTGGCCGGCCTGCGGCCGGCCCGGCTGTGGCCGGGCGGCGCTACACCGCTACGTGCTGTCGGCGGCGCATGTTCGTCGATCGGGGTGCGGACCCACCCGTGCCTCCGGTCGGCGGCCGGTGTCGCGGTCGCCGTCCTGCGGGGCCGAACTGCCTACGGTCGTGCCGTGGGCGTGGCCGGGGCGGGCTCGTATGTGTCCTCGAAGGGGGAGTCGTCGTCCTGCCCGAAGTCGGGGGTCTGGAAGGGGTTCGTCGTGGGAGACGGTGATGCCGCGGCGGAGCAGCGGGGTCGTCCGTCCACGGGGGAGGAGAACAGCGGCTTCAGTTCGATGAGGGAACTCTCTTTCACTACAGGCCTCTGCAGTGGGCCTGGTGTGCCGTGACCGGGCACAGCGGTTCTACAGCTTGGTCATCTTGGCGTAGGGGGCCAGGATCCGCTTCTGCGTGGAGCCGAAGTCGACGAGCGCCGCGATTCCGTCTTCGATGCCGATCACCCGGCCGAGGCCGTACACGTCATGCGTGACCTGGTCGCCGACGGCGAAGTGCTTGGGAGCCGGTGTGACCGGGGCCTTGAAGGGGCTGGTAGGCAGATGACGCTTCGGTGCAGCAGGCTTTGTCATGGCTCAGTATGAGCCCACGCGTCCCCCGCTCGCTGTGGCCATCGGCACAGATCAGGACCGGCAGAGCGGCGTCGACGCCCGTGACCTGGGCTTTCGTGTCCCGGGCGAGGCGAAAAATCGACTGTGGGATGCCAGCCGGGCTTGACTGTCTCCCGGTCCTCGCGCGGGCCGTTCACGCCGGTGCGAAGACGAACAGTCCCGCCTCCGTGCCGACGTAGCCGTAACCGGTGGCCGGGTCGACGGACGGGATGTTCTCCTCGGGCAGGTTCTTCGCCAGCACCTTCTTCGTCCGGGTGTCCACCGCGATGCCCGTGTCGGTGGCGCTCTCGTCGTCCGTCACCCCGTACAGCACCGACCCGTCGGCCGTGAAGCGGACCGGGTCGAGGGCGTGTTCGCCGTCCTGCTGTTCCCACAGCCGCTTGCCGTCGGAGGTCCGCCACACGGACGTGCCGGGGAAGTCCTCGAACTGGACCACGTCCCGGGCGGCGAGGTCGCCGGAGGGCGCGAGGAGCACCTCGGCCGCGCCCTCGTAGGAGGTGAGGAGCGCGCCGCTCTTCAGGTCGTACAGGGCGTGGATCCAGTTGCCGGAGGAGAGGGAGGAGGCGGCCTTCCATCCGACGAGGACCTTGCCGTCGGCGATCCGCAGGACGCGGACCGACTCGCTCTCGGGGTGGCCCTCGTCGTCCAGTGCGACGCCCTCGGGGATCTTCGCGTCGGCGGTGCTCCACACCTGCTCGCCGGTGGCGAGTTCGTGGAGCGTGATCTGCTCGGGATCGCTCTGGAAGTCGCTGGCGTTCAGGAAGCCCGGGTAGTAGCCGCCGCTGATCAGCGGGGCGTGGGCCGACGAGGCGTCCGCCGTGCCGTTCTCGGCGTCGTAGGTGCACCGGGCGGCGGTGCCGGTGCAGGTGACCGTGCGGGACGGGCCGCCGTCGACGGGTGTGAGACGCAGCGTGTCGTCGGTCTTCTCGACGCGGTAGCCGTCCAGCAGGGTGCCCCGCTCGTACGAGGGGACCATGGCGAGCTGGCCGCCGTCGGCGCCGTACAGGGTGGCCGTGGTGGTGGTCCTCGCCTCGGTCAGGCCGTCCGACGCACTGGTCGTGGAGGAGGTCACGGCCACGGCGGGGGCGCCGTCGTGCCAGGTGACCGCCTCGACCGTCTCGGCCCGCACCTTCAGCGCCTTGCGGACGGCACCCGTCTTGACGTCGCGGAACTCCAGTGTGAGCGGCGCGGCCTCCTCGGAGGAGTACAGCGTGCCCTCGGTCAGCCCGCCCGTGCTCGCGTAGTCACCCCGCCCGTCCTTCGCCAGCAGCAGGGTGGAACCGAGGTCGAGCACGCCGGGTGCCGAGGTGCCCTCGGCGGGCAGGCTCCAGGCGGGCCGGGCGGCGAAGCCGGGCAGCGCGGGCCCTCGGTAGGCAGGGCCCTTCACGGCGCCCCCGGCGGCCGCGGCGGGTGCCGACGCGGTACCCCCGTCGGCCGTCCCGTCTCCGCCACCGCATCCGGTCAGCAGCGCCAGCGAAAGCGACAGTCCGACGACCGCGCCGCGCGCCCGCGGCCGTATCCCGATCGAGCGGTTCACCGATCACACTCCCCCGTGTTCATGACATGACTGGCGGTGATCCTAGCGGAATGATGATCTTGAGTTGGTGTGCGGCGGGCACGGGAGAGGTGAGCGGGTGCGGTGCGCGGGAGGGCGGGGTGGTGACTCCGGCGGCCGGAGCCCGCGGGTTCACCGAAGGGCCCGCAAGGGCCGTGCGAGCGGCGGAGCGGTGGAAGGCCGCGGCTGCGGGATACCGGCGCCGTGGGCCGGCCGACGCGGTTTCTCAACCGCCGCAGACTGTGCCGTCCCTCGGCACCGTCCCCTTCAGCAGGTAGGCGTCCACGGTCGAGTCGACGCAGTCGCTCCCGCTGCCGTAGGCGCCGTGTCCCTCGCCCTTCCACGTGAGTGTCACGCCCACGCCCCGGCCCAGCTCGCCGGCCATCCTGCGGGCGCCCTCGTACGGGGTCGCCGGGTCGCCGGTGTTGCCCACCAGCAGGATCGGGGCCGCACCCGGGGCGCCGACCTCAGGGGTGTCGTACTGGCCCGGCACCGGCCAGTCGTGGCACCAGCCCGCCGTGTCCCAGCCGAGGAAGGCCCCGAACACCGGCGATATCCGCTCGAACTCCGCCAGCCGCCGTTTGGTCTCGGCGAGCGTCGGACGCTGCTTGTCGTCCAGGCACGATATGACCCGCTGGGAGTGCGCCATCGTGCCGTAGTGACCCGAGGCGTCCCGGTCGTTGTACTCGTCGGCGAGTGCAAGCAGCTGCGAACCGTCGCCCTGCTCCGCCGACTTCAGCGCGCCGGTCAGCCTCGGCCAGCTCGACTCGCTGTACAGCGGCAGGATGATCCCGGTGAGCGCGAGGGTCTGGGTCAGCTTCCGCCCGGACGACGTCGGCAGCGGCTCGGCGTCGAGCCGCCCGAGCAGGCCGGCTATCTTCCGGGAGCCCTTGACGGGGTCCTGGCCGGTGGACTCGAGGTAGTCGTCCAGGGCCCGCTGGAAGCCGCGGGCCTGGTTCTCGGCGTGGCCCACCGTGTCCGCGGTCGGGTCGACCACCGCGTCGAGCACCATCCGGCCCACGTGCTCGGGGAACAGGTGGGCGTAGACACCGCCGAGTTCGGTGCCGTAGGAGATGCCGAAGTAGTGCAGCTCGTCGTCGCCGAGGACCTGGCGCATCAGGTCCAGGTCGCGGGCGGTGTCGGTGGTGGAGACGTGGGCCAGCAGCGGGCCGGTGGCCTTCTGGCAGCCCTTGCCGAAGTCGGCGGCGTCCTGGAAGAACGCCTTCTCCTCGGCCGGGGTGTCCGGTGTGGCGTCCACGGCCGCGGCGGCCTCGGTCTCCCGGTCGCCGCGGCAGCGGACGCCCTCGCTGGCGCCGACCCCGCGGGGGTCCCAGCTCACCAGGTCGTAACGCTCGTGGAGTGCGGAGGCGGAGGACTCGAAGTACGGCATCGTCGACACGCCCGAGCCGCCGGGGCCGCCGAAGTTGAACAGCAGCGAGCCGATGCGGTCGCCGCCGGTCGCCCGCGAGCGGATGAGACCGAGCCCGATCGTCCTGCCCTCCGGCCGGGACCAGTCCAGCGGCACCTTGAGCGTCGCGCACCGCCATGCGTCGCTCGGCGCCGTGGTGTTCCCGGTGGACGTGCAGCGGTGCCAGTCGAGGCGCTGGGAGGTGAGCGAGGACGGCGGTTTCGCGGACGGCGCAGGTGCGCTGCCCGCGGCCGACGGGGAAGCCGCGTCCGCTCCCTTGCCCTCGCCGCCGCCGTCCCCGTCGGACGAGCCGCCGCAGCCGGCCAGCAGCAGCCCCGCCGCCACCGCGGCCGTCCACCGCAGAAGTCGCTTCATGCCCACCCCCCTGACAGGCCCGCCGCACCGTGCGTCGCCGGGCTTCCAGGCCATGGTAGGCGCCCGGGGCCCACGTCGTGACAGCCTGTGGATAACCCTCTGACCTGCTGTTTCGTGCCCTTGTCTGGCGGGGGTCAGGAGCAGACGGTGCCGGCCTTCGGCACCTTTCCGTCCAGCAGGTAACCGTTCACGGCGCTCTGCACGCACGTGTTCTTGCTGTCGTAGGCGCCGTGCCCCTGGCCCTTGTACGTCAGCTCCACGGCCACCCCCTTGCCGAGCGCGTCCGCCATCTTCCTCGCGCCCTCGTACGGCGTGGCCGGGTCGCCGGTGTTGCCGACGACGAGGATGGGCGCCGACCCCGGCGCGCTGACGTCGGGGTGGTCGGCGGCGCCCGGTACCGCCCAGTCGGTGCAGCCGACCATGCCCCAGGCCAGGTAGTCCCCGAACAGCGGGGAGGCGCGGCGGAACTCGGGCAGCTTCCGCTGGACGTAGTCGGCCGTGTATCGGGGCTTCTCGTCGGAGCAGTTGATGGCGATGTTCGCCGCGGTGAGGTTGCTGTACTCGCCGTTGTCGCTGCGGCCGTTCATCGAGTCGGACAGCAGCATGAGGATTTTGCCGTCGCCGTCGTACGCCTCCTTGAGGCCCTCGGTGAGGTACTCCCAGAAGTCCTTCGAGTACAGGGACTGCGCGATGCCGTTGGTGGCGGCCGTCTGCGTCAGCCGGCGCGGGAAGATACCGGGGATCGGCTTCTTCTCCAGGTCGGCGAGGAGGTCGGCGATGCGGTCCTTCACCTCCTGCTCGGTGTCGCCGACGGGGCACTCCGTCGTCTTCGACGTGCAGTCCTGCGCGAAGCTGTCGAGGGCGCGCTGGAAGCCCCTCGCCTGGCCCAGCGCGCTCTGCTCGGGGGTCTGCGTGGGGTCCACGACGGCGTCCAGGACGGCCCGGCCGACGTGCCTGGGGAACAGGTGGGCGTAGACGCCGCCGAGTTCGGTGCCGTAGGAGATGCCGAAGTAGTGCAGCTTGGCGTCGCCGAGGACCTGGCGCATCAGCTCCATGTCGCGGGCCGCGTCCGTGGTGCGCACGTGCGGCAGGATCTTCTCGGAGTTGCGCTCGCAGGCCGCGTTGAACCGGCGGGTGCGCTGGAGGAGCTGGGCGCGCTCGGCGCCGTCCTCCGGGGTCGCGTCCTGCTGGAAGTACACGTCCAGCTGGGCGTCGCTCTCGCACGTCACCGGCGCGCTGCGGCCCACGCCGCGCGGGTCGAAGCTGACCAGGTCGTAGCGGGTGCGCAGGGCGGCGTAGTCCGCGCCGAACGCGGGCAGGGTGGTGACGCCGCTGCCGCCCGGCCCGCCGAAGTTGAACACGAGCGAGCCGATCCGCTTGTCCGCCGGGCCGCCGGCCTTGGCGCGGATCAGGGCGATGCCGATGGTCTCCCCCTTCGGCTCGCCCCAGTCCAGCGGCGCCTTCATGGTGGCGCACTGCCACTCGGTGCCGTTCGGCAGCGGGGACGGAGGGCTGCCGCCGCCCTCCGCCGCGGACGGGGCGGGGCAGTCCTGCCAGTCCAGCTTCTGCCGCGTGAGGTCCCCGTCCTCGGCGCCGTCGCCGCCGCAGCCGGCCAGTACGGCGGAGAGCAGCACGGCGGTGGTCGTCAGCGCGGCGGCGCGCAGCCGGAACGGGTTCGCCATACCCCCATGGTGGGGGTGCGCACGCCGGGGCGCGCGGGGCGCGGGCCGGACGAGGTAACAGCACCCGGCGCGATGCGGGCCCGTGGGAGCACACCCTGTGAGATGCGCACCCTGGGAGATGGGCCCCGGCCAGACGCTACAGGGCTCCCTTGCGGGTGAGGTGGTTGAAGGCCAGCCAGCCCGGCAGCACCGGCAGCCACAGGGTCAGCAGCCGGAACAGCAGGACGGCCGGGGCGGCGACCTCCTTGGGCAGGCCGAAGGCGATCAGACCGAGCGTGAGGCTCGCCTCCACGGCGCCGACGCCGCCCGGGGTGGGCGCGGCGGAACCGAGCGCGTTGCCGGCGAGGAAGACGACGGCGACGCTGGCGATGCTCAGCGAGGTGGTGCCGTCGCCGAAGGCCCGCACGGAGGCGTCCAGGCACATCACGAAGCAGGCGGTGAGCAGGAGCATGCCGCCGATGCCGGTGATGAGCTTCTGCGGCCGCTGGAGCACGTCGAGCATGCGCGGCACCACTCCGGCGAACAGCGACCTCACGCGCGTGATGACGAATTTCCGCAGGAACGGCACGGACGTCACCACGAGGACGAGGACCGCCACGGTCAGCAGGCCCGCGATGACCGTGCGGGACGGCGACAGCGACGGCGTCTTCTCGGTACCGGTCAGATAGCCGAAGGACAGCAGCATCAGGATGTGGCAGCCGAGCCCGAACAGCTGCGACGCGCCGACACTCGCCACCGCGAGCCCCGGGCGCACGCCGGTGCGCTGGAGGAAGCGCGTGTTGAGGGCCACACCACCGACCGCGGCCGGCGCCACGATCTTCACGAACGACCCGGCGACCTGCGCCGCCACCGTCCTCGGGAACGGCACCCGCTCCGGCACGAAACCCAGCAGCGACATGGCGGCGGCCACGTAGCTGAGCGCGGAGAACAGCACCGCGGCGATCACCCAGCCCCACTGGGCCTGCGCGAACAGCGTGCCGAACTCGATGTGGGTGAGCTGCGTCAGGAGGTAGTACGCGCCGATCGCACCGGCGATGAAGCTGATCAGCGTCCGCGGCCGCACCCGCTCCAGGCGGGCCGGCTCCACGGGCGCCTGCGGCCTGATCCGCAGCACCTCGTGCCGGATCTGGGTGAGCAGGTCCTCTTCCCGGGCCTCTTCGAGGGCTTCGTCGATGGCCCGCCGCTCGGCGCGCTGCTCGGCGCGGACCGTCTTCTTGTCGGGCTTGGCCTGGTCGGGCCCGGCCGCCTCGCCCGTCTCCTCCAGCCGGGCCAGCTTGGCCTGCCGGGAGGCTTCGAGCACCGCCTCGCGTTCCCGCTGGGCCCGCTCCCGGGCCAGCCGCCGCAGCGTCGCGCGCGTGGAGCGCGTCAGCGCGATCGGCTGGAGCATCGGCAGGCAGTCGGCGACCGCGTCCGGGCCCAGCACGCCGACCGCCGAGGCCACCGCCCGCTCGGCGCCGACCCGGAGGCCGAGTGTGGTGAGCAGCTGTGCGACGTCCATCCGCAGCAGCAGTTCACCGGCGGCGATCTCGCCGCCGCGCAGCTCGGTGAGGATCACCTTGCCGGAACGATCCACCAATAGGGCGTCACCGGCCAGCCTGCGGTGCGCGATGCGCCGCGACTGCAACGCCTTCACCTGGTGCCAGGTGTGGCGCAGCAGATCGTCGGTGATCTCCTCGTCGGCCAGCGCGTCCAGTCTGCGCCCGCCGGTGTGCTCGTAGACGAGCATGACCGCGTCGGGGCCGAGTTCGGAGGTGGCGATCAGCTTGGGGGCGTTGGCGCCCGCCGCGATCGCCGCGTACGCCAGCAGCGCCTCCTGTTCCAGCGCCTGGCGCAGCGACTGGAGGCTGGAGCGGGTGGCGAAGCCGCGCAGGGTCAGATTGCGCCACGCGCGGTAGAAGAAGCCCTGCGCCTGCTGTTCCCGGTCGACGACCGTGACGTCCAGCGGCGGGCCGTTGTCCAGGGTGACGAAGTAGCGCCGGCCCCGGTCGCCGCTCTCCGTCTCCACGGTCTCCTCGCGGGCCGCGCTGACCGGCTGGAAGCCGACGTGCCTGAGGCCCGCCATCAGGGTCTGGCCGGTGGGGCGGACGTTGGGCGAGCCGACCGCGTAGAGGGTGCCGTAGGCGATGGTCCAGCCGATCAGCACCGTCAGGATGATCGAGAAGGGGGTCGTGTAGCCGGTGACGAGCATCGAGAACGCGTCGAGCAGCAGCACGATCCACAGCACCGCGCGCCACCGGGGCCGCCGGGACATCCCGACGGCGGTCATATAGGCGATGACCGGTGCCAGATAGCCGTGCACCGGGTCGGTCAGGGCGTGGACGTCCCCCGGCGAGGGCTGGGTCAGCGCCTCCTGGATCGAGTCCGGGGCGGCCCGTGCGACCCACAGGTCGGTGGCGAGGGTCACTCCGTGGGCCAGGACGGCCGCCAGGACGCCGTCGGCGATCCGCAGTCCGTCCCGTTTGATCAGCCGCTCGATCGCGAAGGCGACCGGTACCAGCAGGATCGCGATGCTGGACGCCAGCCCCGCGATCTTGATCAGCAGGTCCGGGGCCTGGCCGGTGCCCTTGTTGATGTCCTGTTCGAGGCCGGAGGTGGTGCCGTGCGCGAACGCGGCGATCGCCAGCAGTACGGCGATGGCGAGCACGCCCACCAGGAGCCGCATGAGGTCGGAGGGGCGGTGCACGCGCGCGGGGAGCAGGGGTTCGTCGCCCTCCACCCGCTCGGCGTGGGGGTCGTCCTCGGCGCACGCGGGGCGGTCCGCCGACGCGTCCGCCGCGCCGGGCGCCGGCTCGGCGGCACCGGCACTGGGACCAGCATCAGCATCAGTACCCGGACCGGCACCGGAGTGCGGTGCGCTGTCGTCCTTCTCGTGCGCACCGGTACCGCCGTTCCGCCCGCGGGCACGGGTGTCGTCCTGGTGCGTGTCGCCGTCGCCGCCGCCCGCGCGGGCGGTGTCGGGGCGCGCCGAGGCGTCAGGGGTGCCCGCCGCTCCTTCGGGGTGCACGCCCTGCTCCTTCGTCGTCTCTTCTTTGTCTCGTATCACCAGTCACCGCCCGCATGATGGTGGCATGACCCGCCGGCGCACACGGGCATCAGGGTGCGGATGCGCGGGCGCACAGTCTGCCCCAAGGACCGCCGGGGGGCGAGAGGACCGTGGCTCACGGTCCCGGCCGGGATGTCCGAGGGGTGCGGCAGGATGGGGTGAATGAGCCAGCACAGCCCTCCCGAAGACGCCCGTGAGGAGTACGCGGACGCGCTGCCCGAGTACGCCGAGCGGGTCCTCGAGGTCGCCGAGCGGATACCGCCGGGCCGGGTGATGACGTACGGCGATGTCGCCGAGTGGCTGGAAGAGGGCGGGCCGCGCCAGGTCGGCCGGGTGATGGCCCTCTACGGCGGCGCCGTCCCGTGGTGGCGCGTCGTACGCGCCGACGGTGTGCTGCTGCCCGGACACGAGCTGCGGGCGCTGGCCCACTACCGCGCCGAGGGCACGCCGCTGAAGCAGGCGGGCAGGAGCGCCGAGGGCCACCTGCCGCGGCTCGACATGCGGCGGGCCCGGTGGGACGGCGCGGACGCGGAGGGTCACACCTGACAGCTTCCGCCATCCGGTGGCCCCGGGGCGCGCCTGTGGTCCGAACGGGTGACGTGGGGGACACCCGCGGGATGCCGTACGTTCGAGGGATGTGGGACGCGCGTGGCGCGAGCGCCGCGAGGGAAGAAGCGGAAGCTCTGCTTCCGCCCGGAGCGGCGGCGTAGCGTCGGCAGCACGTGTCCCGCTCACCCCGCGGTCACCGCCTCGCGCGCGTGACCGCCCGCCCACCAGCACAACCACCAGGACCGGCCGATCACGTGAGCTCCTCCTCGTCCACCAGGCCCCTGCCGCACCCTCCGGTGCGGCAGGGGAGTCGTGGCGCTTACCGACTGGTCCGTACCCCGCCGGCCGTCGTGGATCCCCCTCGTCTGGACGCGGCACAGCGCGCCGTGGTCGACCACCGGAGCGGACCGCTCCTCGTCCTCGCCGGCCCCGGCACCGGCAAGACCACCACCCTGGTCGAATCCGTCGCCGCGCGGATCGCCCGGGGCGGCGACCCCGAGCGGATCCTGGTGCTGACCTTCAGCCGCAGGGCCGCCGTCGGGCTGCGCGACCGCATGGCCCTGCGCATGGGCGCGGCCCGCGCCCCCAGGGCGACCACGTTCCACTCGTACTGCTACGCGCTGGTCCGCGCCCACCAGGACAGCGGCCGGTTCACCGAGCCCCTGCGCCTGCTCTCCGGCCCGGAGCAGGACGTCACCGTCCGCGAGCTGCTCGCCGGCCAGATCGACCTGGAACGGCTCGGGCTGACCCACGTCCGCTGGCCGGACGAGCTGCGCGCCTGCCTGACCACGCGCGGCTTCGCCGACGAGGTCCGCGCCGTCCTCGCGCGCAGCCGCGAGCTGGGCCTCGGCGCCGACGCCCTGGACGCCTTCGCGCGCCGCATCGGCCGCCCCGACTGGCGGGCCGCGGCCGCCTTCCTCGCCGAGTACCTGGACGTGCTCGACCTCCAGGGCGTGATCGACTACGCGGAACTGGTCCACCGCGCGGTCCTGCTCGCCCGCCGCCCGGAGACCGCCGCCCGGCTCGCCGCCCAGTACGACGCCGTGTACGTCGACGAGTACCAGGACACCGACCCGGCCCAGGTCCGGCTGCTGCACGCCCTGGCCGGCGGGGGACGCACCCTGGTCGCCCTCGGCGACCCCGACCAGTCGATCTACGCCTTCCGAGGCGCCGACGTGAACGGCATCCTCGACTTCCCGTACGCCTTCCCGCGCGCGGACGGCCGCCCCGCGCCCGTCGAGGTGCTGCGCACCTCCCGCCGCTCCGGCGCCGCGCTGCTGGCCGCCACCCGCCTGATCACCCAGCGCATGCCCGTGCCCCGGCTGCCCGCCGGCACCGTGCGCGCCCACCGCGAGCCCGCCCCCGTACGGGACGGCGGCCGGGTCGAGGTCCACACGTACCCGACGCCCGGCGCGGAGCTGGACAACATCGCGGACATCCTGCGCCGCGCCCACCTGGAGGACGGCGTCGCCTGGAGCGACATGGCCGTCCTGGTGCGCGCCGGGGCCCGCATCCCGACCCTCCGCCGCGCCTTCACCTCGGCCGGCGTCCCGCTGGACATAGACGGCGACGACCTGCCCCTGCGGCACGAGCCGGCCGTGGCACCCCTGCTCACGGCTCTGCGCGCGGTGGCCACGGCGGAGGCGGGCCGCCGCGACGGCCGCACCGAGGCGGAGGAGCCCGCGGGAGCGCCGGCGGAAGGGGGCGACGCGACGCCCGACGGGACGGCCGCGCGGGGGGAGACTTCCGCGGCACCGGCACCGGCACCGGCACCGGCAGCGGAAGGCGACGCGGCACCGGCACCGGCACCGGAAGGCGACGCGGCACCCGAGAAGACCCCCGCGCGCGGGGAGTCTGCGGAGGCAGACGCGGCGCGGGCGGAGACGGCCGCGCGGGAGGAGCCCGCGGCGGCACCGGCTGAAGAAGGCCCTCGGGAGACCGCGGCCGACCACGACGGGACGCACCCCCCGCGCGCCTGCTGGCTCGACACCGAGACCGCCCTCACCCTGCTCACCTCCCCGCTCGCCGGCATGGACGCCGCCGATCTGCGCCGCCTCGGGCGGGCCCTGCGCGAGGAGGAGCGGGCCGCGGGCAACCCCCTGCCGCCCCCGTCCGACGAGCTGCTCGCACGGGCCCTCGCCGAGCCCGAGCGTCTGGCCGTACACGACCCCGCGTACGCGCGCGGGGCGCAGCGCCTCGGCGCGCTGCTCCGCAAGGCCCGCGAGCGTCTGGCGGGCGGGGGCACGGCCGAGGAAGCGCTGTGGGACCTGTGGGAGGGCACACCCTGGCCCGCGCGCCTGGAGCGGTCCGCGCGGCGCGGCGGCGCGGCCGGCCGCAACGCCGACCGGGACCTGGACGCCGTGTGCGCGCTGTTCGCGACCGCCGCCCGCGCGGAGGAGCGCACCGGAGGCCGCGGCGCCCTGAACTTCCTGGAGGAGATCGAGGCCGAGGACATCGCCGCCGACACGCTCACGCGCCGCGCGGTACGGCCCGACGCCGTCCGCCTGATGACCGCGCACCGGGCCAAGGGACTGGAGTGGCGGCTGGTCGTCGTCGCCGGGGTCCAGGAGGGCGTCTGGCCCGACCTGCGGCGGCGCGGATCCCTGCTGGAGGCCGACCGCATCGGCCGTGACGGTCTCGCCGAGCCGCTGACCCCGGGCGCGCTGCTCGCCGAGGAGCGCCGCCTGTTCTACGTCGCCGCCACGCGCGCGCGTGACCGGCTCGTCGTCACCGCCGTGAAGGCGCCGGCCGACGACGGCGACCGGCCGTCCCGGTTCCTGACCGAGCTGGGCGTCGAGCCGAAGGACGTCACCGCGCGCCCCCGCCGCCCGCTGGCGGTCTCCGCGCTCGTCGCCGAGCTGCGCGCCACCACCGTCGACCCGCGCGCGTCCGCCGCCCTGCGGGAGGCCGCCGCACGCCGGCTGGCCCGGCTGGCCGCGCTCGCCGACGAGGAGGGCCGCCCCCTGGTCCCGTCCGCGCACCCCTATCGCTGGTGGGGCATGTTCGAGCCGACCGAGAGCAAGGTGCCGCTGCGCCACCGGGACCAGCCCGTGGTGCTCTCCGGCAGCGCCCTCGACCAGCTCGCCCGCACCTGCGCGCTCCAGTGGTTCCTCGGCCGGGAGGTCAAGGCCGACGCCCCCGCCACCGCCGCGCAGGGCTTCGGCAACGTCGTCCACGTCCTCGCCGACGAGGTCGCCTCCGGCCGCACCCCCGCCGACCTCGACGTCCTCATGGAACGCCTGGACTCCGTGTGGAACGCGCTCGCCTTCGACGCGCCCTGGAAGTCGGGGCAGGAGAAGGAGAACGCGCGCGTGGCGCTCGAACGCTTCCTGCACTGGCACGTGCTGGACCGGGCCGGCCGCACCCCCGTCGCGAGCGAGCAGGACTTCGACGTCACCCTGGAGGCGGGTGATTACCAGGTCCGCATCCGCGGTCAGATGGACCGCGTGGAGACGGACGCGGAGGGCCGCGCCTACGTGGTCGACTTCAAGACCGGCAAGCAGGCACCCACCGCGCGCGAGGTGGAGCGGCACCCCCAGCTCGCGGTCTACCAGCTCGCTCTCCGCGAGGGCGCCGCCGACGCGGCCTTCGACGGCGTGCGCCCCGAACTAGGCGGCGCCGAACTGGTCCACCTCAGACAGGGCGCCGCCCAGCGCGACGGCGGCGACAGCCTGCCCAAGGTGCAGACGCAGGAACCGCTGGCGGGGGAGTGGGTCGGGGAGCTGCTGGCCACCGCCGCCGGCAAGGTGCTCGACGAGCGGTTCACGCCGAGCACCGGCCAGCACTGCACGCACTGTGCCTTCCGCGCCTCGTGCAGCGCCCGGCCGGAGGGCCGGCACGTGGTCGAGTGACGCACCGCCCGCCCGGCCGGAGGGCCGGCAGGGGGGCGAGTGACGTACCGTCCGCCTGGCCGGAGGGCCGGCGCGGGGTCGAGTGACGTACCGTCCGTCTGGCCGGAGGGCCGGCAGGGGGTCGAGTGACGTACCGCCTGCCTGGCCCGGAGGGCCGGCGCGGGGTCGAGTGACGTACCGCACGGCCCGGGCTGACCTGCGGTTCTCCGGTCCCGGACGGGTCGGGAGGCCCCGACTGTCAGTGCCCGCCGCTAGCCTCTTTCGACATGTCCGCCCGTATCAGCGACCCCGAGCAGCTCAAGGAGCTCCTCGGCATCCCGTTCACCCCGGAGCAGACGGCCTGCATCACCGCGCCGCCCGCCCCGCAGGTGATCGTGGCCGGCGCCGGTTCGGGCAAGACGACCGTGATGGCGGCCCGCGTGGTCTGGCTGGTCGGCACCGGACAGGTCGCCCCCGAACAGGTCCTCGGCCTGACCTTCACCAACAAAGCCGCCGGTGAGCTGGCCGAACGCGTCCGCAAGGCACTGATCAAGGCCGGCGTCACCGACCCCGACGCCCTCCCGCCGTCCGGCCGCCCCTCGGCGTCGGCGCCCGCCGACGCGTCCTGGCCGGACCCCGGCCACCCGCCGGGCGAGCCGGTCATCTCGACGTACCACGCCTTCGCCGGCCGGCTGCTCACCGACCACGGTCTGCGCCTCGGCCTGGAACCCACCTCGCGGCTGCTCGCCGACGCCACCCGCTACCAGCTGGCCGCGCGTGTCCTGCGCGAGGCCCCAGGCCCCTACCCGGCACTGACCCGCTCCTTCGCCGACCTGGTCAGCGACCTGCTCACCCTGGACTCCGAACTCGCCGAACACCTCGTCGCCCCCGACGAGCTGCGCGCCTGGGACGCCGGCCTGCTGCGCACCCTGGAGGGCGCCAAGCTCACCAACGCCGACCTGCGCAGGGTCCCGGAGACCGGCGCGGCCCGCCGGGAACTCGCCGACCTCGTCCGGCGCTACCGGGCCGCCAAGCGCGAGCGGGACCTGCTCGACTTCGGCGACCAGATCGCCCTGTCCGCCCGCCTCGCCGGCATCCCCGAGGTGGGCCGGCTGCTGCGCGAGGAGTTCCGCGTGGTGCTGCTGGACGAGTACCAGGACACCTCCGTGGCCCAGCGCGTCCTGCTGGCGGGACTCTTCGGCGGTGGCACCGGCCACCCCGTCACCGCGGTCGGCGACCCCTGCCAGGCCATCTACGGCTGGCGTGGCGCTTCCGTCGCCAACCTGGACGACTTCCCCGAGCACTTCCCCCACGCCGACGGCCGGCCCGCCACCCGGCAGGCGCTCAGCGAGAACCGCCGCAGCGGCGGCCGGCTGCTCGACCTCGCCAACGGCCTCGCCGGGCCGCTGCGCGCCATGCACGCGGGCGTGGAGGCCCTCCGCCCGGCCCCCGGCGCGGAGCACGACGGCACGGTCCGCTGCGCCCTGCTGCCCACCCACGCCGAGGAGATCGACTGGATCGCCGACTCCCTCGCCCACCTCGTGCGCACCGGCACACCTCCCGGCGAGATCGCCGTCCTGTGCCGGACCGCTGCCGACTTCGCCGAGATCCAGGGCGCGCTCGTCGCCCGGGACGTCCCCGTCGAGGTGGTGGGCCTGTCCGGGCTGCTGCACCTGCCCGAGATCGCCGACCTCGTCGCCGTCTGCGAGGTCCTCCAGGACCCTGGAGCCAACGCCGCCCTGGTGCGCCTGCTGACCGGACCGCGCTGGCGCATCGGCCCGCGCGACCTCGCCCTGCTGGGCCGCCGCGCCCGCCTGCTCGTCGCCCACGCGCGCGTGGACGGCACCGACGACCCCGACCGCAGGCTCGCCGCGGCCGTGGAGGGCGTGGACCCGTCCGAGGTGATATCCCTCGCGGACGCCCTGGACACGTTCCTCGAGGCACCCGTGGAAGACGGCGCGGACGACGACGGGCTGCCGTTCTCCCCGGACGCGCGCGTGCGCTTCGCCCGGCTCGCCGCCGAGCTGCGCGACCTGCGCCGCTCGCTGTCCGACCCGCTGATGGACGTCCTGCACCGCGTGCTCGCCGTCACCGGCCTGGAGGTGGAGCTGTCGGCGTCCCCGCACGCGCTCGCCGCCCGCCGCCGCGAGACCCTGTCCAACTTCCTGGACATCGCCGCCGCCTTCGCCGCGAGCGACGGCGAGGCCACCCTGCTGGCCTTCCTCGGCTTCCTGCGCACCGCCGCGCAGTACGAGAAGGGCCTCGACAACGCGCTCCCCGGGGGTGAGAACACCGTCAAGGTGCTCACCGCGCACAAGTCCAAGGGCCTGGAGTGGGACGTCGTGGCCGTCCCCGGACTGGTGAACGGCACGTTCCCCAGCGCCCAGGGCCGCGAGAAGTGGACCGCCCAGGCCAAGGTGCTGCCGCACGCGCTGCGCGGCGACCGCGACACCCTGCCCGACATCGAGTCCTGGGACGCCCGGGGCATGAAGGCCTTCCACGAGGCCATGAAGGACCACCAGCACACCGAGGAGCTCCGGCTCGGCTACGTCACCTTCACCCGGCCCCGCTCCCTGCTCCTCGGCTCCGGCCACTGGTGGGGACCGAGCCAGAAGAAGCGGCGCGGCCCCTCCGACTTCCTCGAAGCCCTGCACGACCACTGCGCCGCCGGGTACGGCGAGATCGAGGTGTGGGCGGACGAGCCCGCCGAGGACGCGGAGAATCCGGCCCTGCAGGCGGCCGGCGCCGACCAGGTGTGGCCGCTCCCGCTGGACGCCGGTGCCCTGGCCCGCCGCCGCGCCGCCGCCGAGACCGTCCTCGCCCACCTGGAGGCCACCGCCCGCCCCGACGTCCCCGGCCCGGCCCTGCACGACCCCGCCGGGGACGAGAACCCCGACTGGCCGGCGCCGGACGAGGATCCGCACGGCGAGGATGCCCACGCTGGTGACCCCTACGGCGAGGATCCGTACGCCGAGGATCCGTACGCGGGGGATCCGTACGCGGGCGATCCGTACGCGGAGCCGTACGCCGAGGACGCCGACGATCCGTACGCGCCCGGCGACCCGTACGCGCCCGACGCCCCGTACGCCGACGCCGCGTACTCCGGGGATGCGCACGCCGGCGACCCGTCCGCCGACGAGACGTACGGCGACGAGCACGGCGGGGGCGAGCCGCACCGCGGCGGGGGCGCACCGCACCGCGGGGGCGAGCCGCACGGTGAGGGCCGTGACGGGAGCGGCCCGGGCGACGGATGGTCCTCGGTGCCCCGCCAGGCGGCCGGCCCGCCCCGCCGCCCCCGGCCCGCCGCGCCGCCGGTGCCGGCCCCCCTCACGCCCGAGGAGGCCCGCACCATCGCCTCCTGGGACCGCGATCTGGAGGCGCTGACCGGAGAACTGCTGCGCGCCCGGCGGACCGTCACCGACGTCCCCCTGCCCGCCACGCTCACCGCGTCCCAGCTGATGCGCCTCGCCGAGGACCCCGAGGGGCTCGCGCAGGAACTCGCGCGCCCCATGCCGCGCCCCCCGCAACCGGCCGCGCGCCGGGGCACCCGGTTCCACGCA
The DNA here is from genome assembly GCF_040632975.1 of Streptomyces sp. NPDC013455. Taxonomy (NCBI): domain Bacteria; kingdom Bacillati; phylum Actinomycetota; class Actinomycetes; order Kitasatosporales; family Streptomycetaceae; genus Streptomyces; species Streptomyces sp. NPDC013455. The sequence continues at coordinate 45,382 of NZ_JBEYCX010000022.1, read as the reverse complement.
TGGGTCGAATCCCGCTTCGAGGAGCTGACGCTGCCCCTGCTGGAACCGGACGAGTTGCCCGGCGGTGACGCGGAGATCGCCGACGAGCGCGACCTGGAAGCCCTCAAGGCGGCCTTCGAGCGCACCGAGTACGCCCGGCGCACCCCCTACCGGGTCGAGGCGCCCTTCCAGCTCGGCCTCGCCGGCCGCGTCGTACGGGGCCGCATCGACGCCGTCTACAGAAGCGACGGCGACGACGGGACGACGTACGAGATCGTCGACTGGAAGACCGGCCGCACCGGCACCGCGGACCCCCTCCAGCTCGCCGTGTACCGGCTGGCCTGGGCAGAGCAGCGGGGCGTTCCGCCCGAGTCCGTCACGGCCGCCTTCCTGTACGTGCGCAGCGGTGAGGTCGTACGTCCCGAGGGCCTGCCGGACCGGGCCGCGCTGGAACGGCTGCTCGCGGGGGAGACGGAGCGGTCACCGCACGGGACCTGAGTGTGACGAACCGCCCTCCGAGGATGTCGGCGCGGGCGGATAGGCTCAGGACCATGAGCCAGACCCCGGACAGCGCCGTCCGCATGTACATCGAGCAGCACCGCGCCGCCTTCCTCGACGACCTCGCCGCATGGCTGCGCATCCCCTCCGTGTCGGCTCAGCCCGACCACGCGCCCGACGTACGGCGCAGCGCGGACTGGCTCGCCGCCAAGCTGACCGAGACCGGCTTCCCGACCGCCGAGGTCTGGCAGACCCCCGGTGCCCCGGCCGTCTTCGCCGAGTGGCCCTCCGACGACCCGGAGGCGCCCACGGTCCTGGTCTACGGCCACCACGACGTCCAGCCCGCCGCTCGTGAGGACGGCTGGGACAGCGACCCCTTCGAGCCGGTCGTCCGCGGGAACCGGCTCTACGCGCGCGGGGCGGCCGACGACAAGGGCCAGGTGTTCTTCCATACCCTCGGCGTCCGCGCCCACCTCGCCGCCACCGGTCGCACCGCGCCCGCGGTCCACCTGAAGCTGCTGGTCGAGGGCGAGGAGGAGTCCGGCTCCCCGCACTTCCGCGCCCTGGTGGAGGAGCGGGCCGGACGGCTCGCCGCCGACGCCGTCGTCGTCTCCGACACCGGCATGTGGGCCGAGGACACCCCGACCGTGTGCACCGGCATGCGTGGCCTCGCCGAGTGCGAGATCCGGCTGTACGGCCCCGACCAGGACATCCACTCCGGCTCCTTCGGCGGTGCCGTGCCCAACCCGGCCACCGCCGCCGCCCGGCTGGTCGCCGCCCTGCACGACGAGCACGCGCGCGTGGCGGTCCCCGGCTTCTACGACGGCGTCGTCGAGCTGACCGACCGCGAGCGCGAGCTCTTCGCCGAACTGCCCTTCGACGAGGAGCGCTGGCTGCGCACCGCCAAGTCCCACGCCGCCCAGGGCGAGGCCGGATACACCACCCTGGAGCGCGTCTGGGCCCGCCCGACCGCCGAGGTCAACGGCATCGGCGGCGGTTACCAGGGCCCCGGCAGCAAGACGATCATTCCGTCCACGGCCATGGTGAAGCTGTCCTTCCGGCTGGTCGCCGGCCAGGAGCCCGAGCACATCGAGAAGGCCGTCCGCGCCTGGGCCGGCGAGCAGGTGCCCGCCGGGATCCGGTACGAGATCGAGTTCAGCTCGGCCACCCGCCCGTGCCTGACCCCGCTGGACCACCCCGCGCTCCAGTCCGTGGCCCGCGCCATGGGCCGCGCCTTCCAGGGGCCCGTCCGCTTCACTCGCGAGGGCGGCTCGGGGCCCGCCGCCGACCTCCAGGAGGTCCTCGGCGCCCCGGTGCTCTTCCTGGGCATATCCGTCCCCTCGGACGGCTGGCACGCCCCCGACGAGAAGGTCGAGCTGGACCTCCTCCTCAAGGGCGTCGAGACCAGTGCCTACCTGTGGGGAGACCTGGCCGAGAACTGGCGCCCCGCACGCTGACACGGCCCGCGCCGTACGGAACGGCACCGCGCGGCGGGGCACACTGGAAGGACCGCCCCGTCGCCCCGCCCGCGCCCGGCCCTGCGCCCTCCCGCCCTACGTCCCGCCGAACCGCCCGCCGAAGAACCGCCGCCCTGGGGGAGTTGGAAGCACCCGTGACCACCTGGACCGACCACTCAGCCGACCGACCCATCTCGCTGACCGCCCCGAGCGGCATCGACCGCGCCGCCCACCACCGGCTGGACGAGGCCTGGCTCGCGGCGGCATGGAGCCACCCCACGACCCGCTGCTTCGTGGTCTCCGGCGGCCAGGTGCTCATCGACGAGACCCCGGACGGCCGGACCGAGCTGGTCATGACCCCGTCGTTCGAGGCCCCGCTGACCGAGGCCCACCGCTACTTCCTCGGCATCGACGAGGAGGGCGTCAGCTACTTCGCCCTCCAGAAGGACTCGCTGCCCGGCCGTATCGACCAGTCCGCGCGCCCCGCGGGGCTGCGGGAGGCCGGCCTGCTGCTGTCCGCGCGCGACGCCGGACTCATGGTGCACGCGGTCGGTCTGGAGAACTGGCAGCGCACCCACCGCTTCTGCTCCCGCTGCGGTGAGCGCACGGTCATCGCGGCGGCCGGCCACATCCGCCGCTGCCCGGCCTGCGGCGCCGAGCACTACCCGCGCACCGACCCCGCCGTGATCATGGCCGTGACCGACGAGGACGACCGCATCCTGCTCGGCCGCCAGGTCCACTGGCCCGAGGGCCGCTTCTCCACCCTCGCCGGCTTCGTCGAGCCCGGCGAGTCCATCGAGCAGGCGGTGCGCCGCGAGGTGTCCGAGGAGGTCGGCGTCACCGTCGGCCCCGTCGAGTACGTCGCCAGCCAGCCCTGGCCCTTCCCGTCCAGCCTCATGCTCGGCTTCATGGCCCGCGCCACCTCCACCGAGATCGACGTCGACGGGGACGAGATCCACGAGGCCCGCTGGTTCTCCCGCGAGGAGCTGCACGCGGCCTTCGAGGCCGGCGAGGTGCTGGCGCCCTACGGCATCTCCATCGCGGCCCGCCTGATCGAGATGTGGTACGGCAAGCCCCTGCCGACCCGCAGCTTCATCTGAGCCCATGCCGATCCACGGCGTCATCGCAGCGCACAACGCACAGGGCGGCCCCTGAGAGACAGGGGCCGCCCTGGCGGCCGATCACCGCGGAGATCCGCGGAGCGGTCACCGCGGAGTTCCGCGGAGCGTCACGCGGCGAGCTTCTGCTTCACCTGAGCCAGCGACGGGTTCGTCAGCGTGGTGCCGTCCGCGAAGAGCACGGTCGGGACCGTCTGGTTCCCCCCGTTCGCCTTCTCCACGAAAGCGGCGGACTCGGGGTCCTGCTCGATGTTGATCTCGCTGTACGCGATGCCCTCCCGGTCGAGCTGGCTCTTCAGCCGCCGGCAGTAGCCGCACCAGGTCGTGCTGTACATCGTCACAGTGCCCTGCATGTCTCTCGCGCTCCTCAGGCAGCTCGGGAAAAGTCCGTCCAGGGAGAGAACGTAAGCCACCGGCCCGCCATTCCCGACCGGGGTACCGCCTCCGCGCTGTGACGCCTGCCGCATCACCCGACCGCGAGCCCACTGTTCATACGACTGCCGGCCCCCGCCTGTGGACAACCGGCGCAGCCGTCCCGGGCGACCTGGCAGCATGGCTGTGTGACAGCAGCAACGCACTCCACCCTCTTCCCGCGGGTACCGGACTCGGCCGACGCGGTGCTCGAAGGGCTCGACCCCGAGCAGCGCGAGGTGGCCACCGCCCTGCACGGTCCGGTGTGCGTGCTGGCCGGAGCGGGCACCGGCAAGACCCGGGCGATCACCCACCGCATCGCCTACGGAGTGCGCGCCGGCATCCTGCACCCGTCCAGCGTGCTCGCCGTCACGTTCACCAACCGCGCCGCCGGAGAGATGCGCGGCCGGCTGCGCCAGCTCGGCACCCAGGGCGTCCAGGCCCGCACCTTCCACTCGGCCGCCCTGCGACAGCTCCAGTACTTCTGGCCGAAAGCGATCGGTGGCTCGATGCCCCGGCTCGTGGACCGCAAGATCCAGCTCGTCGCCGACGCCGCCGCCGCCCTGGGCACCCGCCTCGACCGGAACGAGCTGCGGGACGTCACCGCCGAGATCGAATGGTGCAAGGTCACCCAGACCGTCCCCGCGGACTATCCGTACGCGGCCGCGAAGGCCGGTCGGGAGGCCCCCCGCGACCCGGCCGAGATCGCCCATCTCTACGCGGCCTACGAGGACCTCAAGCGCGACCGCGCGGTCATCGACTTCGAGGACGTCCTGCTGCTCACCGTGGCCATCCTGCAGGACCGGCACGACATCGCCGAACAGGTCCGCGCGCAGTACCAGCACTTCGTCGTGGACGAGTACCAGGACGTCAGCCCCCTCCAGCAGCGGCTGCTGGACCTGTGGCTCGGCGACCGGGACAACCTGTGCGTGGTCGGGGACGCCAGCCAGACCATCTATTCGTTCACGGGAGCAACGCCCGATCACCTGCTCGACTTCCGTGCCCGCCACCCGGGCGCCACCGTCGTGAAACTGGTCCGCGACTACCGCTCCACCCCCCAGGTGGTCCACCTCGCCAACGGACTGCTCGCGCAGGCCCGCGGCCGCGCCGCCGGCCACCGGCTGGAACTCGTCTCCCAGCGCCCTCCGGGCCCCGAGCCGGTCTACACCGAGTACACCGACGAGCCCGCCGAGGCCGAGGGCGCCGCCCGCCGCATCCGCGAGCTGATCGACGCGGGCGTCCCGGCCGCCGAGATCGCCGTCCTGTTCCGCACGAACTCCCAGTCCGAGACCTACGAGCAGGCCCTCGCCGACGCCGGGGTCCCCTACCAGCTGCGCGGCGCCGAACGCTTCTTCGACCGGCCCGAGGTCCGCAAGGCCGGCATCGCCCTGCGCGGCGCGGCCCGCTTCGGCGGCAACGACTCCCTGCTGGACCAGGCCGTCGACCTGCCCTCGCAGGTGCGGGCGGTGCTGTCCGGCGAGGGCGGCTGGACCAGCGAGCCCCCGGCCGGCTCCGGCGCCGTCAGGGAGCGCTGGGAATCCCTGGCCGCCCTGGTCAACCTCGCCCACGACCTCGCCGCCGCCCGGCCCGCGGCCACCCTCGGCGACTTCGTCGCGGAACTGGACGAGCGGGCCAGCGCCCAGCACGCCCCGACCGTCCAGGGCGTCACCCTCGCCTCCCTGCACGCGGCCAAGGGCCTGGAGTGGGACGCCGTCTTCCTGGTCGGTGTCGCCGAGGGCATGCTGCCCATCACCTACGCCCGGACCGACGAGCAGATCGAGGAGGAACGCCGTCTCCTCTACGTCGGTGTCACCCGCGCCCGCGAGCGGCTCCACCTCTCCTGGTCCCTGTCCCGCTCGCCCGGCGGACGCCCGAGCCGCAGGGCGAGCCGCTTCCTGGACGGCCTGCGCCCCGGCACCACCCCCACCGTCGGCCGCTCCGCGGCCGCCGCGGCCGGCGGCGTGGAACGCGGTACCGCAGGCGGTACCGGTGCCGTCCCCCGGCGCGCCCAGCGCACCCCTGCCCGCTGCCGGGTCTGCGGGCGCACGCTCACCGACGCGGGCGAGATGAAGCTGATGCGCTGTGAGGACTGCCCCTCGGACATGGACGAAGGGCTCTACGAGCGGCTGCGCGAGTGGCGGGCGGTCCAGGCGGAGCGCAGCGGCCAGCCGGACTTCTGCGTCTTCACCGACCGGACGCTGATGGCCATCGCCGAGGCGTGCCCGGAGAACACCGCCGAACTCGCCCGCATCCCGGGCGTCCTCAGCCGCAAGCTGCGCAGCTACGGAGCGGATGTTCTCGCCATATGTGCAGGTCAGGAGTGCGAGGAGGGCGGCGGGAGGGATTGATGCGAACTCGTCGGAAAAATAGTTTGCACATGCCCCGGCAATCCCCATAGGTTCTAGGCACGGAAGCAGCGGCCTTCTCCAAGGCCCTGGTTCCGTGTTGTACTTGCATATCCGACGGACCGGTTCACCCGGTCCCCAAGACGCCGAGAGGAGGCGAGTCCAGTGATCAGCATCAACTTCAGCACCATCAGCGCGGCCAAACTGACCGATCGCTCGACCGTCTCCACGTGCATGCTCGGCGCCTCGAACCAGGGCACCGGTCTGTCCGGCATCCGTGCCGTGCGTCCGGCGTCCTCCCTCGCCCTCGCGGGTCTTCCTGTCCGCGAGCGTGACGAGCGACCGACCCAGGCACTGGAAGCGGTAGCGGCACAGGCTCACGCCTATGCCTTTGCGGCGGCCGGTGCCGGATTCAGGAAGCAGACGACGCAGCACCACCTGATGTGGGCCTTCCGTGGGCCAGAACCCTGGAGTGATCCAGCCTGACAGTCGATCAGGCCGGCGCCTTCAGGGCCGCGGAACCCCATCCGGGATCCGCGGCCCTTCTGTTTGTCCCGAACGGGGACGACGGAGCGAAGGGGCCTCGGGACAAGGAAAGAACCCGGTACCCAGCCGCCCCCCGGTCAACCGGCCGGAACGACCAGACGAGGAAGACCAACCGTGCAACTCGAAGCGCACGCCCCGTCCGTACCGCCTTCGCAAACGATCCCCCCGCCCGGCCTCACGGAGGACTCCGCCTTGACCCCCCTCACCGCGCTCACCGCGCTCGACGACGCCATCGAGAACCTCGGCGTACCCGTCCCCTGCCGCTCCTACGACCCGGAGGTCTTCTTCGCCGAGTCGCCCGCGGACGTGGAGTACGCCAAGTCCCTCTGCCGCACCTGCCCGCTGGTCGAGGCATGCCTCGCCGGCGCCAAGGAGCGTCGTGAGCCCTGGGGCGTCTGGGGTGGCGAGCTGTTCGTCCAGGGTGTCGTCGTCGCCCGGAAGCGGCCCCGTGGCCGCCCGCGCAAGAACCCGGTCACAGCATGAACACCGCAGGAACGATCGACCGCCCCCTCACGCACGACCCCCAGAAGCAGGCCCCGATGAAGCCGTCCACCAGCGAGCCCGTCGGCTCCGCGACCACAGACTTCACCACCACCGGCGCGACCGAAGCGCGCCAGAACAGGAACCGAGAGATGCAACTCATGCAAGAAGCCCTGGCTCGTGCGCATATGCACGAGCGGCTCCATGAAGCCGCGCGTGAACGCCGGGCCGTACGCCTGGCCACCGCCCGGCGGATGCAGCGCCGGGCCGAGCGCGCCTCGTTGCGCGCCCGCCGCGCGCTCGCCATGGCCGTCATGCAGTAAGGAACACACCTGAGCGACGGTGGCCTCCCGGCAGGGAGGCGCAGCCTCACCGCGGGGGCCGGTCCGGCCGAACGGACCGGCCCCCGCGGTGCGTTGCGCACGGCGAACCGCCGGGCACGGGGTTATCGTCGCCGGGTGACGAGTCTTCCCGGAGAAGGTGAGCAGGGCGGCTCCACCGCGGCGTCCCGCCCCGTCGTGTGCGCCCGCTGCGGCACCCCCGCGGACGGACCCCAGCCGGTCACCTGGACCTGCTCCGTGGAGAGCGGAGTCCGCCGGTACTTCTGCGAGAGCTGCTCCCGCGAGAACCTCCGGGCGATCGAGGGACGGCTGGACTCGGCCTGGTGGTGAGCACGCCGACCGGGCACGTCCGAGGAGCCGGTCCGGGACGCCCGCGCGTGGCCGGGAGTCCCGTGGGCCGGTGCCGCCGCGGACCCGGTCAGGCGCCCGCCGCCGGTTCCTCCTCGCCGGCGTCCTCCCCGGCCGGGTCGGCCACGAAGCCCGGCAGCCACTCCTCCAGTTCCTCCCGCAGCCGTACCGTGGCGCCCAGCTGGCACAGCACCCCGATCGTGCTCAGCGTCACCCGGTGTATCAGCAGGTAGGCCGGCGGCAGGTTGAGCCGCTTGCCGAGCTGGTAGGCGGGGGAGCGGGGGTCTCCGATGCGGGCCGCCTGGCTGCGCATCCAGGAGCGGGTGAAGGTGAACGCCTCAACCTGGGCCGGCTCGATGATCGGCATCAGGTAGTCGAGGACCGCGTCCGGGTCCAGCTCGATGGTCTCCTTCACGAACCCCTCCGCGCAGAGCAGCTCGTAGACGGTCTCGGCCTCACCGTCCAGCGTCATCCGCAGGGAGACGCCGATCGGGGCCGGCAGCCCGCCGGGCAGCCGGTCGACCGTGCCGAAGTCCAGCACGCCGAGGCGCCAGTCGTCCTCACCGCCGGGGCCGCCGGGCAGCAGCCGGAAGTTGCCCGGGTGCGGGTCGGCGTGCAGCAGACCGGTGCGGGCCGGCCCGGAGAAGAGGAAGCGGGCCAGGAGCTGACCGGCCCGGTCGCGCTGCTCCTGGGTGCCGTCCGTGATGATCTCGGACAGCGGGACACCGTCGATCCACTCGGTGACCAGGACCTGCTCGCACTGGTGCACCACCGCCGGGACGACCACGTCCGGGTCGTCCGCGAACTCCTCCGCGTGCGCCCTCTGGGCCTGCGCCTCCAGGCCGTAGTCCAGCTCCTCGGAGACCCGGTCCCGCAGCTCCGCGATCAGCGGCTTGATGTCCATGCCCGGGATGAGGGGCCCCAGCAGCCGGGCGAACCGGCTCAGTTGGCCGAGGTCGGAGAGCAGGGCCTCGCCGGCGCCCGGGTACTGCACCTTGACCGCCACCTCGCGGCCGTCGTGCCACACCGCCCGGTGCACCTGGCCGATCGAGGCGGCCGCGGCCGGCTTGTCCTCGAACTCCTCGAAAAGATCACGCCAGTCCGGTCCGAGCCGCTCCTCCAGCACCGCGTGCACCGTGCGGGTCGGCATCGGCGGCGCCGCGTCCTGCAGCTTGGTCAGGGCGGCGCGGTAGGGACCGGCGATCTCCTCCGGCAGTGCCGACTCGAAGACGGACATGGCCTGCCCGAACTTCATCGCGCCGCCCTTGAGCTCGCCGAGCACCTTGAACAGCTGCTCCGCCGTGCGCTGTTGCAGCTCGCGGCCGACGATCTCCGCGGACTCGCCCACGATCCGTTTGCCCAGCCCCCAGGTCGCCCGGCCGGCGAAGCCGAGCGGGAGCGCGGCGAGCTTGGCGGTACGGGTTACCGCCTTCCGGGGAAGATCAGACATGCGCCCTCCAAGTCCCAGTCGGCCGCGCCGCGCCCGCTTCGCGTCGTCGCTCCGTCGACGGCCGTTGCACCCCCATTGTCGCGCGTGCCTCCCCGGTCGTTGCGGGGTGCTCCCGCTCACACTTCTCCGCCGCCCCGCAGCCGCACTCCGGATGGGGCCGGACCGGCCGGGCGTGCCAGGTCAGGCCGGGCAGGGACACCTCCCAGCGGGTGCCCGTGCCGGACGGCGTCCGACCGTCGAGGAAGGCCAGGGCGTGCGCGGCGGCGAGACCGGCGACCGCCGCGGCCAGGGCCAGATCGCAGGCGCCGGTCCGGCGGGCCCTGCCGGACCGCCACTGGGCGACCAGCCGGGGCCAGGCCGGGTCCCGGTCCCTGCGGTGCTGCTCCAGACAGCCGGCGCAGCCCGTCCCGCCGGGCAGCACGAGCGGACCGACGACGCCCGTGCCCTCCACGACACCGGTGTACATGTGGGGCGTGCCGGAGGCCATGAGGGGCTCGGCGGTGCACGGATCCGGGGCGTGCACGGCGACGTCGTCGCGGGGCGCGAAGATCACCAGGGCGAGGCCGGGCTCCTCGGCGCCGGATCCCGGGCGGTGGGCGTGACGCGGCGGGCGGTCCGGCGCGGCGCGGCGGACGGCGGCCCGCGCCGCGGCGTCCCGCCGGTCGCCGAGCGACTCGGCGGGCAGCCCGCCCGGCGCCACGTCCCACGGTTCCACGCGGCCCACGTCCCGCACGTCGACCTCGCCGACGCCGGCGCCCGACAGCAGCGACGCCAGCAGGGCACCGACCCGGCCGGCGCCCCGCACCCGCACCCGCAGCGCCCGCCGGGCGGCCAGCAGGGCCGGCGCCCCGCCCGGCTCGGGCGTGATCAGGGACAGCGAGGCGAGGTCGGGGCGCAGCCGCTCAAGGACCTCCGTCTTCGCCCGCAACGCGTCCGCGGCCGGCCCGCCGCCGCGCGCGTCGTCGACGAGGCCCGCCCGGGCCAGCCGCTCCACCAGCGCGTCGACGCGGTCGTCCGGCACGTCCATGCGCCGGCCCTCCTCGCGCAGCAGCGGCAGCCCGCGGGTGCCGTCGAGCAGCTCAAGGAAGCTGCCCGTCGCCGGGTCCACCGGGCCCAGCGTCACCGCGTGCGCCGGGGTCATCCCGAACTGCACGGTGTCGCGATCGCGCCAGCCGCGCCGCAGCGCGGGCTTCACCACCGGATGCATGCCTCGCCCCCCGTCTCCGTCGTGTGGGCTCCGCAGTGTCCGGGGCCCCGGTCCTGCCGGCGCAACCGGTTGGCCCGCGCCGACGCCTGCCAGCATGCCCGCCCCGCGCGCCGGGTGCCGTGAGTTGTCCACAGGCGGGAGGAATCAGTCGTACAAATGCGGGCCGCGTCACAGTGCACCGCGTCACAGTGCACCGCGTCACAGTGCACCGCGTCACAGGGCGCCGCGTCACAGGGCGCCGCGTCACAGGGCGCCGCGGGGCACGGAACACCCCGGCCGCCGTCCCCCCCCCGTGTCCGTCGGACGAGGTGATCGGTCCTACGAATCAGACACATGGTGGGGGGTCGGCGGCGAACCGTCCGGCAGCCGGGACTTTGCCCGCACCCACCGGGTAACGTCGGGGCGTGCCCGCCGACCCACTGCACCGTGCCGGAGAACCACAGCACCGCATGACGAGCCAGCCGCCCGGCGGCTCGGGGGCGAGCGCGATCGAGGTCCGCAGGAGTGCCCGGCGCCGCCGGACGGTCTCCGCGTACCGCGAGGGCGATCGCACCGTCGTACTGATCCCCGCCCGGATGTCGAAGGCGGAGGAGCAGCGCTGGGTGTCCGTCATGCTCGACAAGCTCGCCGCCCAGGAGAGCAAGCGGGTGCTGGGCGACAGCGAGCTGACCGAGCGCGCCGAGCGGCTGTCGGCCCAGTACTTCGACGGCCGTGCCCGGCCCGCCTCCGTGCGCTGGGTCACCAACCAGAACACCCGCTGGGGTTCGTGCACCCCGGCCGAGGGCAGCATCCGGCTCTCGCACCGGCTCCATGGGATGCCGGAGTACGTCATCGACTACGTCCTCTGCCACGAGCTGGCGCACCTGCTGGTCCCCGGCCACGGCCCCGACTTCTGGCGGCTGCTGGAGGCGTACCCGCGCACCGAGCGGGCGCGTGGCTACCTCGAGGGCGTGGTCGCCGCCGAACGGCTGCCGCACGTGCCCGGCGCGCGGGGTGAGCGGGACGCCTGAGCGTCCTGTGTGAGCGGTCGGGTGCGGTTGTGTACCGGGTGTGTACCGACCGCGCCCGCCTCGGGCCGCCGTCGGTCTTTGCCGTTAGCCTGGCGCGACGCACTCACATTCGGGATGGGGGACGGTCGTAACGCATGGCCAGGGAATTCCAACGCGGCCACAAGGCCAGGATCAGTGACCTCACGGCGGGCACGGATCTGTACGTAGGCGTGCAGATCTCCGCCCCCGGACTGACCTTCGACATCAGCTGCTTCGGTCTGGACGCCGACGAGCGCCTCTCGGACGACCGGTACTTCGTCTTCTTCAACCAGCCGAAGTCCCCCGAGGAGTCCGTCCAGCTGCTCGGTGCCCAGGCGGGGGACACGGAGTCCTTCCGGGTCACGCTCGACCGGATCCCCTCGAACATCCGCAAACTGTCCTTCACGGCGACCATCGACGGCGCCGGACAGATGTCGCAGATCGCCCCCGGATATTTGCGCATCGTGGCCGGCGGCGAGGAGGTCGCCCGGTACTCCTTCGACGGCTCGGAGTTCTCCACCGAGCGGGCCGTGATGCTCGGTGACTTCTACTTCAAGGACGGGTGGCGGTTCGCCGCCGTCGGGCAGGGCTTCGACGGCGGCCTGGAGGCGCTGCTGAGGAACTTCGGCGGCGAGGTGCTGGAGGAGGAGGCGCCCGCCGCACCGCAGCAGCCGCAGGCGGGCGCGGCCCCCGGCTTCGCCCCGCCCGCCCAGTCCGCACCGCCGCCCGCGTTCGCCGCCCCGGCTCCCGCGCCCGCCCCGGCTCCCGCGCCCGCCCCGGCTCCCGCGCCCGCCCCGGCCCCCGCGTTCGGCGCACCGGCCCCGGCGCCGGCCCCCGCACCGCAGCCCGCACCGCAGCCCGCACCGCAGGGCTTCGCCCCGCCGCCCGGCCACACACCGCCGCCCGGCCACACCCCGCCCCCGGCGCCCGCGCCCCACGTGCACGCCGCGCAGACGGTCGTCGCACCCATGGCCCCGCCCGGCGGTACCGTCCCGCCGCCGGCCGCCCCGGCCCCCGCGCCCTACGGCCAGCCGCCCCAGCAGCCGTCGTACGGCGGTCAGCCCGGTGCGCCGCTGCCGCCGGGCTACGGCCAGCAGCCGCCCTCCTACGGCGGTCAGCCGGCCCCGCCCATGCCCCCGGGCTACGGGCAGGCCCCCGGCCGGCCGCCCGCCGGCCACGGAGTGCCGCAGGGCGCGCCCCAGGGCGGTGCCGGCGTCACGGCCGCGCTCCAGGCGTTCAAGGAGACGCCGACCGGGCAGCGCTGGACGCAGCAGAACAAGAAGATGGTCCGCGTCGACCTCGGCATCGGCGGCCAGCCGGTGCTGGCCCGGCAGGGCAGCATGGTGCTCTACCAGGGCAAGGTCGACTTCAGCTACAAGGGCGCGGGCTTCGCCGGCCGGATCGTGGGCAACGCCACCGGCCAGGAGATGCAGCTGATGCGCTGCACCGGCCAGGGCCAGGTGTTCCTCGCCGAGAACTCCACGATGCTGCACCCCATCGAGCTCCAGGGCGACGGCATCTGCGTGTCCGCCGAGAACGTCCTCGCCTTCGACGAGAGCCTCCAGTACGAGGTCCGCCGCATCGAGGGCCACGGCATCCCCGGCGGTGCCCTGTTCACCATGCAGTTCACCGGCGTCGGCACGATCGTGGTGAAGACCCACGGCACGCCCGTCGTGCTGCCGGTCACGCCCACCACGTTCGCCGACTGCAACGCCGTCGTGGCCTGGTCGTCCGCCGCCCAGGTGGTCGTCTCCAGCCAGGTGCGCATGCGCCGCAACGCCTACCCCGGCGACACCGGGGAGAGCGTGAACCTCCAGTTCCGGGGCGCGCCCGGCAACTTCATCGTCGTCCAGCCGTACGAGGTTTGAGGGAGCCCGTCATGAACCAGCCGCTCGCGGGCTACGCCCCCGCACCCGTCACCGCCCGCATGGAGAACCACGGCAACCACATGCTGAAGGTGGCCATGCAGTCCGGCCACGACCTCTTCGCGCGCGTGGGCTCGATGGTCGCCTACGAAGGCTTCATCCAGTACGAGCCCAACCCGCCGGCCGTGCGCCAGATCGCCCGGGACTGGATGACCGGCGAGGGCGCCCCCCTGATGAAGTGCTCCGGCGACGGACTGCTCTACCTCGCCGACTACGGCGCGAACGTCGTCGTGATCAACCTCAACGGCGACGGCATCTCCGTCAACGCCACCAACCTGCTCGCCTTCGACGCCCACCTGCAGTGGGGCGTCGAGCGGGTCAAGGGCATGGCGAAGTTCGCCGGGCAGGGCCTGTGGAACACCAGGATCTCCGGGCAGGGCTGGGTCGCGCTGACCTCCCGGGGCAAGCCGATCGTCGTCGACTGCGGCGGCGGCGAGGACGAGACGTACGTCGACCCCGACGCGCTCGTCGCGTGGTCCCCGAACCTCAAGGTGAAGGGCAAGCGCAGCTTCAAGGCGCAGTCGCTCATCGGCCGGGGCAGCGGCGAGGCCTACCAGATGGCCTTCTCGGGCCAGGGCATCGTCGTCGTCCAGCCCAGCGAGGACAGCACCGACCGTCTCCGGATCCGGGGCTGAGGGGGAGCCAGAAAGTCATGCAGAGCCCGCTTTTCGCCTACAACGACCAGCAGACCCAGGACCGCTGGTCCCTGCAGAACAAGCAGATGCTCCGCGTCGCCCTGGAGGGCCACGACGACATCCTCGCCCGCAAGGGCACCATGGTCGCCTACCAGGGCCTCGTCGAGTTCGACGCCGAGTACCAGAACGACGGCTCCTCACGCGCGCGTGCGCGCACCGGCGAGGGCCTGGACCTGATGCGCTGCCACGGGCAGGGCACGGTCTACCTCGCCAACCTCAAGCAGCACGTGCACCTGCTGGACGTCGAGCAGGACGGCCTGACCGTCGACAGCAGCTACGTCCTGGCGATGGACTCCTCCCTGCACCACGAGGTCATCGCCGTCGACAGCCTCTACGGCATCTCCGGCTCCGGGAAGTACCAGCTCAACATCACCGGGCGGGGCAAGGTGGCGCTGATGACCTCGGGCGCGCCGCTGCTGATGCAGGTCACGCCCGACAAGTACGTCAACTGCGACGCCGACGCGATCGTCGCCTGGTCCACCGGGCTGCGCGTGCAGATGCAGGCCCAGACGCACTCCTCGGGCGTGTGGCGCCGGCGCGGCAACACCGGGGAGGGCTGGGAGCTGAGCTTCATGGGCTCCGGGTTCGCGCTGGTGCAGCCCAGCGAGCTGCTGCCGCCGCAGAACGCCGTGATCGGGCAGGGCGTCGCCGCCCAGTTCGGCATGGGCCAGCAGGGCGCGCGCGGCCAGAACCAGGGCAACGTCTGGAGCTGAGCCGGACGGGCGAGCGGGAAGGGGTGACCGCCCGGCGGTCACCCCTTCTCCCGTCAGAGCCTGGCGCGCGTGGCCTCCAGCAGCCGTACGACGGACTCGTCCGCCACGCCGGCCACCTCCTCATAGGCGTACCAGCGCAGGTCGAGCGACTCGTCGCTGATCGCCTGCACCGCGCCGGGCGGGGCCAGCACCGCGTACTGGACGTCGAAGTGCCAGTGGCACGGCGCCGGGATCGGATGCCGGTCCAGCCGGACCGGGCCGCCCGGCAGCAGCGTCAGCCCGGTGATGCCGGACTCCTCCGCCGCCTCGCGCAGCGCCGCCGCCTCCAGTGTGGCGTCGCCCGGCTCGCAGTGACCGCCCATCTGGAGCCACATCCGCAGCTTGCGGTGCAGGGTCAGCAGCACCCGGCCGCGCTCGGGGTCGATCACCAGGGCGCTGGCGGTGAGGTGACCGGCGTGGCAGGACTTCCACATGCCGTCCGGACGGGCCGCCAGGTGATCCAGGTAGGCCTGGCGCAGCTCGTCCTGGCCCTCGTAACCCTTCAGGACGAGGACCGCGTCGTCGTACAGGCTCACTCGGCGCCGTCGCCCTCGGCGTCGTCGTCCTTCTTGCGCAGGTCGGGCCCGCCCGTGCCGCCCGCCGCCTCGCCGAGCATCTTGTCCAGCTCGGAGAAGTCCATGTGCTCGCGGTGGACGAAGCCGTCGGGGTCGTCCAGGTCGGTCGCGGTCGGCAGCATGTCCGGGTGCGCCCACAGGCCGTCCCGGCCGTCGACCCCGCGCGCGTCGGTGAGCGAGGCCCACAGGCGGGAGGCGTCGCGCAGCCGGCGCGGGCGCAGCTCCAGGCCGATCAGCGTGGCGAAGGTCTGCTCGGCCGGGCCGCCGGTCGCGCGGCGGCGGCGCAGCGTCTCGCGCAGCGCGTCGGCGGACCCCAGACGCGGCTTGGCGGCGGCGTGCACCACCGCGTCCACCCAGCCTTCCACGAGCGCCAGAGCGGTCTCCAGGCGGGCCAGGGCGGCCTTCTGCTCGGGCGTGTCCTCCGGCTGGAACATGCCCTGCTGCAGCGCGTCCTGCAGCTGCTCGGGGTTCTGCGGGTCGAACTGGCCGACCACGTCCTCCAGCTTCGCCGTGTCGACCTTGATGCCGCGCGCGTAGCCGTCGACCGCGCCGAACAGGTGCGAGCGCAGCCACGGCACGTGCGCGAACAGGCGCTGGTGGGCGGCCTCGCGCAGTGCCAGGTAGAGCCGCACCTCCTCCTGCGGCACGCCCAGGTCCTTGCCGAACGCCGCCACGTTGGCCGGGAGCAGCGCGGCCTTGCCGGCCGGGCCGAGCGGCAGGCCGATGTCGGTGGAGCCGACGACCTCGCCCGCCAGCACGCCCACGGCCTGCCCGATCTGCGTGCCGAACATGGCGCCGCCCATCGAGCGCATCATGCCGATCAGCGGGCCGGCCATGGCCTGCATCTCCTCCGGCAGCACGTCACCCATGGCCGCGCCGACCCGCTCGGCGACCGGGTCGACCAGCTCCTGCCAGGCCGGCAGGGTCGCCTCGACCCACTCCGCGCGGGACCAGGCCACCGCCGTGCCCGACCCCGACGGCAGCGACGTGGCGTCGTCCAGCCACAGGTCGGCCAGGCGGACGGCCTCCTCCACGGCCCTGCGCTCGGCCGGGCCGACGCTGGCGTCCTTCGTGCCGTCGGAGGTGCCCTGGGCGACCGTCTGGCGGGCGATCTGCTTGGCCATGTCCCAGTTCACCGGGCCGCCCTCGTACGAGAGCATCTGGCCCAGCTGCTGGAAGGCGGCGCCCAGGTCGGTGGGGTTCAGCGAACCGAACATGGCTGCGAGCGGGTTGTCGGCGCCGGGGCCGCCAAAGCCGCCGGCTCCGGGCAGGCCGCCGAAACCGAACGGATTGGCCGGTCCCTGCCCACCACCGCTCTGCTGGTCCTTCTTCTTGCCCTCGTCGCCGTCTTCCGGCTCCTCCGGCGGAAGGCCGAAACCGAATGGGGTGTCACTCACGGGATTCCTCGGCTGGTAGGGCCACCGGTCTCCTCCGGCGGCGCGGCTGCCCGACAACACCACCCAGCGTAGACACCCGGGCCCGATCGGGCCTCGGTGCTTCGCCCACGGAAGGCCTGCGGCAGGATGGATGCACCTGGTACGTACGCGTCACTCGCGCCCGTACTGAAGACAACCGCTGGAGACGCCCGGTGAGTTCCCCAGATCCGCAGGTTCGCGCAGCGCGAAACCATTCAGCCCCTCCCGCCGCGCGCGGGCCCGTCGTCGCGGTGACCGGCGCCGCCACCGGGGTCGGCGCCCTGCTCACCGAGCGGCTCGCCGCGTCGGAGGAGATCAGACAGGTCGTCGCCATCGACGAGCGGCGCGGCGAGTGCGCCGACGCCCAGTGGCACATCCTCGACGTGCGCGACCCGGCGATCGCGGACAAGCTGCGGGGCGCCGACGTGGTCGTGCACCTCGCGCTCGACCTCGACCTGGAGACCGACGCGGCGGCGCGCACGGCTTACAACGTCCGGGGGACGCAGACCGTCCTGACCGCCGCGGCGGCGGCCGGCGTGCACCGGGTGGTGCTGTGCACCTCGGCGATGGTCTACGGCGCGCTGCCGGACAACGAGCTGCCGCTCTCGGAGGACGCCGAGCTGCGCGCCACGGCCGAGGCGACCGGCGTCGGGGACCT
The DNA here is from genome assembly GCF_040632975.1 of Streptomyces sp. NPDC013455. Lineage (NCBI taxonomy): Bacteria > Bacillati > Actinomycetota > Actinomycetes > Kitasatosporales > Streptomycetaceae > Streptomyces > Streptomyces sp. NPDC013455. The sequence continues at coordinate 28,154 of NZ_JBEYCX010000022.1, read as the reverse complement.
GCTGGAGATCGAGCGGCTGGCGCGGCGCGCGCCCCGGGCGCATCCCGGGCTGAACGTCACCGTGGTCCGCCCCGCCGTCCTGGTGGGCGGCACGGACACCGCGCTGACCAGGTACTTCGAGTCGCCGCGGCTGCTGGTCGTCGCCGGGTCGCGGCCCGCGTGGCAGTTCTGCCATGTCGAGGACCTGTGCAGTGCCCTGGAGTACGCCGTCCTGGAGAAGGTCGACGGGGAGCTGGCCGTCGGCTGTGACGGATGGCTGGAGCAGGAGGAGGTGGAGGAGCTGAGCGGGATCCGGCGGATGGAGCTGCCGTCGGCGGTCGCGCTCGGCGCGGCGGCCCGGCTGCACCGGATCGGGCTCACCCCGTCCCCGGCGGGGGACCTCGCCTACACGATGTACCCCTGGGTGATCAGCGGCAGCCGGCTGCACGATGCCGGGTGGCGGCCGAAGTGGACCAACGAGGAGGTGCTCGCCGAGCTGCTGGAGGAGGTCTCCGGGCGGCACACGGTGGCCGGGCGGCGGCTGGGACGGAAGGACGCGACGGCGGCCGGTGCGGCGGGGGCGACGGTGGCGCTGCTGGGCGCGGCGGCCGTCGTACGGCGGGCCCGGAAGGCCCGGCGGCGGGTGTGAGGCGCGGGGGCTCCGGGCCCGTCGGTGCCGGAGCCGCGGCAGCCGCGGCAGCCGAATGAAGCGCGGCGGCCGCGGGAGCTGTAGGAGCATCCAAAACGCCCCGCGCGCGTGCCTGGTGAAACGCGTATTCCGCGATGTGGGGCGGGTGCGGCACGATGGACGCATGGCACTCACGAACGACCACCCCGGTGAGCGGGCGGCTCAGGATCCCATCAAGCTGATCGGTGTCCGGGAGACCGCGCTCTCCGTGGACGAGGTGTTCCGGGCCGTCGGGGACGACGCGGCCGGCGGCATCGCGCTGTTCGTGGGGACCGTGCGCAACCACGACGGGGGCGCCGACGTGGACGCGCTCGGGTATTCGTGCCACCCCAGTGCCGAGGCCGAGATGCGGCGGATCGCCGAGAAGGTCGTCGCGGACCATCCGGTGCGGGCGCTGGCCGCCGTCCACCGGGTGGGCGACCTGCGGGTCGGAGACCTCGCCGTCGTCGTCGCCGTGGCCTGTCCGCACCGCGCGGAGGCCTTCGACGCCTGCCGCAAGCTGATCGACGACCTCAAGCACGAGGTCCCCATCTGGAAGCACCAGAGGTTCTCGGACGGCACCGAGGAGTGGGTCGGCGCCTGCTGACCCGGACGGCGCCCCGGCCACCCGCCCTCGACCCGCCCGCCCCGACCGCTCGCCCTTGACCCGCACGCCCCGACCGCTCGCCCTCGACCCGCCCGCCACGGCCCGCACGCCCCGACCGCTCGCCCTCGACCCGCACGCCACGGCCCGCACGCCCCGCCCGCCGTCCCGCGCCCCCCGGCCACCCTGTCCGGACCCGCACGTCCCCCGGCCCGCCGGCCCGCGGCCCGCATCGCCGACCGTGCCCTCCCCCCTCCCCCCCTCCCCCCTGCCCCCTGCCCCCGGCCGCCTCGCCGCCCACGCCCCCGTTGCCCCGGTCGGCCCCGGCCATGACCCGTTTGCCGTCACACGCGGCGCACGCTTCCCTCCGGTTGCGTAACCGGGACCCTGGCGTGAGCGTTGTCCCTGCGGATGGTTAATCTGCTGATCAGTCAGTTGCGGACGCTCATGGCGTATGGGAGGTCGGCATGGGGGTGCTTGTCTGGCTGCTGATTCCGCTTATGGCTGCGATCGGCGGCGGCCTGTGGGGCAGCTGGGCCAACCGGACCCGCAAGGCGCGCGGTGACGGCCCTGAGCTGGACGGATACGCCCGGTTCCGCGAGGCGATGGAGAAGCCCCGCTCCGGTGCGGGCGGTGTGTGACGGGGGTGCCCTCACCGTGCCCTGACGAAGGCGTCCCGTACTGTCGTGGCATGCCACGCCGCACCGCGACGATGCTCGCCTCGACCCTGATGCTGATCGCGCTCCTGTGCGCGGGAGTGCTCATCCCCGTGCCGTACGCGGAGATGTCTCCCGGCCCGACGGTGAACACGCTCGGGGAGCACGACGGCGAGCCGGTGCTGCAGATCTCCGGGCACAAGACGTATCCGACCGACGGCCACCTGAACATGACCACGGTCCGCGTCACCAGCGCGGACTTCCGGATGAACATGGTGGAGGCGGTCTACGGCTGGCTGGCGCACGACAGCAAGGTCGTCCCGCACGACACCCTCTACCCGGACGGCAAGACGGAGGAGCAGTCGACCCAGGAGAACGCCGAGGAGTTCAGCCAGTCCCAGGAGAGCGCCAAGGTCGCCGCCCTGAAGGAACTGGGCGTCCCGGTGAAGTCCTGGGTGATCGTCTCGACCGTCGTCAAGGGTTCCCCCGCCGAGGGCAGGCTGCACGCCGGTGACGTGATCGAGTCCGTCGACGGTACGGCGGTGAAGCAGCCGGCCGACGTCGCCAAGCTGGTCACCCGGCACAAGCCGGGCCAGAAGGTCGTCTTCACCGTCGTGCCGGCCAAGGAGCAGGCCGCCGCGGAGAAGGCGCACCGGACGGCGACCCGGAAGCAGGACGTCACCATCACGACCACCACCTCCGCCGACGGCGGGGCCAAGCGGGCCGTCGTCGGGATCTCCGCCGGGACCGACCACACCTTCCCGTTCACCATCGACATCAAGCTGGCCGACGTCGGCGGGCCCAGCGCCGGCCTGATGTTCGCACTCGGCATCTACGACAAGCTCACCCCGGGCAGCCTCACCGGCGGCAGGTTCGTCGCCGGCACCGGCACCATCGACGACAACGGCACGGTCGGCCCGATCGGCGGCGTCGAGATGAAGACCGTCGGCGCGCGCAGCAAGGGCGCGCGGTACTTCCTGACGCCCGCCGACAACTGCGCGGCGGCCGCCAAGGACACCCCGGACGGGCTCACCCTGGTCAGGGTCGAGACCATCGGCGACGCGCTCGACGCGCTGAAGGACATCCGCAGCGGCGACACCGCCGCGCTGCCGAAGTGCACCACCAAGGGCTGAGCGGACCGTGACACGGCTGGGGGCGCTCCTGGACACCAGGAGCGCCCCCAGCGCCGCATCGGGGCGGAGCGGCTCAGTCCGCGAAGGTCGCCGTCAGTGCGTCCGCCAGACCCGGCACCAGGTCGGGGCCGGTCAGGACCTCGGTCGAGGAGTCCTTCTCACGCAGCCGCAGCGCCGACTCGCGGCTGCCGTCGCGCAGCACGGCCACCGTCATCCGCACCTCCTGGCGCTCGGGGTGCCGCGCCACCCAGGTGGCCAGACCGGCCTCGTCCAGACCGGACGGGACCTGCCCCTCGGCCGACGGCGGCAGCATCAGGCGCTCGACCGTGAGCGCGCAACCGGTCACGGCGTCGGGCCAGGCGATGGTGGCGAGGAACTCGTCCAGCGGTGCGCCGGACGGGATCTCGTCCTGCTCGATGGGGGTGAGACCGGCGGTCTCGGATTCGTCCGTGAGGCCCAGTTGAGCCGCGAGCGAAGGTTCCTGAGCCCGCAGCCGTGCGGTGTCTACAAGGGCGAAGAGGCGAGCGGGCTGGTCCCAGCCGAGGCCGGAGGCGTACTCGTCGATCTCGAGTACGGCCCGGGTGAGCGGGTTCGCTGCCATGGGAGTGTTGGACATGGTCACAATCCTGCCTCGTTCCCGGCCGGAATCGGGAACCGAGTAAACCCTGAGTAAGTTGCATAAGTGTGGGCCCGCGATCACGGGGGGCCACGGCGGGCCCGCGAACCCGAGGGTCCGACGGATCGACAGCGAACTTCGAGGTGCGCACCTTGGCTTTCCAGATGCCGGACCGCGGCGGAGGCCCGACGGGGCCACGGATCAGAGCGGGCCGCCCGTCCCGGCGGGTGAGGGCCCTGCTCGTGACACTGGGCGTGCTCGCCGTCCTGGGCATGGCGTTCACCATGTTCGCGGGCTTCTGGACGGACTGGTTGTGGTACCGGTCGGTGCACTACTCGTCGGTCTTCACCACCACCCTGTCGACCAAGATCAGCCTGTTCTTCGTCTTCGGACTGCTGATGGCGGTCGCGGTCGGCTTCAACATCTGGCTCGCGCACCGGCTGCGGCCCCCGCTCAGCGCCATGTCGATGGAGCAGCAGAGCCTCGACCGCTACCGGATGGGCATCGCGCCGTACAAGAAGTGGCTGCTGATCGCCGTCACCTCCCTGGTCGGGCTGATCGCGGGCGCCTCGGCCTCCGGCCAGTGGCGGACGTGGCTGATGTGGGTGAACGGCGTGCCCTTCCACCAGAAGGACCCGCAGTTCCACCTGGACGTCTCCTTCTACGCATTCGACCTGCCCTGGTACCGGTTCCTGCTGGGCTTCGGCTTCGCCGCGGCCATCCTGTGCCTGATCGCCGCCGCGCTCACCCACTACCTGTACGGCGGGCTGCGCGTCACCAGTCCCGGTGCGCGGGCCACCGCCGCCGCGACCGGCCACCTGTCGGTGCTGCTCGGCATCTTCGTCGCCCTCAAGGCCGTGGCCTACTGGCTCGACCGGTACGGCCTCGCGGTCAAGTCCAGCGACTTCAAGGCGACCGGCAACTGGACCGGCCTGCGCTACGTCGACGCCAACGCCTACCTGCCGGCCAAGACGATCCTGTTCTGCATCGCCGTCATCTGCGCGCTGCTGTTCTTCGCCACCCTGTGGCGGCGTACCTGGCAGCTGCCGGTCATCGGCTTCGGCCTGATGGTGCTGTCGGCGATCCTCATCGGCGGCCTGTACCCGGCCATCGTGCAGAAGTTCCAGGTCCAGCCCAACGAGCAGGCCAAGGAAGCGCCGTACGTCCAGAAGAACCTGAAGGCGACGCGCGAGGCGTACGGCATCGACGACGCCAAGGTCACCGCGTACTCGGGCCAGTCCACGACCTCGGACAAGTCCACGCTGCGCAGCGACGCCAACGACGCGGCGAGCATCCGGATCATGGACCCGAACATCGTCTCGCCGACGTTCCAGCAGCTCCAGCAGATGAAGAACTACTACGGCTTCCCGACCAACCTGGACGTCGACCGGTACCCCACCGAGGACGGCAAGGAACAGGACACGGTCGTCGGCCTGCGCGAGCTGAACCTGGACGGCGTCCCGAAGAACAACTGGATCAACGACCACTTCCGCTACACGCACGGCTACGGCGTGGTCGCCGCCAAGGGCACCGAGGCGAAGGACGGCGAGCCGGTCTTCACGGAGTACGACCTGCCGTCCCGCGGTGACCTCGGCACGTACCAGCAGCGGATCTACTACGGCGAGAAGACCACCACCTACTCGATCGTCGGCGGTCCCCAGAAGGAGATCGACTACTCCGACAACGACCGCGAGAAGACCACCAGCTACCGGGGCGGGAGCGGGGTCAACCTCGACAACCCGGTCAACCGGGCCGCGTACGCGGTGGCGTTCAACGAGCCGCAGATCCTCTACTCGGGCGCGATCGGCGAAGGCTCGCGGATCCTGTACAACCGCACGCCGAAGGAGCGCGTGGAGGCGGTCGCCCCCTGGCTGACCATCGACGGCGACGCCTACCCGGCGGTCGTCGGCCACCGCATCCAGTGGATCGTCGACGCCTACACGACCACCAACGGCTACCCGTACTCCTCCCGCACGACTCTGGGGGACACGACGGCCGACTCGCTGACCGCGACGAACGACTCGCGGGCCGTGGTGGCCCAGCAGAACCAGGTCAACTACATCCGCAACTCGGTGAAGGCCACCGTCGACGCGTACACCGGCGAGGTCCGCCTCTACGAGTGGGACACCAAGGACCCGGTGCTGAAGACCTGGATGAAGGCGTTCCCGGACACCGTGCAGCCGCGGAGCGCGATCTCCCCGGAGCTCATGGACCACCTGCGCTACCCGCAGGACCTGTTCAAGGTCCAGCGCGAACTGCTCACCCGCTACCACGTGACGGACGCCGAGACCTTCCTCACCGGCAGCGAGGTCTGGCAGGTGCCGGACGACCCGACCAACAAGTCGGGCAACGCGGTGCCGCCGTACTACCTGAGCATGAAGATGCCGGACCAGACGAAGCAGGCGTTCTCGCTGTCGACGACGTTCACGCCCAACGGGCGGGACAACCTGAGCGCGTTCATGACCGTCGACGCGGAGGCCGGCACCGGTGACTACGGCAAGATCAGAATCCTGAAACTGCCGACCAGCACGACGGTCGACGGACCGAAACAGGTACAGAGCAAGTTCAACTCCGAACAGGACATCGCCGCCGCGATCAAGCTCCTCAAGGGCGGCGACTCCGACATCGAGTACGGCAACCTGCTGACCGTGCCCCTGGACGGCGGACTGCTCTATGTGGAGCCGGTCTACGTACGCGGCGGTGGACTGAAGTACCCGCTGCTGCGCAAGGTGCTGGTCACCTACGAGGGCCGCACCGCGTTCGAGAACTCGCTGGGCGAGGCGCTCGACAAGGTCTTCGGCGCCCAGGGCCCGGTCACCACGCCACCGGACACCGGCCCCGCCAACCCGCCGAGCACCGGCGACCCGACGGTCCAACAGGCCCTGAAGGACGCCCAGAAGGCCTTCGACGCCGGACAGCAGGCGCTGAAGGACGGGCCGGACTGGGGCGCGTACGCCAAGGCGCAGAAGGACCTCCAGGACGCGCTGAAGCGGGCCGAGGAGGCACAGTCCAAGTCCGGCGGGACCGGCGGCGAGAAACAGAGTTGATCAAGCCCCTCCCGCGTCGTGGTACGGTTGACCTGCAACGGCGCGGGGTGGAGCAGCTCGGTAGCTCGCTGGGCTCATAACCCAGAGGTCGCAGGTTCAAATCCTGTCCCCGCTACTGAAGTCGAAGGCCCGGATTCCGACAGGGATCCGGGCCTTCGTGGTGTGCGAACTCATGTCCTGGAGGGAGTGACGGCCGCGCCGCCGTGGGTAGTTGGGTGGTGTGTGTTTGACTTGTCTCTCTGTGGGCATGTCGACAAAACGCTGAAGTGACCTCACGGGCTGCGGTATACCGGGTGTACCCAGGTTGCAGGTGGTGCGACGATGGACGTTATGGGGGACAAGGCAACTCTGTGTGAGACAGGGCGATTTGTGCAGCCTTCCGGTACGGAGCCGGCCCGCGACGAATTGGTGGACCTGGGGGACACCACCGAGGAGACGCGCCTCGCGCTCGCCGCGCAGAGCGGTGACGCCGAGGCGGCGAGCGTCCTCGGTGCCATGCTGCTGCGCCGCGGTGACCTCGACGGAGCCGAAGCCCACCTGCGGGCCGCCACCGCGGCCGGCGACCGGGCGGCCGCCAACAACCTGGGGGTCCTGCTGCACCAGCGCGGCTACGCCGACGAGGCGGCCGGCTGGTGGCGGATCGCCGCCGTGGCCGGTTCCGCGGCCGCCGCGCACGCGCTCGGCCGCTACCACCGCGAGCGCGGGGACGAGCCCGCCGCCGAGTACTGGCTGCGCCAGTCGGCCGAGCAGGGCCATGTCCTCGGTGCCTACGCGCTCGCCGACCTGCTCGAACACCGCGGGGACGTCGCCGCCGAGCACTGGCTGCGGGCCGCCGCCGAGCGCGGGCACCGGGAGGCGGCCTACCGGCTGGCGCGCGCCCTCGACCGCAAGGACGCGCCCGGGGACGAGACCGCGGCCGACAACGCTGTCGCGGAGGCCGAGCAGTGGTACCGGCAGGCCGCCGCGCGCGGTCACCGGCGGGCCGCGCTCCAGCTCGGGGCGATCCTGGAGAAACGCGGGGAGCTGAGGGAGGCCGGGCGCTGGTACCTGACCTCCGCCAAGGACGGCGAGGCGCGGGCCGCCTGCGCGCTGGGCTTCCTGCTGCGCGACGCCGGTGACACCGAGAGCGCGGCCGTGTGGTGGCTGCGCGCCGCCCAGGACGGCGACGGCAACGCGGCCAACGCGCTGGGCGCCCTGCACGCCGAGCGCGGCGAGACCCAGACCGCCGAGCGCTGGTACCGGGCCGCCCTGGACGCCGGCGACGACAACGGCGCCTACAACCTGGCCCTGCTCTGCGCCGAGCAGGGCCGCATCGCGCAGGCCGAGCAGTGGTACCGGCGCGCCGCCTACGCCGGGCACCGGGAGGCCGCCAACGCGCTGGCCATCCTGCTGCTCCAGGGCGGCGACAGGACCGGGGCCGAGCCGTGGTTCTCCAAGGCCGCCGAGGCCGGCAGCGTGGACGCGGCCTTCAACCTCGGCATCCTCTACGCCGGGCGCGGCGAGGACGAGATGGCGCTGCGCTGGTACGAGCGGGCGGCGGCCGCCGGGCACGCCGAGGCCGCGCTCCAGGTCGGGATCGCCCGGCTGCGCGAGGGCGACGAGCGGGAGGCCGAGCGGCACCTGCGCTGTGCGGCGGGTGGCGGCAGCGCGGAGGGCGCCTACCGGCTGGCCACCCTGCTCGACGCGCGCCGGCCGCCGGAGCCCGCGCACGAGCTGGGCGAGACCGTGCAGGAGAAGACCGAGTGCGAGGAGTGGTACGAGCGCGCCGCCACGCAGGGGCACCGGCGGGCGCAGGTCCGGGTCGGGATGCTCGCGGCGGCCCGCGGCGACGTGGTGGAGGCGGCGCGCTGGTACCGGGCGGCGGCCGAGGCCGGCTCCCGCAACGGCGCCTTCAACCTCGGGCTGCTGCTCGCCCGGGAGGGGAGCGAGCCGGAGGCTGCGGTGTGGTGGACCCGGGCCGCCGACGCCGGCCACGGCCGGGCGGCGCTCCGGCTGGCCCTGGTCTACGCGCGTCGCGGCGAGCTGGCGGAGGGGCAGCGGTGGGCCGACCGGGCGGTGGCGCTGGGGCCCGCGGAGGTCGCGGAGCGCGCGGGGCGGCTGCGCGACGCCCTGCGCGAGGAACTGTCGGCATGATCCCGACCGCGCTCCGCCGAGCGATTTGCATCCCGGCGCCGTTGTCACGTAGTGTCGTGTTCACCGACGCGGGGTGGAGCAGCTCGGTAGCTCGCTGGGCTCATAACCCAGAGGTCGCAGGTTCAAATCCTGTCCCCGCTACTGAAGGCCGAGGGCCGGAATCCAGATGGATTCCGGCCCTCGGTGTTTTCCGCGTGCCCGGGTGAGTGGGCGCGCGTACGCGAAGAGCCCCGGCGGTGCCGGGGCTCTTCGCGGGGAAGCGGGTGGCTACGCGCTCGCGCAGTTCGGGCACAGGCCCCGGTAGGTCACCTCGACGTCCGACACCGTGAAGCCGAAGCGCTCGGTGTCGGGGAGGTCGGCCAGGGGGTTGCCCGTCGGGTGCACGTCGCGGATGGCGCCGCACCGCGCGCAGACCAGGTGGTGGTGCGGCCGGTGGGCGTTCGGGTCGTACCGCTTGGCGCGCTTGTCCGTGCTGACCTCGAGCACCTCGCCGAGGGAGACCAGCTCGCCCAGGGTGTTGTAGACGGTCGCCCGGGAAATCTCGGGCAGCTTGGCGACGGCCCGCGCGTGCACCTCGTCGGCCGTCAGGTGGACGTGCTCGCCGTTCAGGACCTCGGCCACCACGCGCCGCTGCGCGGTCATCCGCCATCCGCGTCCACGCAGCCGTTCCAGAAGGTCGCTCATGGCCACCAGCCTAACAGGAGGGGGAACCAGGTCGGGAATAGGTGTGACTTTGGATCCCTGTTTGACTTAGACAAAGTCCATTGTAGGATCGAACCTGGGTTTGGCCACAGGACAGGATTGGTCAGCGATGACGCAGGAGGCGCACGTGACGCAGGGACCGCTCACCACGGAGGCCGGTGCCCCGGTCGCCGACAACCAGAACAGCGAGACGGCGGGCGTCGGCGGTCCGGTCCTCGTCCAGGACCAGCTGCTGCTGGAGAAGCTGGCCCACTTCAACCGGGAGCGCATCCCGGAGCGCGTGGTGCACGCGCGGGGCGCCGGCGCCTACGGCACCTTCACGGTGACCGCCGACGTCACGCCGTACACGCGGGCCGCCTTCCTCTCCGAGGTCGGCAAGGAGACCGAGGTCTTCCTGCGGTTCTCCACCGTGGCCGGCAACCTCGGCGCGGCCGACGCCGTCCGGGACCCGCGCGGCTTCGCGGTGAAGTTCTACACCGAGGAGGGCAACTACGACCTCGTCGGCAACAACACCCCGGTCTTCTTCATCCGGGACGCGATCAAGTTCCCGGACTTCATCCACACCCAGAAGCGCGACCCGTACACCGGCAGCACGGAAGCCGACAACGTGTGGGACTTCTGGTCGCTGTCGCCGGAGTCGACCCACCAGGTGACCTGGCTCTTCGGCGACCGGGGCATCCCGGCGTCGTACCGGCACATGGACGGCTTCGGTTCCCACACCTTCCAGTGGAGCAACGAGGCCGGCGAGGTCTTCTGGGTCAAGTACCACTTCAAGACCGACCAGGGGATCAGGAACCTCACCGCCGAGGAGGCCGAGGTCCTCGCGGGCAAGGACCCCGACTCCCACCAGCGCGACCTGCGCGAGGCGATCGAGCGCGGGGAGTTCCCGAGCTGGACCGTGGGCGTGCAGATCATGCCGGCGGCGGACGCGGCGACCTACCGCTTCAACCCGTTCGACCTGACCAAGGTCTGGCCGCACGCCGACTACCCGGTCGTCGAGATCGGCAAGCTGGAGCTGAACCGCAACCCGCGGAACGTCTTCGCCGAGGTCGAGCAGTCGATCTTCTCCCCGGCGCACTTCGTGCCCGGCATCGGCCCGTCCCCGGACAAGATGCTCCAGGGCCGGCTCTTCGCCTACGGCGACGCCCACCGCTACCGCGTCGGCATCAACGCCGACCACCTGCCGGTGAACCGCCCGCACGCCACCGAGGCGCGCACCAACTCCCGGGACGGCTTCCTGTACGACGGCCGGCACGGTGACGCGAAGAACTACGAGCCGAACAGCTTCGGCGGGCCGCAGCAGACCGGCCGCCCGCTGTGGCAGCCGTTCGACGGCTTCACGGCCGGCACCGGCGACCACCCGGCCCCGGTGCACGCCGAGGACGACGACTTCGTGCAGGCGGGCAACCTCTACCGGCTGATGTCGGAGGACGAGAAGGAGCGGCTGGTCGCCAACCTGGCCGGCTTCATCTCGAAGGTCTCGCGCGAGGACATCGTCGAGCGCGCGATCGGCAACTTCGCGAGCGCCGACGCCGACTTCGGCAAGCGGCTGGAGGCGGCGGTGCGGGCGCTGCGCGGCTGAGCCGGCCGCGTCCGCGGCTGGGCGGGCCGGACCCCGAGGTGCTCCGGGGTCCGGCCCGCTTCGCGTGCTCAGGGCACCGGTGCGGCCTGCCGGTCCGGTACCCAGCAGCGGATGATGTCGCGGACCGAGACGATCCCGGCCACCTCGCCGCGGTCGAGGACGACCAGGTGCCGGAAGCCGCCGTGCGCCATGGCGCACGCCGCGCGTTCCAGGCTCCAGGTCGGGGCGGCGAAGACGACGTCGGTGGTGGTGTGGGCGTGGGTGGGTTCGGTGTCCGGGTTCTGGCCGAGGCCGATGCAGTTGAGGATGTCGCGTTCGGTGAGGATGCCGATGCCGCCGGCGTCCGGGTCGAGGACCACGGCGGCGCCGACGCGGCGGGCCGACATCAGAGCGGCTGCCTGGCGGAGGGTGTGAGCGGGGCCGAGGGTGAGTATCACCGTGCTCATGGCGTCACGGACGAGCATGAAGGGGCCACCTCCTAGGAACCCCTGAATGTTCAGGGGTTCACAAGTTCACAAGTGGGGTGGGCTCAGAGTGCCAGGTAAAGCACAGGTCAACAAGAGGGCGCGCGAGGGCGGTTGAGCGCGCACCCGGCTTCCTGACGGCGGTTCAGCGACCCCCGCCGAGATACCCCAGCAGCTGGTCGTGGAGCAGGCCGTTGGACGCCGCCGCGTCGCCGCTGTGCGGGCCCGGACGGCCGTCGAGGCCAGTGAAGGTGCCGCCCGCCTCGGTCACGATGATCGCGTTGGCGGCCATGTCCCACAGCGACAGCTCCGGCTCGGCGCAGAAGTCCACGGAGCCCTCCGCGACCATCATGTACGGCCAGAAGTCGCCGTACGCGCGCGTGCGCCAGACCTGACGGGTCAGGTCCAGGAACCCGTCCAGCCGGCCCCGCTCCTCCCAGCCGGAGAGCGAGGAGTAGGCGAAGGAGGCGTCCGCCAGCCCGCCGACCCGGGAGACGTGAATGCGGCTGGCGGAGGTGAGACTGCGGCCGCTGAAGGCGCCGTGGCCCTTCGCGGCCCACCAGCGGCGGCCGAGCGCGGGAGCGGAGACGAGACCGACGACGGGCTCGAAGCCTCCCACGCCCTCCTCCATGAGGGCGATGAGCGTGGCCCACACCGGGACACCGCGGACGTAGTTCTTGGTGCCGTCGATCGGGTCGACCACCCAGCGGCGGGGGCCGCTGCCCTCGACGCCGTACTCCTCGCCGAGGACGGCGTCCCTCGGGCGGGCGCGCTGGAGCCGGCCGCGGATCACTTCTTCCGCCGCCTTGTCCGCTTCGCTCACCGGGGTCATGTCCGGCTTCGTCTCCACCTTCAGGTCGAGCGCCTTGAAGCGGTCCATGGTGGCGGCGTCGGCGGCGTCCGCGAGAACGTGGGCGAGACGGAGGTCGTCGAGGTAGTCGGGCATGTGGGGAACGGTATCCGTCCGGCGGGCCCGCGGGCCACCGGGGGGCCGGACGGGGGACGGCCGCCGCGAACCCTTGACAGTGCATACAAGCGCGTCAAATCTGGGCCCAGTGTCGCCGTGCCCAGGGAGGCGAGGATGCCTGCTGCCCGGGAATCTCTGTTGGACGCCGCGTACACGGCGCTGGCGCGCCGGCCGTGGTCCGCGGTGCGGATGGTCGACGTGGCGGTGTCGGCCGGAGTCTCCCGGCAGACGCTGTACAACGAGTTCGGCAGCAAGGAAGGGCTGGCCAGGGCGCTGGTGCGGCGGGAGGCCGACGGTTATCTCGCCGGTGTCGAGCGCGCCCTGGCCGGGGCCGCCGGGCCGGAGGACCGGCTCACCGCGACCGCCGAGTGGACGGCCGCCGCCGCCCGGGACAACGCCCTGGTCAGAGCCTTGCTCACCGGCTGCTGGAGCGAGTGGCTGCCCGCCCCGCCGCTCACCGCCGCACCCTCCGCCTCCGCGGTGCCGGCGCAGCGCCGGGCGGACGGGCCGCTGCCGGCGCCCCGCGACTTCGTGCGGATCGTCCGGGACCGCGCGGCCACCGCGCTGGCCGGTCCCGGCGCCGGCCCGGACGACACCGCCGAACTGCTCCGCTGCTGCGAACTGGCCGTCCGGCTCGCCCTGTCCTGCGTGGCGGCCCCACCCGGCGAGGGCGGCATCGCCGAACTGGTCCACGCGGTGCTCCCACGCCACCTGGCGTGAGCACCCCGGCCCCGCCCGCCGGTGTTCCGCGCCTCCCGGTGCGAGCGCCCCGGCCCCGCCCACCCCCCCCGGTGTGCCCTAGTGGGCCGACCCCGACAGCTGGAGTCCGATGACGCCGACGATCACCAGGCTGATCGAGACGATCTTCAGGGTCGAGACCAGGTCGCCGAGGAAGACCATGCCGTAGATGGCGGTGCCCGCCGCGCCGATGCCGGTCCACACGGCGTAGGCCGGCCCGACGTCGAGCTTCTTCAGGGACAGGGTCAGCAGGCCGAAACTGCCCAGCGCGAACGACGCGAAGGCGATCGTCGGCCACAGACGGGTGAACCCGTGCGAGAGCTTCAGGCACACGGCGAAACCGGTCTCCAGAAGTCCGGCCACTATGACCAGCAGCCACGCCATGAACGGTCCTCCCGTTGGTCCGGATCTCCGGCTCGGTGCGATTATGCACTTACCGGACTCACGCCCCGGCAAACAACTCGAGGCTCAGTCGCCTTCCGTGCGCTCCCGCGTCGCCAGCAGCCGGCGCAGCGAGTACAGCCGCGCCGGATCCGCGTGCCCCTCCCGCACCCAGGCGTCCAGCGCGCAGTCCTGCTCGTCGTGACTGCACGCGCGCGGGCAGCCCTCCGTGCCGGGCACCAGGTCCGGGAAGGCGTGGATCACCCGGGACGGATCGATGTGCGCGAGCCCGAAGGACCGGACGCCGGGGGTGTCGACGACCCAGCCGTCCGCGCCGGTCAGCGGCAGGGCGAGGGCGGAGGTGGTGGTGTGCCGGCCCCGGCCGGTCACCGCGTTGACGTGCCCCGTCGTACGCCGGCGCTCCTCGGGGACCAGCGCGTTCACCAGCGTCGTCTTGCCGACGCCCGAGTGCCCCACGAACGCGGTGATCCTGCCGTCCAGGTGCGCGCGCACCCGGTCCGCCGCGTCCCCGTTCTCCAGCTCCTCCCGGCTGGTGACGACGTAGGGGATGTCCAGGGCGCCGTACAGCTCCAGCAGCTTGTCCGGCGGGGCCAGGTCCGACTTGGTCATCACCAGCAGCGGCTCCAGACCGCCGTCGAAGGCCGCGACCAGACAGCGGTCGATCAGCCGGGGGCGGGGCTCCGGGTCGGCCAGGGCCGTCACGATCGCCAGCTGGTCGGCGTTGGCGACCACCACCCGCTCGTACGGATCGTCGTCGTCGGCGGTACGGCGCAGCAGCGAGCTGCGCTCCTCGATGCGGACGATCCGCGCGAGGGTGTCCTTCTTGCCGGACAGATCACCGACCAGCGCCACCCGGTCACCGACCACCGCGGCCTTGCGGCCCAGCTCGCGTGCCTTCATCGCCATGACGGCCCGGTCCCCCACCAGGCAGGTGAGCCGTCCGCGGTCGACGGTGAGGACCATGCCCTCGGCCGCGTCCTCGTGCTTGGGCCGGATGTTGGTCCGCGGCCGGTTGCCCTTGCGGTTGGGGCGGCTGCGGATGTCGTCCTCGTCGGTGTGCTTGCCGTAGCGGCGCATGGTGTACGTCCCTACTGCCCGAGCATCCCGGTCCACAGCTCGGGGAAGTCCGGCAGCGTCTTCGCGGTCGTCGCCACGTTCTCGATGCGCACTCCCTCCACGGCCAGGCCGATGACTGCTCCGGCGGTCGCCATCCGGTGGTCCTCGTAGGTGTGGAAGACCCCGCCGTGCAGCGGGCGCGGGCGGATGTGCAGGCCGTCGGCCGTCTCCGTGACGTCACCGCCCAGCTCGTTGATCTCCTTGGTGAGCGCGGCCAGCCGGTCCGTCTCGTGCAGCCGCAGGTGCGCCACGCCCCGCAGGGTGGACGGCGAGTCGGCGAGCGCGGCGACCGCCGCGATGCCCGGGGTCAGCTCACCCACGTCGCCGAGGTCCACGTCGATGCCGTGGACCGCACCCGAACCGGTGAACACCAGCCCGAAGTCGGTGAGTTCGCAGGAACCGCCCATCTCGGTGAAGATCTCCCGCAGCCGGTCACCCGGCTGGGTGGTGCGCGCCGGCCAGTCCGGGATCAGCACCTTGCCGCCGGTGACCAGCGCCGCCGCCAGGAACGGCTGCGCGTTGGACAGATCCGGCTCGACCGTCAGGTCCCGGCCGAGCAGCGCGCCCGGCGTCACCCGCCACACGTTCGGCTCGCCGCCCGACTCGGGGGTGTCCACCTGGGCGCCGACCGCGCGCAGCATGTCCACCGTCATCCGGATGTGCGGCATCGACGGCAGGGACGCGCCGGTGTGCCGGACCTCGACGCCCTGGTTGAAACGCGGACCGGACAGCAGCAGCGCCGAGACGAACTGGGAGGACGAGGAGGCGTCGATGGAGACCGGACCGCCGTCCAGCGCGCCGCCGCCGTGCACGGTCAGCGGGAGCGCGCCCCGGCCGTCGTCGTCGATCCGGGCGCCGAGCGTGCGCAGCGCGTCGATCACCCCGTCGAGGGGACGCTCGTACGACCTGGGGTCCCCGTCGAACCGGATCGGACCGTCGGCCAGCGCGGCCACCGGCGGCAGGAACCGCATCACCGTGCCCGCGTTGCCGACGTCGACCGTGGCCGGGCCGCGCAGGCCGTTCGGCAGCACCCGCCACGCCTCGCCGGTACCGTCGGGGCCCACCCCCTCCTCGATCTCCACGCCCATCGCGCGCAGGGCGCCCGCCATCAGGAGCGTGTCGCGGGACCGCAGCGGGCGGCGCAGCCAGCCGGGCTCGGAGGCCAGGGCGGCCAGGACCAGCGCGCGGTTGGTGACCGACTTGGACCCCGGCACGTGGACCGTCGCGTCGACGGCCCCGCTCGCGTGCGGGGCGGGCCAGAGGGCGGTGGAGGAGGTGTTCGGGGCCATGGGGCCACTGTATAAGGAGGGCCCGGTGTCAACCTTCCAGCAGCCAGCGGCCCCCGCCGATGAGCGAGGAGAGCGACACCGCGTGGAACAGGAACAGCCACAGCCCCGCCGGTACGTGCGTCAGCCTCGACAACTGGTCCGCGTCCGAGTCGCCGGCCCCACCGCGACGCCGCTTCGCCTGCAGCTCGAACGGCGGCCGCACCCCGCCGAACAGCAGGAACCACACCACCGCGTACGCGAACGCCGCCTGGACCTGCGGCCCCGCCAGCCAGGACACCAGCAGGAACGCCCCGCCCGCGAGGACCACGGTCAGCACGCCGTACGCGTTGCGGATCATCACCAGCATCGCCACCAGCAGCGCCGTCGCCGCCCACAGCAGCAGCGTGATGCGGCCCGCGGCCAGCAGCGCGGCCCCGCCCAGGCCCAGCAGCGAGGGGGCCGTGTAGCCCGCGGCGGCCGTGAGGATCATGCCGATCCCGTACGCCTTGCCCCGGCTCACGGTGAGCCCGCTGGTGTCGGAGTGCAGCCGGATGGCGGTGAGCTGCCGGCCGGTGAGCAGGGCGACCAGGCCGTGGCCGCCCTCGTGCGCGATCGTGATCGCGTTGCGGGATATCCGCCACAGCGGGGGCGGGACGACGACGGCGAGCCCGGCGGCCAGTGTGGCGAGGACCACCCACAGATCGGGGTCGGGCTGGGTGCCGGTGAGCCGGTCCCAGATGTCGGGCAGGGCGGTGGCGGCGAGGCTGGCCATGTGTCTGCGTGGCCCCCTGTTCTCGTACGGAGTCTGGCAGTGTGGCACGTATGTGCGGACGGTATGCATCGAGTCGTGGGCCCGGGGATCTCGCCGGAATCTTCGAGATCGAGAAGTGGGAGCCCGAGGAGACCCTGGAGCCCGACTACAACGTGGCGCCGACCAAGGAGGTCTACGCCGTCCTGGACCGTCCCCTGAAAGACGCGGACTCTCCGCGTCCGGTTCGCCAGCTGCGCAAGCTGACGTGGGGGCTCGTCCCTTCCTGGGCCAAGACGCCGGAGGGCGGCGCCCGGATGATCAACGCCCGCGCGGAGACCGTCCACGAGAAGCCCGCCTACCGCCGGGCCTTCGCCGCCCGCCGCTGCATCCTGCCCGCGGACGGCTACTTCGAGTGGGTCACCGGCCCGCAGGAGCGCGAGCTGGAGGTCGAGGGGAAGAAGAAGCGGCCGCGCAAGCAGCCGTACTTCGTGCTGCCCGCCGACGGCTCGGTCTTCGCGATGGCCGGCCTGTACGAGTTCTGGCGCGACCGGACCCTGCCCGACGACCACCCGCGGGCCTGGTGGGTCACCTGCTCGGTGATCACCACCGAGGCGGAGCGGACCCCGCTGGCCGTCGCCCCCGCCGAGGGCCCGCAGGCCCTCGCCGAGATCCACCCCCGGATGCCGCTGATGCTCACCCCGGACCGCTGGGACGCCTGGCTCGACCCCTCCCGCACCGACCCCGACGGCCTGCGCGACCTGCTCGCGCCGCCCCCGCCCGGACTGATGCGCGCCTACCCGGTCTCCACCGCCGTCAGCAACGTCCGCAACAACGGCCCGGAACTGCTGAAGGAGCTCGAGGCGCCGGAAGAGGGCACACTCTTCTGACGTGACGGAAGAGATGGTGGGTACGGACGCCGGGGACGCCCGGATCAGCTGGCACACGGCACGGCGGGCACGGCTGGTGCTGGCCCTGAGCCACGGGGCCGGCGGCGGCATCGAGGCCCGCGACCTGCGGGCACTGGCCGGGGCGCTCCCCGCGCACGGCGTCACCGTCGCCCTGGTGGAACAGCCCTGGCGGGTCGCCGGCAAGAAGGTGGCGCCCGCCCCGAAGACCCTGGACACCGGGTGGCGCGGACTGTGGCCGGCGCTGGCGAAGCCCGGCCTGCCGGTGATCTCCGGCGGCCGCAGCGCCGGGGCCCGGGTCGCCTGCCGCACGGCCGCCGAGCTGGGCGCGCACGCCGTGCTCGCGCTGAGCTTCCCGCTGCACCCGCCGGGCAGGCCGGAGAAGTCCCGCGCCGGGGAGCTGCTGGGAACCGGCGTGCCGACGCTGGTCGTCCAGGGCGGCAACGACCCCTTCGGGCGGCCGGAGGAGTTCCCCGAGGGCACCCACGAGCTGATCGAGGTGCCGTACGGCGATCACGGCTTCGCCGTGCCGAAGCGGGCGGAGATCGGCCAGGACCGGGCGCTGGAGATCATCACCGAGGGCGTCGCCGGGTGGATCGCGTCACTCGGGTGACGCCCGGGAATGCTGCGCGGCGACCTGCTGTTGTGGCGGTCAGAAGTGCTGAGGCCTCGGCACCGACGTCGTGGGGAAAGGAAGTCCGCCGCATGGGTTCGACCATCTGCCCGGCCCGCAAGCGCAGTGCTGACCTGGACTGGACGGTGCTGCACGCGGCCAAGACCGCTCCTATTCGAGCGGCGGCGGGCACGGGTCGTGTTCTATCCTCCGAATCGAGTGGGACCGGTCTCGGTCCTGCCCGGGATCTTGAGGAGGTGGGTCCGGTCACTGGGACCGACGCAGGGACCGACAACGGCCAGGCGGAGCTGCCCGAGGGCCAGGGCATCAGCGCGGACGCGTCCGCGGAGACGAGCGCGGAGCGCAGCGCGCGCTTCGAGCGGGACGCGCTCGAGTTCCTCGACCAGATGTACTCGGCCGCGCTGCGCATGACGCGCAACCCGGCCGACGCCGAGGACCTGGTGCAGGAGACCTACGCCAAGGCGTACGCGTCCTTCCACCAGTTCCGCGAGGGCACCAACCTGAAGGCGTGGCTGTACCGGATCCTCACCAACACCTTCATCAACTCCTACCGCAAGAAGCAGCGTGAACCGCAGCGCTCCGCCGCGGAGGAGATCGAGGACTGGCAGCTCGCCCGCGCCGAGTCGCACATGTCGACGGGTCTGCGCTCGGCCGAGTCGCAGGCGCTGGACCACCTGCCCGACTCGGACGTGAAGGAAGCGCTGCAGGCGATCCCCGAGGAGTTCCGCATCGCCGTCTACCTGGCGGATGTAGAGGGCTTTGCCTACAAGGAGATCGCGGACATCATGGGGACACCCATCGGAACGGTGATGTCCCGGCTGCACCGGGGCCGCCGCCAACTGCGCGGCATGCTGGAGGACTACGCCCGTGAGCGCGGACTGGTCCCGGCCGGCGCCGGAGAGTCGAACGAAGCGAAAGGCTCGGGCTCATGAGCTGCGGAGAGCCGCACGAGACGGACTGCGGTGAGGTCCTCGACCACCTGTACGAGTTCCTCGACAGCGAGATGCCGGACGTCGACCGCGACAAGTTCCAGCACCACTTCGAGGAATGCTCGCCGTGCCTGGAGAAGTACGGTCTGGAGCAGGCCGTGAAGAAGCTGGTCAAGCGGTGCTGCGGGCATGACGACGTGCCCGCAGACCTGCGCGCCAAGGTCATGGGGCGGATCGAGCTGATCCGCTCCGGGCAGACCGTGCCGGAGCACGACGTGACCAGGACTCCGACGGCACAGCAGGAGTCCTGACCCCCGTGGGGCAACGCGTCACCCGTCCGTGCTAATCCTCAGGTCATAAGCCCCGCGCCCCCGCAACCCGCCCTACGCTCCGAGCTCGGACAGGACCGGGGCGAGGAGGGGCGCGATGGAGGCGGTACCGGCGAGGGCACTGGGCTACGTGGCCGCCGTGGCCCTGGCGGCCGTGCTCGTCCTCGTGCCGCTGCCGGCCGCACACACCTCCTGGTGGACGCCGGCCCTGCTGGCCGCGCTGTACGCGGTCTGCGAGCACGTCGTGCACCGCCGCTTCGGCGGCACCTTCTACCCCGTCCTGCTCGCCGCGGCCTTCCTGCTGCCGCCGGCGGCCGCCGCGCTCGTCCCGCTGCCCGCCGCCCTGCTCCGTCCGGTCGAGCACCGCCCGGGGCCGCCCCGGCGGGTGTGGCGGGCCGCCCGGCCCGCGCTCGCGGTGTGGGCGGCCGCCCGGGTGCACGGCGCGTTCGGCGGCCGGGACGCCGTCACCGGCTGCGACCTCCCCCACGCCCTGCTGCCCGCGGGCGCCGCCGTCCTCGCTTTCTGCCTGGTGCTCACCGCCCTCGACGGCGGTCTGCGCGCGGCCGCCGGACTGGTGCCGCCGCGCCGGGCCTGGCGCGGGCTGCTGGTGCGCTGCCTCGCCCCCGTCGCGGTGCACGGACTCGCGGGCCTGATGATGGCCGTGCTGTGGCGCAGCCCGTACGGCCCGGTCGCCGCCCTGCTCGTGCTGCTGCCGATGTGCGTCTCCGGCTGGGTGTTCGCCCAGTACCACCGCGAGCACGCGGCCCACCAGGCCACCATCCGCGCCCTGGTCCAGGCCGTCGACATCAAGGACGGCTACACCCGCGGCCACAGCGAGCGCGTGGGGCGGGCGTCCGTGCTCATCGCCCGCGAACTCGGCCTGGACGACGACCGTGTCGAGGTGCTCCGCTTCGCCGGCATCCTGCACGATGTCGGCAAGCTGGGCGTGCCCACCCGGCTGCTGCGCAAGGACGGGCCGCTCACCCCGCAGGAGCGGCGGATCATCGAGCTGCACCCGGAGTACGGACACGAGATGGTCCGCGGGATCTCCTTCCTCGGCGAGGCCCGCGCGGCCATCCTCCACCACCACGAGCGGCTGGACGGCAGCGGCTACCCCTACGGCCTGGCCGGCGACATGATCCCCGAGTGCGCCCGGATCGTCGCCGTCGCCGACGCCTTCGACGCCATGACCTCCACCCGCTGCTACAGCAGGGCCCGGCCGGTCGAGGCGGCCGTCGCCGAGCTGCGGCGCTGCGCGGGCGCCCAGTTCGACCCCCGCATGGTCGGCGCGCTCGACCGCGCCCTGCGCCGCTCCGGCTGGCACCCGGCGGTCACCGCCGACGAACCGGCGTGTGGCCTCCGGTCCGCGGAGCCGGCCCCCGGCACCGGGGCGCGCCGATGATCCTGCTGCGGTTCATCCACGGCGCCGCCGCGCTCACCGCGGCCGGCTCCCTCGCCGTCGTCCTGTGGACCGGCCTGGAGGACCGGGGCGTCGCGCTCGCCTTCGGGGCGCTCATAACCGTCGGCGAGCTGGCCCGCTGGGGCGACGCCCGCTCGGCGCGGCAGGCGGCGCCGCTGGGTGCCGCGGGCTCCCTGTCGTACGCCCTGCTGGGCCCCGACGCCGGGCGGCCCACCCAGCACAGTGCCGCGCAGGTCGTCACCGTTGTCCTCGTCGCCGCCCTGCTCGGCGCCGTCCCGCACATCTGGGCCGGCCGTACCCCCACGGTCGACCACCTGGCGCGCCGCGTCCTCACCGTCGGCTTCGCCGCCGTCTGCTTCCAACCCCTCTTCAACCGGGGCGTGTTCACGGCCTGGGGCGGCCCCGCCTACACGCTGCTGCTGCTCACCCTGCTCGGCCTCACCGCGCTGTGCGGCGCCGTCCTCGCCGCCGCGCTCGCCCATTGCCGCACCCGCTGGCCGTTCGGCCCGCTGCTGCGCGAGGAGCTGCGCGGGCTGCTCGGCATCGGCTCGGCCGTCTGCGCGACCGGCGCGGTGATGGCGCTCGCGATGGCCGTCGTCGGCCTGTGGGCGCTCCCCGTGTTCTGCCTGCCCCTGCTGCTCGTCCAGCTGTCCCTGCGCCGCTACGCGGCCGTCCGCGCCACCTACCGGCAGACCATCGCCTCCCTGGCCCGCGCCACCGAGATCGCCGGCTGCACCCCCGCCGGGCACGCCCACCGCGTCGCCGCCCTCAGCCTCGCCGTCGGCCGGGATCTCGGCCTGACCGGTCCCGAACTGACCGTCCTGGAGTACGCGGCGCTGATGCACGACATCGGCCAGCTGAGCCTGGTCGACCCGGTCCCGGCCGGTGCCACCGCCGCCCTGCCCGCCGCCGAGCAGCGGCGCATCGCGCTGCTCGGCGGGGCGGTCGTCCGGCAGACCGGAGTGGACGCGGCCGTCGCCGTCGTCGTCGAGCGGCAGGCCGACCCGTACGCCGAGCAGCCGCTCGCCGCCCGGATCGTGCGCGCCGTGAACGCCTACGACGAGAAGACCCTCGGCACCGGACCCGAAGGCCCCCTGCGCGCACTGGAGGAGCTGCGGCTCGGCACCGCGGGGGACTACGCTCCCGAGGTGGTGGAGTCGCTGGCCCGGGTGCTGGCGGGACCGCGGGGAGCGCGTGAGCGCGTGCCGGCGCGGCGGACCGGCCTGTCTGATCCCGCTCCCGGCTGGGTAACCCATGGGTAATGAGCGCCTTTCCCGCGGCACGTGGTTGGATGCCAGGGAGAGGGTGTCCGGGGGCACAAGCCAGCCCACTGTGCGGAACTGGAACTGGCAGGCGGGAATCGTGAGGATCTTCGGCAAGGGACGGCACCGGCCCTCCGCCTCCTGGCGGCAGGCCACCGACCGGGCGTTCACACTCATCGGCGACGGCCGGTACGAGGACGCGGGCGAGCTGCTGACACGCGCTGCCGATCTGGAACCGTGGCTGTCGGAGTCCTGGTTCAACCTCGCCCTGCTGCACAAGTTCCGGCACGACTGGGAGCAGGCGCGCGCGGCCGGGCTGCGCGCGGTCGCCCTGCTCGACCGGGAGACCGGGGCGCCCGACTGGTGGAACGTCGGAATCGCCGCGACCGCCCTCCAGGACTGGCCGCTGGCCCGCCGCGCCTGGCAGGCGTACGGACTGAAGGTCCCCGGCGGTGCCGCGGCCTCCGCGGAGCCGCTCGGCATGGAGCTGGGCAGTGCTGCCGTACGGCTCTCCCCGGAGGGGGAGGCCGAGGTCGTCTGGGGCCGTCGGCTGGACCCCGCCCGGCTGGAGGTCCTCTCCATCCCGCTTCCCTCGTCCGGGCGGCGCTGGGGCGAGGTCGTCCTGCACGACGGCGTCCCGCACGGCGAGCGCACCACCTCCGCCGGGCACAGCTACCCGGTCTTCGACGAGATCGAGCTGTGGGCGCCGTCCCCCGTCCCCACCTGGGTGGTCCTGCTGGAGGCGGCCACGGAGGCGGACCGGGACGCGCTGGAGCAGCTGGCGGCCGACGCCGGGTTCGCCGCGGAGGACTGGTCGTCGTCGGTGCGGCTGCTGTGCCGGATGTGCTCGGAGTCGCGGATGCCCTCGGACGAGGGCGAGGGTGTGCACCTCGACCCGCACGATCACAGCGAGCCGGGTCATCCCGGGCCGCTGGGGCACCGGACGGACGGGCAGCTGTGGGTGCCCGAGCGCGAGTGCGGTCTGGCGGCGCCGGCCTCGCTGGTGCGGGGGCTGCTGGACGGATGGGTGGCGGACAGCCCGGACTCCAGGGACTGGCGCGATCTCGAAGAGGTTTGCTGAGCCTTGGGCGACCAGCCGCCTTTAGGCTGTACCCGCAGAGATTTCCAGGCTTGCAGGAAGGCGTACGTCGGTCATGGCGCAGCAGGACACCGATCAGCAGCACGCGGGCGTGCTCCCCGTCGACGACGAGGGTTACGTCGTCGACACGGAGGACTGCGAGGAGCGGGAGAGTGCCTGGCGCGAGCGCGGCACCTCGCGGCCGATCACGGTCGTCGGCAACCCGGTGCTGCACAAGGAGTGCAAGGACGTCACCGAGTTCGGCGAGGAGCTCCAGCAGCTGGTCGCCGACATGTTCGCCAGCCAGCGCACCGCCGAGGGCGTGGGCCTGGCCGCCAACCAGATCGGTGTCGACCTGAAGGTCTTCGTCTACGACTGCCAGGACGACGAGGGCGTCCGGCACGTCGGCGTCGTGTGCAACCCGAAGCTGGTCGACCTGCCCGCCGAGAAGCGCCGGCTGGACGACAGCAACGAGGGCTGCCTGTCCGTGCCCACGGCGTACGCGGCGCTCGCGCGGCCCGATTACGCCGAGGTGACCGGCCAGGACGAGCGGGGCAACCCGATCAGGGTCCGCGGCACCGGCTACTTCGCGCGCTGTTTGCAGCACGAGACCGACCACCTCTACGGCTACCTGTACATCGACCGGCTGTCGAAGCGGGACCGCAAGGACGCGCTGCGGCAGATGGCCGAGAACGAGCCACGCTACCCCGTGGTCGCCAACGACTGAGCCGCTCGGGGCAGTCGGGCGCCCGGCCGGGATCCCTCCTGGCCGGGCGCCTTCGTGTTGCCGCAGATCGCTCGTTCGTGCGTCGGACAACCGATCTTTCCGCGCCTCTAGTGATCCTTAATCAGTCACACAAGGGGGGATTCTCGGCACCGTGGGGTAGTGAGTGGAGCAAATCCGTTCCCACGGCGGTCAGTTGTGGTGCTGAATGGAAGTGCGGGGATACGCAACGGCGCACGCCCGGCACAACAGGAGGGGCATGCGCTCCTGGCGGCTG
The DNA here is from genome assembly GCF_040632975.1 of Streptomyces sp. NPDC013455. Classification (NCBI taxonomy): domain Bacteria; kingdom Bacillati; phylum Actinomycetota; class Actinomycetes; order Kitasatosporales; family Streptomycetaceae; genus Streptomyces; species Streptomyces sp. NPDC013455. The sequence goes on along the minus strand of NZ_JBEYCX010000022.1, from coordinate 3,771 downwards.
AGAGGGGTTTGTTCGTGCAAGCTTTCCCACACAGCACCACAGCGGCACCGACGGCGGTGGTAGTCCCACCCTCACTGGCACTCCCGGTGATCGAGTCCGCCTTTCCCCGGCAACTGCATCCGTATTGGCCGAGACTCCAGGAGAAGACACGGCTGTGGCTCCTGGAAAAACGGCTCATGCCGGCGGACAAGGTGCAGGAATATGCCGATGGACTGTGCTACACCGACCTCATGGCGGGCTACTACACCACCGCCCCCGACGAGGTCCTCCAGGCCATAGCCGACTACAGTGCCTGGTTCTTCGTCTGGGACGACCGCCACGACCGCTTCGTCGTCAACGGCCGGACGGGCGACTGGCGGCGGCTGCGCTACCGGCTGCACGCGGCTCTCGACGCACCCAGGCATCATCTGCACCACCCGGACCCGCTGGTGGCGGGCTTCGCGGACAGCGTGCTGCGGCTGTACGGCTTCCTGCCGCACACCTGGAACCAGCGGTTCGCCCGGCACTTCCACGCGGTGATCGAGGCCTACGACCGTGAATTCCGCAACCGCAGCGAGGGGTACATACCCGGCGTCGAGGAGTATCTCGCGCTGCGCCGCCTCACCTTCGCGCACTGGATATGGACGGACCTGCTCGAACCGAGTGCCGGGTGCGAACTCCCGGAGGCCATACGGAAAGACCCGGCCTACCGTCGGGCGGCCCTGCTCAGTCAGGAATTCGCCGCCTGGTACAACGACCTCTGCTCCCTTCCGAAGGAAATAGCGGGGGACGAGGTCCACAATCTCGGCATCAGTCTCATCACTCACGAGGGCCTGTCCCTGGAGGACGCGGTCGAAGAAATCAGACGACGCGTCGGCACCTGCATCCGGGAATTCCTGGACGCCGAACGGGGCGCCCTGAGACTCGCCCGCGAGGCGGACGACGGAACGGCCCGCGGAAAGGAATTGAGCGCCGCCGTCCGGGCCTGCGTCGGTTCCATGCGCAATTGGTTCAGCTCCGTCTACTGGTTCCACCACGAGTCCGGCCGGTACATGGTCGACAGCTGGGACGACCGCTCCACGCCCCCCTACGTCACGAACGAAGCGGCAGGTGAGTCATGACCGTCGAGTCGGTGAAGCCCACGACCCCCGAGGCGCCCGAACTGCGCGAACCACCCCTGGCCGGCGGTGCCCTGCCGGTCCTCGGGCACGGCCTGAAACTGGTCCGCGACCCGCTCGCCTTCATGTCCGGGCTGCGCGACCACGGCGACGTGGTGCGCCTGCGGCTCGGCCCCAAGACGGTGTACGCCGTCACCACGCCCGCGCTCACCGGTGCGCTGGCCCTCAGCCCCGACTACAGAATCGACGGCCCGCTGTGGGAGTCCCTGGAGGGCCTGCTCGGGAAGGAGGGCGTGGCCACCGCCAACGGCCCCCGGCACCGCCGGCAGCGGCGCACCATGCAGCCCGCGTTCCGGCTGGACGCGATACCCGCCTACGGCCCGGTCATGGAGGAGGAGGCGCACGGGCTGACCGAGCGCTGGAAACCCGGCGAGACCATCGACTGCACCTCGGAGTCCTTCCGGGTCGCCGTCCGCATCGCCGCCCGCTGCCTGCTGCGCGGCGAGTACATGGACGAGCGCGCGGAACGCCTCAGCGTCGACCTCGCCCGTGTCTTCCGCGGCATGTACCGCAGGATGGTGATCCCGCTCGGACCCCTCTACCGGCTGCCGTTTCCGGCCAACCGCGAATTCAATCGGGCACTGGCCGATTTGCATCTGCTGGTGGACGAGATCGTCGCCGAGCGGAGGGCATCTGGTCAAAAGCCGGACGATTTGCTGACGGCATTGCTGGAGGCGAAGGACGACAATGGCGACCCCATCGGGGAACAGGAGATCCACGATCAGGTCGTCGCGATACTCACCCCCGGCAGTGAAACAGTGGCGTCCACGATCATGTGGCTGCTCCAGGTCCTCGCCGAACACCCGGAACACGCCGAGAAGGTACGGACCGAGGTCGAATCCGTGACCGGTGGCCGGCCCGTCGGATTCGAGCATGTCCGCTCGCTCACGCACACCAACAATGTCGTCGTCGAGGCCATGCGGCTCAGGCCCGCCGTATGGATTCTGACGCGCCGCGCGGTCACCGACACCACGCTCGGCGGCTATCGCATCCCGGCCGGGGCGGACATCGTCTACAGCCCCTACGCCATTCAGCGCGACGCCCGCTCCTACGCCGGCCACCTCGACTTCGACCCCGACCGGTGGCTGCCCGAACGGGCCCGGGAGGTGCCCAAGTACGCCATGAGCCCCTTCAGTGTGGGCAACCGCAAGTGCCCCAGCGACCACTTCTCGATGGCCCAGCTGAGCCTGATCACCGCGGCGGTCTCATCGAAGTACCGCTTCGAGCAGGCCGAGGGGTCCGACGACACCACCCGGGTGGGCATCACCCTGCGCCCGCACCACCTGCTGCTGCGGGCGCTGCCCTGGTAGGGCACCTGGTACCGGCGCGCGCTCAGGCGGCCTCCGGCCCCCGGAACGCGCGCCGGTAGGCGTTCGGGGTCGTGCCCAGCGCACGGACGAACTGGTGGCGCAGCGCGGCCGCCGTACCGAACCCGGTGCGCCACGCCACGGTGTCCATGGTCTCGTCCGTCCTCTCCAGCAACTCCTGTGCCAGCAGCACCCGTTGTCGCAGGATCCACCGGTAGGGCGTGGTCCCCGTCTCCTGCTGGAAGCGCCGGGCGAAGGTGCGCGGCGCCATGTGGGCGCGGGCGGCGAGCTGCTCCACCGTGACCTCCTGGTCGAGGTGCGCCTCCATCCAGGCCAGCACCTCGCCGACCGTGTCACAGGGCGCCTTCGGCAGCGGCCGCTCGATGAACTGCGCCTGCCCGCCGTCCCGGTGGGGCGGCACCACCATCCGGCGGGCGATCTTGTTGGCCACCTCCGGGCCCTGCTCCTTGCGTACCAGGTGCAGACAGGCGTCGATCCCGGCGGCCGTGCCGGCGGAGGTGATGACGGGATCCTCGTCCACGTACAGCACGTCCGGCTCGACCCGCAGCCGGGGGTAGCGCCGGGCCAGCTGCTCGGCGTGGTGCCAGTGCACCGCGCACCGCCGCCCGTCCAGCAGCCCCGCCGCCGCCAGCACGAACACCCCGGAGCAGACGCTCAGCACGCGTGTGCCCCGCGCGACGGCCCGCCGCAGCGCCGCCAGCAGCTCCGCGGGGTACTCGCGCTCCGCATAGGTCTCCCCGGCGGGTACGGCGATCAGATCGGCCTCTTCCAGCCGCTCCAGCCCGTGGGGCGTGGACACGGTGAACCCGCAGTGCGTGCGCAGCTCGGGTCCCTCCGCCGAGACCACGGCGAAGTCGTACCCGGGCAGTCCCTCGTCGGCGCGGTCGATGCCGAACACCTCGCACACGACGCCCAGCTCGAAGGGATGCACGCCGTCCAGCAGCACGGCGGCCACGTTCTTCAGCATGCGGCCAGTGTGCCTCAGGACTGGCAGGAATTCGAGGGTCTGCGGCAGTACTGCCACTCCCGGTAAGGAGTGTCCGGCGCGACAGTGGTGTCCATGAACGGAAACCAGATCGAAGGCCTGATCGGAATGCTCGTCACCTTCGGGATCCTCGTCCTCTTGGTCCTCCCGTCCGTGCTCGGGGTGGTGCGCGAGCGGCGCATCGACCGTCAGCTCAGGGAGGCGGAGCGGCGCGAGGCCCCCGCCGAACCGGCGGGCGACGCCGCGGTGTCCCCGCGGGGCTCGGCGTTGTCGGCCAGCAGCGTCGCCAGGATCAGCAGCG
>NZ_JBEYCX010000021.1:110402-149731 GCF_040632975.1 Streptomyces sp. NPDC013455 | reverse complement strand
GATGTGCTGACACGGGTCATGGATCTCCTCGCCGACGGCGGCAGGGTGATCGTCGGCCCGGCGCGCGGGGCACCGGCGCGCCGGTGCCCCGCCGACGCGCGCGTGCGGACCCGACCGGATCGTCGTCGACACCTGCCTCGCACCGGCCGTCTTCGTCATACTGACTGGGACACGCTCGCGCGCGGCACGCAGCCGCACGGGGCGTGCCCGGCACCACCGACACCCGCACACCTCTCCGACCAGGAACCGGGGCCCCGGCATGACCGTCTGCCTGCTCCTGCTGAGCGTCGTCGCCCTGACCGCCGCCGTGCCGGCGCCGCGCGCGCTGACCCGGGCGGCCTGGACCGAGCGGGAACCCGTGGTCGCGCTGTGGGTGTGGCAGTGCCTGGTCGCCACCGTGCTGCTGTCCTGCCTGACCGCACTGGTCCTGGGCGCGGCCGCGGTCTTCCACACCGTCCGCGACCACGTGTTCGCACCGGCACCGCCCGCCGTCACCGCCGCGTACGACCTGTCCGCCGCGCCGGTGTGGGCCGCCGTGCTCACCGTGCTGCTGGCCTGCGGGGCCGCCTGGACGACGGCGATGCTGGCCCGGGAGCTCGTGGAGGCCCGCCGCAGCCGGGGCCAGGCCCGGGCGCACCTGCGCGAACGCGCCCCCGATCTGCCGGCCGGGCTGCCGGCGGCCCGTGGGCCGATGCTGGTCCTGGAGGACGAGTACCCGGACGCCTGGTGGATGCCCGGACACCCGCCTCAGCTCGTCGTCACCACCGGCGCACTCCACCGCCTCACCGACTTGCAGCTGGACGCCGTCCTCACCCACGAGCGCGGGCACGCCCGCGCCCACCACGACTGGCTGCTGCACCTGTCGACCGCGCTGGCCACCGGCTTCCCGCGGGTGCCGCTCTTCGCCCACTTCTGCGACCAGACCCACCGCCTGGTCGAACTGGCCGCCGACGACACGGCGTCCCGCCGCTGCGGCCACCTCACCACGGCCCTCGCCCTGATCGAGCTGAACCAGCACCGGGGTGTCCTGTCCTGCGACTCCAGCCGCCGCCTCCTCGGCGAGCGCGTGGACCGCCTTCTGCAACCGCCGCCGCGGCTGCTGCGCCGGCACCGGGCGCTGACGACGACAGTGGCCGCGCTGGTGCCCCTGCTGCCGCTCCTGATCACCTTCGCTCCGGGTCTGTCGGCACTGTCCTGACCGCCCCGGCGGGTGGCAGATCTTGCCGGACCGGAGGCGGAAACCGCAGCTCAGCGGCTTGTCCGGAGAGTCTTCACCTGGCGCAACACTCCGGCAACACGCCATTCCCTACCGGCTGGGTATGGTTCCAGCCATGCCACCCACCGACCGCCTCCGGGACCACGCCGGGCAGGGCGCCGCGACCACCGTCGCAGCGCACCGCGCGCGGCGCCGGCTGCGTGCGGACCGGGCCCGGCAACTCGCCGACCTGCTGCGCCGCCAGATCCTCACCGGCGCATTCCAGGACGGCGCCCTTCCCCACGAGTCCACCCTCGCCGCCGACTACCGCGCCTCCCGCAACACCGTCCGCGAAGCCCTGGACCTGCTCCGGGCCGAAGGCCTGGTGGACCGGCTGCCCGGGGTCGGAACCGTCGTCGTCGCCCGGAAGTACCCCCACGGGCTCGACCGTCTGATGGGCCTCGCCGAAACCCTGCGCGAACACGGCCGCGTCACCAACGAGGTCCGCACCATGGGCCCCGCCCCCGCACCCGTCCCCGTGGCCGAACGCCTCCGCGTCCCGGCCGGCGCCGACGTCCTGTACATCGAGCGCCTGCGCCGGCTGAACGGCCTCCCGCTCTCCCTCGACCTCACCTACATCCCGCTCGACATCGGCACCGCCCTGCTCGGCGCCGACCTGGAGAACACCGATGTCTTCCGGCTCCTGGAAGCCATCACCGGCCGGCGTCTCGGCCACGCGGAGATCACCCTGGAGGCGGTGAACGCGGACGCCCACTCCGCGGCCGTGCTCCAGGCCCCGCGCGGCGCCGCCGTACTGATGCTGGAGCGCCTCACGCACCTCGCCGACGGCCGCCCCGTCGACCTGGAATTCATCCGCTTCCGCGGCGACCGCATCACCATGAGCGGCCTGCTCCGCCGCTCGTAACCGACCCCACCCGCACGTTTCCTGGAGACAGCCATGCCCTTGGCGCCCCAGCGGGCCGACGTGCCCGTGACCATCGACGAGTCCAAGTGCATCGACGGCTGCACTCTCTGCGTGGACATGTGCCCGCTGGATTCCCTCGCCATCGACGAGCGCAACGGCAAGGCCTACATGCACGTCGACGAGTGCTGGTACTGCGGCCCGTGCGCGGCCCGCTGCCCCACCGGAGCCGTCACGGTCAACATGCCCTATCTGCTGCGGTGAGAGGTACAACCACCATGAAACGTACGGCAGTCGCCCTGTCCGCCGCCGCACTCCTGCTGCCCCTGTCCGCCTGCGGCGGCGACGCCGAGGCCGGCAACGGCTCCACGGTCACCGTGACCGTCGGCTACCAGTCCAAGACCATCAACACCGTCACCGCCGGGACCCTGCTGCGCTCCCTCGGGTACTTCGAGGAGCAGCTCAACTCCCTGCACGACGGCCATACCTACAAGGTCGACTGGCAGGACTACGCCACCGGCGCCCCGATCACCGCCCAGATGACCGCAGGGAAGATCGACATCGGCTCGATGGGGGACTTCCCGCTGCTGCTCAACGCGGCCCGCGGCAAGCAGCTGGGCCGTCCGACCCACCTGGTCTCCGTCACCGGCTACAACCTGCGCGGTGGTCTCAACACCATCGTCACCGCGCCGGACTCCTCACTCACGTCGCTGAAGGACCTGAAGGGCAAGAAGGTCTCCACGAGCATCGGCTCCGCCGCCGACGGCACCCTCGTGCGGGCCCTCCAGCGCGCCGGCATCGACCCGAACAAGGGCATCACCAAGCTCAACCAGCAGCCCGCCGTGGGCGCTTCGGCGCTCTCCGCCGGCAGTACGGACGCGCTCTCGCAGTTCGTCGCCTGGCCGGGCCTGCTCGCCTACCAGGGGAAGGCGAAGGCCCTGTACGACGGCGCCCAGCTGAACCTGCCCACCTTCCACGGCGTCACCGCCCGCGAGGACTTCGCCCGGCAGCGTCCGGCCGTCCTGGAAGCCTTCCTGAAGGCCCAGGCCCAGGCGACGGACTACCTCAACAGCCACCCCGTCAGGGCTGCGGAGAAGGTAGCCGAGGCCACCGGTCTGCCCGCCGAGGTCGTCTACCTCTACAACGGCGCCCACGGCATCGCCACGTTCAACCCGGCGCTCGCACCACGGCTCGTCTCCGCACTCGAGCAGGACGTGTCCGTACTGAAGGCCGCCAAGCTGACCGGTGACATCGACGTGGAGTCCTTCGTCGACGACCAGTACGTGAAGAGGGCCCTGGGCACGTCCTACGCCAAGCGGCTCGCCACACCGCGGCCACCGGCCGCGAGCGAGGTGTGGGCCAAGGGCGGCGACGAGACCCTCACCTTCGCCACGCCGAGGAAACTGCTCGCCCACCTGGCCGCGCACCACGACGGCATCCGCGCCGCCTACGTCCCCGACGCGACCACCGGCACCCTGTGGTTCGCCGACAAGGCGGTCTGGGTGGCCGACGGCGACCGGTTGCTGCCTTTCGTCACCCTGGCCACCGCGCGGGCCTACGTCTCCGCACACGCCGGCGCGCGGACGCTCACCTACCGCCAGGCCCTGGAGCTGGCCTCATGACGCGGCGACCCGTGACCCGCTATGCGCTGCGGACGGCGTCCCTGGCCGCCGCCCTCGGCCTGTGGCAGCTGCTGACCGGCCTGGACGTCGATCTGTGGCTGCGCTTCTCGCAGTTCCCGACCGTCACCGACGTCGCCCGTGCCTTCGGCGACCGGATCTCCGGCGGCGACTACTGGACCGACCTCACCGACAGCCTCACCCGCATCCTGACCGGCTTCGCGCTGGCGGCCGTCCTCGGAGTGGCCACGGGTGTGCTCGTGGCCCGCTCCCGCCTGGCCGAGGACCTGCTCGGCCCGGTCCTGGAAGTCGTCCGCCCGGTCCCGGCGATCGCGCTCGTCCCGGTCGCGATCCTGCTGTTCCCGTCGAACGAACAGGGCATCGTCTTCATCACCTGCACCGCCGCCTTCTTCCCCGTGCTGGTCTCCACCCGGCACGCGGTGCGGGCGCTGACCCCGGTCTGGGAGGAGGCGGTGCGCACCATGGGCGCCGGCCGGTTCCGGATCCTGCGTTCCGTCGTCCTGCCGGGCGCACTGCCCGGCATCTTCGGCGGGCTGTCGGTGGGCATCGGCGTGTCGTGGATCTGCGTGATCTCCGCCGAAATGATCTCCGGCCAGTACGGGGTCGGCTACCGCACCTGGCAGGACTACACGGTGGTCGACTACCCGGGTGTCTTCGTCGGCATGGTCACGATCGGGGTGCTCGGCTGGATCACCTCGACGGCCGTGGAACTCCTCGGCCGCCGGCTGACCCGCTGGCTGCCCCGCACCTCGTACGTCCCCGGCGGCCGCACCCGCACGCCCCGGCCGCTCGCCGCCCCCGCCCGCCGCCACGGCGATCCCGAGCAGCATGCCCACTCCGAGCAGCAGGGCCAGCACGACACCCAGGAGGCCCGCGATGAGCACTTCGTCTGAGACCGTCCCCGCTCCCGCCGCGCCGGCCGCGGGGCCCGTGCGCGGCACCCGGCTCGCCTTCCGCTCCGCCGTCCTCGGCCACCCGGGCGCCGCGGTCCTCGACGGCGTCGACCTGGAGGTCCCGCCCGGCGAGATCCTCACCGTCGTCGGCGCCTCCGGCTGCGGCAAGTCCACGCTGCTGCGCACGCTCGCCGGGCTGCTGCCGCCGCTGGGCGGCGCGGCCGAGGCGGACGGCAGCCCGCTGACCGGGCCGTCGGCCGACCGCGCCCTCGTCTTCCAGGAGGACGCGCTGTTGCCCTGGCGCACCTTGCGCGGGAACGTCGAGCTCCCGCTGGCGGTCAGGGGCGTACCGCGCGCGGAGCGGCGTTCCCGGGCCGAGTCGTGGCTCGCCCGGGTCGGCCTCAGCGCGCAGGCCGGGCAGTTGCCGCACCGGGTGTCCGGCGGGCAGCGCCAGCGCGCCCAGTTGGCCCGCGCCTTGGCGGACAGCCCGCGCGCGGTCCTCATGGACGAGCCCTTCGGCGCCCTCGACGCGCAGACCCGCTCCGGCATGCAGGACCTGCTGGTGGAGGTGTTGCGCGGTACGGGCGCGACCGTCGTTTTCGTCACCCACGACGTGGACGAGGCCCTGTTCCTCGGCGACCGCGTGGCCCTGCTCGGTTCCGGCCGGGTTTCCGCCGTGCACGAGGTGCCGCGCCCGCGGGACCGCACGGCCTTCGACGATCCGGCCCGCGTGGCGCTGCGCCGCGCCGTCCTCACCTCGCTCGGCTTCTGGAAGGCATCCTGGTGACCACCCCCGCGCCCACCCCTTCGGAGATTCCCGCCGTCACCGACGCCGAGGAGCTGACCTGCGACGTCCTCGTCATCGGCGGCGGCACCGCCGGCACCATGGCCGCACTGACCGCCGCCGAGCGCGGCGCGAGCGTCCTGCTGCTGGAGAAGGCCCACGTCCGGCACTCCGGCGCGCTCGCCATGGGCATGGACGGCGTCAACAACGCCGTCGTCCCCGGCCGCGCCGAGCCCGACGACTACGTCGCCGAGATCACCCGCGCCAACGACGGCATCGTCGACCAGTCCACCGTCCGCCAGACCGCCACCCGAGGCTTCGCGATGGTGCAGCGGCTCGAGTCGTACGGGGTCAAGTTCGAGAAGGACGAGCACGGTGAGTACGCGGTCCGCCAGGTCCACCGCTCCGGCTCGTACGTACTGCCGATGCCAGAGGGCAAGGACGTCAAAAAGGTCCTCTACCGGCAGTTGCGGCGGCGCGAGATGCGGGAGCGGATCAGGATCGAGAACCGGGTGATGCCGGTGCGGGTCCTGACCGCGCAGGGGCGGGCGGTGGGTGCCGCCGGGTTCAACACCCGCACCGGCGCCTTCGTCACCGTTCGCGCGGGCGCGGTGATCCTGGCGACCGGGGCGTGCGGCCGGCTCGGCCTGCCCGCCTCCGGCTACCTCTACGGCACCTACGAGAACCCCACCAACGCCGGCGACGGCTACGCCATGGCCTACCACGCGGGCGCCGAGCTGACCGGCATCGAGTGCTTCCAGATCAACCCGTTGATCAAGGACTACAACGGACCGGCCTGCGCCTACGTCGCCAACCCGTTCGGCGGTTACCAGGTCAACCGGAACGGTGAGCGCTTCGTCGACTCCGACTACTGGTCCGGGCAGATGATGGCCGAGTTCGCCGCCGAGGTCGCCAGTGACCGCGGCCCGGTCTACCTCAAGCTCAGCCACCTGCCCGAGGAGTCGATCTCCGCCCTGGAGACGATCCTGCACTCCACCGAGCGGCCCACCCGCGGCACCTTCCACGCCGGCCGCGGGCACGACTACCGCACCCATGACGTCGAGATGCACATCTCCGAGATCGGCCTGTGCGGCGGCCACTCCGCCTCCGGCGTCCGCGTCGACGACCACGCCCGTACGACCGTCCCGCGGCTGTACGCCGCCGGCGACCTCGCCTGCGTCCCGCACAACTACATGATCGGCGCCTTCGTCTTCGGTGACCTCGCGGGCGCGGACGCCGCACAGTACACGGCGTACGACGGTGAGCTTCCCGCGGACCAGGTGCGCGCGGCGCACGAGCTGATCTACCGTCCGCTGCGCAACCCGGACGGCCCGCCGCAGCCCCAGGTCGAGTACAAGCTGCGCCGCTTCGTGAACGACTACGTGGCACCGCCGAAGTCCGGTGCGCGGCTCTCCCTCGCGCTGGACGCGTTCGAGCGGATGCGCGCCGACATCGCCGCGATGGGTGCCCGTACCCCGCACGAGCTGATGCGCTGTGCCGAGGTCACCTTCATACGCGACTGCGCGGAGATGGCCGCCCGCGCGTCCCTGGCTCGCACCGAGTCGCGCTGGGGCCTCTATCACGAACGTCTCGACCATCCCGGACGCGACGACGTCTCCTGGTTCCATCATCTCGATCTGCACAAGTCCCCCTCTGGTGCGATGGAGTTCACGGCTCGTCCCGTGGCTCCCTATCTGGTTCCGGTGGCGGAGTTCACGCCTGTCGGCGGTCCCTCCCGGCCCCTGGGCGAGGTTCTGCCCGAGCACGTGGCCACGGCCGGGCCGCGCGAGGTGGCACCGGTGGCCGCGGAGCCCGAGCACGCGCGTGCCGCCGGTTCGATAAACCAATCCGGCGGGCTCCGCTCCGCCTCGCCCCGGCTGCTTGAGCTGCTGGAGCTGGCCGAGGCGGAGCCGGAACTCGACGCTGTGGAGCCTTACCTGGCCGATCCCGATCCCGCGGTGCGCCGTACGGCCGTCTCGGTGCTCACCGAGACCCTGCCGCCCGGCACGGGGCAGGCCCTCGCCGGCGCGCTCGCCGACCCCGACGCCGAGGTCCGCACGATGGCCGCGGCCGCGCTGCGCGAGCTCGTCGAGACGCTGCCGCCCGACCCCGCCCTGGGCGCCTCCCTCACCGGTGCGCTCGGCCAGGCCGACCCCGTGGTCCGCGCCGCCGCGCTCGATGTGCTGCGGGCCCTGCGGCTCGGCGGCGCCGGGGTGTTCGCGGCGGCCCTGGAGGACCCCGACATCGCCGTCCGGACGGAGGCCGTACGGGCGCTCGTCTCGGTGGACGCGGTCCGGCCGCTGGCGGGTGCCGCGGACGATCCCTCCCGGGAGGTCCGGGTCGCCGTGGCCAAGGCGCTGGCGACCACGGGCTCGGCGGCCCTCGACACGGCCGACCGGGCCCTGCTGGCCGCCGCTCTGGAGCGGCTCACCGAGGACGGCGACCCCCTGGTCCGTGGTGCCGCGCTCGGTGCGCTGGCCGCCACCGGGTGCCCGCCGCCGCTGGCCGACCGTGCGGTGGCCGCCCTGTCCGATGCCGCCTGGCAGGTACGGTCCGGTGCCGCGACCGCGCTGTCGGCCGCGCCCGCCGACGCGGCCGTCCCCGCCCTCGCCAAGTGCCTCGCCGACCCGAACGCCGATGTCCGCAAGGCGGCGGTCCTGTCCCTGAGCCGGCACCGGACCTCACCGGAGGCCCGCGCGGCCCTCGCCACGGCGACGGGTGACACGGACGCGGATGTCCGGGCCTACGCGGCGCGAGGGCTGTGAGCCCGCGTCGCACGGGGGCGTAGGGGGGCGGCGCCGTGCCCGGCGTCGTCCGGTCGCCGGGGCCCTACCCGGCCGTGTCCGGGCGCCGCCGCACCCGGCGGCACCCCGTCGTCGTGCCGTGCCGGGTCATATCCAGTCGTCCGGCTCCGGCTCTCCCCCGAACTCGGGCCAGTCGTCCTCGGGTGCCCGGGTGCCCGCCGGGGCCGGGGCGGCGGCCGGAGCCGAGTCGGCGGCCGGGGCCGGGGCGTCCAGGGAGCCGAGCACTTCGAGCACCCCTTCGCCGTACGTCGCCAGTTTCTTCTCGCCGACGCCGCTCACCGTGCCCAGTTCCTGCACCGAAGCGGGCCGGCGGGTGACGATTTCCCGCAGGGTGGCGTCGTGGAAGATGACGTACGCCGGGACGCCCTGTTCCCGGGCCTGCTCGGCGCGCCAGGCCCGCAGGGCCTCGAAGGCGGGCAGCAGTTCGTCGGGCAGTTCGGCCGCGGCGGTCTTGGCCTTGCGGTCGCCTCCGGAGGCGCCGGCGGACCGGGACCGGGAGGCGGCCGGCTTCTTCGGTTCCTTGCGCAGCAGCACCTCGCGCTCGCCGCGGAGCACCGCGCCGCTCGCCTCGGTGAGCACCAGCGTGCCGTACTCCCCTTCGACCGCGAGCAGCCCCTGCGCCAGCAGCTGCCGGACGACGCCCCGCCACTCGCCCTCGGTGAGGTCCTGGCCGATACCGAAGACGGACAGCTGGTCGTGGTCGAACTGGATCACCTTGCCGGTGCGCTTGCCGAGCAGGATGTCGATGATCTGCACCGCGCCGAACTTCTGGCCGCGCTCGCGCTGCAGTCGCACCACCGTGGACAGCGCCTTCTGCGCGGCGACCGTGCCGTCCCAGGTCTCGGGCGGGGTGAGGCAGGTGTCGCAGTTGCCGCAGGCCGCGGCGTCGGGGTCCTGACCGAAGTAGGCGAGCAGCTGGCCGCGGCGGCACCGGGCCGTCTCGCACAGCGCGAGCATGGAGTCGAGGTGGGCGGCGGCCCGGCGGCGGAACGCCTCGTCGCCCTCGCCGGACTGGATCAGCTTGCGCTGCTGTATGACGTCGTTCAGGCCGTACGCCATCCAGGCCGTGGACGGCAGGCCGTCGCGGCCCGCCCGGCCGGTCTCCTGGTAGTAGCCCTCGATGGACTTGGGCAGGTCCAGGTGGGCGACGAAGCGTACGTCCGGCTTGTCGATGCCCATGCCGAAGGCGATGGTGGCCACCACGACCAGGCCGTCCTCGCGCAGGAAGCGGGACTGGTGCGCCGCGCGCGTGCCCGCGTCCAGGCCCGCGTGGTACGGCACCGCCTGGACGCCGTTGGCGGTGAGGAACTCCGCCGTCCGCTCGACCGAGTTGCGCGAGAGGCAGTACACGATGCCGGCGTCGCCCGGGTGCTCCTCGCGGAGGAAGGCGAGCAGCTGCTTCTTGGGGTCGGCCTTGGGGACGATCCGGTACTGGATGTTGGGCCGGTCGAAGCTGGCGACGAAGTGGCGGGCCGTCGGCAGGTTCAGCCGCTGGGTGATCTCCTCGTGGGTGGCGCGGGTGGCCGTGGCGGTGAGGGCGATCCGCGGGACGTCCGGCCAGCGCTCGCCGAGCAGGGACAGGGCGAGGTAGTCGGGGCGGAAGTCGTGGCCCCACTGGGAGACGCAGTGGGCCTCGTCGATGGCGAAGACGGAGATCTTGCCCCGGGAGAGGAGGTCCAGCGTGCCGTCCAGGCGCAGCCGCTCCGGCGCCAGGTAGAGCAGGTCCAGTTCACCGGCGAGGAACTCGGCCTCGACCACGCGCCGCTCGTCGAAGTCCTGCGTGGAGTTCACGAAACCGGCGCGGACACCGAGGGCGCGCAGGGCGTCGACCTGGTCCTGCATGAGCGCGATCAGCGGCGAGACCACCACGCCGGTGCCGGGCCTGATCAGGGCCGGGATCTGGTAGCACAGCGACTTGCCGCCGCCGGTGGGCATGAGGACGACGGCGTCGCCGCCCGCCACCACGTGCTCGATGACCGCCTGCTGCTCGCCCCGGAAGGCGTCGTATCCGAAGACCCGGTGCAGCGTGGCCAGCGCCTCGCTGTCGACCGCGCCCGGCCCCTCGGTCATCTGTGGCATCTCGCTGATCCCGCCCGTCACGCCCATCGTCCTGTCCCCCGCCGGTCCCCCGTGTGTCGTCTCTCGACCGCTGCCTCCACCATAGGGGCCCGGACCGACAGCCCCGGAGTTATCCACAGGTTTCCCCGCTCCCAGGCGTCACGTCTCGGTCACGCGGAGGCGTGTGGGCCCGGGAACGGCGCTGCCCGGCACCCTTCGGACGCGGGTGCCGGGCAGCGGCGGGTGTGAGGGAAACGTCAGCGCACGAAGACTCCCGCCTGGCCCGCCAGGTCCAGGAAGTACTGGGGCGCCACGCCGAGGACGAGGGTCACCGCCACGCCCAGGCCGATCGCGACCATGGTCAGCGGGGACGGCACGGCCACGGTCGGGCCTTCCGGCCGCGGCTCGCTGAAGAACATCAGGACGATCACGCGGATGTAGAAGAACGCCGCGATGGCCGAGGAGATCACACCGACCACGACCAGCGGTGCCGCACCGCCGTCCGCCGCCGCCTTGAACACGGCGAACTTCCCCGCGAAACCGGAGGTCAGCGGGATGCCGGCGAAGGCCAGCAGGAAGACCGCGAACACGGCCGCCACCAGCGGCGAGCGGCGGCCGAGACCCGCCCACTTGGACAGGTGGGTGGCCTCGCCGCCCGCGTCCCGCACCAGCGTGACCACGGCGAACGCGCCGATCGTCACGAAGGAGTAGCCCGCCAGGTAGAAGAGGACGGACGACACGCCGTCCTTCGAGGTGGCGATGACACCCGCGAGGATGAATCCCGCGTGCGCGATGGACGAGTACGCCAGCAGCCGCTTGATGTCGGTCTGGGTGATGGCGACGATCGCACCGCCCAGCATGGTGATGACCGCCACGCCCCACATGACCGGGCGCCAGTCCCAGCGCAGCCCGGGCAGCACGACGTACAGCAGGCGCAGCAGGGCGCCGAACGCGGCCACCTTCGTCGCCGCCGCCATGAAGCCGGTCACCGGGGTGGGCGCGCCCTGGTAGACGTCGGGCGTCCACATGTGGAAGGGCACCGCGCCCACCTTGAACAGCAGGCCCATCACGAGCAGGGCGGCGCCGATCAGCAGCAGCGCGTCGTTGCCCATGGTGTTGGCGAGCGCCGGGTCGACGTCGGTGGCGGTGCCGTCGACGACCTGTGCGATGCGCGCGTACGACACCGAGCCCGCGTAGCCGTAGAGCAGTGCGATGCCGAACAGGGTGAAGGCCGAGGCGAACGCGCCCAGCAGGAAGTACTTGACCGCGGCCTCCTGCGACATGAGCCGCTTGCGGCGGGCCAGCGCGCACAGCAGGTACAGCGGCAGGGAGAGGACCTCCAGGGCCACGAACAGGGTCAGCAGGTCGTTGGCCGAGGGGAAGATCAGCATGCCGCCGACGGCGAAGAGGAGCAGCGGGAAGACCTCGGTGGTGGTGAAACCGGCCTTGACCGCCGCCTTCTCGCTGTCGCTGCCGGGCACGGAGGCGGCCTGCGCGGCGAAGGAGTCGACCCGGTTGCCGTGCGCCGCCGGGTCCAGGCGCCGCTCGGCGAAGGTGAACAGGCCGACCAGGCCGGCCAGCAGGATGGTCCCCTGCAGGAAGAGGGCCGGGCCGTCGACCGCGATGGCGCCCATGGCGGCGATGTGCGCCTTGGTGGTGCCGTAGCCGTCGGCCGCGAGCGCGACGACCGCGGCGAACGCGGCGCACAGGGCTACGGCGGAGACGAACACCTGGGCGTAGTAGCGGGACCTGCGCGGCACGAACGCCTCGATGAGGATCCCGACCAGTGCCGCACCGATGACGATCAGCGTCGGCGACAATTGTCCGTATTCGATCTTCGGCGCGTCGATCTTCGAGATCGGGTCGGCCGCTGTTGTCCACAGGCTGTGGACGGCTGATGCGCTCACTTGGCCGCCTCCACCTCGGGCTCGGGGTCCTTCTTGTGAACGTCGGACATGGTCTGTTTGACCGCCGGATCGACGATGTCCGTGACGGGCTTCGGGTAGACGCCCAGGACGACCAGCAGCACGATCAGCGGGGCTACGACGACCAGCTCGCGCGCGCGGAGGTCGGGCATCGCGGAGACCTCCGGCTTGACCGGGCCCGTCATCGTCCGCTGGTACAGGACGAGGGTGTACAGCGCGGCGAGGACGATGCCGAAGGTGGCGATGATGCCGATGACCGGGTAGCGCGTGAAGGTGCCGACCAGTACCAGGAACTCGCTGACGAACGGCGCGAGTCCGGGGAGCGAGAGGGTGGCGAGGCCGCCGATCAGGAAGGTGCCGGCGAGTACCGGGGCGACCTTCTGCACGCCTCCGTAGTCGGCGATGAGCCGGGAGCCGCGCCGGGAGATCAGGAAGCCGGCGACGAGCATCAGCGCGGCCGTGGAGATGCCGTGGTTGACCATGTAGAGGGTGGCGCCGGACTGGCCCTGGCTGGTCATCGCGAAGACGCCCATGATGATGAAGCCGAAGTGCGAGATCGACGCGTAGGCCACCAGGCGTTTGATGTCCCGCTGGCCCACGGCGAGCAGCGCGCCGTAGACGATGCTGACGAGCGCGAGGACGAGGATCACGGGCGTGGCCCACTTGCTGGCCTCCGGGAAGAGCTGGAGGCAGAAGCGCAGCATCGCGAAGGTGCCCACCTTGTCGACGACCGCGGTGATGAGCACGGCGACCGGGGCGGTGGACTCCTGCATGGCGTTGGGCAGCCAGGTGTGCAGCGGCCACAGCGGCGCCTTCACCGCGAAGGCGAAGAAGAAGCCGAGGAACAGCCAGCGTTCGGTGCCGGTCGCCATGTCCAGCGAGCCGTTCGTCCGGGCCTCGGCGATCTGCGTGAGAGAGAAGTTCCCGGCCACCACGTAGAGGCCGATCACGGCCGCCAGCATGATGAGGCCGCCGGCCAGGTTGTACAGCAGGAACTTCACCGCCGCGTAGGACCGCTGGGTGGCCGCCGTCTCCTCGCCGTGCTCGTGGGCACGGTCCCCGAAGCCGCCGATGAGGAAGTACATCGGAATGAGCATGGCTTCGAAGAAGATGTAGAAGAGGAAGACGTCCGTGGCCTCGAACGAGATGATC
Organism: Streptomyces sp. NPDC013455; assembly: GCF_040632975.1. Classification (NCBI taxonomy): domain Bacteria; kingdom Bacillati; phylum Actinomycetota; class Actinomycetes; order Kitasatosporales; family Streptomycetaceae; genus Streptomyces; species Streptomyces sp. NPDC013455. The sequence goes on along the minus strand of NZ_JBEYCX010000021.1, from coordinate 136,358 downwards.
ACCATCGCCTCGACGGCGAGGATCAGCGCGAAGAAGCCCTGGGTGGGCCGCCAGCGGCGGTTGCCGGTCTCCAGCGGGTCGGCGTCGTGCCAGCCGGCGAGGATGATGAACGGGATCAGTACGGCGGTCAGCGCGATGAGCGCCACCGCGATGCCGTCGACGCCCAGCTCGTACCGGACCCCGAAGTCCTTGATCCAGGCGTGGGACTCGGTGAGCTGGTAGCGGGCACCGTCGGGGTCGAAGCGGACCAGGACGGTGATCCCGAGGGCGAGTGTGGCGAGCGAGACGGCCAGGGCCAGCCACTTGGCGGCGGTGCGCCGGGCGGCCGGTACGGCGGCCGTGGCGACGGCCCCGAGCGCCGGGAGCGCCGCCGTCGCTGTCAGCAGAGGAAAGGACATCGGTATCAGACCGCCCTCATCAGCAGGGTCGCGGCGATCAGGAGTGCCGCACCGCCGAACATCGAGACCGCGTAGGAGCGGGCGAAGCCGTTCTGGAGCCGGCGCAGCCGTCCGGACAGGCCGCCGAAGCCGGCCGCCGTGCCGTTGACGACGCCGTCGACCAGGGTGTGGTCGACGTACACCAGGGAGCGCGTCAGGTGCTCGCCGCCGCGTACCAGGACGACGTGGTTGAAGTCGTCCTGGAGCAGGTCGCGGCGGGCCGCGCGGGTGAGCAGGGAGCCGCGCGGGGCGACGGCCGGGACGGGCTTGCGGCCGTACTGGGCCCAGGCGAGGGCGACGCCGACGGCCAGGCAGACCATGGTCGCGCCGGTGACCGTGGCGGCGCTGAGCGGGGAGTCGCCGTGGTCGTGACCGGTGACCGGTTCCAGCCAGTTGAGGAAGCGGTCGCCGATGCTGAAGAAGGCACCGCCGAAGACGGAGCCGACGGCCAGCACGATCATGGGGATCGTCATGACCTTGGGGGACTCGTGCGGGTGCGGCTCGGTGTGTTCGCCCCGGGTCTCGGCGGCGGGCTCGGCGCTCGGTGCCTCGGGGGAGCGAGTGGGTTGCTTCTTCCAACGCTCCTCTCCGAAGAAGGTCATCAGCATCACGCGCGTCATGTAGAAGGCGGTGATGGCCGCGCCCAGCAGGGCCGCGCCGCCGAGGATCCAGCCCTCGGTGCCGCCCTTGGCGAAGGCCGCCTCGATGATCTTGTCCTTGGAGAAGAATCCGGACAGGCCCGGGAAGCCGATGATGGCGAGGTAGCCGAGGCCGAAGGTGATGAACGTGACCGGCATGTACCGGCGCAGGCCGCCGTACTTGCGCATGTCGACCTCGTCGTTCATGCCGTGCATCACCGAGCCGGCGCCGAGGAACAGCCCGGCCTTGAAGAAGCCGTGCGTCACCAGGTGCATGATCGCGAAGACGTAGCCGATGGGGCCGAGGCCCGCGGCCAGCACCATGTAGCCGATCTGCGACATGGTCGAGCCGGCCAGCGCCTTCTTGATGTCGTCCTTGGCGCAACCGACGATCGCACCGAACAGGAGCGTGACCGCCCCGACGACCGTGACGGCCAGCTGGGCGTCGGGGGCGGCGTTGAAGATGGCGCCGGAGCGGACGATCAGGTAGACGCCCGCGGTCACCATCGTCGCCGCGTGGATCAGGGCCGAGACCGGGGTCGGGCCCTCCATGGCGTCCCCGAGCCAGGACTGGAGCGGCACCTGGGCGGACTTGCCGCAGGCGGCGAGGAGCAGCATCAGGCCGATCGCGGTGAGCTTGCCCTCGGAGGTGTCACCGGTGTGGCCGAGGACCGGACCGAAGGCGAAGCTGCCGAAGGTGGTGAACATCAGCATGATCGCGATCGACAGGCCCATGTCGCCGACGCGGTTGACGAGGAAGGCCTTCTTCGCCGCCGTGGCGGCGCTGGGCTTGTGCTGCCAGAAGCCGATCAGCAGGTACGAGGCGAGGCCGACGCCCTCCCAGCCGACGTACAGCAGGAGGTAGTTGTCGGCGAGGACGAGCAGCAGCATCGCCGCGAGGAACAGGTTGAGGTAGCCGAAGAAGCGGCGGCGGCGCTCGTCGTGCTCCATGTACCCGACCGAGTACAGGTGGATCAGCGAGCCGACGCCCGTGATCAGCAGGACGAACGTCATCGACAGCTGGTCGAGGCGGAAGGTCACGTCCGCCTGGAAGCCGGCCACCGGGACCCAGCTGAACAGGTGCTGGGTCAGGGTGCGGTGTTCGGCCTCCTTGCCGAGCAGGTCGGCGAAGAGGATCAGGCCGAACACGAAGGAGGCGGCCGACAGGAGCGTGCCGATCCAGTGGCCGACGCGGTCGAGCCGCCGGCCGCCGACCAGGAGGACGGCCGCTCCGAGCAGGGGCGCCGCGATGAGCGGCGCGATCAGGTTCTCCACGATTCTTCCGACCCCTTACAGCTTCATCAGGCTGGCGTCGTCGACCGAGGCCGAGTGGCGGGTGCGGAACAGCGACACGATGATCGCGAGGCCCACCACGACCTCCGCGGCGGCGACGACCATCGTGAAGAAGGCGATGATCTGGCCGTCGAGGTTGCCGTGCATCCGGGAGAAGGCGACGAACGCGAGGTTGCAGGCGTTCAGCATCAGCTCGATGCACATGAAGACCACGATGGCGTTGCGCCGGATCAGTACGCCGGTCGCGCCGATCGTGAACAGCAGGGCGGCGAGGTAGAGGTAGTTGACCGGGTTCACTTCGACGCCTCCTCGGGCCGCTTGAACGTCTCCGGCTCGATCCCCCTGCGCTCCAGACGCTCCTGCGCGCGCTGCTCCAGCGCCCGCAGGTCGTTGAGCGCCTCGGTGGACACGTCACGGATCTGGCCGCGCTCGCGCAGCGTCTTGTTCACGGTCAGCTCGGACGGGGTGCCGTCGGGCAGCAGACCCGCGATGTCCACGGCGTTGTGCCGGGCGTAGACGCCGGGAGCGGGCAGCGGCGGGATGTGCGCGCCCTCGCGGATGCGCTGTTCGGCCAGCTCGCGCTGGGTCTTGGCGCGCTCCGTGCGCTCGCGGTGGGTGAGCACCATGGCGCCGACCGCGGCCGTGATCAGCAGGGCGCCGGTGATCTCGAACGCGAAGACGTACTTGGTGAAGATGAGGGAGGCGAGGCCCTCCACGTTGCCGTTCGCGTTCGCCTGGCCGGTGCCGTTGAACTCCTTCAGCGAGGCGTTCCCGATGCCGGCGAGGAGCAGGACGCCGAAGCCGACCCCGGACAGAAGGGCCAGCCAGCGCTGGCCCTTGATGGTCTCCTTCAGGGAGTCCGCGGCCGTGACGCCGACGAGCATCACCACGAACAGGAAGAGCATCATGATCGCGCCGGTGTAGACGACGATCTGCACGATCCCGAGGAAGTACGCGCCGTTGGCGAGGTAGAACACGGCCAGGACGATCATGGTGCCGGCGAGGCAGAGCGCGCTGTGCACGGCCTTCTTCATGAAGACGGTGCACAGGGCGCCGATCACCGCGACCGTGCCGAGCACCCAGAACTGGAAGGCCTCACCGGTGGAGGTGGTGTAGGCGGCGAGGTGCTGTGCGCTCATCGGCCGAGCACCTCCTGCGAGGCGGGCTCGTCCTCGCCGAAGGTGGAGGCCGCCTCCTGCGGGACCTCGCCCTGGGAGACGGCGGTCTGCCGGACGGTGCCGGGCGCCGCCTGGGTGACCAGGCCCCGGTAGTAGTCCTGTTCGTCCGTCCCCGGGAAGATCGAGTGGGGCGTGTCGACCATGCCCTCTTCGAGGCCGGCGAGCAGCTGCTCCTTGGTGTAGATGAGGTTGGCGCGGCTGGAGTCGGCCAGCTCGAACTCGTTCGTCATCGTCAGCGCGCGCGTGGGGCACGCCTCGATGCACAGGCCGCACAGGATGCAGCGGGCGTAGTTGATCTGGTAGACGCGGCCGTACCGCTCGCCCGGCGAGTAGCGCTCCTCGTCGGTGTTGTCGGCGCCCTCCACGTAGATGGCGTCGGCGGGGCAGGCCCAGGCGCACAGCTCGCAGCCGACGCACTTCTCCAGGCCGTCCGGATGGCGGTTGAGCTGGTGCCGTCCGTGGAACCGCGGGGCCGTGGTCTTCTTCTGCTCCGGGTACTGCTCGGTCAGCCGCTTCTTGAACATGGCCTTGAAGGTCACGCCGAAGCCGGCGACGGGGTTCTGGAAACCGGGCTGGGTCTCCTTCGGCTCCTCAGCCATCGGACGCCTCCTTTCCATCCGAAGTTCCGTCACTGACAGTGTCCGTCCCACCACTGACAATCAGCTCCCGCTCGCGGCGCGGACGGCGCCTCGGCACCGGCGGCAGCTCCTGTCCGGGCAGCGGCGGTACCGGGAACCCGCCCGCCATCGGGTCGAAGCCCGGCTGCGGGCCCGCGGGTTCCTCGGCCGTCTTCGCCCGCTCGCGGAACATGTCGGCGACGAAGGAGATCAGCAGCAGGGCGAGGACTCCGCCGCCGACGTAGAGGGCGATGTCGGCGAAGTCGTAGTTCTCGTTGCGCAGGGCCCGGACGGTCGCGACCAGCATCAGCCAGGTCACGGAGACCGGGATGAGGACCTTCCAGCCCAGCTTCATCAGCTGGTCGTAGCGGACGCGGGGGAGCGTGCCGCGCAGCCAGATGAAGAAGAAGAGCAGCAGCTGGACCTTGACGACGAACCAGAGCAGGGGCCACCAGCCGTGGTTCGCGCCCTCCCAGAAGCCGCTGACCGGCCAGGGGGCGCGCCAGCCGCCGAGGAACAGGGTGGTGGAGACGGCCGAGACCGTCACCATGTTGACGTACTCGGCGAGCATGAACATCGCGAACTTGATCGACGAGTACTCGGTGTTGAAGCCGCCGACCAGGTCGCCCTCGGACTCCGGCATGTCGAAGGGGGCGCGGTTGGTCTCGCCGACCATGGTGACGATGTAGAGGATGAAGGAGACCGGCAGCAGCAGGATGTACCAGCGGTCCTGCTGCTGTTCCACGATCGTGGACGTCGACATCGACCCCGAGTACAGGAACACGGAGGCGAACGCGGCGCCCATGGCGATCTCGTAGGAGATCATCTGCGCGCAGGAGCGCAGGCCGCCCAGGAGCGGATAGGTGGATCCGGAACTCCAGCCCGCGAGCACGATGCCGTAGATGCCGACGGAGGCGATCGCGAGGATGTAGAGCATCGCGATCGGCAGGTCGGTGAGCTGCATCGTGGTGCGGTGGCCGAAGATCGAGATCTCGTTGCCGGCCGGCCCGAAGGGGATCACCGCGATCGCCATGAAGGCCGGGATGGCCGCGACGATCGGCGCGAGGACGTAGACGACCTTGTCCGCGCGTTTGACGATGATGTCTTCCTTGAGCATCAGCTTCACGCCGTCGGCGAGCGACTGGAGCATGCCCCAGGGGCCGTGCCGGTTGGGGCCGATGCGCAGCTGCATCCAGGCGACGACCTTGCGCTCCCAGACGATGGAGAACAGTACGGTCACCATCAGGAAGGCGAAGCAGAACACCGCCTTGACGACGACCAGCCACCAGGGGTCGCGGCCGAACATCGAGAGGTCTTCAGCGGCGAGGTACGCGCTCATGCCTCCACCTCCTTGGGGGCCTCGTCGGCGACTGCCGCCGGGCCGATGCGGACGAGGGAGCCGGGCCGTGCCCCGGTGTCGGAGGCGACGCCGGCGCCGGCGGAGTTCAGCGGGAGCCAGACCACCCGGTCGGGCATCTCGGTGACCTGGAGGGGCAGTGCGACCGTGCCGGCGGGGCCGGAGACGGCCAGCAGGTCGCCGTCCCGGACGCCCGTCTCGGCGGCCGTGGCGGCGGACACGCGCGCGCGTGCGGCGTGCCGGGTTCCGGCGAGCGCCTCGTCGCCCTCCTGGAGGACGCCCTGGTCCAGCAGCAGCCGGTGCCCGGCGAGTACGGCCTCGCCGACGGCCGGGCGGGGCAGCACGTCGGCGAACTCCCTGGGCTCACGGGCGCGTGATCCCTCCCAGGAGCCGAGGCGGTCGATCTCCGCGCGCGCGGTGCGCAGGTCCGGCAGTCCCAGGTGGACGTCCATGGCGTCGGCGAGCATGTGCAGCACGCGCGTGTCGGCCGGGGCGAGCCGGCGGGTCATCTGATCGGGCTTGAGCGCGGCCTCGAAGAAGCGCACCCTGCCCTCCCAGTTGAGGAAGGTGCCCGCCTTCTCGGCCACCGCGGCGACCGGCAGGACGACGTCGGCGCGCTCGGTGACCTCGCTGGGCCGCAGTTCCAGCGACACCAGGAAGCCGACGTTCTCCAGTGCTTCACGCGCGCGTGCCGGGTCGGGCAGGTCGGCGACCTCCACACCGGCGACGACGAGCGCGGACAGCTCGCCGCCCGCGGCGGCCTCGACGATCTGGTGGGTGTCACGGCCGTAGCGCAGGGGGAGCTCGGCGAGGCCCCAGGCGGCGGCGACCTCGTCCCGCGCGCGCGGGTCGGTCGCCGGGCGGCCGCCCGGCAGCAGCGAGGGCAGCGCACCCACCTCGACGGCACCGCGTTCGCCGGCGCGGCGCGGGATCCACACCAGCTCGGCGCCGGTGGCGGTGGCGGCGCGCAGGGCGGCGGTCAGGCCGCCCGCGACGCCGGCCAGCCGCTCGCCGACGACGATGACGGCGCCCTCGGTGCGCAGGGCCTCGGCGGCCAGCGCGCCCGGCCCTTCGAGGCCGACGCCGGCGGCGAGCGCGTCGAGCCACTCCGTCTCGGTGCCCGGAGCGGCCGGCAGCAGCGTGCCGCCCGTCTTCTGGAGGCCCCGGGTGGCGTGCGTGGCCAGCGTGAACACCTGCTGCCTGTGCTTGCGCCAGGCCTTGCGCAGCCGCAGGAAGACGCCGGGTGCCTCCTCCTCCGACTCGAAGCCGGCCAGCAGGACGGCGGGCGCCTTCTCCAGCGAGGTGTACGTGACGCCCGTACCGTCCAGGTCGCGGCCGCGGCCGGCCACCCGGGCGGCCAGGAAGTCGGCCTCCTCACCGCTGTGCACGCGCGCGCGGAAGTCGATGTCGTTGGTGTCGAGCGCCACGCGCGCGAACTTGCTGTACGCGTACGCGTCCTCGACGGTCAGCCGGCCGCCGATGAGGACACCGGCCCGGGAGCGGGCCGCGGACAGGCCCTGCGCGGCCGCCTCCAGCGCCTCGGGCCAGGAGGCGGGCTCCAGGACTCCTTCGGCGTTGCGTACCAGGGGCGTGTGGAGGCGGTCCTTCTGCTGCGCGTAGCGGAACGCGAAGCGTCCCTTGTCGCAGATCCACTCCTCGTTGACCTCGGGGTCGTTGGCGGCGAGCCGCCGCATGACCTTGCCGCGCCGGTGGTCGGTGCGGGTGGCGCAGCCGCCGGCGCAGTGCTCGCACACCGACGGCGAGGAGACGAGGTCGAAGGGGCGGGAGCGGAAACGGTAGGCCGCCGACGTCAGGGCGCCGACCGGGCAGATCTGGATGGTGTTGCCGGAGAAGTACGACTCGAACGGGTCGCCCTCGCCGGTGCCGACCTGCTGGAGCGCGCCCCGCTCGACCAGCTCGATCATCGGGTCGCCGGCGATCTGGTTGGAGAAGCGGGTGCAGCGGGCGCAGAGCACGCACCGCTCGCGGTCGAGCAGTACCTGTGTGGAGATGGGTACGGGCTTGTCGTAGGTCCGCTTCTTGCCGTGGAAGCGGGACTCGGCGTTGCCGTGGGACATCGCCTGGTTCTGGAGCGGGCACTCGCCGCCCTTGTCGCAGACGGGGCAGTCCAGCGGGTGGTTGATGAGCAGCAGCTCCATCACGCCGTGCTGGGCCTTCTCGGCGACCGGCGAGGTGAGGTGCGTCTTCACCACCATCCCGTCCGTGCACGTGATGGTGCAGGACGCCATGGGCTTGCGCTGGCCCTCGACCTCGACGATGCACTGGCGGCAGGCGCCGGCCGGGTCCAGGAGGGGGTGGTCGCAGAACCGCGGGATCTCGATGCCGAGCTGCTCGGCGGCCCGGATGACCAGGGTGCCCTTGGGCACGCTGATCTCGATGCCGTCGATCGTCAGCGTGACGAGGTCTTCCGGCGGGACCGCCTGTCCCCCTCCCGTGGGGGCGCTCGTGGTCACGGTCATGCGTTCACCTCCGGGCGGTCCGCCCAGGCCGTCGACTTGGCCGGGTCGAAGGGGCAGCCCCGGCCCGTGATGTGCTGCTCGTACTCCTCGCGGAAGTACTTCAGCGAGGAGAAGATCGGGGACGCCGCGCCGTCGCCGAGGGCGCAGAACGACTTGCCGTTGATGTTGTCGGCGATGTCGTTCAGCTTGTCGAGGTCGGACATCACGCCCTTGCCGGCCTCGATGTCGCGCAGCAACTGCACCAGCCAGTACGTGCCTTCGCGGCAGGGTGTGCACTTGCCGCAGGACTCGTGGGCGTAGAACTCGGTCCAGCGGGTCACGGCCCGCACCACGCAGGTCGTCTCGTCGAAGCACTGGAGCGCTTTGGTGCCGAGCATGGAGCCGGCGGCGCCCACTCCCTCGTAGTCGAGCGGGACGTCGAGGTGCTCGTCGGTGAACATCGGCGTCGAGGAGCCGCCGGGCGTCCAGAACTTCAGACGGTGGCCGGGCCGCATGCCGCCGCTCATGTCGAGGAGCTGGCGCAGGGTGATGCCGAGCGGTGCCTCGTACTGGCCGGGGCTCGCGACGTGGCCGCTGAGCGAGTAGAGCGTGAAGCCCGGGGACTTCTCGCTGCCCATCGACCTGAACCAGTCCTTGCCGTTTTTCAGGATGGCGGGAACCGACGCGATCGACTCGACGTTGTTCACCACAGTGGGACAGGCGTAGAGGCCTTCCACCGCAGGGAAGGGGGGACGGAGCCGCGGTTGTCCACGGCGGCCTTCGAGCGAGTCGAGCAGTGCGGTCTCCTCACCGCAGATGTACGCGCCCGCGCCCGCGTGCACGGTGAGCTGGAGGTCGAGCCCGCTGCCCAGGATGTTCTCGCCGAGGTAGCCCGCCGCGTAGGCCTCGCGCACGGCCTCGTGCAACCGCCGCAGCACGGGGACGACTTCACCACGCAGATAGATGAAGGCATGCGAAGACCTGATGGCGTAGCACGCGATCACGATGCCCTCGATGAGGCTGTGCGGGTTCGCGAAGAGGAGCGGGATGTCCTTGCAGGTGCCCGGCTCCGACTCGTCGGCGTTGACAACTAGATAGTGCGGTTTTCCATCGCCTTGAGGAATGAACTGCCACTTCATTCCGGTCGGGAATCCCGCGCCGCCGCGGCCGCGCAGACCGGATTCCTTGACGTACGCGATCAGCTCGTCCGGCGACATGGCGAGCGCCTTTCGGAGCCCCTCGTACCCCTCGTGCCTCCGGTAGACGTCCAGGGTCCAGGACCGGTCCTCGTCCCAGAAGGCCGACAGCACGGGTGCGAGCAGCTTCTCCGGGCTCGGGTCCTTCACCTCGGGTACCACGGTCATCACTCCCCCTCCTCGGCGGCAGGCCCTGACGGGTGGGACGGGTCGGAGGCCGAGGTCTCCTGCGGCGCGTCATGGGAACTGAGGTGCTCGGCCGGCGACGGCTCGTGCACCCTGTCCTGCGGTTCCTCATGCGGACCTCCGCGCGGATGGACCACGCGCGCGGGTGCGGCCTCTCCCCTTGCCAGGCGGAGGCCCACCAGCGAAGCGGGTCCCGCACCGCCGCTCTCCTCGACGGCCCCGGGCCGCTCGTCGGGGAAGCCGGCCAGGATCCGGGCGGTCTCCTTGAAGGTGCACAGCCGGGCCCCGCGCGTGGGCTGTACGGGCCGTCCCGCGCGCAGGTCGTCGACCAGGCGCTTCGCGCTCGCCGGGGTCTGGTTGTCGAAGAACTCCCAGTTGACCATCACGACGGGGGCGTAGTCGCAGGCCGCGTTGCACTCGATGTGCTCCAGGGTGACCTTGCCGTCGTCGGTGGTCTCGCCGTTGCCGAGGCCCAGGTGTTCCTGGAGGGTCTCGAAGATCGCGTCGCCGCCCAGCACCGCGCACAGCGTGTTGGTGCACACGCCGACCTGGTAGTCGCCGGACGGCTTGCGCCGGTACATGGTGTAGAAGGTGGCGACGGCGGTGACCTCCGCCGTGGTCAGGTCCAGCATGTCCGCGCAGAACTGCATCCCGGTGCGCGTGACGTGGCCCTCCTCCGACTGCACGAGGTGGAGCAGCGGCAGCAGGGCGGACCGGGAGTCCGGGTAGCGCGCGATCAGCTCGCGCGCGTCCGCCTCCAGCCGCGTCCGGACGTCGTCCGGGTACGCGGGCGCGGGCAGTGCGGGCATGCCCAGGCTGACGCCCCGCTCCGAAGATGAGGTGGTCACCGGTCGACGCCTCCCATCACGGGGTCGATGGACGCGACGGCGACGATGACGTCGGCGACCTGGCCGCCTTCGCACATCGCCGCCATGGCCTGCAGGTTGGTGAAGGACGGGTCGCGGAAGTGGACCCGGTAGGGGCGGGTGCCTCCGTCGGAGACGGCGTGCACCCCGAGTTCGCCCTTGGGCGACTCGACGGCCGCGTACGCCTGTCCCGGCGGGACGCGGAAGCCCTCGGTGACCAGCTTGAAGTGGTGGATCAGGGCCTCCATGGAGGTACCCATGATCTTCTTGATGTGGTCGAGGGAGTTGCCCAGTCCGTCCGGCCCCAGGGCGAGCTGGGCGGGCCAGGCGATCTTCTTGTCGGCGACCATGACCGGGCCGGGCTGGAGCCGGTCCAGGCACTGTTCGATGATCCCCAGCGACTGGCGCATCTCCTCCAGGCGGACGAGGAAGCGGCCGTAGGCGTCGCAGGAGTCGGCGGTCGGGACATCGAAGTCGTACGTCTCGTAGCCGCAGTAGGGCTGGGCCTTGCGCAGGTCGTGCGGCAGGCCGGTGGAGCGCAGGATCGGGCCGGTCGCGCCGAGGGCCATGCAGCCGGCCAGGTCGAGGTAGCCGATGTTCTGCATGCGGGCCTTGAAGATGGGGTTCCCGGTGGCGAGCTTGTCGTACTCCGGGAGGTTCTTCTGCATCTTCTTCACGAACTCGCGGATCTGGTCCACGGCGCCCGGGGGCAGGTCCTGGGCGAGTCCGCCGGGCCGGATGTAGGCGTGGTTCATGCGCAGGCCGGTGATGAGCTCGTAGATGTCGAGGATCATCTCGCGATCACGGAATCCGTAGATCATGATCGTGGTGGCGCCCAGTTCCATGCCGCCGGTGGCGATGCACACCAGGTGGGAGGACAACCGGTTCAGCTCCATCAGGAGCACCCGGATGATCTTGGCGCGCTCGGTGATCTGGTCCTCGATGCCGAGGAGTTTCTCGACGGCGAGGCAGTAGGCGGTCTCGTTGAAGAAGGACGTCAGGTAGTCCATGCGCGTGACGAAGGTGGTGCCCTGCGTCCACGTGCGGTATTCGAGGTTCTTCTCGATGCCGGTGTGCAGGTAGCCGATGCCGCAGCGGGCCTCGGTGACCGTCTCGCCCTCGATCTCCAGGATCAGGCGGAGCACTCCATGGGTGGACGGGTGCTGGGGACCCATGTTGACGACGATGCGTTCGTCGTCGGCGCGGGACGCCGAGCGGACGATCTCGTCCCAGTCGCCACCGGTGACCGTGTAGACGGTGCCCTCGGTGGTCTCGCGCGCGGACGCGGCCGACGCGGCGGATGCTGGCTGCGTGTTCACGAGTACGACCTCCGCTGGTCCGGAGCCGGGATCTGGGCGCCCTTGTACTCGACGGGGATGCCGCCGAGGGGGTAGTCCTTGCGCTGCGGGTGGCCCTGCCAGTCGTCCGGCATCATGATCCGCGTCAGGGCCGGGTGGCCGTCGAAGACGATTCCGAAGAAGTCGTAGGTCTCGCGCTCGTGCCAGTCGTTGGTCGGGTAGACGGAGACCAGCGACGGGATGCGCCGGTCGGTGTCGGGGGCGCTGACTTCGAGGCGGATCAGCCGGTTGTGGGTGATCGACCGCAGGTGGTAGACGGCGTGCAGCTCGCGGCCCTTGTCGCCCGGGTAGTGGACGCCGCTGACGCCGGTGCAGAGCTCGAAGCGCAGGGCCGGGTCGTCGCGCAGGGTGCGGGCGACGCGGACCAGGTGCTCGCGTTCGATGTGGAAGGTCAGCTCGTCGCGGTCGACGACCGTCTTCTCGATGGCGTTCTCCGGGAGGAGTCCCTGTTCCTCCAGGGCGCCCTCCAGCTCGTCGGCGACCTCGTCGAACCAGCCGCCGTAGGGGCGGGTCGCCGGTCCCGGGAGTCGGACCGAGCGGACCAGGCCGCCGTAGCCGGAGGTGTCGCCGCCGTTGTCGGCGCCGAACATGCCGCGCTGGACGCGGATCTCCTCGCCGCCCTGGCCGCGCTGGCCGGGGAGGTTGGAGGCGGAGAGGTCCTTCTCGGGGTTCACCCCGTTCGCGGACCCGCCGTTGCCGTTGCCGTCGCTCACCGCAGCAGCCCCTTCATCTCGATCGTGGGCAGGGCCTTGAGCGCCGCCTCCTCCGCCTCGCGGGCCGCCTCCTCGGCGTTGACGCCGAGCTTGGAGGACTGGATCTTCTGGTGGAGCTTGAGGATCGCGTCCATCAGCATCTCGGGCCGGGGCGGGCAGCCGGGCAGGTAGATGTCGACCGGGACGATGTGGTCGACGCCCTGGACGATCGCGTAGTTGTTGAACATGCCGCCCGAGGAGGCGCAGACGCCCATGGAGATCACCCATTTGGGGTTGGGCATCTGGTCGTAGACCTGCCTCAGGACCGGCGCCATCTTCTGGCTGACCCGGCCGGCGACGATCATCAGGTCGGCCTGGCGCGGCGAGCCGCGGAAGACCTCCATGCCGAAGCGGGCGAGGTCGTAGCGGCCGGCGCCGGTGGTCATCATCTCGATGGCACAGCAGGCCAGCCCGAAGGTGGCCGGGAAGACCGACGCCTTGCGCACCCAGCCCGCGGCCTGCTCGACGGTGGTCAGCAGGAATCCGCTCGGCAGCTTTTCTTCGAGTCCCATGTCGTTAAAGGCCCCTCAGTCCCATTCCAGGCCGCCGCGCCGCCATACGTACGCGTACGCGACGAAGACGGTGAGCACGAAGAGCAGCATCTCCACGAGCCCGAAGATCCCCAGGGCGTCGAAGGTGACGGCCCAGGGGTAGAGGAAGACGATCTCGATGTCGAAGACGATGAAGAGCATCGCCGTCAGGTAGTACTTGATGGGGAAGCGCCCGCCGCCGGCCGGCGTGGGGGTCGGCTCGATCCCGCACTCGTAGGCATCGAGCTTCGCGCGGTTGTACCGCTTCGGACCGATCAGCGTGGCCATGACCACGGAGAAGATCGCAAAGCCTGCCCCGAGGGCTCCCAGTACGAGGATGGGCGCATACGCGTTCACCGCTCCTCGCTCCTCTCAGTCGGCACTGACTGCATGGGGTCCCCCCTGGTCGAGCGAAGCCGAGACCGTGGGGGAGGTTGCACTGGGCTCACGCCGACCTCACCGGTCCCACGAGCCCCGCTCGTCCCGGGCGAAGATCGCGAACATGTGAAGCAGGTCACAAGCCCAACTGCCTCGCATCTTATGCCCGCCGCTCTGTGATCTGCGACACGGGGTATTACACAAGCTTTGTGATCTCCACCACCTGACGAAGGATCATGAAGTCGGATGATGCGTGATCTTCATACGTGAAGCGTTCAGTTGATCACCAGAAGTGACATTCATCCTTGTCACCGCAGGCCGGAGCGGGCGTCTCAATATCAAGAGAGTTCCGCTGCATGCAAATTGGCGCTGGGCGCGTGATCTTGATAGTGGGTCCCGTTCACACCTCAGGGGGAGGCCCGGGGCAGGTGTGGACGGCAGCCGGAGCGCGTGCACGCGTTCACGAGCTCCGCACGCGCGGGACGCCGTGATTCCGGCGGCCGTTCCGTGACCTCCGCCACACTCATGAGAGATCCATGAGAACCGGGCTTGGCCAACGATCCCAACCAGTGGTAGGCGGGGAGCAATTCGGACGTAATGATCAAAGACCGTGATCAAGGGCATGATCGCGAGCGTCCGCAATGTCCGTTACGGCGTCAATAAAGAACGACACGCCCGGGATTCCTAGTCTCGATTGAGCAACTGTGGCGCAGCACACGTTTCTTGAAGATATGAAGGAGCCCCTGGTACCGCTTGTTCCCATGTCCCACACCGCTCACATACGCAGCCACCGGAAGCCCCGCCGCAGCGCGTCGACCCTCGCCATGCGGGCCGGAGTTGCCGGTGGCGTCCTCGGCACCCTGGCAGTCGCCGGGGCGTCCGGCTCGGCGAACGCGGCCGAGCCGGTGACGCAGACCCTCGAGCTGCCCACCCTGACGGCCGACCTGGCCGCCCAGGCGGCCCAGTCCGCGGACGCCACCCAGCAGGCCGCCGCCAACTACCAGCTGCAGGCCGAGCGTGACGCGGCTGCCGCAAAGGCCGCGAAGCAGGCCAAGGCGGACCTCGCCGAGGCCAAGAAGAAGGCGGCGGAGGCCAAGAAGAAGGCGCAGGAGGCCGCCCGCAAGGAGGCCGCCGCCCGCGCCTCGCGCAGCGCGGAGCGGACCACGCTGTCCACCACGGCGGACGCCGGCTCCACCACCACGACCACGACGACGACCTCCGCGCCCTCCGGCGGCAGCGTGGCGACCGTCATCGGCTTCCTCAAGGCGCAGGTGGGCGACGCCTACGTCATGGGCGGCACCGGCCCCAACGCGTGGGACTGCTCGGGCCTCGTCCAGGCCGCGTTCAAGCAGGTCGGTGTGGACCTCCCGCGTGTCTCGCAGGACCAGTCGACCGTCGGCACCGAGGTCTCGATGTCCAACCTCCAGCCCGGCGACATCCTGTACTGGGGCGCCAAGGGCTCCGCGTACCACGTCGGCGTCTACATCGGGAACGGCCAGTACCTGGACGCCGCCAACCCCTCCAAGGGCGTCGTCATCCAGGACCTCTCCGGTTACCCGGCGACGGGTGCGGTGCGGGTGCTCTGAGCACGTCCCGCACCTCTCACGCGCGTAGGGCCGCAGCCGCTCGGGGGCAGCGGCCCTTGCGTCATCCCTGAAACGCGCCTGCGCCCGCTCGGCGCGCTCCCGTACGGGCATCCGCGCCCGCGGGCCCACCGGAGCCCCCAACGCCCCGCCCAGGCACGCCCAACGCCCCGCCCAGGCACGCCCAGCGCCCCGCGCCCCCTCCGCGCGCCCACACGCCCCGGCGTCGCGGCTCCGCCCGCCCAGCGCCTCACCGCAAGCGCGCGGCGGCTCCCGGCCACACCCGCGTACGGCTCCCCCATGACGGCACAGTCCGGCATGTCGGACACGTCGCGGATGCGCTGCTCGAAGCGTCCCCGAGGAAGCGGCGGTTGCCCGGACGAGGGCAACCGCCGCCGCGGCAGGCGGCGGACCGGCCGCCCGTCGCGTCAGGCCTTCGGCGCCACCCTGCTGAGGCCGTTGATGATCCGGTCCATCGCGTCGCCGCCGGTGGGGTCGGTGAGGTTCGCCAGCAGCTTCAGGGTGAACTTCATCAGCATCGGGTGCGTGAGACCGCGCTGCGCGGCGATCTGCATGACCTTCGGGTTGCCGATGAGCTTCACGAAGGCGCGGCCGAGGGTGTAGTAGCCGCCGTAGGTGTCCTTGAGGATGCGCGGGTAGCGCTGGAGGGCGATCTCCCGCTGGGCGGGGGTCGCGCGCGCGTGGGCCTGCACGACGACGTCCGCGGCGATCTGGCCGGACTCCATGGCGTAGGCGATGCCCTCGCCGTTGAAGGGGTTCACCAGGCCGCCGGCGTCGCCGACGAGCATCAGGCCGCGCGTGTAGTGCGGCTGGCGGTTGAAGGCCATGGGCAGGGCGGCGCCGCGGATCGGGCCGGTCATGTTCTCCGGGGTGTAGCCCCAGTCCTCCGGCATGGAGGCGCACCAGGCCTTGAGGACCTCGCGCCAGTCGAGCTCCTTGAAGGAGGCGGAGGTGTTGAGCACGCCCAGTCCGACGTTCGACGTGCCGTCGCCCATGCCGAAGATCCAGCCGTACCCGGGCAGCAGGCGGTCCTGGGGGCCGCGCCGGTCCCACAGCTCCAGCCAGGACTCCAGGTAGTCGTCCTCGTGGCGGGGGCTCTCGAAGTAGGTGCGGACCGCGACGCCCATGGGGCGGTCCTCGCGGCGGTGCAGGCCCATCGCGAGGGACAGGCGGGTGGAGTTGCCGTCGGCGGCGACGACGAGCGGCGCGCGGAAGGTGACCTCGCGCTTCTCCTCGCCGAGCTTGGCGGTGACGCCCGTGATGCGGCCGGTGCGGTCGTCGACGACGGGGCCCGTGACGTTGCAGCGCTCGAAGAGGCGGGCGCCTGCCTTCTGGGCGTTGCGGGCGAGCTGTTCGTCGAAGTCGTCGCGCTTGCGGACCAGGCCGTAGTCGGGGAAGGAGGCGAGATCCGGCCAGTCGAGCTGGAGTCGGACACCGCCTCCGATGATGCGCAGACCCTTGTTGCGCAGCCAGCCGGCCTCCTCCGAGATGTCGATCCCCATGGCGACGAGCTGCTTGACCGCGCGCGGGGTGAGGCCGTCGCCGCAGACCTTCTCCCGCGGGAACTCGGTCTTCTCCAGGAGCAGGACGTCGAGACCGGCCTTGGCGAGGTGGTACGCGGTCGTGGAGCCGGCTGGCCCCGCGCCCACGACGATCACATCGGCGGTGTTGTCGGAGAGGGGCTCGGTCACGGCGGGATCTCCCCAAGGTTCGAAATCTGCGTGCCGACCGGCACTGGACATGGGCAGTCTATTCAGCAGAATTGATCACCCGGCTGAAGGGCTGCCCTGTGAACCGACCTCTCCCCGCGGTACGGCTGCGCGTTCCCACCCATGAGGACGCGGTCGCCTGGCACCGGATCTTCGCCGACCCGGAGGTCATGGAGTTCCACGGCGGCAGGCCGGCGGCGCTGTCGGTCTACGAGGAACTCACCGCGCGGCAGCGGCGGCACGACGCGGAGCGCGGTTTCTGCCTGTGGACGCTGCTGGACGAGGCCGGCG
This sequence comes from Streptomyces sp. NPDC013455, assembly GCF_040632975.1. NCBI lineage: Bacteria > Bacillati > Actinomycetota > Actinomycetes > Kitasatosporales > Streptomycetaceae > Streptomyces > Streptomyces sp. NPDC013455. Next base: position 119,509 of record NZ_JBEYCX010000021.1, on the reverse strand, counting down.
AGGTCATCGGCTTCACCGGGGCGCAGCCCTGGCGGCCCGACTGGGGACCGGTCGGCGAGACGGAGATCGGCTGGCGGCTCGGCCGGGCGCACTGGGGGAAGGGGTACGTCACCGCGGCGGCGCGGGAGACCGTCAGCCGGGTGCGTGCGGCCGGGGTGCCGGGCGTGGTGGCGGTGGTCCGGCCGGGCGACGAGCGGTCGATCGCGGTGGCCCGGCGGCTCGGCATGGAGCCGGCCGAGTCCTACACGCATCCCGCGCGGGACGAGCCGGCGCTCTGCTTCCGGCTGGGCTTCGGCGACGCCCCGTAGTCGTCTGTCACAGAAAGACACCGGCGGCTTCCAGGCGGCTCCGGGCGGGAGTTACCCTGCCGGTACCGCTGGGGGTGACATCTGTGCGCATAACACCCAACACACCCGAAGTGCGCGTCCCGCGTCTGGTCGGTCTGATGGCTGTGGACGCGCGCGAGACGGCCCGGTCGCGGGGCCTGTTCCTCAACGCGCCGGACCGCCCGGAGTTCCACCTCACGGTGGTCGAGCACGTCGTACGCCAGTACCCGCAGCCCGGTGCCGAGGTGCCGCGGGACTCGATGGTGTACGTGTGGTTCGACTTCGGGGAGGGCGAGGGCGGTGGCGGTGTGCGGGAGCCGCGGGTCCCCGGACCGCCCCGGGGCGGACGGCGGCGCGAACTCGACCAGCCCGGCGACCCGTACGCGGTGGCCGGACTCAGCTCTCCTTGAAGCCGCGGTGCAGTGCCACCACACCACCGGTGAGGTTGCGCCACGCCACCCGCGACCAGCCGGCTCCGCGCAGCCGTTCGGCGAGGGCGGGCTGGTCGGGCCAGGCGCGGATGGACTCGGCGAGATAGACGTACGCGTCCGGGTTGGAGGACACCGCGCGCGCGACCGGCGGCAGGGCCCGCATCAGGTACTCGGTGTAGACGGTGCGGAACGGCGCCCAGGTCGGATGGGAGAACTCGCAGATCACCACGCGCCCGCCGGGCCGGGTGACCCGGTACATCTCCCGCAGCGCCGCGTCCGTGTCCTGGACGTTGCGCAGCCCGAAGGAGATCGTCACCGCGTCGAAGGTGTCGTCCTTGAAGGGCAGCCTCGTGGCGTCGCCCGCCGTGAACGGCAGCCAGGTGTGCTTGCGCTTGCCGACCTGGAGCATGCCCAGGGAGAAGTCGCAGGGGACGACGTACGCGCCGGTCCGCGCGAAGGGCAGCGAGGAGGTGGCCGTGCCGGCGGCGAGGTCGAGGACCTTCTGCGCGGGGCGTGCGTCGACCGCCCTCGCCACCTCCTTGCGCCAGCGCCGGTCCTGGCCGAGCGACAGCAGGTCGTTCGTCAGGTCGTACCGTTCCGCCACGTCGTCGAACATCGAGGCGACTTCGTGCGGCTGCTTGTTCAGGGAAGCGCGGGTCACCCGCCCATTCTTGCAGCCCGGTCTCACGGCAGGAGCCTCGGCTTCCTGCGTGCCGCGACGTCCTCCACCCAGCCGCACAGCAGGACGAAGGCGGCGATCAGGACCCAGCCGACGCCGAACATGAACCACTGGCTGTCCAGCGGCAGGTGGGCCTCGAAGGCCGGCACGTCCCACAGCCGGTCGATCAGCGGAACGGCCAGGATCAGGGCGATCTCGTGCCAGAGGTAGACCGTGACCGCGCGCGCGTTGAAGACCGTCACCGCGCGGTCCAGCCGCCGCAGCCGGGCGAGCCCGGCGAAGTCGATCCGGAAGTACGCCTTGGCCCACATCAGGAGCGTCACGAAACCGGCCGACCAGAAGGCCTGTGCGAGGGGGTTCTCGTCCAGGTCGTACGTGCCGTGGTCCGCCTGGTGCGCGAAGGCGTACCAGGCGCCGCAGCACAGCGCGGCGAGTGACAGGACGACCACCGCCGCCGGCCGGGCCCGCTGGAGCACGCCGTCACGGTGGGCGAAGCCGAGCACCCAGCAGAAGAGGTACGTCGACAGGTCCCACAGGGCGCTGCCGAGCCGGCCGTCCGGGCCCGGCCAGGCGAAGTTCAGGACGAGGACGGGGAGGAGGGAGAGGAACAGCACGGGCAGCGGGGCCCGGCGGAAGAGGCGCAGGAGGAGGGGGGAGAGCAGGACGAACCAGAGGTACGTGCGCAGGTACCAGCAGATCTCCCACGCCTGGGCGCCCCACGCGTCGCCCGGGGGGTCGCCGAGCGGGACGATCCAGTAGGCGATCTCCCGGCCCGGCAGCCAGCCGTGGACCAGCATGGCGAGCACCACGAAGAAGCCCCAGAACCAGAAGGGGGGCAGCAGTCTCCTCAGCCTGCTCTTCAGCACGGTCGGCGCGGGGCGTGCCAGGGACTTGGCCATCAGCGTGCCGGCGAGGGCGAACATGATGCCCATGGAGGGGAAGGCCAGGCCGGCCCAGGGCCAGCCGAAGGTGTGGTAGGCGACCACCCGGACGAGGGCCAGCGCCCTGAGCGTGTCGAAGTAGCGGTCCCTCGCCGGGGCCGGGTGGGGGTGCCGCCCGCCGGGAGGTGCCGACGCCCCCGCACCCGCCCGCGCCGCCGGGTACACGTCCGCCGCCGCATCCGCGCCCGCCGCCGCGTCCGCCCGCGCCGCCGCATCCGCGCCCGCCGCACCGCCCACCCGCGCCGCCGTGCCCACGCCCGCCGCCGCACCCGCCACCCCGGTGGTACGACCGCCCGTACCCGCCACCCCGGTGGTACGACCGCCCGTGCCCGCGCTCGTGCCCGCCGCCCCGGCGGCGCGGCTGCCCGCGCCCACGGCGGTGCGCCGGTGCGCGCCCACTCAGCTCACCCCCGCCGGTGTCCCGACCTCTCCGGTGCGCTTCAGCTTCTGCCAGCGCAGGCGGCCGCCGGTGAGGGCGGTGACGCAGGAGTGGATCAGGACGAGGTACATCATCTGGCGGTAGGCGAGTTGCTGGAGGGGCATCATCAGCAGGTAGCGGTATTTCTCCCGGTCCAGGCGGAAGGCGTAGGCCGCGCACAGGAGTTGGACGGCCAGGACGGCCAGCCAGGCCAGCAGGGCCGCCCGGAAGTCGACGAAGAGCATCGAGTAGACGGTGAAGACGTCGATGAGCGGGGCGAAGACCGGCGTGACGACCTGGAAGACGACGACCAGGGGCATGCCCACCCGGCCGAACCGGCCCGAGGGGCCCCTGTCCGTGAGGGACTTGCGGTGCTTCCACAGCGCCTGCATGGTGCCGTACGACCAGCGGTAGCGCTGGGACCAGAGCTGCTTGAAGGAGCCCGGCGCCTCCGTCCAGGCGCGGGCGTGCTCCTCGTAGACGACCCGCCGGCCCGCGCGGTGCAGGGCGATGGTGATGTCGGTGTCCTCGGCGAGGGTGTCGTCGCTCATGCCGCCCACCTCCAGCACGGCGTCACGGCGGAAGGCGCCGACGGCCCCCGGGATGGTGGGCATGCAGCGCAGCAGGTCGTACATGCGCCGGTCCAGGTTGAAGCCCATCACGTACTCGATGTGCTGCCAGGCTCCGATCAGGGTGTCGCGGTTGCCGACCTTGGCGTTGCCCGCGACCGCGCCGACGGACGGATCGGCGAACGGCTGCACCAGCCGCCGTACGGTGTCCGGTTCGAAGACCGTGTCGCCGTCCATCATGACGACGATGCCGTACCGGGCGTTGCGGACGCCGTTGTTCAGGGCCGCCGGCTTGCCGGCGTTCTCCTGGCGGATCACCCGGACGTTGGCCATGCCGAGCGAGGCGGCCGCGCTGCGGGCGATCTCCGAGGTGCCGTCGGTGGAGCCGTCGTCCACGACGAGGATCTCGATCGGATGGGTGCTCCGCGCCAGCGAGGCGAGGGTGTTGGCGATGCACTCCTTCTCGTTGTACGCCGGGACGATCACGCTCACCGGCTCGGTGACCGGTGGTCCCCAGGTGAACCGGCGTCTGTTGCGCTGCCGGTGGTGGCGGCGGGCCAGGACCACCATCATCCCGAAGCGGCCCAGAACGGCCACGCCCACCACCATCAGGCCGGCGGAGAGGACGGGCAGCGTCCACTCGGCGACGGCGACGGCCGCGATGAGGGCCCTGCCCTCGTAGAGGGTCGCGCCGGTGGCCGCGTGGTGCGCGCTGTGCGGGCCCGGGCCGGCGGCCGCGCCCTGTTTCTCCATGACGCCGCTGACCGTGGTGAAGGTGTAGCCCTTCGCCTTCATCTTCTCGATGTACTTCGGCAGCGCCTCGATGGTCTGCGAGCGGTCGCCGCCCGCGTCGTGGAAGAGGACCGAGGCGCCCTCGGTGCCCTTCGGGGTGGCCCACTGGACGATCCTGGAGACGCCGGGCCGCTTCCAGTCGTCGCTGTCGGTGTCGACGAAGACGCTGGTGTAACCGTCCTGGCCGAGCTTCTCGTAGACGGGCCAGCTCCAGTTGTCGATGGCGTCCGTCTCGGAGGAGTACGGCGCACGGAACAGCGTCGTGGTGATGCCCGCGGCCCCGGCGAGGGCGAGTTGCGTCTGCTCCATCTCGCGGTCGACGCGCGCACCGCTCTGGTACGACAGGTCGACGTGCGTGAACGTGTGGACGCCGACCTCGTTGCCCTGCCGGACCATCGTGCTCACGATGCCGGGATAGCGGGACACCATCGAGCCGACCAGGAAGAACGTGCCGGGGACGTCGTACTTGCGCAGGATGTCGAGGACCTTCGGGGTCCAGGTCGGATCGGGGCCGTCGTCGAAGGTGAGGGCGATGGTCCTGGCGGGGACGGAGACGGTGGTGGCCTGGCCGCCCCGGAAGGTGAGGATCGGTCCGCCGTCGAGGATGTCGTCGGGGACCTCGGAGGAGCCGGCCCCCGTACGCACGCGCTGGTCGCCGCCGACCTCGGCGCGCAGATATCCGTCGAGCAGCATCACGCAGGTCAGCGCCAGCAGCAGCAGGAAGGCGAGGATGACGCGGGGCCGCTGGAGCGCCGCGGCCCTGCCTGCGGCGCGCTCGATGCGGCCGGGCGCGCGCCTGCGGCCGCGGGAGGACGTCGATGTGGTCATGGCTGCCGTGCTACTCCGGTCGGTCGGCGGCGGCCGACGGGGTGCCGGTGGCCGACGGGGTGGCGGTGGTGGCCGGCGAGGTGGCGGTGGCCGACGGGGTGGCGGTGGTGGCCGGTGAGGTGGCGGTGGCCGACGCGGGCGTCGACGGGGTGGCGTCGGGCAGGTGCGCCTGGCGGCCGGTGCCGCCCTGGGGGCCTGTCCGGCCGGGCGCCCGACCGCCGTCGGCACTGCCGAAGGGCGTCAGGGAGGACGGGGTGAGGGAGGTGCCCCAGCCCATGAAGGCGGCGGCCAGCACGACCGCGTAGGTCAGGCAGCCCGCGCCGAGGAGCAGGCCGACGCGGCGCAGCACCTTCGACCGGCGCCCGGTGGTGTCGACGAACACGGGCCCCTCGGCGGACCCGTTGCCGTGTTTGCGGCGGCGACCGCGCCCGGCGGTACGACTTTCGACGGCGGGTTCGGATTGCATTCCCCGGATGCTAGAGAGCCTTTATGTGGCTTTTTTTCAGCGTTTCTGTGAACCGGCGGAGATGGCTGTGAGCCACCCGTGCATGCGCCCCCAGGCTGTCGCTCACCTGAGAGAGGCGGCGTCGGTCCACGGTCCCGTGTGAGAGATTTCGCCGCATGAGGAGTCGACTGAGCCCTTTCGCCGCCTTCACCTGCGCGTTCGCTCTCGCGGTGACCGGTTGCGCCACGGAAGCCGGGAAGACGCCGGGCTCGGCGGACCGCTCCCCCGCCCGGGCCGCCGCCCGCACCCCGGCGTACGCCCCCTACGTCAGCGCCACCGACGCCGCCGCCACCGACGCCGCCGGTTCCCCGTCGACGTACAACCTCGCCTTCGTGGTCTCCGACGGCAGCGGCTGCACACCCAAGTGGAACGGCACCGAGGCGGTCACCGGTTCCGCCGTGACGTCCCGGACGTCCGCGCTGAAGAAGGGCGGCGCCGCCGTCCGCGTCTCCTTCGGCGGAGCCTCCGGCAAGGAGCTGGCCACCACCTGCGACAGCGCCTCGGAGCTCGCCGCCGCCTATGCCGGGGCGCTGGACGCGGCCGGCTCCGACGCGGCCGACTTCGACATCGAGGGCGACGAGCTCACCGACTCCGCCTCCGTGGCCCTGCGTTCACGGGCGATAGCCCGCCTGCAGGCAGAACGCCCGGACCTGGAGGTCTCGTTCACCCTGCCGGTGATGCCGTCGGGGCTGGACGCCGACGCTCTGGCGCTGCTGGAGTCCGCGAACACGTACGACGTGCAGGTGGCCACGGTCAACCTCATGACCATGAACTACGGCGAGTCCTACGACGGGGACATGGGGGACTACGCCGTGGCGTCCGCGAAGGCCGCGCACGGCCAGCTGAGGAAGGTGTTCGGGTCGTCGGACGCCGGTGCGTGGCGGGGAATGGCGCTCACGTCGATGATCGGGGTCAATGACGTGGCGGGTGAGACGTTCACGCTCGCCGACGCCGCGCAGGTGCGGGCGTTCGCCGCGCGGAAGGAGATCGCCTGGGTGTCGATGTGGTCCGCCGGCCGGGACCGGCAGTGCGCGGACGGGGCCGAGCGGGACGGGGCCGCCACCGACTGCAGCGGGGTGCGGCAGGGTGCGGGCGCGTTCGGGCAGGCGTTCGGCGGCTGAGGGGCGCGGGCGGGGCCGTCACCTGCGCCGGAACACCAGCCGCCCGGCCACCACCGTCGCCACGCACGTCCCCGCCCCCCGCTCGGCCAGTTCGGCCTCGTCGCGCACGTCGAAGGCGGCGAAGTCGGCGGCGGAGCCGGGCTCGCGGGCCGGCCGGGTCCTCGGGGGCAGGCCGGAGGCGAGGGGGTCGAGGGAGGGAACGCCGGCGGGCCGGCCGGGCCGGCCCACGACGGCGAGGCCGGAGCGCTGCACGGCGTCCCGTACCGCGCGGTTGCGCAGCGGTTCGCAGGCCACCGCCACCGTGCCGTGGGCGAGCATGCGCTGCACCCCGCGCCGGGCGCTCGCGCCCCAGCGGGCGTCGTCCAGCCGCAGGGCGGTGAGCGCGTCCCCGGTCAGCGGCTCGGTGCCGAGTTCCCCGGCCTCCCGGGGATCGGGGTGGTAGGTCTCCTCCAGCAGCTCGTTGCCGTGGAGGTTGACGAAGCCGGCGGTGAGGATGCCGGGCCACTGCCGCACGCGCGCGCGTGGCCGTGCGGCGGCCAGCTCCGCCAGGGAACCGACCGCCTCGATCCGCTCGCCGGCGACGGCGAAGGCGTGTCCGCGCGCGTCGGCGTGGATCGTCAGCACGGCGCCCCTAGTTCGACGCGAGCAGCTTCAGCTCGGGGTGGGCGGTGCCGCCGTCGATGGCGGTGGAGGAGATGTGCGACACCACGCGGTCGTCGACCGGGTCGTTCGCCGGGTCGTCGTGCACGACGAGGTGCTCGTACGTGGTCGAGCGCTGGGCCGGCACCCGCCCGGCCTTGCGGATCAGGTCGATGATCTCCAGGCGGTTGGAGCGGTGCCTGGCGCCGGCCGAGGAGACCACGTTCTCCTCCAGCATGATCGAACCGAGGTCGTCCGCGCCGTAGTGCAGGGACAGCTGCCCGACCTCCTTGCCGGTGGTCAGCCAGGAGCCCTGGATGTGCCGGACGTTGTCGAGGAAGAGGCGGGCGATCGCGATCATCCGCAGGTACTCGAAGAGGGTCGCCTGGGTGCGGCCCTTCAGGTGGTTGTTCTCCGGCTGGTAGGTGTACGGGATGAAGGCGCGGAAGCCGCCGGTGCGGTCCTGCACGTCCCGGATCATCCGCAGGTGCTCGATCCGCTCGGCGTTGGTCTCGCCGGTGCCCATCAGCATGGTGGAGGTGGACTCGACGCCCAGCCGGTGGGCGGTCTCCATGATCTCCAGCCAGCGCTCGCCGCTCTCCTTCAGCGGGGCGATGGCCTTGCGCGGCCGCTCGGGCAGCAGCTCGGCACCCGCTCCCGCGAAGGAGTCCAGGCCCGCCTCGTGGATGCGGGTGATGGCCTCCTCGACCGACACCCCGCTGATCCGGGCCATGTGCTCGACCTCGGAGGCGCCCAGCGAGTGGATCACCAGCTGCGGGAAGGCGTCCTTGATGGCCTTGAAGTGCTTCTCGTAGTACTCGACGCCGTAGTCCGGGTGGTGGCCGCCCTGGAACATGATCTGGGTGCCGCCCAGCTCGACGGTCTCCGCGCAGCGGCGCAGGATGTCGTCGAGGTCGCGGGTCCAGCCCTTGTCCTTGTCCTTGGGGGCCGCGTAGAAGGCGCAGAACTTGCACGCCGTGACGCACACGTTCGTGTAGTTGATGTTCCGCTCGATGATGTACGTGGCGATGTGCTCGGTGCCGGCGTACTGGCGGCGGCGTACGGCGTCGGCGGCGGCGCCCAGGGCGTGCAGGGGGGCGTCACGGTAGAGGTCGAGCGCCTCCTCGGCGGTGATCCGCCCACCGGCGGCGGCACGGTCGAGGACGGACTGGAGGTCGGCCTTCTCGGTCACCGGCGTCCCTTTCGCAAGGTTCGTAAGGGTTGTGGACAGACCACGCCAGCCTACGCCAGCCGGTTTCGGACACCGACCTCAGGCTGCGTAGGCGCCGATCAGGACGCCGGTGAGGGTGCCGGCCAGGAGGAACGGGCCGAAGGGCACGGCCGTCTTCCGGCCCGCCCGCCGGGCGAGGACGAGCGCGCCGCCGTAGAGCGCGCCGAGCAGGAATGCGGCGAAGGTGCCGAGCAGCACGGTGGGCCAGCCGTACCAGCCGAGCACGGCCCCCGCTCCCAGGGCCAGTTTCACGTCGCCGAAGCCCATGCCGCCCGGATTGACGCGGTACAGGACGTAGTAGCCGGCGCCGAGGGCGAGGGCGCCGTAGAGCGCGGTCGGCCAGTGGCCGGCGTGTTCGGGAAGCAGGGCGGTGAGGCCGAGCAGGGCCAGGGCGAGGGCGGCGAGCGGCAGGGTCAGCGGGTCGGGCAGCCGCTGCACCCGGAAGTCCACGGCGGCGAGGAGTACGCCGGCGGGTGCGAGCAGCAGCCAGACCGCGAGCTCGGGCCTGGTGCCGGTGGCGGCGGCGAGGGCGGCGCAGACCAGCGCGGTGACGGCGGCGAGGAGGGGACGGGACGGGGTGCGGGAGGCGGCGCCGGGGCCGGAAGGAGTCAGTTCGGCGCCATCGGA
>NZ_JBEYCX010000021.1:0-110303 GCF_040632975.1 Streptomyces sp. NPDC013455 | reverse complement strand
AACCGGAAGGAGTGCGGGAGGCGGCGCCGGGGCCGGAAGGAGTCAGTTCGGCGCCATCGGAACCGGAAGGAGTGCGGGAGGCGGCGCCGGGGCCGGAAGGAGTCAGTTCGGCGCCATCGGAACCGGAAGGAGTGCGGGAGGCGGCGCCGGGGCCGCAGTCGCCGCATCTCGCCCCGCCCAGCCAGCCCCGGACCGGGTGGCCGCCGGGGCACCGGCTCCGCCACGGTTCGCCGTACGGCACGGCGAAGCGGTAGGCGGCGCGGGGCAGCAGCGTGCCCGCGAGCGCGCCCCACACCGCGGCGACGAGCACCAGCACCCCCGTGGTCACCTCGCCCACGCTTCCCACTCCCGTCGCCCCGATCACCCCGGCCGGCCCGATCACCCCGGTCACCCCGGCCGGCCCGATCACCCCGGTCACCCCGGCCGGGCCGGTCACCGTCCCCGACTCCCTACCCGGTTCAGACGGCCGGCATCGCGTAGACGTCCTCGCCGTTGGCCATCAGCAGCCGGCTGCCCCACAGGGCGATCTGCCACTGCTCGCCGGTGCCCTTGTTGTCGGTCCAGCTCCAGCGCTTGCGGCCGGTCCCGGCGTCCAGCGCGACGACGCCGCCGCCGACGGCCAGGGCGCCGCAGTACAGCGTGGTACCGGACTTGACGAAGACCTCCGGCGCGCCGCGGTCGTTGTCCTCGCACAGCCAGATCCGCTTGCCGGTGCGGGCGTCGACCGCCCAGACACCCCGGTCGTGGTCACCGGCGTACAGGACGCCGTCGATGACGGTGGGGTTGTAGAAGCCGCGGCGGCCGCTCGGGGAGAGGGTCCAGCGGGTGGCGCCGGTCTTCGCGTCGACCGCGGTGAGTTCCTCGCCGGGCAGGAAGACCAGGCCGTCGGCGACGGTGGGCCGCCACGACCAGTCGTCGCCGATCTTCTTCGTCCACAGCTGGGCGCCGGTGGCGGTGTCGCGGACGGTGAGGTTGTGCTTGGAGTCGGCGTAGACCAGGTACTTCCCGGAGACGGTGCCCTGGACGTCGTAGTCGTCGGTGCCCCAGTCGCGCTTCCGGATCCACACCGCCTTGCGGGTTTCGAGGCTGACGGCGGCGACCGCCGTGCGGTACTCGGTGGCGCTCTTGGACTCGCTGAAGTCGCTCGCCGCGACGTAGACGTGCTCGTCGTCGATGGCGATGGTGTCCTCGATGTCGATGTGCTTGCCGAGCCGGCTGCGCCACACCTCCTCGCCGGTGCCGGCGTCGCGGGCGATGAGGACGCCGTCGTACGCGCCGTCGGGCAGGTACATCCGGCCGTTCCGGTGGAGCAGTTGGGAGCCGGGGACCACGAGGTCCGGCTTGGACCAGCGGGGCTTGCCGGTCTTCACGTCGTACGCCACCAGCGGGTCGCCGCTGATCAGGAGCAGGCCGTCGTGGACGAGCAGCGGTACGGCGGTGCTGGTGCTGTCCGCGGTCAGCGCCCGGTGCCACAGCGGCTGGGGGGCCACTCCGGCGGGCGGGGTGGTGAAGTGCTCGGCGGCGGGTTCCCCGGAGGCACCGCCCTTGCCCGCGGTGGCGGGACCGTCGGCCCCGGTGTCCCGGCTCAGCCACCAGGCGGTGCCCCCGCCGACGGCCGCGACGGCGGCCGCGCCGCCGAGCGCGAGCGAGAGGGCACGGCGCCGGGTGGGTCCGGACGGGCCCCCGGGACCGCCGAGTTGCACGGTGCCGGGCAGGGGAGCGGGGGCGGCGCCCGGGACGGGGGTGGAAGTGGCACCCGGGACGGGGGTGGGGGCTGGGGTGGCGCCCGGCGCGGGAGCGGGGACGGTACCCGGCATGGAAGCGGGGGTGGCGCCCGGCGCGGGAGCGGGGACGGTACCCGGCATGGAGGCGGGGGTGGCGCCCGGCGCGGGAGCTGGGGCCGGGGCGGGCGTGGACGCGGGGGCCGGGGTGGCGACGGGCATCGTCGGGGCCGGGCCGAAGCCCGCCGCGGGTGCGGGCGGTGGCTGCCGGTCCGGCGCCTCCAGGTCCAGGTCCAGGATGCCGGCCGCGTGCGTGGCGATCGTGGAGGCGACGGCCGACGGCAGCCAGTCGCGGAGCAGGCCCTCGACGCCCTGCGGGGCCAGCGCGGTGACGATCTCGGCGGGGGCGGGCCGGTCGGCGGGCTCCTTCAGCAGGCAGGCCCGGACCAGGCCGAGGAGCGGGCGCGGTATGCCCGCCAGGTCGGGTTCGCCGTGCACGACCTGGTAGAGCAGCGCCGCGTGCGAGGCGGTGCCGTCGCCGAAGGCGCTGCGTCCGGTGGCCGCGAAGGCGAGGACCGCGCCGAGGGAGAAGACGTCGCCCGCCGGGCCGACGTCCTTGCCCATCGCCTGCTCGGGGGGCATGTAGCCGGGCGAGCCGACCACGACGCCGGTCTGGGTCATCCGCGTGCCGTCCACCGCCCGCGCGATGCCGAAGTCGATGACGCGGGGGCCGTCGGCGGCGAGCAGGACGTTCGAGGGCTTGAGGTCGCGGTGGATGAGCCCGGCGGCGTGGATCTCCTGGAGCGCGGCGGCGAGTCCGGCACCGAGCGCGCGCACCGTGTGCTCGGGCAGCGGGCCGTGAGTGGCGACGACCTCGGTCAGGTCGGGGCCGAGGACGTAGGAGGTGGCGAGCCACGGCAGGGGGGCCTCGGGATCGGCGTCCACGACGGAGGCGGTGTACTGGCCGGAGACCGCCTGGGCGATCTCGGCCTCGTGCCGGAAGCGTTCGCGGAAGCCGGCGTCGGCGGCGAGGTCGGGGCGTACGACCTTGACGGCCACGGTCCGGCCGCCGGGCGAACGGGCCAGGTAGACCCGGCCCATGCCGCCGGCACCGAGTCTGCGCAGCATCCGGTAGCTGCCCAACTGCCGTGGATCGTCCGGATGCAGTGTCTCCATGGCGGGCTCTTCCCGTCCTTCCCCGTTGCCCGTGCGTACCGCCGGGCGTGTCCGATGCCTGTGGGCCGGCGTTCGCCAACGCGGACACAGTAGTGACGGCGGGGGCCGGCGGGGCCAGGGGGGCGGGGCCGGAGCGGCTAGCGGACCCTTGACATTCGCGAAACCGGGTTGCCTTCCGCCGGACTGTCCGATGTGTACCGCAGGTCGTCGCCGACCGGGGTCAACTGCACCTGGTGCGGTGTCTGGTTGCACCCGGCGTGGTTGCCGGCGGCGCCCGCCGAGGTGGCGAGGATCCGCGTCCGGGTCACCTCCCTGAGGGTGAGGACGTCGGTGCAGACGGCGCCGATCTGGTCGGTCTGCCGCAGTCGGCCCAGCTCCTGCCCGACGGCCGCCTGGTGGACGGTGACGCGGAAGGTGCCCATGGGGAGGCTGCCGTCCAGGCCGGTGGCCCGGCCCTCCCAGGTGCCGAGGTAGCGGGCCGGGACCACACCGGGACGGCTGCCGGTACCGGGGCTGCCGGTACCGGTGCCGGGGCTGCCAAGGCTGCTACCGGGGCTGGGCCCGGGGCCCCTGGTCGCGGCATCACCGGCGGCGGGGCCGCCGGTGCTCGCGCGCGCCGACGGCGAGTGGGCGGTGCCGCTCGCGTCGTTGTGCCCGCCGTCGCCGGCCCAGGGCCGCGTCAGGGCGCCGAGCCCCACGGACACCGCGGCCAGCGCGCCGGCGACGGCCAGGACGACCGTGCAGCTCACCCGCCGCCCGCGGCCGCCCTCCGCCGGCGCGGAGCCCGCCGCCACGCTGACGGAGACCCGCCCCGGCGGCGGCACGTCACGCGGCGCGGGCACGACGGTCGGCGCCCCCACGGCAAGCCCGTCGCGACCGGTGCCACCGGTGCCACCGGCCACCCCGTCCCCACCCGTGCCACCTGTGCCACCTGTGCCACCTGTGACGGAACCGAACGGCCCCCCGGCGGCACCGCTCGGTGGTCCCGACGGCCACCCGGCCGGCCCGCCGTCCGTCACCAGCGCGCCGTGCATCACGGGTGGCGGTCCGAACTCCCCGCTCCCCTCCCCCGCGTGCGGCCCGGGGGCGGCCGCCGCCCCTTCCACCGAGACGCTGCTGAAGGCGACCGGACCCGAGTGGGCCGCCTGCTCCGTCGTGTCCAGGTTGAGCAGGCGTACGGCGCTGCGGCTGACCTGTTCCAGCACGGCGCCCGGCAGCCAGCCGCCCGCGACCAGGCGGGAGGCGCCTTCGGGGGCGAGGCGTCGGCCGACGTCGGCGGGGGCGGGCCGGGCCGCCGGGTGCTTGGCCAGGCAGGCGGCGACCACCTCCCGCATCTCACCGGTGAGGGAGCCGAGTTCGGGCTCCTCGTGGACGACCTTGTAGAGCAGCGCGGCGGAGGAGTCGCCGCGGAAGGGCGGTTCGCCGGTGGCCGCGTGGGCGAGGACGGCGCCGAGGGAGAAGACGTCGGCGGCGCCCGTGGCGCCCTTGCCGAGGATCTGCTCGGGCGACATGTAGCCCGGCGAGCCGATCGACACGCCGGTGGAGGTCAGGGAGGCCGTGCCGTCCACGGCCCGGGCGATGCCGAAGTCGATGAGCAGCGGCCCGTCCAGCGTCAGCAGGACGTTGGACGGCTTCACGTCCCGGTGCACGAGGCCCCGCTCGTGCACGGCCGTCAGCGCCTCGGCGAGGCCCGCGCCCAGGGCCCGTACGGTGTGCGCGGGCAGCGGGCCGCCGTCGGTGACGGCCGCCGCGAGGGAGGGTCCCGCCGCGTAGGCGGTGGCGATCCAGGGCACCGGGGCGTCGGGGTCCGCGTCCAGGACGGGTGCCGTCCAGGCGCCGCCGACCCGGCGGGCCGCCTCCGCCTCGCGCCGGAAGCGGGCACGGAACTCCTCGTCCAGCGCGAAGTGCGGGTGCACGATCTTCACGGCGACCGTACGGCCGCCCGCGCTGCGGCCGAGGTAGACCCGGCCCATGCCGCCCGAGCCGAGCCGGCCGAGCAGCCGGTACGGCCCGACGACGGCCGGCTCATCGACTTCCAGCGGCTGCATGGCGCACGCTCCCCCCAACGCCCGGTGCTCCACAGCGTAGTGACGGGGGACTACGGTCGCAGCAGTTCCACCGTCACGTCGGCCGGGAAGCCGGTCGTCGGGCCGACCCGGCGGGCGAACTCGGTGACGGCCGCCAGCTGCGCGGGGCCGAAGCTGAAGTCGAGGGTGGTGAAGTACTGCTCCAGGGTGGCCTCGTCGAAGACCTCCCAGCGGGCGGCCTGCTCGGCCACCTTGCCGACCTCCTCCAGGGAGAGGTTGCGGGAGGCGAGGAACGCCTCGTGGACCCGGCGGGTGATGACCGGCTCGCGCTCCAGGTAGTCCCGGCGGGCCGCCCACACCGCGAAGACGAACGGCAGGCCGGTCCACTCCTTCCAGAGCGCGCCGAGGTCGTGCACCTGGAGGCCGTAGCGGGGGCCGTCGTGGAGGTTGGCGCGCAGGGCCGCGTCGCCGATGAGGACGGCGGCCTGCGCCTCCTGCATCATCAGGCTGAGGTCGGGCGGGCAGGTGTAGTAGTCCGGCCGCACGCCGAAGCGCTCGGCGAGCAGGAGCTGGGCCAGCCGGACCGAGGTGCGCGAGGTGGAGCCGAGGGCGACCCGGGCGCCGTCCAGCCGGTCGAGGGGCACCTGGGAGACGATCACGCAGGACATCACCGGGCCGTCGCAGCCGACGGCGATGTCCGGGAAGGCGACGAGGTCGTCGGCGTTGCGCAGGAACTCGACGAGCGTGACGGGGCCGATGTCGAGGTCGCCGCGCACGATCCGCTCGCTGAGCTTCTCCGGGGTGTCCTTGGTCAGCTCGAAGTCGAGGAGCGTGCCGGTTCTCGCGAGCCCCCAGTACAGGGGCAGGCAGTTCAGGAACTGGATGTGGCCGACGCGCGGCCGGGTGCGAGAATTGTCCACATCGCGAGACTAGACCCCGTCCGCCGCGGTGCCGGTACCGACCCCGCCCCCGAACGGCCTAACGGATGTTCAAACATCCGGGTGAAGTGATCTTGCCCTCTATTGCTTTCGGCGGTCCGGATGCTAGGCTTGCCGCAAGTTGCAGTTTGGTTTCCCTTGCAGTACAGAGCCTGCGGAGCATGTAACCGCAGGCTCTCGTCGTTTTCAGACGAATGCAGTCGTGCAGCACCGTTTCGCACTTGCAGGTTCTGGAGCAGGGCAACCCTTTTGAGCCCAAGGAGGGCTTATGGCTACCGGAACCGTTAAGTGGTTCAACGCCGAAAAGGGCTTTGGCTTCATCGCCCAGGAGGGCGGCGGCCCCGACGTCTTCGTTCACTACTCCGCGATCAACGCCTCGGGTTTCCGTTCCCTGGAGGAGAACCAGGCGGTGACCTTCGACGTCACGCAGGGCCCGAAGGGCCCGCAGGCGGAGAACGTCACTCCCGCCTGATCGCTGCCTGATCGCAGAACCTGAGTGCAGTACCCAAGGAGCCCCACGCCATCGGCGACGGGGCTCCTGCCTTTTCCGTTCGTTTCCCGTTCGTTTCCCGTTCACCCCGCCGGCCGGGCCCACCCCGCACCTCGCCCCCCGGGGGCTCACAGGTGCTGCATGACCAGGACGAACCTGGTCCCGGGGGCGAGCGCCTCGTAGGAGTGGGGCACGTCCCCCCGGTACGACATGTAGTCCCCCGGCCCCAGTTCGACGGCCTCGCCGTGCGGGCCGGCCTTCACCGTGCCCTCGCTCACCACGATGTGTTCCACGGTCCCGGGGATGTGCGGTTCGGAACTCCGGACGGTTCCCGGCTCCAGCCAGACGGCATACAGGTCGCGGCGGGCGCCGGGCGGGCAGGCGGAAAGCAGTGAAGCCAGGTAGCTGGACTGGTCGGAGTGGACCGTGGGCCCCTGCCCCGCCCGGATCACCTGGACCGCGGGCGCGGGCGACTCCACCAGCGCGCTGAACGGCACGCCGAGCGCCACCGCGAGCGCCCAGATCGTCTCCATGCTCGGATTGCCGCTCGCCGCCTCCAGCTGGGACAGCGTGGACTTGGCGATTCCGGCGCGCTTGGCCAGCTCGGACAGGGACAGGCCGGCCCGGCCGCGCTCCCGCTTCAGGGCGGCGGCGATCCAGTCCATGGGAAGCCGGGCGGGGACCTCGTTCATATCGTTCGCTCCATCGGTACGATCGTTCGCCTTGACGGACTAGCTGTCCCCTGTCCATTGTAGAGAACATGCGTTCGCCACACCGAACACTCATGAAGGACACCGACGGCTCACTCGTCCGCGACAGCTCGCTGGTATGGCTGGCGAGCGGTGTCGTCGGCGTCTCCTTCGGTGCCGTGTCCGTCGCCGGCGGGCTGCCGGTATGGGTGCCGGTGCTGATGTCCCTCGTCGTCTACGCGGGCTCCGCGCAGTTCAGCGCGGTCGGCGTGCTGCTCGCCGGCGGCGGTCCGGTGGCGGCCGCGGCGACCGGGCTGCTGCTGAACACCCGGACGGCGGCCTTCAGCCTGGCGGTGGCCGAGATCCTCGGCACCGGCCGCGCGAGCCGCTTCCTCGGGGCCCACCTGGTCACGGACGAGACGGTCGCCTTCGCCCTCGCCCAGCCGGACCCGGCACGGCGGCGCCGGGCGTTCTTCGTCTCCGGGCTCGGACTGTTCGCCGTCTGGAACGCGGGCGTTCTGGCCGGCGCGCTCGCGGGCAGCGCGCTCGGCGACACCGCCCGCTACGGCCTGGACGCCGCCTTCCCGGCCGTCCTGGTAGCCCTGGTCCTGCCCACCCTCCGGTCGGACGCGTCCGTACGGCGTTGCGCCCTGCCCGGCGCCGCCCTCGCCCTGGCGGCCACGCCCGCCGTCCCGGCCGGGGTCCCGGTGCTGCTCGCCCTCGCCGGCCTGTTCCTGCACCGCCGTCCGGCCGCCACCCCGGGAGACGCCGCGTGAACGCCACGATCGCCGTGATCCTCGCCCTGGCGGCCGGCACCTACGCCTTCCGGCTGATCGGCCCGGTCCTGCACGGCCGGGTGACGGTACCGCCCCGCGTCCAGGAGCTGGCCTCGGCGGGTGCCGTAGTGCTTCTGGTCGCCCTGCTGGCCACGGGCGCGCTGACCGAGTCCGGCGGCTTCGCGGGCTGGGCCCGCCCCGCCGGGGTCCTGGCCGGCGCCGCCCTGGCCTGGCGCCGGGCGCCGTTCGCCGTGGTGGTCCTGGCCGCGGCCGCGACGACCGCGCTGCTGCGGCTGGCGGGCGTGCAGTAGCACCTCCCGAACGATTCCAGCCACCGCTCGCTGCCGTCGTCCCGGCCCGCCAAGTGATTTTCATCCACCTTTTTTTCGGTGCGGCGCATGCCCGCTTATCATTACTACTACAGCTGCATATAGGGCCTACCGATACGTGAACAAGGCGTTTGTCCGGCTAATCCTTCACTCGATCACCACGTACCCATCCTCGAATGGCGGCGTTATTCGCAGCATGACGAAGCAAACGAGGGGGCGGGCGGTTGAATCTCTCTCAGAGCGGTCCCGTCCGAGTGCACGGCGGCCGGTGCGGCTGGGCTCTCACACGTACCTGCCCGCACCGGACGATGCGGGCCCCGGCAAGGGGGCCCTGGCGAAAGGCGGCCTCCTCGTCACGCTGGAGGCGTCCGAGGAGATCCTCCAGGAGTTCGTGGACACGATGAGCTTCCTGGAGAAACAGATCTCGCAGCGCTGGGCGAGTTCGGAGACGTGGTTCTGCGGCTCGTCGGCGGAATGAGCAGGCCGGTCATGCACCCCGATCACATCGGATACCACCCGGACTCCCCCGTCGAGTACCCAGGCGGCTACCGGAGCGGTGAGGGGCGTCATCGCGCGCCCGCCGACGACTACTTTCCGCCGCTCGTCCCGCCGGACTCGGCCTGGGACCCCGCGGAAGAGCTGGCCTACATGCTGCGGGACGCCATCGAGCAGCAGCCGAGGATCCCGGCCGCCCGCGCCGGCGGTGATGCGGCCGGTCAGAGCGGGAGGAGCCATCGCGAGGCGCTGGTGGAACTCACCGCGGAGTTACCCCCGGTGAAGACCTCCCCTCCCCGGGGCCACCGCAAGGTCCGCACCCGGCAGCGCGTGGGCGCCGTGCGTGCGGCCAGCTACCTGGTCGCGGCACTGGTCACCACCATCGCCTCCGCCGTCAGCATTTTCGGCGGTCTGGTCGCCTACGACCCGCTGCGGCTCGTGGCGGCGTCGCGCATACACAGCGGCACGGTCGCCTGGTGGCCGGTTCTCGTATTCGGGCCCTGGCTGGTGGCATCGCTCTCCATTCTCCGCGCGGCGCTGCACCAGCGTCGGGCCTTCCATTCCTGGTCCGTACTTCTGATCTTTTCCGCGATCGCCATGGCATTGTGCGTCGCCCAGGCGCCCAGGAATATTGTCGGTATCGCGGCCGGAGCGCTGCCGAGTTTCGCCTCGCTGGTCTGTTTCCAGCAGGTGGTGCGTCAGATCACCCTCACCAGACCACCCCGGCGTTCGCTGCCCCGCCACCGAATGCAGCCCGCCGAGACACCCGTCGCGGAAACGGACGACGGGCTGCCGCAGGGCGGGACCCCGGAAGTGTTCCGTGACGGGAACGGCGCGTGAAAAGCCCGCTCCCGGTGCACCCGGCGCTCCCCGACATCGACCGGCTCCGTCCCCGCCAGCAGATGGCCATGGAGTGCGCCCTGTGCGCCCGTCCGCTCGGGGTGAGCGGGCGGGTGCTGGGTGAGGTCCGTCACCGGGGGCTGCCGTTCCGGCTCTGGGTCTGCGTCCGCGGCTGCCAGGCGGCCGGGTCGGCCCTCGTGACCCCGTGGGACGGGGAAGCCGCGCCGTGAGGCGCGGCGCCCCCGCCGGCCCGCCGGGGCGGAGCGCTACCGGGCGGCCTTCCGCCAGACGGTGAGGTCGCCCGTGAGGAAGGCGATGTCCGGCATCGCGGTGGACTTGGTCTGGATGACGTAGAGCCCGATGTTGCCCTCGTCGTCCTTCATGCAGAACTCGGTGCCGGCCGCCGCCGCGGCCAGCGTCCAGCTGTGCTTGTCGGCGCTGCGGAGCATGAGCCGGCACTCGTCCAGGGTGGTGCCGTGGGCGCCGAACATCTGCATGAACACCACGTCGTCACCCGTCAGCCGGCAGCCGGCCGTCCGGCAGTCGAAGCGGATGTCGCCCTTGGTGTCCTTCCGCTGGGCTTCCTCGTCCTTCAGGCTCAGCGAGTTCTTCGCGTCCAGCCACACCTGCGGGTATCCCTCCGGCCGGGGATCACCGGTCGAGGCCGAGGGCGACCGGACCGCGCCGGGCACGGCCGCGCCGGCCCCGGAGCCCCCGGAATCCGCCGAGCCCTCCGGCGTCGACGCGGACGAGCCCTTGGCCGAGGACGGCGACGAGGACGCCGACGAGCGGGCGGCCGGCCCCGTGCCGGACGTCGTGGTCCCCGCGGTGCCCCGGTCGGCGAGCCGGTCCCTGGCGTCCATCACCGTCCACGCCAGGGCCGCCACCAGCAGCGCGCCGCCCGCCACACCGGCGACCGAGATCAGCGCGGCGCGCCGCCGGCGGGCCCGGCGCTCCTCGGGCGTCGGCTGCGGCCACCCGTACGGCGGCTGCGGGTACGCCGGGGCGGGGCCGGGCACCGTCGGCCGCGGGTACTGCGCGGTCGCGGCGGGCACCGGCGGCTGCGGGAGGGCCGCGGCCGGCCCGGGTACCGGCGGCCGCGGGTGGGCCGGGGTCGGTTCCGGTACCGGCGCCGGGACCGCGACCTCCGGCCCGGCGATCTCCCGCCACACCGCCGGTCCGCCGCCCGCGTCGGCGTCGGCGCCCAGCCGCTGCCGGCACCACGCCACGATCTCCGCCGGGGTGGCCCGCTCCGCCGGGTCGGCGGCCAGGCACCGGGCGAACAGCGGACGCAGCGGCTCGGGCAACAGGTCGAGACCGGGTTCGGAGTGCACGATCCGGTACAGCACGTTCACGGCCGGGCCCTCGCCGTACAGCGGTCTGCCCAGCGCCGCGAACGCGGCCGTCTGCCCCAGCGCGAAGACGTCGGTCGCCGCCGTCACCTCGCCGCCTGCCGCCTGTTCGGGAGCCATGAACGAGGGCGTGCCGATCGTCCCGCCGGTCGCCGTGTACGCCGTGCCGTCGGCGGCCAGCGCGATACCGAAGTCGATCACCCGGGGCCCGTCGGCGGCCAGCAGCACGTTCGACGGCTTCAGGTCCCGGTGCACGATCCCCTCGGCGTGGATCGCCTCCAGCGCCTCGGCCACCCCCGCCATCAGCCACAGCACCGCCGGCACCGGCAGCGGCCCGCGCCGGGCCACGGCCTCCGTCAGGGACGGCCCCGGTACGTACAGCGTGGCCAGCCACGGCGGTACGGCGTCCGCGTCGGCGTCGATCAGCTCCGCGGTGTAGGCCCCCCTGACCCGCCGGGCCGCGCTGATCTCCCGGCCGAACCGCCGCCGGAAGTCCGGGTCGTCCGCCAGCTCCGGCCGTACGACCTTGATCGCGACCGGCCGCCCGCCCTGCGTGTGGGACAGGTACACCCGCCCCATTCCACCCGCGCCCAGCCGGGCGGCGAGCCGGTAGCCCGCCACCACCCGCGGGTCGTCCGCCTGGAGTGGCTGGAAGACGTCCGTCGCCTGATCCATCGGCCGGTACCCCCCACTGTGATGCTCTGGCCAAGGGCAGCAGCCTAAAGGAGACGCCGTCCGGGCGGGCCCGCGCCGGCTGCCACCACGCCACGGACCGGCGGCCACGCCGCGACGCCAGCCTCATGACGCCAACCGGACCCGGCGAATACCGACTTCAGGTGATGAAAGACGCGAAACGCCTTGCCCGGCCGGCCCACGGGCAAGGCTCATCCCGCAGTAGTTCAACAGTTCGGGAAGCGCACTGAGGCGCGGTGCCCACCATGCCCATGTCCCGGACCGACAAGAGTGAGGGAGTCATCCATGAACAAGCTGGGAAGAGCCGCGGTCGTCGGACTCATAGGCACCGGGCTTCTCGGTTCCAGTGCCCTGACGGGCCAGGCTGCGGCGGAGGCCCGCCTGGTGCTGGAGAACGTCGCCAACCCCGGGTACGTCCTCGACAACGACGCCGGCCGGGGCCAGGACTCCAGTGTCCTGGTCTAC
Source organism: Streptomyces sp. NPDC013455 (assembly GCF_040632975.1). Lineage (NCBI taxonomy): Bacteria > Bacillati > Actinomycetota > Actinomycetes > Kitasatosporales > Streptomycetaceae > Streptomyces > Streptomyces sp. NPDC013455. The sequence continues at coordinate 98,312 of NZ_JBEYCX010000021.1, read as the reverse complement.
GCCCGGCACGGATCGCCCAACCAGCTGTGGGCGGTGAACCCCGAAGGCGGCAACCGGGTCCAGATCACACAGCGGATCGGCGGGCAGGAACTGTGCGCCGGCGCCGTGTTCAACGGCATGGCCGAAGTCTCCATGCAGAACTGCCGGAACAGCGGCGGTGTGACGTGGTGGTACCAGATCGCGGTGGGCGGCAACCGCTGGGTCTACCGCAACGCCGCCCAGCTCAAGTGCCTGGCGGTCACCCGCCTGAACGGCCCGGTGCAGCTCGTCGACTGCGCGTACGGGGACCAGGACCAGCAGTGGATCAAGCGCGCCGGGTGAGCGGACGCGCTCCTTCGCGGGCCGGGGCGCAAGCCCACCGGGCACTGTCGGTGGGGCCCGCTACGGTCGCTCCATGACCGACACCCGCACCTTCTACGACACCATCGCCGAGGACTACGCCGCGCGCTTCCGCGACCCGCTCGCCGGCCGGCCGCTGGAGCGGGCGCTGCTCGCCGCGTACGCCGAGCAGGTCGGCCCGGGCCCCGTCGCCGACCTCGGCTGCGGGCCCGGGGAGGTCACCGCGCACCTCGCCGGCCTCGGTCTGTCCGTCCACGGCCTCGACCTCTCCGGGGCCATGGTCGCCATAGCCCGCCGCACGTTCCCCGGGCTGCGCTTCGAGCAGGGGTCCATGCGGGAGCTGTCCCTGGCCGACGGTTCACTGGCCGGCGTGGTGTCCTGGTACTCCAGCGTCCACACGCCCGCGGCGGAACTCCCCGAGCTGTTCGCCGAGTTCCACCGCGTGCTGGCGCCCGGCGGCCGCCTGCTCCTCGCCTTCCAGGCGGGCGACGCGCCGCTGCGCGTCGACCGCCCCTGGGGCCTGCCGGTGGTCCTGGACTTCCACCGGCGCCGCCCCGAGCACATGGCCGGGCTGCTGTCCGACGCCGGCTTCACCGTCCACTCCCGCACCGTGCGCGAGCGCGAGGAGGCGCTGGGCGAATCAGCCCCGCAGGCGTTCCTGCTCGCCCAGAAGAAAGGCTGACCAGGCGGCGGGCGTCACGGTGAGGTGAGCGGCGGCGGGCCGCTTGGAGTCCCGGACATGGACGGCGGCGGGGTGCGCGGCGACCTCCACGCATTGGCCTCCTTCGCCGTCACTGTGACTGGACTTGCGCCAGGTGTAGGCGAGTTCGACGCACTCGCCGCCTCCGCCGCTGCTGTGGCTGCTCTTGAACCAACCAAGTTCGACGCTGCTCATAGCCGTCCCCGCAGTTTCTCAATGAGGTCCAGCGACTCACTGGGACGCAGGGCTTGAGCTCTCAGAAGCCCGTAGCGTTCGGCCAAGACGCTCACTTCCTCCGCGTCGGTGATGAGCCGTGGGTATGTGTGGATCTCCACGTACGCTACCTGCTCCCCCTTGCGGACCGTCAGTAGGTTGAACGGCCCGTCCATACTGGGCTGTTCCGCACGCTCCATCGGCATCACCTGAAGCTCGACGGTTCGCAGACTGCCGATCCGCAGCAGATTCTGGAGCTGATCGGCGTGCACCTGTGGACCACCCAGCGGGCGTAGCAACACGCTCTCGTCGAGGACGAAGCTGAAGGTGCTGGAAGGCCAGATCTCGAACTTCTGCTGTCGAGCCATTCGATCGGCTACCCGCGTCGCGATCGCCTCCTCGCTCAGCAAGGGCCGCCACTGCCGGAAGACAGCTTCGGCGTAACCCTCGGTTTGAAGCAGCCCCGGCACCAACAGGTTGCTGTAGATGTGCAGAGACGAAGCTTGCTCCTCCAGCGCCGCGTACCCCCGGTACCACTCCGGGTGCCGAGTCCGCGCCCTGTTCATCGCCTCCTCGACCTGCGGGATGACCGCCGTGAACAGGCCGTCCGCCTGGAGGATGTCGTCGGCCCGCCGCAAGAGCTCCGGCCTCGGTGTCCGTACCCCCCGCTCGATGGCCGAGATCAGATCCGGGCCGTAGCCCACCAGGTTGCCGAACTCCCGCTGGTTCAGCCCCGCCCGCTCCCGCAACAACTTCAGCTGCTTGCCGAGGACGACGAACACCGCCGCCGAACCGTTCTCCTCCGCCGGGGTCTCCGGCCGCCGCTCCTCCGTCACGCCACCCTCCGACACATCCGTACGCCACACGAACCGCGCCCGTACGGCTACGCAGAGTCGCCGGGCCTCCCCTGGTCAGCGTAGGGAGAAGTCACCACGCTCGGTGACGTGAACGTAGAAATCTCCACCCCCGGAACCGAACTCGTCCAACGGTTGAGTGCCACGCCCCGCGGAGCCCGGCTGGCCCGCCGGCTCACCGGAAGCACGCTGGCCACCTGGGGATACCCGCATGACGGCGACCTGAGTCACACCGCCCGGCTCATCGTGGCGGAACTGGCCGCCAACGCCGTCACCCACGGTCGCGTCCCCGGCCGTGACTTCGAGCTGCGGCTGAGCCTGCTGCGCGAGAGGGACACCTTGCGCATCGAGGTGAGCGACGCCCGCGGTGACCGCCCGCTGCGGTTCCTGGACGGCGGCCTGGAGGACGAGAACGGCCGGGGTCTCGTCATCGTCCAGGTCCTCGCGAAACTGTGGGGCGTCACCGAGCGGGACGTCGGCAAGACCGTGTGGGTCGAGCTGGGGCTCACCGCGTCGCGGCGCCCGCGTACGTGAACCCGACCGCCGGGCCGCCGCGTCACCGCTCGTACAGCGCCTCCACCTGGGGTGCGAAGTCGCGCAGGACGCGGTCCCGGCGGAGTTTCATGGAGGGCGTCAGGTGGCCGGCCTCCTCGGTGAAGTCCACCGGGAGGACGGCGAAGCGGCGGATGGACTCGGGGCGGGAGACCATGCGGTTCGCCTCGTCCACCGCCCGCTGGAGGATCTCCGTCAACTCGGGGTCACCGGTCAGGAGTTCCGGCGGTACCGGGTGCTTGCCGATCATCCGGCGCCAGTGGGTGACGCCGTCGGGGTCGAGGGTGATCAGGGCGGCCACGTACGGGCGGGCGTCGCCCACCAGCATCACCTGGGAGATCAGCGGGTGCTGGCGCAGCCAGTTCTCCAGCGGGGCCGGGGCCACCGACTTGCCGCCCGCCGTGATCAGCAGTTCCTTCTTGCGGCCGGTGATGGTCAGGTAACCCTCGTCGTCCAGCTCGCCGAGGTCGCCGGTGGGCAGCCAGCCGTCCGGGCTCGCGGGGGTCACCCCGCCCGCCTGCGGGTCCCAGTAGCCGCGCAGCACGTGGTCGCCGGCGACGAGGATCTCGCCGTCCGCCGCGATCCGCACCCGCGTGCCGGGCAGCGGCCAGCCCACCGTGCCCAGGCGGGGCTTCAGGGGCGGGGTGACCGTCGAGGCGCCGGCGGTCTCCGTGAGGCCGTAGCCCTCGAAGATCTCGATGCCGGCGCCCGCGTAGAACGCGGCGAGGCTCCGGCCGAGCGGGGAGCCGCCGCAGATGACGTACCGGACGCGGCCGCCCATGGCGGCGCGGATCCGGCGGTAGACGAGGGGGTCGTACAGGCCGCGTTGCGTCTTCAGGGCGCGGCCCGGTCCGCTGCCGGTGCCGGTCTGGCGGGCCTCCAGCGCCTCGCCGTAGCGCCGGGCCACGGCCGCCGCCCGGTCGAAGACCGCCACCCTGCCGCCCGCCTCCGCCCTGGCCCGCGCGGAGTTGTAGATCTTCTCCAGCATGTAGGGGATCGTCAGCAGGCAGGTCGGCCGGAAGGCGGCCAGGTCCGGCAGGAGGTCGTCCGGGGCCAGGCTGGGGGCGTGCCCGAGACGGACCCGGGCGCGGACGCAGGCGATGGCCACCATCCGGCCGAAGACGTGGGACATGGGCAGGAAGAGGAGGACCGACGGTTCCTCGCCCCTCGCCTTGAAGACGGGGTGGAGGAGTTCGATCGCGTTGTCGACCTCGGCGAAGAAGTTGCCGTGCGAGAGGGCGCAGCCCTTGGGGCGGCCGGTGGTGCCCGAGGTGTAGATCAGCGTGGCGAGCGTGTCGGGACCCAGCATGCCCCGGCGTACGCCCACCTCCCCGTCCGGCACCTCGGCGCCCGCCTCGGCGAGCCGGGCCACGTGGTCCTTCTCCATCACCCACAGGTGGCGGACGTCGGGCAGGTGCGCGAGTTCGGGGCCGATGGCCGCGGCCTGGGCGGCCGTCTCGGTGACCAGGGCGACCGCGCCGGAGTCGTGCAGGATCCACCGGGTCTGGAAGACCGAGGAGGTCGGGTAGACCGGGACCGTGACCAGGCCGGCCGCCCAGGCCGCGAAGTCGAGCAGGGTCCAGTCGTAGGTCGTCCGGGCCATGACGGCGATCCGGTCGCCGGGCATCAGGCCCGCGGCGATCAGGCCCTTGGCGACCGCCTGCACCTGGGCGGCGAAGGCGGCCGCCGTCACGTCCGCCCACTGGCCGCCGGGCAGCTTGCGGCCGAGGACGACCGCGCCGGGCTCCGTCTCCGCGTTCTCGTACGGCAGGTCGGCGAGGGAGCCGTGGGTGACCGGGGGCGCGAACGGCGGGACCGACACCTCGCGGACGGCGCCGTCGAGCCGCTTCACCTCCGGTGCGACCAGGACCGGGCGGCCGTCGTAGTCGGTGGCCGGAACCGGGGTGCCGGAGGAGGCGGGGGCGGTCGGGTACGGCGTGGACACGGGCGGCTCCTCTGGCGTGCGTGCACCGGCGGCGAGCCCCCGCGGGAAAGGGGTTACCGCCGGTTAGGCAGGTGATCGTACGGCTCCGCTGTGAGGGTGGTGTGCGGGTTCGGGGATGGTCCGGGGCCGGGCATGTGCAACCTTGCGGGTTATGTGACGGACGCTCACCTTTTCCATGGGTCGGTCGGGTTCCGTGCGCAGTGGTACGGGTGCCGGTGCCGCATGGTTCAGGGGCGCTCCAGGACCGCCGTCACACCGAGGCCGCCCGCCGCGCAGACGGAGATCAGCCCCCGGGACGGCCCCGGACGTTCCGCCAGCAGTTTGGCGAGGGTCGCCACGATGCGAGCGCCCGTCGCGGCGAAGGGGTGGCCCGTGGCCAGCGAGGAGCCGTTCACGTTCAGGCGGGAGCGGTCCAGCGGGGGCAGGCCGCGCTTCTCCCAGGCCGCCAGCGTGGCCAGCACCTGGGAGGCGAACGCCTCGTGGATCTCGACCAGGTCGAAGTCGCCCAGCTCCAGGCCGGTGCGTTCCAGCAGGCGCGGGACCGCGTACGCCGGGGCCATCAGCAGGCCGTCCGCGCCGTCCGCGACGTCCCCGTGGACGAAGTCGACGGCCGCCGTCTCGCAGGCGGTCAGGTAGGCGAGCGGCTCCAGGCCGCGCGCCTCGGCCCACTCCTCGCTCGCCAGCAGGACCAGCGCGGCACCGTCCGTGAGCGGTGTGGAGTTGCCGGCCGTCATGGTCGGGTCGGGGTGCCGGAGGCCGAAGACCGGCTTCAGGGCGGCGAGTTTCTCCGGGGTGGAGTCCGGGCGCAGGTTCTGGTCCCGCTCCAGGCCGCGGAAGGGGATCACCAGGTCCTCGAAGAAGCCCCGGTCGTAGGCGGCGGCCAGGTTCCGGTGGCTGGCGGCCGCCAGTTCGTCCTGCGCCTCGCGGGAGATGCCCCAGGCGCGGGCGGTGACCGCCGCGTGCTCGCCCATCGACAGGCCGGTGCGCGGCTCGGCGTTGCGCGGGATGTCGGGGACCAGGTGCGCGGGACGGATCCTGGCGAGGGCCTTGAGGCGGGCGCCCGCCGACTTCGCCCGGCGGGCCTCCAGCAGGATGCGGCGCAGCTCGTCGTTGACGCCGAGGGGCGCGTCGCTGGCGGTGTCCACGCCGCCCGCGACCGCCGACTCGGTCTGGCCGAGGGCGATCTTGTTGGCGGCGGTGACGACGGCCTGCAGGCCGGTGCCGCACGCCTGCTGGATGTCGTAGGCGGGGGTGCGCGGGTGCAGCGCCGAGCCGAGCAGGGTCTCGCGGGCCAGGTTGAAGTCCCGGCTGTGCTTGAGGACCGCGCCGGCGACGAACTCGCCGACCGCGCCCTCCCCCTGGAGGCCGAAGCGGTCGGCCAGGCCGTTCAGGGCGGCGGTGAGCATCTCCTGGTCGGAGGCGGTGGCGTAGGGGCCGTCGGCGCGGGCGAAGGGGGTACGGGTGCCGCCGAGCACCGCGACCCGGCGCGCGCGGGGTGGCTCAAGAGGACTCATCTCGACCTGCTCCTCATGCGTGGCATAGGCTTACCCCCGGTAACATTACTCCAGAGTAAGCACTTGGACCGAGTCGCGCGGGAGTTGCACATGGCCGACCGCTACCTCAGCTTCACCGGCACGGCGCCCGGCCGTTTCCTCACCCGGCGGCTGGGCCTGCCGCGGCCGGCCGAGCTGATCCGGTGGTCGCCCGAGCGGCCGGCGCTGCCCGGCCCGCTGCTGCACCTCACCGCCGGGACCTCCGCCCTCGACCTCGCGCCCGTCCTCGCCCGTACCGGACTCGTGCCGGGCGAGGCGGAGCCCGCCGCCGTCGTCCTGGACGCCACCGGGGTACGGGACGTCGACACGCTCGCCGAGGTGCACGCGGCCCTCCACCCCGTCGTACGGTCCGTCGCCCCGAGCGGCCGGGTGCTGGTCCTGGGCGCCCCGCTCGACGCCGCCGACCACCACCAGTCGGCCGCCCAGCAGGCCCTGGAGGGCTTCACCCGCTCGCTCGGCAAGGAGATCGGGCGGGGCAGGACCGTCAACCTGCTCCGGCTGACGGACGCGGCCGCCGCCGAGTCCACCCTGCGGTTCCTGCTCTCCCCCAGGTCCGCCTACGTCAGCGGCCAGGTGATCGAGGCGGGCGCCGGAGCGGTCACGCCCCCGGCCGACTGGGACCGGCCGCTCGCCGGACGGACCGCGCTGGTCACGGGGGCCGCACGGGGTATCGGCGAGGCCGTCGCCGGGACCCTCGCCCGGGACGGCGCGCGGGTCGTCGTCCTCGACGTGCCCGCGGCCGAGGCGGACGCCCGCCGGGTCGCCGAGCGGCTCGGCGGCACCGCCCTGACCCTCGACATCACCGCCGCCGACGCGGGCGAGCGCATCGCCGCCGCGCTCCCCGACGGCCTGGACGTCCTCGTCCACAACGCCGGCATCACCCGGGACCGGCGGCTGGCCAACATGCCCGCCGACCGCTGGGCCGCCGTCCTGGACGTCAACCTCGCGAGCGTGCTGCGCACCACCGACGCCCTGCTCGCCGGGGGCGCCCTGCGCTCCGGCGGGCGGATCGTGGCCACCGCCTCCATCGCCGGGCTCGCGGGCAACGCCGGCCAGACCAACTACGGTGCGAGCAAGGCGGGCGTGGCCGGGCTCGTACGGTCGCTGGCGCCGCGCGCGCTCGCCGGGCACGGGGTGACCGTGAACGCGGTGGCGCCCGGGTTCATCGAGACGAGGATGACCGCCGCCGTCCCGCTGTTCATCCGGGAGGCGGGCCGCCGTATGAACTCCCTCGCGCAGGGCGGCCTGCCGGCCGACGTCGCCGAGACCACCGCCTGGCTCGCCCACCCGGCCTCCGGGACGGTCAACGGCCAGGTCGTGCGCGTCTGCGGCCAGAGCCTGCTGGGGGCGTGATGACCGCCGTCACCCTCACCGCCGTCCCCGCGCTGGCCCCGCTGCTGGCCCGGGGCGCCCTGCGCTCGCCGTTCAAGCGGCCCGCCGCCGACGCGGCCTTCCCGCGCACCCGCCTGGTGCTGCCGGGCCTGCGCGTCGATCTGGTGAAGCTGGCCGCGTACGAGCGGGTCTGCGGCTTCCCGACCGGCGCGAGCGCCCTGCCGGTCACCTATCCGCACGTCCTCGGCTTCCCGCTGGCCATGCGGCTGATGAGCGGCCGGGACTTCCCGCTGCCGCTGCTCGGCCTGGTGCACACGTCGATCGAGATCACCCAGCGGGCCGCGCCGGCCGCCGACGGCGCGTACGACGTGGAGGTGTGGGTGGAGGGGCTGGCGCCGCACCGGCGGGGAACCGAGGCGACGGTCGTGACCGCTCTGCGCTCGGCCGGCCAGACGGTGTGGGAATCCCGCAGCACCTATCTGGCGCGGCACCGCACCGGCCCGGTACCCCCCTCCGAGCCCCGCGCGGACGGTCGGGCTCCGCTGCCCGCCGTCGCCGAGTGGGATCTCGGCGGGGACGTGGGCCGGCGCTACGGCGCCGCCTCCGGCGACCGCAACCCCATCCACCTGTACCCGCTCACCGCCCGCCTCTTCGGCTTCCCGCGGGCCATCGCGCACGGCATGTGGACCGTCGCCCGCTGCCTGGCCGCCCACGGCACGGGCGGCACCGCCGTGGTGCGGGCCGAGTTCCGGGCGCCGGTGCTGCTGCCGGGGACCGTGACGTACGGGGCGGACGGCGGCGGGCGGTTCGAGCTGCGGGGCGGGGGCGGGCGGGTGCATGTGAGCGGGGAGGTACGGGCCGGGTGAGCGGGAGTTGTCCGGGCCCCTGGGCGGGTGCGCCGGAGCGTGGTCGAGGGGCGCGGGGAACTGCGCGACCGGCCGTGAGGCACCCGCAGGCGGCCGCGCTCCCGCGGCCGGCGGCGTCAGGTCCGCTCGGCCGGCGGAGTCCACACGTGGCCCCGCATCAGGTTGCCCAGGCCCGACCACGCGAAGTTCATCAAGGTGGCCGCCGCCTGGCGGGCGGTGGTGCCGGGGGTGACGTTGGCCCACGCGGCGAGTGACTCGGCCGCACCCACCAGCGCCTCGGCCAGCCCCGCCACCTCGTGTTCCGGGAGGTCGGGATCGCGGTGGGCCTCTCGCGCCGCCACCGCGACCAGCCGGGTCACGAAGGCGACGATCTCCGTGCGCATCGCGGCGACCTCGGTCGCGAAGGGCTCACCGTGCGTACGGGCCTGGAGGTGCAGCACCGACCAGCCGTCGGGGTGCTCGGCGGTGTGCGCGAAGAACGCCCGCAGGCCGTCCCACAGTTGCCGGTCGGCCGGCAGGTCCGGCCGGACGCCGGCGCGGACGGCCCGCGTCAGCGCGGCCGCCTCGCGGCGGATGCAGGCGGTGAAGAGGTCTTCCTTCGAGTTCAGGTACAGGTAGACCAACGGCTTGGACACGCCCGCGAGTTCGGCGATCTCGTCCATCGAGGCGGCCATGTACCCGCGCTGCCCGAAGATCCGCACGGCGGCGTCGAGCATCTGCTGCTCCCGGACCGCCCTCGGCATCCGTTTGGTCTTGACGGCACCCATGGGGGCAAGACTAGTTGGGCCGAAGCCCCGCCTAGTTGGACGCGGCGGCCCCGCCCTGCGCCCGCGACGTGTCGTCGGCCAGGTCCTCCTGGCTGCGGTTGGCCTCCAGGTTGGCCTTCATCCGGTCGACCCGGTGCACGATCCGCTCCGACGCCCGGTCGCGTTCCTTGCGCAGCACCACCCAGCTGATCGGCGCCGACAGGACCATGGCGAGCAGCAGGACCCACAGGCCGTTGGAGTCGCCGAAGCCGCGCGGGAAGATGCCCGAGTAGACGGCACCCCAGACGATCACGAGGCAGCCCGCGAAGATACCGAGGCGCATCAGCGTGTAGCGGAGCATCTCAATCCACTCGTCCGATTCCAAAAGGGGTCATCGTCCAGTGAAGCACGACCGGCAGGCGATCATGCAGGGGGGTCAGCGGAGCGGCAGCAGCATGACGATGTCGTCGCGGTCGTCACCGGGCGCGACCTGGATGGCGTCCGGGATCCGGCCGACCTCCTTGTAGCCGCAGGAAGCGTAGAACCGCTCCAGGCCGAGCCCGCCCCGGCAGGTCAGCCGGACCGCCTCGACGCCCGCCATCCCGCGGGCCGCGTCCGCGGCGGCGGCCAGCAGGTCGCGGCCGTGGCCCCGGCCCTGGTGCCGCGGGTGGACCATCACCGTGTACAGCCACACCCAGTGGGTCATCAGCCGGTGGGTGTTGCGGGTCAGGAAGGCGGCCGCGGCCACCGCGCCGGTCTCGTCGTGGCCGACCAGCAGCCGGGTGCGCCCCTCGGCCATCTGCACGAAGTGCCGCACCAGCTCCGGCCGTATCTCCGCACGGGTCACCGGGGCGACGAAGCCGACGGCTCCGCCCGCGTTCGAGACGTCCGTCCACAGGTCGAGGATGCCGTCGCGGAGGGCCGGGGTGATCGCGGGGTCCAGCGTGAAGGTAAGAGGCACATGCCGAGTGTATCTATTACGCGAGCGCTTGTGCGGCCACCTGCAGATCGGCCACCAGCCCCTCGTAGGCCGCTCTGCGGTCCTCGTCCCGCGCCCGCAGCACGGAGGACGGGTGCACCGTCGGGACCAGCCGCTCCGGCCGGCCGTGGATCTCCCGCTCCAGGACGGTCCCGCGCGCCTCGCCCACCCGGAACGACGGTCCCAGCAGTGCCTTCCCGGCGGTGGCGCCGAGCACCACGATCAGCTCCGGCTCCACCAGCGCCAGCTCCGCGGCCAGCCAGGGGGCGCAGGCGGCCGCCTCCCGCAGGCTCGGCGCCTTGTGGATGCGGCGCTTGCGGGGTTCGGTCTGCGTGAACTTGAAGTGCTTCACCGCGTTGGTGACGTACGCCTCCGCGGGGTCGAGGCCGGCCTCGGCGAGCGCCCGGTCGAGCAGCCTGCCGGCCGGGCCGACGAACGGCTCGCCCTGCCGGTCCTCCTGGTCGCCGGGCTGCTCGCCGACGAGCATCACGCGGGCGTCGGCGGTGCCGGCGCCGAAGACCGTCTGGGTGGCGGGGGCGTGCAGGGGGCAGCCGCGACAGCGGGCCGCCGCGCGGCGCAGGGCCGCGAGATCGGCGCCCTCGGGAACGAAGGGGGCGGCCGTGTAGGCGTCCTCGGGGGCCTTCGCTGCCGGCATGCCGGGCGAGTACCCCGCGGTCCGCCGGAGAACCGGGCGATCCGTCCGGCCGTCGCTTGTCCGCGGCCGCGTCGTGGCCGGTCGCGCAGTTCCCCGCGCCCCTGCGGCCGCTCCGGCCGGCACTCGACTGCGGCCGCGACGTGGCCCGTCGCGCAGTCCCCCGCAACCCTGCGGTCACTCCGGCCGGCACTCGACTGCGGCCGCGACGTGGCCCGTCGCGCAGTTCCCCGCAACCCTGCGGTCACTCCGGCCGGCACTCGACTGCGGCCGCGACGTGGCCCGTCGCGCAGTTCCCCGCGCCCCTGGGTCGGAGCGGCGAACCCCGGCTTTCCCGTCCGACGCGTCGGACGGGAAGAGCCCTGGCCCCGCCTTCCGGCCGGCCGAGTCGGGTGAGTGGGTGGGTCGGGGGGTCAGACGCGCATCGGCTGGGGGGACTCGCGGCGGGCCGGGTTCGGGCCCTCGTACTCGCGGATGATCTCGTAGCGCGTGTTCCGCTCCACCGGGCGGAACCCGGCGTCGCGGATCAGTTCCAGGAGGTCCTCGCGGGTCAGCTTGTTCGGCGTACCGTAGTTGTCCGCGTCATGGGTGATCTTGTACTCGACCACCGAGCCGTCCATGTCGTCCGCGCCGTGCTGCAGGGCCAGCTGGGCGGTCTGCACGCCGTGCATGACCCAGAAGACCTTGACGTGCGGCACGTTGTCGAACAGCAGCCGCGAGACCGCGAAGGTCTTCAGGGCCTCGGCGCCGGTCGCCATCTGCGTGCGCGCCTGCAGGCGGTTGCGGATCTTGCCGTCCTTCATGTCCACGAAGTCGTGCTGGTACCGCAGCGGGATGAAGACCTGGAAGCCGTTCGTCTCGTCCTGCAGCTCCCGCAGGCGCAGCACGTGGTCGACGCGGTGGCGGGGCTCCTCGATGTGCCCGTACAGCATGGTGCACGGGGTCTTCAGGCCCTTCTCGTGCGCCAGGCGGTGGATCCGGGACCAGTCCTCCCAGTGAGTCCGGTGGTCCACGATGTGCTGCCGGACCTCCCAGTCGAAGATCTCCGCGCCGCCGCCGGTCAGGGACTCCAGACCGGCGTCGATCAGCTCGTCGAGGATCTCGGACGCGGACAGGCCGGAGATCGTCTCGAAGTGGTGGATCTCCGTCGCCGTGAACGCCTTCAGCGAGACGTTCGGCAGGGCCGCCTTCAGCTCCCGCAGCGAGCGCGGGTAGTAGCGCCACGGCAGGTTCGGGTGCAGGCCGTTGACGATGTGCAGCTCGGTGAGGTTCTCCGACTCCATCGCCTTGGCGAGCTTGACGGCCTCCTCGATGCGCATCGTGTACGCGTCCTTCTCGCCCGGCTTGCGCTGGAACGAGCAGTAGGCGCAGGACGCCGTGCACACGTTGGTCATGTTCAGGTGCCGGTTGACGTTGAAGTGCACGACGTCGCCGTTCTTCCGGGTCCGCACCTCGTGGGCGAGCCCGCCCAGCCAGGCCAGGTCGTCCGACGCGTACAGCGCGATGCCGTCCTCGCGGGTCAGCCGCTCACCGGAGCGGACCTTCTCCTCCAGCTCGCGCTTGAGCCCGACGTCCATGGCAACACCTTTCTACGACAGCCCGACCAACGGTATCCCTAGACCTCCTCGGGCAGTTCCCCGACCCGGTTCTCCCACTTCGTGGAGAGCACGATCGTGGTCCGGGTCCGGGACACGCCCTTCGTGCCGCTGAGCCGCCGGATGATCCGCTCCAGGCCGTCCACGTCCGTCGCCCGGACCTTGAGCATGAAGGAGTCGTCGCCGGCGATGAACCAGCAGTCCTCGATCTCCGGCAGGTCCCGCAGCCGCTGCGCGACGTCCTCGTGGTCGGCCGCGTCGGACAGCGAGATGCCGATCAGCGCGGTGACACCGAGGCCGAGCGAGGCCGCGTTCACCGTCGCGCGGTAGCCCGTGATGACACCGGCCGCCTCCAACCGGTTGATGCGGTCGGTGACGCTGGGGCCCGACAGGCCGACAAGGCGTCCCAGCTCCGCGTACGAGGCCCGGCCGTTCTCCCTCAGGGCCTGGATGAGCTGCCTGTCCACCGCGTCCATGCGATCGAAGCCTTCCGGTGAAAGTTCCTGGAGTGATGAGAGATAGGTACCGCTACTTGCCGGCCGCGCCGCCGCCCAGCTCGCCCCGCCAGCGCCGGTAGAGGCCGTGCCCGACGCCCGCCGCGTCCAGCACCCGGCCGGCGACGAAGTCCACCAGGTCCTGGATGTGGGTGGCGCCCGCGTAGAAGGCCGGCGAGGCCGGCACCACGGTGGCACCCGCGTCGTCCAGCGCGACCAGATGCCGCAGCGTCTGCCCGTTCAGCGGGGTCTCCCGCACGGACACCACCAGCGTCCGGCGCTCCTTCAGCGTGACGCTCGCCACACGCTGCAGCAGGTCCTTGGACAGGCCGAGCGCCACCCCGGCCACGCAGGCGGTGGAGGCGGGCACGATGAGCATCCCCTTGGCCGGGTACGACCCCGAGGACGGGCCCGCGGCGAGGTCCCCCGCGTTCCAGTACCGCACCCCGCCGACGTCCACGGCGAAGGTCCCGGGCTTGCCGTCGGCACCACGGGCCAGCCATTCCCGCAGGTCGTCCTGCCAGTGGGCGTCCCGGAAGGAGATTCCCGTCTCGTCCAGCAGCGTCAGCCGCGAGGCCCGGCTGACCACCAGGTCGACCGCTTCCCCCGCCTCCAGCAGCGCGCGCAGCACGGCAGCCGCGTACGGCGTTCCGGAAGCTCCGGACACCCCCACGATCCAAGGCACACGCTGCGTTTCTCCTGCGTTCACACCTTGAGCGTACCGGCGGGTCCGGCGGTGTTCAGGCCGGGTGGGGCCCGGCTCCTCAGACAGTCAGACCGCGCACGAGGAGATCGAGCAGCGCGCACACGAACAGGGCAATGCCGATGAACCCGTTGACGCTGAAGAACGCCCTGTTCACCCGGGACAGGTCGTGCGGGCGGACGATGCGGTGCTCGTAGAGGAAGGCACCCGCGACGATCAGCAGGCCCAGCCAGAAGAAGGCACCGGCGTGGGTGGCCAGGGCGTACCAGACGAACAGGCCGGTCGTGATCGCGTGGCAGGCCCGCGCGCCCCGGATCGCCGCCGGGACGCCGAAGCGGGCCGGCACCGACATGACGCCTATCTCGCGGTCGGTCTCGACGTCCTGGCAGGCGTAGATCAAGTCGAAGCCGCCGATCCAGATGCCGACGGCCAGCCCCAGGATCACCGCCGTCCAGGACCACTCGCCGCTGACCGCGAGCCAGCCGCCGATCGGTCCCATCGACTGGGCGAGCCCCAGTATGGCCTGCGGGAAGTTGGTGAACCGCTTCCCGTAGGGGTAGACCACCATCGGGACCACGGCGACCGGCGCCAGGGCCAGGCACAGCGGGTTCAGCAGGGCGGCGGCGCCGAGGAAGACCACCAGGGCGATCAGGGCGCCGGTCCAGGCGTGCCGCACGGACATCGCGCCGGTCACCAGTTCGCGGTGGGCGGTGCGCGGGTTACGGGCGTCGATCTCGCGGTCGATGATCCGGTTGACGGCCATCGCGAACGTGCGCAGGCCGACCATGCAGACGGTGACCAGCAGCAGGCGGCCCCAGTGGATGTTGCGGTCCCACTCGTACATCGCCGTGAGGGTGGCGATGTAGGCGAAGGGGAGCGCGAACACCGAGTGCTCGATCATCACCAGGCGCAGGAACGCCTTGGTGCGGCCGGGCCGGGGCATGGCGGCGGACGCTGAAGTCACAGGCCGTACTCCTTCCAGCGGCGGTCGACCAGGGCCGCCGTATCGGGGTCGGAGAGGACCATGTCGGGCCAGCCCCCGTCCCTGGTGTACCCCTCCTCCGGCCACTTCTTCGTGGCGTCGATGCCCGCCTTGCCGCCCCAGAACTGCTGGTAGGAGGCGTGGTCGAGGTGGTCGACGGGGCCTTCGACGACCGTGAGGTCGCGGGCGTAGTCGGTGTTGCCGAGGGCCCGCCAGGCGACCTCGTGCAGGTCGTGGACGTCGCAGTCGGAGTCCACGACGACGATCAGCTTGGTGAGGGACATCATGTGCGCCCCCCAGATGGCGTGCATCACCTTCTGCGCGTGCTTCGGGTACTTCTTGTCGATCGAGACGATCGCGCAGTTGTGGAAGCCGCCGGCCTCGGGCAGGTGGTAGTCCACGATGTCCGGGACGATGATCTTCAGCAGGGGCAGGAAGAAGCGTTCCGTGGCGCGGCCGAGCGGACCGTCCTCCGTCGGCGGGCGGCCGACCACGATCGACTGCAGCAGCGGGCGCCGGCGCATGGTCACGCAGTCGATCTTCAGGGCCGGGAACGGCTCCTGCGGGGTGTAGAAGCCGGTGTGGTCGCCGAAGGGTCCCTCCGGCAGCATCTCGCCGGGCTCCAGCCATCCCTCCAGCACGACCTCCGCCTGCGCGGGCACCTGGAGCGGGACCGTCTTGCAGTCGACCATCTCGATCCGCTTGCCGGCGAGGAAGCCGGCGAAGAGGTACTCGTCGAT
Organism: Streptomyces sp. NPDC013455; assembly: GCF_040632975.1. Lineage (NCBI taxonomy): Bacteria > Bacillati > Actinomycetota > Actinomycetes > Kitasatosporales > Streptomycetaceae > Streptomyces > Streptomyces sp. NPDC013455. The sequence continues at coordinate 83,067 of NZ_JBEYCX010000021.1, read as the reverse complement.
GTCGCCGGGAAGCGGGGCGGTGGAGGCGTACGTCACCGCCGGCGGGCAGCCGAAGGCGATGGCGACGGGCAGCCGCTCGCCCCGCCGGGCGGCGACCTGGTAGTGGTTCCGGCTGTCCTTGTGGATCTGCCAGTGCATGCCGATGGTGCGCTTGTCGTGGCGCTGGAGGCGGTACAGGCCCAGGTTCCGGACGCCCGACTCGGGGTCCTTGGTGTGGGTCAGGCCCAGGTTGAAGAAGGAGCCGCCGTCCTGGGGCCAGGTGAACAGCGCCGGGAGCCGGTCGAGGTCGACCTCGTCCCCGAGCAGGACCACCTCCTGCGCCGGTGCGTCCTTGACCTTCTTCGGCGGGACGTGGGTCATCGCGCCCAGCTTCCCGAACGCCTCGCGCACGCCGACGAAGCCGTGCGGCAGCTCGGGCCGCAGCAGGCCGCCGATCTTCTCGGAGATCTCGCCGTACGACTTCAGGCCCAGCGCCTTCAGCAGGCGGCGGTCGGTGCCGTACACGTTCATCGCGAGGGGCATGTCCGAGCCGCGCACGTTCTCGAAGAGCAGCGCCGGGCCGCCGGACTTCTGCACCCGGTCGACGATCTCCCCGACCTCCAGATACGGGTCGACCTCGGCCTTGATGCGCTTGAGGTCTCCCTCGCGCTCCAGTGCCCTCAGCAGGGAGCGAAGATCGTCGTAAGCCATGAGGCCCAGTATCGCCGACGTACCGCTTTGTCCATGCGGCCACCCCCGGCCGGCCGGGGCCCGGGGGCGGGCGGTCAGCGGAAGACGGCGACCGGGTACTGGAGCACGACCTCCCGTGCCTCGGGGTCCCAGCTGGTGACCTTGCCCAGGCAGTGCGCCTGGAACTGGCCCTCGGGCAGCTCCCGGTCCGGGGTGAGCAGCCCGTCGCCGCGCAGCACGACCCGCAGGTGCGCGGCGGGCCCGCCGTCCGCGTAGGGCGCCCGCATCACCAGCGTCTCGCCGCGCGGGCCGCGGGCCTCGAACCTGCCGGTGACCATGACGAACTCCCCGATCTCGCTGAGCGGCACCGACCCGGCGGGCCCGGCGCCGGCCGTGGCGGCCAGCTCCCGCAGCAGGGCCCGGTTCGGGGTGACCGTCCCGCCGGCCGCCCGCAGCCGCACCTCCACCAGGGCGTCGCCCCGGCGCAGCACGGACAGCAGCAGGCCGATCACCGATATCGGCTCGCTCTTCTCGACGTACTTGGCGACCACCTCGGTGCTGCTGCCGCCCGTCACCTTGAACAGCAGGGAGACCAGCGGGATCACCGCCAGGCAGCCGGCGTTGCGGATGCGCCGCTCCTCGACCTCCTTGCGCAGCGCCGACTTGTAGTTGCCCATCTTGAACAGGCCCATCACGGCGTCGTTGTCCAGGTACAGCGGCAGGTAGCTGCGTTCCTCGGAGCCCTTGCCGAGCCGGGCGATCCCGCGCCGCAGGGCCAGGCCGCCCAGCACGAGCAGGCCGGCGAGCGCCGCGAGCCACCACACCATCGCGCCCCACCAGGCGCTCCACCAGGTTGCGTCAAGAACAGCCACGGATCTCCTTGAACGCGGTCGACAGGGACTGGGCGCGGGCATCGACCAGGCGCCCGCCGGTCACGCCGGCGACGTGGCGCAGTTCCGCCGCGTCGGCATCGCCGAAGTGCAGGGGGTAGGTGCGCACGGCGCGGACGTCGGCGGGACGGGCCCGGTAGCGGCCGACGAACGCGGCCCGGCCGATGCCGGCGTTGTTCTCGCCGTCGGTCATCAGCACGATGGACACCGTCCGCCCCGGGTCCGTGCGCAGGGCGCGCTCGGCGGTGCCGTAGCCGTGGTCCAGGGCGGACCAGACCGCGGTGGAGCCGTCGTAGCCGCCGTCGGCGACGAAGTCCGCCAGCGCGGTCAGGTCGGCCGGGCCGCGCACGGTGACCGTGCGCTCGGCCAGCGGGCGCCCGCCGAACCGGATCACGGTCAGCCGCTCCCCCTGGTGGAAGCGGACGAACTTGGCCCGGGCGGAGGGGTCCGCGCCGCTGAGCCCGGCGAAGGCGGCCCGCAGCGCGCGGGCGCGGGCGCCGCGCATGGAGGTGGAGAAGTCGAGCAGGAAGATCACCTGGTCGGCGTTGCGGCGCCGCGGGTCGCCGTAGTCGGCGAGGAGCCGGTCCAGGACGGCCGGGTCGTCGGGGTAGTACAGCGCGTTGTCCAGGGGGGCGGTCAGCCGGCGGTCGCGGGCGACCTCGGTGCTGACCGGGCGGCGCAGGGTGCGGTGCATGATCTCGCGCTGGTGCCCGCTGTCGGTGAGCCACTCCACGACGCGGTCGTAGGCGTCCCGGCGGCGCTCGTCGAGCAGCAGCAGCGGGTAGTCGGACAGGACCATGCCGTCGGCGGGGTGGACGATCTCCAGCGGGGGGTCGAGCCGCTTGTTCAGGGTGAGCAGCTCGGACTCGTAGGTGATCAGGGCGTTGGTGCGGCCGCGGCGGGCGGCGAAGGCGTCCAGCAGGGCGTGGGAGCTCTCGGCGGTGAGGGTCTGCCCGGAGCGGAAGCCGCGCAGCCGGTCGCAGCTGACGTCGGAGGGGCGCAGGGCGCGGCCGGTGCCGGCCGCGGCCGTGGCGACCCCGACGAGCGCGGCGAGGCCGCTGTTGCTGCGCCGGGGGTCGGCCATGCCGAAATGTACGGTTCCGGTGGCGGCGGCGTCGGCGATGTCGGCCCAGGACAGGCGCCCTCCGGGGGCCTTGTCGCGCAGCGTGCGGGCCACCTCGGGAGTGAGGCCGACAACCACCGGCGAGCGCATGATCGAGGTGCTCTGCACGCCGGTGGCGGGGGCGGTCCCGGCGGCGGCCCGCTTGGCCCTCAGACGCAGGTAGCGGTCGGAGGACAACCAGGCCAGGTCGTAGGAGTGGCGGCCGGTGAGGAGGGTGTCGGCGGCGGCGTTGGTCGCCCGGTAGTCGACGTCGAGACGGACGCCGGTGTCCTCGTGGAGCCGGTCCAGCAGCGGTCTCATGTCGGCGAGTTCGTCGCTGGCCAGCACGTGCAGGGTGGTGTCGGGGCCGCGGCCGTCCCCGGAGCAGGAGACGAGACCGCCGAGCGCTGCGCACAGGACGAGGCAGAGGGCGAGCGGGAGGACGCGGGGCCGGGCGGGGGCTTCGGGGCGCCGCGGGGGCCGGGGGGTCACGGGGCCTCCCCGCCGGCCGGCCGCGGGGCGGGGGCGTCGCAGTCGCCGACCACCTCGATCATCCGTTCCAGCAGGTCGAGCCGGGGCAGGACGGCCTTGGTGTCGTCGTCGGACAGGACGGGCGCCTGGATGCCGTGCTCCTTGAGGAACCGGGTCAGCGCGTCGCTGGTGGCGGACGCGCCCTCGGCGTCCCTGACCCGGAAGCCGAGTTCCATCGCGCGCCGCTGGAGCGCCGGGTCCGTGCTGATCAGCCGGCCCAGCCGGTCGCCCTCCGGGGTGAGGGCGATGAGCTGGGGCTCGGTGACGAACCGCGCCGACGGGTAGAGCAGGACCCGTTCGCCGTCGACGTGTCCGGTGCCGGAGCGGGCGGCGATCTGGTGGGCGAGGAACTGGTGCTCGTAGATCACCGCGATCGGCGAGATGCTCTTGCCCTCGGCGGAGACGTAGGTCTCGTTCTTCTCCGAGGACGGCATGCCCTGGTCGTTGAGGAGGAGCCGGATCCGCTCGGCGAAGCGGGCCGCCTGGGCCGGCGTCTGCGGGATGTCGTCGTGGTTCCACACGTAGGAGACCAGGCCCAGATACGTGCCGGCCGAGTTGGCCTGGCAGATGTCGGAGGTCTGGGCGAGCACCTTGTTGCCGTTGTGGATGCCGTGCCGGCCGATGCCGACGCGGTGGCCGTCGCGGTCGGTACCGAGGTCGTCCCAGCGCCGGCCGTCGGCGGACGCCCGGAGGAACCTGCGCATGTCCAGCGAGTAGTAGAGCGGCTCCGCCCCCGCCGCCACGCCCGGTAACGGCCGGGCGATCCCCGCCTCCCGCAAGGTCTCGGCGTACTCGCGGTAGGTGCCCAGCACGATCGGGCTGACGAACGGGCGGTACGTCGTGGCCGGGTGGCCCTCGGCCGCGCGCCGGCCGGTGATCAGGTCGGCGGCGGGCTGCCCCGACGGGAAGACGATGTCGTAGTCGTCGTAGCGCTGGGTGGCGATGCCCCGGGAGCCCATGCGGGTGATGCGCACGCGGAAGCCGTGCCGGACGAGCAGCCGCTGGACCTCCGGGTCCTCGAAGTAGTCGGCCTTGGAGGCCATCTTGGCCTCGATCGTGACGATCCGCTCGAAGGGCAGCCCGGCGTGCCCCTGGGCCAGGACGACGATCGCGCTCAGCGCGGTGGCGGCGGCCACCACGGGCGGGAGGAACCGGCGCGCCCGGGAGCGCCGCGGGGGCGCGACCGCCGGGGCGCCGACCCTCAGGCGCGGCTCGCCGTGTCGACGGGTTCTGTCACTGTCGGCTGTGTGTGTGGCCACCCGTACTCCTGCGTCGGCGGGGGCAGGATCGTGCACGCCCGGGACGACGCCGGGCGGAACGTTCAACCAACGCCGTTTGACACGTATGTGAATGCCCGTCAGACACTTCCGGAACTGTTCGTTCATAACGACTTGCCAGGGCCGCCCCGGCGTGTGGTTAATGGTCGTCACCGGTAGTAGACGATGATCATCTGACCTCTGGGGGACCCATGGAGACCGGCAAGCCGCCCGAGCGCCCGGCGCAGGCACCGCCGAGGGCACCGGCCGCCCCGCCGCCCGGACCGCCCGCCGGCCCGCCGGCCGAACCGCCCGCCACCGTGTACACCGGGCCGCCCATGCCGGACGTGCCGCCGCCCGCCCGGACGCCGGTCGCCATCGAGCTGCGGGTGAGCAAGCGCATCCTGTGGATCGGCTCGGCGGTCTACCCGCTGCGCAACATCGCCCGCGTCTACACCTTCGTCCTGCGGCCGAGGCGCAAGGAGGCGGTGCTGCGGTTCCTGCGGTACTTCGCCGGGACGCTGGTCGTCGCGTTCATCGCCATGCTGCCGGGCCTGCCCGCCCTGGCCCTGGGGGACGGCGACTCGGGCATGGCCGGCTACGTGGGCTGGGTCTGGTTCCTGGGCTTCGCCGCGGTCGTCTACTTCTTCGTGGACATGATGTCGGTCCTGACGGCACCGCCCCAGCACGTCCTCGCCGTCGAGACGTCCGGCGCCTCCACCGCGCTGGTCACCAGCCAGGACGCCCGGTACCTGGACCAGCTCGTGGGCCAGATCTCGTACGCCCTCGACCACCCCGACACCGAGTTCCGGGTGACGGTGGAGCAGCTCACCGTCTCGGCGGACCACTACTACTTCGGCGACAACGTCAACATGTACGGCGGCAACGGGAACACGGGGGTCTCGCGATGAGCGGCAACAGCTACTACTACGGCGACAGCGTCAACATGTACGGCGGCCAGGGCAACCAGGGCATCGTCAAGACCCAGGTGGGCACCGGCGCGGCCGGCCAGAGCCCGGAGCTGGTCGCCGCCCTGGCCGAACTGCACCGGCTGATCGGTGAGTTGCGCGCCCAGGTGCCGGCCGCCAGCGCCCAGCTGCTCGACGAGTCCCTGCCCGCGCTCAGCGCCGACGCCGCCGTCCCCGCGCAGGAGCGGCACCGCGCGCTGATGGCGATCGCCGGGATCGCCGCCACCGTCGGCACGGTCGGCCAGCCGGTGGCCCAGGCCATCCAGGCGATCACCGGGCTGCTGGGGGGCTAGGGCCACCCCCGGCGTCCCGCCGCACGGGCCGGCGGTTTCCGCCGGTCCGTCAGCGCCGGTTGTCCACTCCCGTGTTCGGCCCGCCATCCGTTCCGTTGAAATGGACCGCGCGGGCATGTCCCGGCCGCGTCCCACGGCATTGCCATCAAGGGGGCCCGCATCCAGGGGCCCCTTCTGTGATGGGAGACGCGTGCGAATCACTGACATCCAGCGCTGCGAGGTCCGGCCGGGACGACTCGTCGAGTGGACGCTGAGCCCGGCGACCGTCGCGGCGGCGACGGCGCTCCCGGAGGACTCCCGGCCGCCCGCCTACATCCAGGAGTCGCACATCAGGACGGCCAGGTCCGTCCGCGAGGCCGGGCTGTTCGTGCCGACCTGGCTCGGCACCGCCTTCGACCTGCCCGGCCCCGTCGACCTGGACGCGCTGGAACACGCCCTGCGCTCCTGGACCGTACGGCACGAGACGCTGCGCAGCGGCTTCCGCTGGGACGGCGACGAACTGCGCCGGTTCACCCTCGACGCGGCCGACGTGTCCCTGTCCCGCACGGAGTCGGGCGACTTCCCCGACGCGGACGGTCTCGTCCGGCACCTCCAGGACCGCTTCGACACGGTCGCGGACGCCCTGAGCTGGCCCAACCTCATCTACACGGCGGTCGTCCGGGACGACGGCGCCAGCGTGTACATGGCCTTCGACCACAGCAACGTCGACGCCTACTCACTGCACCGGGTCCCCGCCGAGGTCCACGAACTGTACGCGGCGGGCGTCACCGGGGCCGCCGGCGCCGCCGGCCCGCCCGCGGCCAGTTACGTCGACTTCTGCGAGATCGAGCGGGCCGACGCGGACGGCATCGACGGGCGGCACGCGGTCGTGGACCGCTGGCGGGAGTTCATCCGCCGCTGCGACGGCACGCTCCCCGGCTTCCCGGTCGACCTCGGCCTGGAGCCGGGCGGCCCGCTGCCCCGGCAGCAGATGCTGTGCGAGCCGCTGGCCGACGCCGACGCGGCGGCGGCCTTCGAGGCGTACTGCCGGCCCTACGGCGGCAGCCTGGTCGGCCTGCTGGCCGCGACCGGGCTCATCGTCCACGAACTGGGCGGGCAGCAGGTGTACCGGACGGTCGTGCCCTTCCACACCCGGGTCAAGACGCGGTGGAGCGACTCGGTGGGCTGGTACGTGGGCGGCGCCCCGATCGAGGTGCCCGTGGGCCGCACCCGCGGCTTCCCGGAGGCCCTGCGGTCGGTGCGCGCCGAACTCCAGGCCAACCGGGCGCTGGCCCGCATGCCGCTGGCCCGGGTGCTGCGCCTGCTCGGCGCGGACTTCCGGCCCACCTCCCCGGACCTGTACTCGATCGTCTCCTACCTCGACGCCCGCGGCATCCCGGGCGCCGAGCGGTGGGCGGAGCTGAAGGCGCACGGGCTGCTGCGGGTGTCGTACGGGGACCAGGTCTGCGTGTGGGTGAACCGGCTGCCCGAGGGACTGTGGCTGGCGAGCCGGTACCCGGACACGGACATCGCGGCGAAGAACATGCGCCTGTACGTGGAGCGGCTGCGCGACCGGATCGCCTCGGTGACCCACGGCAGTCTCCCGGCGGTTTCGTAACCCAACGGACACCACGGACCCTGGTGGGAGCAACTTCCCCTTTCTACACTGTTGTTGAGGGGGGAATGCGGTGCACAGACGGTTGCACGGACGCGGGGCGCTGCTCGACGCCGACCCGGCCGGCCTCGCGCCGCGGCTCGTGGGCCTGCGCCCGCACCAGCACCGCGCACATCCGTACGAGCATCCGGACGAACCGCCGTTCGTGGTGCTCACCGGGGCGCGCGGGCTCGGTAAGAGCGCGGTTCTCGCGGAGCTGCGGGACGCCTATCGGGGACACACGCCGGTCGCGCTGATCGATTGCGCGGAGGACCAGTTCAGGGCGCCGCCCGCGGAGCGGCCCGCCGCTTCCTGGTCGCCGCTCGCACAGGCGCTGCTCGTGGTCGCCGAGCAGCTCGCGGCACCGGTGACGGGCGCCGGGCGGATCACGTTCCCGCGGCTGATGCCGGGCCTGGTCGCGGTGGCCGCGGGCGGCTGGGGCGACGCCGACTCGGAGCGGATCCGCCGGGAGGTCGAGCGGATCCTGCTGCTGAACGAGGGCGGGTCCTGGATCAGCGGGCTGGCCGGGCGCTGGGCCGGGAAGGTCACGGCCAAGGTGGTCGCCGCGGCCACCGGCACCGGGCCGCTGGTGTCCAGCGCCATCGAGGCGACCCTGGAGTCCGTCGCCGAGGGGTTCAGCAGCCGCCGGCAGCAGAAGGCGTCGGTGTGGTACCGGACGTACCCGAACGCGGGCGGCAACGCCCAGCGCGGGCTGATGCTGCTGTCCCAGCACTTCCGGGACGGCGGCGGTTCCCGGGAGCACGCCGAGCGGTATCTGGTGCGGGCCCTGCTGGCCGACCTGACGGAGGCGTACGCGGGGGTGCTGCCGCGGATGCAGCGGCTGGGCCGGCCGCTGGTGCTGCTGGACAACGCGCAGTCGGCGCCGGGCCCGGGGCTGGTGGCGGCCGTGCTGCGGGACCGCACCGAGGGCATCGCGGACCGGGTGGCGTTCGTCGCGGCCCGGCGCGGCGAGGCCCGCGAGGAGCTGCCGGGCGCGGTGCGGCGGGAGCTGCCGGAGGTGGCCCGGCGCTGCGAGTGGGCGCCGGACGCGGCCCCCTCCTCCCGGGCGCTGCTGCTCGCGCTGCCGCCGCTGAGCCCGGACGACACCCTGCACATCGTCGGCGCGGTCTGCGGGGACGCCCTCATCCCGCCGCAACTGCCGGCCGCCGCGCACCGGCTGACCGGCGGGAACCCGCTGGGCATCGGGCTGCTGGCGGAGTCGGCCGCGCAGTCCCTGCCGCGGGCCGGCTCACTGGGCGAGCTCCTCACGGCCGGGTTACGGCCCGCGGAGGACCGGCCGGCGGTGCCCGCCTACGAGGCGCTGCTGGACCGGCTGGTGCCGGCCGAGCACCTGGAGGAGCTGACCGTGCTGGCCGCGGCCCACGACCACGGCTCGGCCTGTGCGCTGGCCGCGGCGCTGCTGCCGGACACCTTCGGCCCGGCGAGCGTCCGGGCGCTGCAGACCCTGCTCGCCGAGGAGGGGCTGCCCGCGGTGCCGGGCCGGTTCGTCGGCGATCCGTTCGTGCGGACGCTGCTGCTGCTCCGGCTGCACCTGCGGGACGCCGACCACGCGTCCTGGCGCACCGCGCACGAGACGCTGATCGCCCACTATCCCGACGCCGGGCACGCCCGCTACCGGCTGCACCACGAACTCGCCCTCGGGGACACGGAGGCGGCGGTCGCCCACCTGCGCGACACCTTCCCCACCGCGGACCCGCGGGCCTGGCTGCGCACCGTGCGCTTCATCGCGTCCGCGCCCTACTTCCACGCGCACGACGCCGAGGGCCGCGACTTCACCGGCCGCGACGACCGGCGGGCCGCCGTCGCGCTCGGCCGCACGGACGCCGAGCACGATCCGCCGGAGGGCGTGGACGCCGTACTGCACCTGCGGGTGCGGCGGCTGCTGCACGCCGTGTGGCTGCTCGCCGATCCCCTGGTGCTGCCCGACCCGCAGGTGTGCGACCGGCTCCGCTTCGAGCTGGAGCAGCTGTCCAACCTGCGGCCGGCGGCCAACGCGCTGCTGTGGCGGACCTCCCGGAACTGGCCGGCGGCGGCGCTGGCCGGGCGTCCGATGGACGGCCCGGAGGACGGCGAGGACGCGGCCGGCGGGCCGGACGACGAGGGGGAGGCGTGATGGCACGCAGGGGCGTGGGCACCTGGCTGCGCGAGGACGTGTGGGAGATCCCGCTGCGCCGCTACCTCGGCCTGCTGGTGGTGGCGGCCGTGGTGGCCGGGGCGGTGTTCGCCGTACGGTCCCTCACGCACGACGACCGCGGGTGCGCGGCCGGGGTGAGCCGGCCGGCGGGCACCGACGAGTGCGTGGGCGTGGCGAGCGGGCCGTACGACTTCCGGCAGCCCCTCCTGCGGGACGTCGTCGAGGCCATCGGCCGGGAGAACGACCGGCTGAAGCCCGGCGGATACGTGACGGTGGCCATGATGCTGCCGTACACCTCCGGGTCGCCGACCAACCTGAACGACATCCGCCACCAGCTGCAGGGCGCCTATCTGGCGCAGTACCAGGCCAATCACGACGCCAACGGGCAGCGCCCGCAGATCCGGCTGGTGCTCGCCAACCCGGGGGCGACCGGCGCGCACTGGCGGCCGACGGTCACGCAGCTGGCGGCGATGACGACGGGCCCGGACCGGCTGCGGGCGGTCGTCGGCATAGGGCAGAGCACCGACCCCAACAAGCAGGCGGTCCGGGAGCTGACCCGGCAGGGCATCCCGGTGGTCGGCTCCTCGATCACCGCCGACGACCTCGCCAACGGGCAGCGGGGCAGGGACCCGTTCCCGGGGCTCGCCCGGGTGGCGCCGACCAACACCGACGAGGCCCGCGCGCTGGCCTCCTTCGCCAAGGTGAGCGCGGGCAAGGCACTGCTGGTGTACGACAAGCCCGGCGACCCGTACACGCGGACGCTCCGGCATTCCTTCGCGGCGCTGATCAAGGGATCGCCGTACGAGCCGCAGCCGTTCACCCCGCCCGCCGACCGCAGCGAGGAGGGGACGACCGCGAACACCTTCCGGCAGATCACCCACCTGGTGTGCGACACGTCCCGGGAGACGGACACGATCCTGTTCGCGGGCCGCCACACCCAGCTGCGCCAGTTCATCAACGCGCTGGGCGGGCGCGGCTGCCAGGACCGGAAGTTCACGGTGCTGACCGGTGACGAGGCGTCGTACCTGACCCACGAGAAGGAGCTGGACCGCGGCGCGCTCCGGCACAACCTCTCCGTCCGCTACACCTCGCTCGCCCACCCGGACGCCTGGACGAAGGACCCGGCGCGCACGGGCGGCTCGGCGGCCGACTTCACGGCGCTGCGCGACCTGCTGACGGCGGCGGCCCGCGAGCCGATGGGCCCGATCGGCTCGACCGCCCTGGACGACGGGCAGCTGATCATCGGCTACGACGCCCTGCGGCTGGCGGTGCACGGCATCCGCGAGGCGGTGCCGGCCGGCCGGACCGTTCCGACGCTCGCGGACGTCGGTCTCCAGTGGCCGCAGGTCAAGGGTTCGCTGCGGGTGGCCGGGGCGAGCGGCTGGATCTGCCTGGACGTGCACGGCAACCCGTACGACAAGGCGGTACCGGTCGTGGAGCTGACCCCCGAGGGCGGCTCGCGGTTCGTGCGGATCGCCTGGCCGGAGGGGAAACCGCCGGCGAAGGAGTGCCTGCCGCCGTCCTAGGTGACGTCCCGGGCGGTGTCCCAGGGGCCGCCCTGGGTGCCGCCCTGGGTGACGTCCCGGGTGACGTCCTGGGTGACGTCCTAGGTGAACTGGCCGGGAAGGGGATCGGACGGCTCGGGGGGCGCCGCGGGGCGTCCGGAACCCGGACCGGCCGCGTCGTGCGGGGAGTCCAGGAGCTCGATCAGGCGTTCGAAGCGGGTCCGCCAGCGCCGCTCCGACTCCTCCTCGCCCTGGAACTCGTGCGTGAGGCGGAGCGCGCTGCCGTGCTCGCCCTCCCGCTCCAGGTGGAACCGGATCCGCCCGCCGCCCTCCACCGTGTACTCGGCGACCCGGTCCACGTCCCAGGCCGTGACCTGCCCGCCGCCCAGGTCACGCAGGGTGACGGCGCCGCCGAGCCGGGGTTCGAGCACGTCCGCGGCGGTGAACCAGGCCGCCAGTCCCTCCGGGGTGGCCACCGCCGGCCAGAGGTCCTCCATGGGCCGCGGGATCCGCACCGTGAAGTGCAGGATGTGCGTGTTCCCGTGGGTCTGGCTGGTGCCCTGCGCGATGGAACCGCTCATGACACCAGCCTGCCCCCGGGCCGCGGCCCGCGCACCCGGCGCGGTCACACCCCCGCGTAGGAGTGCTTGCCGCTGACGAAGATGTTGACGCCGTAGTAGTTGAACAGCCAGCAGCCGAAGGCGAGCAGCGCCAGGTAGGCGGCCTTGCGGCCCTTCCAGCCGGCCGTGGCCCGCGCGTGCAGGTAGCCGGCGTAGGCGATCCAGGTGATGAAGGACCAGGTCTCCTTCGGGTCCCAGTTCCAGTAGCGGCCCCAGGCGTCGCCCGCCCAGATGGCGCCCGCGATGATCGTGAACGTCCACAGCGGGAAGACGGCCGCGTTGACCCGGTAGGAGAACTTGTCCAGGGAGGCGGAGGCGGGCAGCCGCTCCAGCACCGAGGTGGCGAACGAACCGGGCCGGCCGCCCGACTGGAGCTTGGTCTCGTACGCGTCCTTGAACAGGTACAGGACGGTGGCGACCGCGCCGACGTAGAACACCGCGCCGCAGAAGATCGCGGTGGAGACGTGGATGTACAGCCAGTACGAGTGCAGGGCCGGCACCAGCTGGTCGCTGGCCGTGTACAGGACGGTGACCGCGAGGCCCAGGTCCAGCAGGACCGTCGTGACGAGGAACAGGCCGAGCCAGCGCACGTTCTTCTTCAGCGCCAGCAGGCCCAGGTACACGCCGACGGCCACCGTGGAGAAGGTGATGTTGAACTCGTACATGTTGCCCCACGGCGCCCGCTCCACGGAGGCCGCGCGGGTGACGACACCGCCCAGCTCCACCAGGAAGGCGAGCACGGTGAGGGAGATGGCGACCCGGCCGTAGAGGTCGCCCTGCGCGTCGCCGCCGTGCGCACCGGGCCCGTCCGGCACGTCCCGCGCGCCGGAGGCCGAGCGGACGACGACCTTGGGCCGCTCCAGCACGGCGGTGCCGCCGGCCTGCTGCACGGTGACGGCGGGAGCCTTCGCGGCCTCGGCGCGCGGCGTCAGCGCGGCGGCCGTGCGCGCCACCTTGCTGCGGCTGCCGAACAGCCACTCGGCGATGTAGGCGAAGAAGGCCAGGGTGTAGACGGCCATCGACGAGTAGATCAGCGTGTTGCTGATGCTCGCGAGATGTTCGTTGGTGGCGGCGGCGAGAGTCACTTCTCAGCCCCTTCGGCAGGAACGGCTTGCGGGTCGGGGGGTGCTGCGGAGTCGTCGCCGGGGTCGGGAGCCCCCGGCGCCTGGTCGTAGAGGATGACGGCGAGGTCGCCCAGTTCCTCGGGCACCTTCGCGGATTCGCTGCGGCCGAGCCCGGCCATCTCGACCACCGTGACACCGTCGGCACCGCGCACCGCCCGCACCCACACGCGGCGGCGCTGGATGAACAGGGACGCGGCCAGACCGAAGATCGCGGCGAGGGCACCGCCGAGCGCCCAGCCGCCGCCCGGCTCCTGCACGATCTCGAAGCCGGCCCACTCCTTGACGTCCTTCTCGAAGGTGATCGAGCCCGCGCCGTTCGGCAGCGTCAGCGTGTCGCCCGGCTTGAGCAGCTTCTTCAGCAGCTGGCCCTTGGCGTCCTTGAACGCCTTCATGTGGGTCTTGTCCAGCTGGTACACGCTCTGCGGGATGCCCGAGTCCACACCCAGGTCGCCGTGGTAGGCGTTCACCGCGAGCAGCGGGTTCACCAGCGCCGGGTACTGCGAGAGCATCGTGCCGCTGCGCGGGTCGAAGGTCGGCACGAAGAACGCCTGGAAGCCGAGCTGCTCCTTCTTGCCCTTGGCGTCGCGGTAGCCGTCCATCACCTTCACCACACCGTTGGAGGTGACGTTGCCGTCGAGCGGCAGCAGCGGCACGGCGTCGCGGTAGAGGACCTCGCCCTTGCCGTCCCGGACGGTGACCACCGGCGCGTAGCCGTGGCTGACCAGGTAGACCTTGGCGTCGCCGATCTCCAGCGGCTCGTTGACCTTGACGGTGGTCGACTTCTGCGCGCCGTACGCGCCCTCGCTGTAGCGGATCCTCGCCTCGAAGGTGCGCGGGGTGCCCTTGTTCGGTCCGCTGACCTCGTAGGTGGCCCGGAAGTCGTCGAGGTCGAAGCTGAACGGGACCAGGTCGTCGTTGTCGAAGAGGTTGCCGGACTTGAAGTCGTCGTACATCGGCAGCGCGTTGGCGAAGCCGTCGCCCTCCACCATCAGCTTGGTGCCGTCCGATTTGAACAGCTGGCCCGAGGCGAAGGCGACCAGCATCACGATCAGCGCGACGTGGAAGACCAGGTTGCCCAGCTCGCGCAGGTAGCCCTTCTCGGCGGCGACGGCGTCACCGGCGAGGTGGGCGCGGAAGCGGCGCTTCTTCAGCAGCGCGAGCGCGGCCTCGTGGACCTGCTCCGGCTCGGCCCGCGTCCGCCAGGTCGTGTACGCGGGCAGCCGGGTCAGCCGCTTGGGCGCGGCCGGCGGACGGCCGCGCAGCTGGCCGACGAACTGCCAGGTGCGCGGCACGATGCAGCCGATGAGGGACACGAACAGCAGGATGTAGACGGCGGAGAACCACACCGAGCTGTAGACGTTGAACAGGCCGAGCTTGTCGTAGACCGGCGCGAGCGTGGAGTGCGCCTCGCGGAATTCCTCGACCTTGGCGGCGTCGATCCCGGTCTGCGGGATCAGCGAGCCGGGGATCGCGCCGAGCGAGAGCAGCAGGAGCAGCAGCAGCGCCACCCGCATGGAGGTCAGCTGCCGCCAGAACCAGCGGACCCAGCCGAGGACACCGAGGCCCGGCAGGCTCGACTGCTCCTCCTGCGGCGCGGTGGACAGCTGGGAACCGGCCGCCCCCAGGTCCTCCTGCTCCCGGCTCGTGCCGGTGTCGGTCTTGCTCATCGGTCAGATCCCCACATTGAAGCCGTCGGACCAGGTCTGCATCTGCTGGATCAGACCGTTCCAGGCGCCGGTCAGCAGCAGGACACCGGTCAGGATCATCATCGAGCCGCCGATGCGCGTCACCCACACATAGTGGCGCTTGACCCAGGCGAAGGCACCGAGGGCCTTGCGGAAGCCGATCGCGGTGAGGACGAACGGGAGGCCCAGGCCGAGGCAGTAGACGACCATCAGCAGGGAGCCCCGGGCGGCGCTGGACTCGTTGAAGGAGAGCAGGTTCACCGACGACAGGGTCGGGCCCATGCAGGGCGTCCAGCCGACGCCGAACAGGGCGCCGAGCAGCGGCGCGCCGAGCAGGCCGCCCGTCGGCCGCTTGTGGAAGCGGAACTCGCGCATGGTGAACCAGGGCAGCAGCCCCATGAAGAACACGCCCATGACGATCATGAGGGCGCCGAGCACCTTGGACAGGATGCCCTGGTAGTCGATCAGGCTGGCGCCGAAGTAGCCGAAGAGCGCCCCGCTGGAGACGAACACGGCGCTGAAGCCGAGGACGAACAGGGAGGCTCCGGCGACCATCCGCCCCCGCCTGGCCTCGGCCAGGTCGGTGCCCGCGACGCCCGTCACATAGGAGAGGTAGCCGGGGACCAGCGGCAGCACGCAGGGTGAGAAGAAGGAGACGAGCCCGGCGAGCAGGGCGACCGGCAGGGCGACCAGCAGGGCGCCGTGCAGGACCGTCTCGTTCTGCCCGGGGCCGGCCGTCGCGGCCAGCGTCAGCAGTGCGCTCACGTCACTTCTCCGCGAGGACCGGCTCGAGCATCTTGCGCAGGCTCGTGTCGTCGAGCGCCTCCAGGGCCCGCGCGGCGACCTTCCCGTGCCGGTCGATGACGAGCGTGGAGGGGATGAGCTGCGGGTTGAGGGTGCCCTTCTCGAAGCGCAGCATCAGCTTGCCCGTGGGGTCGTACAGGCTCGGGAACTCGACGCCGTGTTCCTTCTCGAAGGCGACCGCCGGGGTGGTGCTGCTGTCCCGGGTGTTGACACCGACGAACTGCACGCCCTTGCCCTCGTAGGCCTTCGACACCTTCGCGAAGTACTGCGCCTCCTGCCGGCACGGCCCGCACCAGGAGCCCCAGAAGTTGAGGACGACGACCTTGCCCTTGTAGTCCGCGACGTCGAGGTCCTTGCCGTCGATCGTCCGGCCGGACAGGTCCGGGGCGGTGGCACGCTCGCCGGCCGGCACGGTGTCGATGCCGAGGTCGCCGGTGATGAAGTTGGTGTCGCCTCCGCCACCGGAGGTGCCGCCCTTCCCGCACGCGGAGAGGGTCAGGGCCGCGACGGCGGCCACAGCGGTGAGCAGGACGGCGCGGCTACGGGTACTCATGTGAAAAGTTTCGCATGCCTGTTCCGGGGATCTCGCGCACCCCCCTGCCGGGCGGAAAACCCCATTTCAGGGCGTATTTACACAGGACATTCGGGACATCAGGCCGCATCGCCGGAGGCGGACCGGGCCTCCCGCAGGAACTCCTTCCAGCCCCCGGCGGGCCGCTGTCCGACCTGGAGCGTGCGCAGCCTGGCGAGCACCTCGGGCTTCTGCACGTCCATCCAGTCCACGAACTGCCGGAAGGAGACCAGCCGCACGTCGGCCCCCTTCTCCTTCTCCCGCGCGATGTGCTTGAACGCCTCCTCGACGGCGTCCATGTAGATGCCGCCGTTCCACTGCTCGAAGTGGTTCCCGACGAAGAAGGGCGCCCGATTCGTCTCGTATGCCCGCCTGAATCCCTGGATGTACGCCTGTGCGGACTGCTTCCGCCACCCCGGGTAGTTGTGGGAGGGCGCCTTGGTGGAGTTCACGGACTGGTTGGCGAGCATGTTGTAGTCCATGGACAGGACCTCGAAGGAACGTCCGGGGAAAGGTATCTGCTGCAACGGCAGGTCCCAGATCCCCGACTTCTTCACCGGCCAGGTCTGCCGGCCGCCCGGCGAGGAGGCGTCGTAGCGCCAGCCCAGCTCGCGCGCGACGGGGAGCAGGTTGTCCTGGCCGAGCAGGCAGGGCGTACGGCCGCCGACCAGCTCCTTGTCGTAGTCGAACGGCAGCGGCGGCAGATCGGTCCAGCCGGTGTTGGTCCGCCACTCCTTCACGAACGCCTTGGCCTGCCGGATCTCGCTGCGCCACTGCTGTGGGGTCCAGTTGCCCACCGTGCCGGCGCCGGCACAGAAGTGCCCGTTGAAGTGGGTGCCGATCTCGTGGCCCTCCAGCCAGGCCCGGCGCACGTTCTTCAGCGTGGCCTTGATGTGCTCGTCGGTGAGGTATCCGATGTCGGAGGCGCCGCGCGGGTTGTTCGGGGGGTCGTACAGCCGCTTCTTCGACTCGGGCAGCAGGTACAGCCCCGACAGGAAGAAGGTCATGCTCGCGTCGTGCTCCCTGGCCAGGTCAAGGAAGCGCGGGAAGAGGCCGTTGCCGACCTCGCCGGCACCGTCCCAGGAGAAGATCACGAACTGCGGCGGGGTCTGCCCCGGCTCCAGCGGCTCGGGCTCGGCCGGCTGGTGCGGCTGCCGGCCGGTGAAGGAGGTCGAGCCGTCGCCGATCGGCCGGGCCGGACGCGCACCGCTCCCGTCCCCGGGCGCCGGCCGGCCCTGGCCGGAACCGTTCGGGTGCCGGCCTCCGTCCGAGGACGTGGGACTGCCGCAGCCGGCGAGCGAGGCGGCGGCCGCCGCGCCCGCACCGAAGCCGAGTACTCCCCTCCGGGAGAGGGTCCGAGAGAAGGTGCGCATGGAAATCCCCGATCGTCGCTGCCTGCTGGTCACCCAGTCAGAGGACGGGACGATCGGGGAGGTTCCGCCGATTCTTATGTTTTTCGCAAGATCCCCGGCAAAAGCACCCTAGGTCACACCAAACGGACGCTCTGATACGGCCGTTGGACCGTCACGCGCCGAAGGCCTTCCCCTGGGCCGTGCCCTTGCCCTTCTGGGGCCTGGCACCGGCGCGCAGATGGACCGGGACGAGGTCGATCGCGGGCTCGCTGTAGCCCACGGACACGATCCTGTCGCCCTGGTAGGTGAAGCTCGTCAGGGAGGCGAGCGTGCACTGCCGCTTGCGCGGGTCGTGCCACAGCCGCCGCCGCTCGACGTACGACCGCACGATCCAGATCGGCAGCTGGTGGCTGACCAGCACCGCCTCGTGCCCGCGCGCCCGGTCCTTGGCCGCGTTCAGCGCGCCCATCATCCGTACGACCTGGTCGAGGTACGGCTCGCCCCAGGACGGCCGGAACGGGTTGACCAGGTGCTTCCAGTTGTCGGGCTTGCGCAGCGCGCCGTCCCCGACGCCGAACGTCTTGCCCTGGAAGACGTTGTCGGCCTCGATCAGCCGCTCGTCGGTGTCCAGGTCGAGACCGTGCGCCTTGGCGATCGGGGTGGCGGTCTCCTGCGCCCGCTCCAGCGGCGAGGCGCAGACATGGGTCACGTCCCGCGTGGCCAGGTGCTCGGCGACGCGGTCGGCCATCTGCCGGCCGAGCTCGGACAGGTGGTAGCCGGGCAGCCGCCCGTACAGGATCCCGTCCGGGTTCTCCACCTCGCCGTGCCGCATCAGGTGGACGACGGTGATGTCCTTGCTGTCGGGGGAGATGCTCATTCCGCCGTGGCCTCCGCAGCCGCCCGGGCCGCCGCCGGAAGGGCGTCGGCGATCTTCTGAAGGGCCCGCTCGTCGTGGGCCGTGGACACGAACCAGGACTCGAAGGACGACGGCGGCAGGTAGACGCCGTCCGCCAGCAGCGAGTGGAAGAACGCGGTGAAGCGGAACGACTCCTGCCGCTTGGCGTCCTCGTAGTCGCGGACCTGCCGGTCCGTGAAGAACACCGAGAACATGTTGGAGGCCGTCTGGAGCCGGTGCGCCACGCCCTCCTTGCTCAGCGCCTCGGTGACCAGGGCCTGGATCTGCGCGGACACGGCGTCGACGGCGTCGTACGCGGCGTCGTCGAGCAGCCGCAGCTGGGCGAGGCCGGCGGCGGTGGCGACGGGGTTCCCGGAGAGGGTGCCGGCCTGGTAGACGGGCCCGGCGGGGGCGAGGTGGGCCATGACGTCCGCCCGCCCGCCGAAGGCGGCGGCCGGGAAACCGCCGCCCATGACCTTGCCGAAGGTCATGAGGTCGGGCTTGACGCCCTCCACGCCGTACCAGCCGGCGCGGCTGGTGCGGAACCCGGTCATCACCTCGTCGGAGATGAACAGGGCGCCGTTCTTCCGGCAGGCGTCCTTCAGGCCCTGGTTGAACCCGGGGGCGGGCGGCACGACGCCCATGTTGCCCGGGGCCGCCTCCGTGATCACACAGGCGATCTCGCCCGGGTGCCGGTGGAACGCCTCCTGCACCGCCTCCAGGTCGTTGTACGGCAGCACGATCGTGTCGCCGGCCTGCGCGCCGGTGACCCCCGGGGTGTCGGGCAGCGCGAAGGTGGCGACCCCGGACCCGGCCGCGGCGAGCAGCGAGTCGACGTGCCCGTGGTAGCAGCCGGCGAACTTGATCACCTTCGACCGCCGGGTGAAGCCGCGGGCGAGCCGGATCGCGGACATGGTCGCCTCGGTGCCGCTGCTGACGAGCCGGACCTGCTCGACGGGCTCGACGCGGGCGACGATCTCCTCGGCGAGCGCGACCTCGCCCTCGCCGGGCGTCCCGAAGGACGTACCGCGGCCCACGGCCTCCTGCACGGCGGCGATGACCTCGGGGTGCGAGTGCCCGAGGATCATGGGCCCCCAGGAACAGACGAGGTCGACGTACTCGCGGCCGTCGGCGTCGGTGAGGTAGGGCCCCTTGCCCGACACCATGAAGCGGGGGGTGCCGCCGACGGCGCGGAAGGCGCGCACCGGGGAGTTCACGCCACCCGGGGTGACGACGGAGGCGCGGTCGAAGAGCGCCTGTGAGACGGGCGCGTCGTAGGGATAGGGCGTTTCGCTCATGGCACTCATGACGTGCGACTTCTCCGGCTTCTCGGACTCCGGTTGCGGGGTGACCCCCTCAGGGTAGGCCGCGTGCCCGCCGGACCGGGCTCGACCTCGGGATCGAGGCACCGCCATGGGGCGGGCATCTGCGAGACTGAGACCTGATACACAGAGCCCATACGCACGTACTCATCAGTGCCGGATGATCAGGGGCCGGACAGAACCCGTGGACTGTTGTTCCACCGCACGTTTCGGCGGGCGGCCGTGGGGGAGGTCACTGACACGATGATCGGGTTGCGCGGCGGGGGCCACGCGTCCTAGAAAAGCAGTCGGGTGGAGATATGCATCGCGGTGGCGGACTGGGCGAGGGGACTGATGACCTGGGTCCTCGACGTGCCCGGCGGGGAAGGCACCGGCGCGACGCGGAGGAAACGACCGAGACACGTCAGGAAGCACGACAGTCTGACGCCCGTCAGACGCAGGGTGTACCGAGCGAGCCCGAGCGGTACGACCGGCAGATCGACCGGGAGCTCGACCGCGAGCTCGACCAGCGGCAGGGCCGCAGCCTGGACCGGCCGGCCGACCGCCGGCTCGACCACCGGGCCGACCGCCTGCGGGCGGGGAGCAGGAATGGTGGTCGGGTGGGGGTGACGTACAAATACTTCGGCGCGCCGGACGGGGCGACCGCTGCCCGCGTCCCCATCTCGATGCGGCCCGAGGAACTCGGCGGCGACGAGCTGGGCATGAACGGCATGTTCACCAAGATCAAGCCGGAGACGATGGCCGCGATGGTCCTGACCGGCATCGAGGGCGTCCCGCTGCACAAGGTGCCACCCCTGGAACTGGTCGTCCTGCATCCCGACTACGCGGTCGTCAAACTCCCCATGACGGTCGTCGACCCGCTCCGCGGCATCGGCGAGGAGGCGGTGGGCGCCGCGGCCTTCATCTGGTCCACGGTCCCGGACCGCGGGGGCCCGCGGGACGCGTTCAACGTGTACCAGCTGCTGCACGAGTGGCAGGACTTCAGCCACCGGCTGCATGAGGCGGGGCATCAGCCGTATTGCCTTGTCTGGCCCTGAGCTGGGGTTTCGGTGGGTTCGGGCGGGGCTCTCGGGTCCCGCTCCCGCCGGTGCCCGAGGGGGGCCGTCAGGTGGCCAGGGCACATCGAGGACACATGGCGTTCCTCCGCGGAAGCCGGGGCAGGTGTCAGAGCTTGCGTGCGGTGATCAGCAGGGTGGCGGGCCAGCGGCCCTGTCGGGAGTCGTGGAAGTCCTGGGCGGAGGTGAGCCACAGGCCCGCGCGGTCGAGGTGTTCCTCCCAGCGGCTGGCCGCCCGGCCGAAGGGGGGGGAGCCAGGACTGCGGTCGGGCAGTTCCGGGCGGCTGTGATCAAGTCGTCGCCTTCCTCCGCTACATGCTCGCCCCTGCCACGTCCTCTTGGCGGGCCGGTTTCGGTGGCAAGTGGGCCACCTGCTCCCGGACCAAGCAGACGGGTGATCTCCAGCCGGCTCGCGGCCTGTTCCGGCATCCGGCTCCCGGCACCACTGCCGAGGAGGTCCGGGTCCACCGTCCAGCGGCTCACTTCCCGGGCACGGTTCGTCGTCCTCACCCAGGTCGTGGCCCATCCGCACGCACAGCACCGCGACATCGCCCGTCGGCTGCGGCAGCGTCTGCTCACAGATCTGCACTGCTCCCTCGGGGTCACCCTGCTGCATCCTGCCGACCAGTCAGGACAAGCCGCCTTCCCGCCCTGGGGCTGGCAGAACATGGGTGAGGTCGTGGGGCTGCACGGCGCCGTCGCCCCCAGTGTGCTGATCTTGTCCGCCGGAGGACAGCCCTTGGCACGCCGGTGATGCGGCAGTGCGACGGCTGCGTGCCACACCGCCTGCCACAGCCGGGAGTGCGCCTGCCGGCACTCGCCGAGAGCGGCCTCGACGGACAGGACGCCTGGGAGTCGGAAGGAGGAGCCGGACCCAGGTGAGCAGCCGGCCGGCTCCGCTCGACCGGCGGGCCGGGCATCCACGACCGCATGATGGAGCCATGGCACCGACAGATCCGTTGTCATCCCGGCCCACCCCCTCCCGAAGCGTGACCGCGGACGGGGAGGGGATGGCGGCGGGACGGCGCCCGGACCGGTCCGAAAGCTTCGGGGAAGCGCTCCTCGGAGAGATCCTGGACAGCGCGCACGAACTCCCGCCCCATCTCATCGGGCCCCTGGTCGCCGACGTGACAGAGCGGCTCGGTGGCCGCCGTCCGCAGGTGCTGTTGCAGGACTACGGCCAGTTGGTGCTCGTACCGCTGCCCGGTGAGGGACTCACCGGCGGGAAACCCCAGCCGATCGACGACTCCGAGGCAGGCCGCTGCTTCCTCGACGCCGTCCCTGTCGAGGTGCCCCAGGAGGACGGCGTCCGGGTCCATCTGCCCCTGCTGGACGGCGGTGACCAGGTGGGGGTCATGGCGGTGACGCTGGACAGCGTCGATGACGACGACCGCCGCCTGCTGCTCAGAATCTCCGGCCTGGTGGCCGACCTTCTGGTGACCAAGCACGGCTATTCCGACCTGTTCTTCGACGTCCGACGCGATGAGGGGATGAGCGTCGCCGCGGAGATGCAGTGGTCCCTGCTGCCACCGCTGGCCATGATCATGCCCCGGGTCGCCGTCGCCGGGATCCTGGAACCGGCCTACGACGTGGGCGGCGACAGCTTCGACTACGCGCTGAACGGCGACGTCCTCCACGTGGTCATGATCGACGCGATGGGTCACGGACTGGACGCGGCCACGATGGCCACCGTGGCCATCGGCAGCTACCGCCACGCACGCCGCGCCGGCATCGGACTGTCGGAGATCTACGCGTTCATGGACCGCGCCGTGGCCGAGCAGTTCGGTCCCGAGCACTTCGTCACCGCGCAGATGCTACAGCTGGACACGACGACGGGACGGGTGCAATGGGTCAACGCCGGACACCCCCCGCCGATCCTCGTCCGCGACCACCGCGTCGCACGGCGTCTGGTCGCCCCGACGACCCTTCCCGTCGGCCTGGGCGGTTCGGAGCCTCGGGTGAGCGAACTGGGGCTGATGCCCGGGGACCGAGTCCTCTGCTTCACCGACGGAGTGGTCGAGGAACACAAGAGCGGCGGGGAGGAGTTCGGGGAGGACCAGCTGATCGACTGTATGAACCATCTGGAGCGGACCGGCCGCGGCATCCGGGCAGTGACGCGCTCCCTGTCCCACACACTCAAACGGGCGCGAGGCGGACAGACCAGCGACGACGCGACGCTGCTCATGGTGGAGTGGCGCGGCTGACCTCCCGTCCCCGCCGTCCGTCACCGTTGCACGGCGGCAGGTACCGCACATCCCTGCGGCCACTGCCCCTCGCCGCCGGTGAACGCGGATCACTGGGGACGGTACCGAGGGCATCTCGCACACCGGCTTCCACGCCGGGGCGTCCCCGGCGAAGGATGACACCCGGGCCGCCGCACAGGTGGCCCGGAGGCGGGTCCGCACCATGTCGGCGACCTTGTACCCCACCCTGCCGCACCGCGAGCCCGTCGCAGCCCCGGCCACGCGTCTCACGCTGAAGACCGACGGCGCCTCCCGCGGGCTGTTGGACGGAGCCTGGTGGCCACGGTCCCGGGACCTGCTCAGTGAACTGCCGGCGCTCACGGACGTGTTGGATCCCCTGTGGGGCCGCGTCACCCGTATCGCCGTCAACCCGGAGCACTGGCCGGCCATCCCCCGCGAGATCCCCGTGAGCGGGGCTCTGGAGCACCCGAGGATCCGAGCATCCGAACCGAGGCGTCATGGCTTCCGGGTCCCGCTCTCGCCGGTGCCCGAGGGGGGCCGTCAGGTGGCCAGGGCCCGTTGAGGGCGCAGGTGCGTTCACGTCGGTCAGGACGATCCACCCGTCGGCGGCGAAGAGCTTCACCGCCGTGGACAGCCATGGGAAAAGGTTCGGCTGGTGGATCGCGCACACCCCGCCCGACGAGCTGACATGGATCAGCCCAGGTGCTGATGAGGCGGCTGTCGAAGCCGGCGCCCAGGAGGCGCTCGTACGCCGCGGTTGCAGGGCCGCCTCTCCCGGTCGACGGAAAGGAGACGGAGGGTCTTCCCCTCACCGTGCGGCTCGGCCCCGGCAGGGTGACTTCGGCCGGCGGGAGCCCGACATGCGCGCGGATCTCGCGGCTCCTACCGTGGATGAGTGACGCGGCCGGTGCCTGAGGGGTGCCCGTCGGCGACGGGAGGGCGTGTGAAGCGCCGAGTGCCGCGCGACCGGTTCGCGGGTCTCGGCGGCACCGCTGCTCCCGGTACCTGCCCGCGGAAGAAACGAAGGACCCAGGATGTGCCGCTGGATCGCCTACTCGGGTACTCCCGTCCTGCTGAGCCAGGTCCTGTTCGAGCCGCAGCGCTCCCTGATCGACCAGAGCCTGCACTCCCGCATGGGGGTGGAGACGACCAACGGCGACGGTTTCGGCGTCGGCTGGTACACGCGGGACGCGGACACCCCGGCGGTGCTGCGGGACGTCGGTCCCGCCTGGAACAACCGCAACCTGCTGGAGATCGCCCACCACGTGCGCTCGGGCCTGTTCTTCGCGCACATCAGGGCCTCGACCGGGACCGCCGTGCAGCAGACCAACTGCCACCCCTTCCGCAGCGGCCGCTGGATGTGGATGCACAACGGGTCCATCAACGGGTTCCCGCGGCTCCGGCGGGAGCTCGCGCTGGCCGTCGACCCGGCGCTGTATCCCGACATCGAGGGGTCCACCGACTCGGAGCTCATGTTCTTCCTGGCCCTCACCTTCGGTCTGACGGAGGATCCTCCCGGCGCCGTGGCCCGCATGGCCGGCCTGGTCGAGGAAGCGGGGCACGCGCACGGCATCCCGCACCCGCTGCAGATGACCGTCGCGGTGGCCGACGGCGAACGCGTATGGGCCTTCCGCTACTCCACCGAGGGCCGCTCACGGTCGCTCTACTTCAGCACCCGGGTGGACACCCTGCGCGCGCTCCACCCGGACGCCGCGTTCCTGCGGGACATCTCCGACGAGACCCGCCTCGTGGTGTCCGAACCGCTGGGCGACCTCCCCGGCGCGTGGAACGAGGTGCCGGAGAGCAGTTACGGCATCGTCCAGCCGGGCCATGACGCGCTCCACGCCTTCCGGCCCGACCCGGCCAGGAGCTGACCGGCCGCCCCCGGCGAACGGCCCGGCGGCCCGGCGGCCCGGTGTGCCGCGCGCCGGGGCAGGAAGACTGCGATGCTGGGTGAGGAAGTACCGCCCATGACGTGACCCTGACGGACAGGGGTGGTGAGCGCCGTGGCCGAGACCTACGGGGACGCGCGAGGACCGGCCGTTCCGATCGTGCCGGCCGTTTCGCGCGCCGGTCCCCCGGGAGACCCGTTCCTGCGCACCAGATTCGCCCTGCCCGCGCGGCCCGGGACGTTCCTGCGGCGGCAGCGGCTCGCCGATCACCTCGACCAGGCCCTGCGGACACCGTTGACCCTGCTCAACGGCGCGGCCGGGGCGGGCAAGACCCTGCTGGCCGCCGACTGGGCCGCCGGCCTGCGGCAGCCGGTCGCCTGGCTCACCGTGGAAGCGGGGGACCGGCGCCCGGGGGTCTTCTGGGCGTACGTCATCCAGGCCCTGCGTGCCTGCGGTGCGCTGGCGCCCGGCCCGGTCGGGTGCCCGGCAGACGCGTCCCGGGTGGACGACCGGCTCCTGGCGGCACTCGCGGCCGAACTGGACGATCAGGACCGGCCCGTGGTCGTCGTGCTCGACGAGTTCGACCGCGTGACCGCTCCCGACGTCGCGGAGCAGCTGGAGTTCGTCCTGCGCCACGCCGGGCGGGGGCTGCACCTGGTCCTCGTCACCCGCACCGAACCGCTGCTCCCGCTGCACCGTCACCGGGCGGCCGGCGAGCTGACGGAGATCCGCGCCGCCGAGCTGGCCTTCACCCCGGAGGAGGCCGTCGCGCTGCTGGAGCTGCACGGTCTGGTTCTGCCGGTGGACGCCGCGTGCTCCCTGGTGGACCGTACCCGGGGCTGGGCCGCCGGCCTGCGCCTGTCCGCCCTGGCCGCCCGGGAGAGCGCCGACCCCGAGCGCTACCTGAAGGAGTTCGAGGCGGACCGCAGTACGATCGCGGACTTCCTGCTGGCCGAGGTCCTCAAGGGGCAGCCGGCGAAGACCCAGGACCTGCTGCTGCGGGTCAGCGTCCTGGAGCGCTTCAGTCCGGGTCTGGCCGACGCGCTGACCGGCCGGAGCGACGCCGAGCCGATCCTGGCCGGGCTGCACCGCGC
This sequence comes from Streptomyces sp. NPDC013455, assembly GCF_040632975.1. Classification (NCBI taxonomy): domain Bacteria; kingdom Bacillati; phylum Actinomycetota; class Actinomycetes; order Kitasatosporales; family Streptomycetaceae; genus Streptomyces; species Streptomyces sp. NPDC013455. The sequence goes on along the minus strand of NZ_JBEYCX010000021.1, from coordinate 57,447 downwards.
GAACGCGTTCGTCGAGCACCTCGGGCACTCGTGGTACCGGCTCCACCCGCTGTTCGGGGAGATACTCCGGGCCCATCTGCGCGTGCGCCTGCCGGGACTGGAACCGGAACTGCACCGGCGGGCCGCGCGGTGGCTGCGCCGGCACGGATGCCTGCCGGAGACACTCGCCCATGGCGCCGCCGCGGGCGAGTGGGATTTCACCGCCGGGGCCCTCATCGACGACATGGCGATCGGCGAGCTCTTCACCGGCCTGCGCTCGGGCGAGCTGATCCAGTTGTTCTCCCACATGGGGCCCGAGGCCAGGAGCCCCGCGACGGACCTCGTGCGGGCGGCCCGGGACCTGGCCCGGCGCGACCTCGGCCGGGGTCTGGCGCGCCTGCGCCACGCCGGGGAACGGCTGGCTCCCGAGGCGTCCGGAGCGGAGTCCGAACCGGCGCCCGACGTGCCCGACCGGGCGGCGGCCCAGCTGAGCCGAGCGCTGCTGGAGACGCTGGCCGCCCGGCTGACCGGGTGTCCCCCCCGCGCCGAGGAGGCCGCCCGGGCGGCCGATGAGCTGCGGCGGGAGGTTCCGGCGCACCTCTTGGACGAACATCCCGAGATCCCCGCCCTGCTGCTGACCCACCTGGGGTCGGCCCGTCTGTGGGCGGGGCGCTTCGAGGAGGCGCGCGCCGCCCTGACCGCCGTGGCCGGCACTCCCGGCAGGGCCTCCACCGTGCTGCCCCGGCAGGAGTCGATGGGGCACCTGGCCCTGCTCGACTACCTGAACGGCTGGCCCGGCCGGGCGGAGCGCAGGGCCCTGGCGGCGGTGTCCGAGGCGGAGCGGGCCGGCCTGCCCCAGCCCCCCGGCTCCGGCATCGAACGGCTGGTCCTGGCCGCCGTGGCCGTCGACCGCCATGAGCTGGACCGGGCGCAGGCCCTCCTCGACGAGACGGCCCGGCTCCCCTCGGGAGCGCCCGATCCGGTGACGGCGGGGGGACGGGCCCTCGCCACGGCGCGCCTGCTGCTGGTCAGGGGCCAGGTACGAGCCGCCGTCGAGGCGGCGGACCCGTCCGTCGCCACCGCCGTGGCCTCACCCTGGGCCGCGGGCCACGAAGCGCTCGTCGCCTCCGCCGCGTACCTGGCCGAGGGACGGCCGGACGAGGCCACCGAGGTGCTGCGGCGCGTGTCCGGCGACCAGCCCACGTGTGCCGTGGAGGCCGCGGCGATCCAGGCCGCCGCGGGCCGCACCGGGGCGGCCCTCGACCTGCTCGACGGCATGCGCTCCGAGGGCCCGGCCGGGCCCGGGGTGACCGTGCGGGCGGCGCTCGTGCGGGCCCGGGCCGCTCAGGGGGCGGGGGACACCGCCACCGCCCGCAGGCTCGTGGCGCAGGCGCTCCTCGATGCCAGGCGGGAGCGGCTGCGCCGTCCGTTCCTCGACGCGGGAGCGTGGATCCGGCCCCTCCTGGCCACGGATCCGCTCCGCGAGCTGGCGGCGGGCTGGCTCAGGCCCGGCCCACCGCGACGTGGTGACCAGCCCCGTGCGGGGTCGCCGCCCCCGCCGCTCGTCGCGGTGGAACTGAGCCGGCGCGAGCGCGACGTCCTGGAGCGGGTGGCCCGGATGATGTCGACGGAGGAGGTCGCCGCCGACCTGTACGTGTCCGTGAACACGGTGAAGACGCACCTCAAGAGCGTCTACCGGAAGCTGGCGGTGAACCGGCGCGGCGAGGCGGTGCGCCGCGCCCGCGACCTGCGGCTGCTGTGAACACGCGCCGGTGGAAGCGCCGGCGCCCGCCCCGCCGGGCTCCGCGGGACGGTCAGGGGCGCCGCCGGCGGCGGTACCAGAGCGCGCCGGCCCCGGCGGACGCCGTGGCCAGGAGGATGCCGACGGCGGGCCAGCGGCTCCCGGCGATGCGCAGGCCGGTCAGGAAGACCACGGCGGTCAGGACGATCGGCACGAGGAGTGAGACGAGGGCACGGAGCACGGCCGCCAGGACTTCCGGATCGAGGCGGGAGGTCCGGCGCGGGGCGGGGGCGGCGAAGTAGTAGGCGAGGACGCGGTCCGCCAGGCGGGCGTCGGCACGCCGGTAGACCACCGCCATGTACGGGAGCCAGACGAGGGGCGCGACCAGGCCGGCCAGGAAGACCACGCCGAGCAGCGACCACCCCCGGAGCTGGACGGCGACCCGCCGTACGCGCCCGCCCGTCTCCTGGCTCTCCCCGGCCGGCGCGACCAGGCCGAGGAGGTGGGCCATGCGCAGGGTGACGGTCCACAGGGCCGCCCATCGCCGCCGGCGGGCGGGGGCGCCGGCCGGGCGCGGGGTGCGGTCGAGCGCCTCCTGCGCCTGGCGGGTGGTCTCGTACACGCCCTGGAGGACGAGGAGTTCCGCGGCGCGGGCGCTCGCCGTGGGGTCGCGGCCGTCCAGGGCGGCGAGTTCCAGGACCGTACGTGCCTGGCGGAGCAGTGCCGCACAGAACGCGAGGGGGATGAGCACGAGGAACGGGCCGCCGACGACGGACCCCTCCGCCACGACGGTCCGTCGGCCACGAGCGACCACCCGGGCCCGGAGCTCCGCCTCACCGGCGTCGGGGTGGCTCCGCCGGAGCGAGGCGATCGCCTCGGGCACGGCCGGGCCGATGCGGCGTACGGCGAACTCGGCGAGGAGTTCGGGGAGGTGCCCGGGATCGGTGATCACCAGAGCCAGCAGCGGGCGTGCGTGGGAGGGCTCCTCGCGGGCGCCCGCGGTTCTCGGATGATCCCGGTGCGGCACATGTCGTATCTACCACGAATCACCCCGAACAGGGGCGAACGTCGGTCCTCCCTGCCTTCGCCGGGCGGCCGCCCGGCTCACCGCACCGCCGGAACCGGCGCCTGGCCGCACACCGACGCGGCGCGGCCCTTCCCCCGTGGCGGGTGAGGCACGGGGGCCGGGCGTGGGATGCGATGGAGAGAGCGGCGAGGCGGGCGCCGGCCCGGCCGCCCCGCCGTCCGCGGCCGCGTGTCCGAGCCGGGACGACTCTGCGAGGTGGACAGCGTGAAGCAGTGGCGGGCTCTGATCGTCCTCGGCACCGCCCAGTTCCTGATGGTCCTGGACACCTCCGTCATGAACGTGTCCATCAGTCAGCTGGTCGAGGACTTCGACACGGAGGTCACCGCCATCCAGGCCGTCATCACGCTGTACGCGCTGGTCATGGCCGCCTTCATGCTCATCGGTGGCAGGTTCGGGGACATTCTGGGGCGTCGCCGCATGTTCCTGCTGGGGCTGGTCGTCTACGGCGTGGGGTCCGCCCTGACGGCCCTGGCACCCACCCTGGGGGTCCTCATGCTGGGCTGGTCCGTCATCGAGGGGATCGGAGCCGCCATGGTGCTGCCCGCCATGGCCGCCCTCGTCGCGGAGTCGTACCGCGGGAAGGACCGGGCCGTCGCCTACGCGGTCATCGGCGGGCTCGCCGGCGCCGGGATCGCGGTCGGTCCGCTGCTGGGCGGCTGGGTGACGACGTACCTGACGTGGCGGCTGGTCTTCGCCGGCGAGGTCGTGGTCGTCATGGCCGTCCTGCTGTGCCGCCGGGTGATCGCGACGCCCGCCCCGAGCGGTCCGCGTCCCCGGCTGGACCTGGTCGGTGCGGTGCTCTCCGCGGCCGGACTGGGGCTGGGCGTGCTCGGGGTGCTGCAGAGCAGCACCTGGGGATGGGTGCAGCCCCGCAACCCTCCCTTCACCGTCCTCGGCTTCGCCCCGACGCTGTTCGTCATCGGCGCCGGAGCGGCCGTCCTCGCCCTCTTCCGGCACTGGGAGGTACGGCGGGAGCAGCAGGGCGTCGCCCCCCTCGTGCACCTGTCCCTGCTGGGCAGACCGGTGCTGCGGTCCGGCCTGCTGACGCTGCTGAGCCAGAACCTCATCCTGCTGGGGCTGTTCTTCACCATCCCGCTGTATCTGCAGGTGGTGCAGGGCTTCGACGCCTTCGAGACGGGCCTGCGGCTGCTCCCGGTGTCCGTGACCATGTTCGTGACCTCGCTGTCCGCTTCGTCGCTGGGGCGGGTCATGGGACCGCGCCGGGTGGTCCGGCTGGCCCTGGTGATCCTGGCGGTGGCGATCGTGTGGCTGCTGGCCACCATCGAGCCGGCCATCGACGACGCGCAGTTCGCCGGAGCCATGGCCCTGCTGGGCGTCGGCGTCGGCCTGCTCGCCTCGCAGCTGGGCAACGTCGTCCAGTCGAGCGTCGGCGAGGAGGAACGCAGTGAGGCCGGGGGGCTCCAGTTCACGGCACAGAACCTGGGCTCCGCGCTGGGCACCGCGCTCATCGGGTCCATCCTGATCGGTGCGCTGGCCCACGCCTTCACCACGCAGGTGGACGACCATCCGCGGCTGTCCGAACAGACCGCTGACCAGGTCGGTGTCGCCCTGGAGGCCGGGGTCACCTTCGTCCCCACCGATCAGGTGCGCTCGGCGGCCGAGCGTGCCGGGCTGCCGCCGTCCGAGGTCGGCGCCGTCACGGACTCCTACGCCTCCGCGCAGCTGGACGGCCTGAAGGCGGCGATCCTGGCCACCGGCGGCGTCGCCCTCGCCGGCTTCCTGGTCACGCCCCACCTGCCCACCGCCCGGGCGGGCCGTCCGCGGCGGCCGGACACCGAAGCTCCGCCCGGGGCGACCGGATCGACGCGCTGAGGCGCGAGGGAGGGAGTCAGCCGTGTCCAGGAACGGTCCGGCCGCGACCCGCGCGGAGCGCCGTGCCGAGCGCCGTGCCCACGCGGACTACACGGGCGGCGTCTACGGGTCCATGCTCGCGGTCTCCGTGGTGATCGGCGCGGGCTCCCTGGGCTCGTTCCCCCGCACCGAGCTGGTGCTGCTGCTGTTGCTGACCGGAGTGGTGTTCTGGGTCGCGCACGTGCACGCCCAGCTGTTCGGGGCGCGCCTGGCGCAACGGGCGCTGGACCGGCACGTCGTCCTGCACGTGTGCCGGGACGAGTGGCCGATCGTCAAGGCCGCCGTTCCGCCGGCCGCCGCGGTGGCCGTCAGCCCGCTGCTGGGACTGGACGTGCGAGGTGCTCTCTGGCTGGCTCTCGGCGTCGCCGTGGCCGGCCAGGTGGGCTGGTCCGTGGCCGCAGCCCGCCGCGCCGGTGCCTCGCCGCGGCTGACGGCCGCCACCGCGGCGGTCAACCTGGTGCTCGGGCTGCTGATCATCTCCTTCAAGATCGTGCTGAAGCACTGACCCCCGGTGTCCGCTCGCCGGGCGGCGGTCACCTGTACCGGGTGAGGTCCGACGGGGCCACGGAGGCGGACGATCGCATGGAGGGGCGCCGTCCGCCGCACCGAGGCAGTCCATGGAGGGACAGCTCGTGCGCTACGAGATCCGCATCGAGGGACACCTGTCGGAGACGCTGGCCAAGGCGTTTCCCGAGCTGGGCCACGTCGTGATGTCCGGCCAGACCATCCTGTTCGGCCCTGTCGTGGACGAAGCGCACCTCTACGGGCTGCTGGCCCGCTGCCAGTCACTGGGACTCAGGGTCGTGGAGATGCGCCAGCTGCCGGAGTGACGGGGGCCCGGTGCGGGCGCCCGCGTCCGGCCCTCTCGGACCGGGGCGCTCAGAGCCGCTCCGCCCTGATCCGGCCGGATCGGCAGGCGGCCTCCAGCGCCCGGTGGTCCCGTTCGTTCTGGTCGGCGTAGGACTGGGCGAACTCCGTGAGCGCCCGGTCGAAGCGGTCGCCGGCGCCCAGGTAGGCGGCGATGGCGACGGGATCGCCCGAGCGGGCGTGCGCCCGGGCCAGGGACGCCCCGCACAGCCGGCCGAAGAGGGCGAGCAGGCCCGGTTCCATGGTCTCCGGCCGGGCGATGCCCTTCCAGTCCCACAGCTGGCGCACGTAGAAGTCCCGCTCCCGCCCGTCGAGGCCGGTCACGCGCGTCCAGCCCAGGAAGATGTCACTGGTCGTCTGCATCAGCCGCTGTCCGGTGACCACGCGTCGCCCCTGGTTGCCGTAGCGGTCGCCGCCCGTGTGGGCGGACAGCACCGACTCCTGGGCTTCCTTGGCCTGGAGCAGCAGCGGATCGTCGTCGTCCCTGCCGAGCAGGAGCAGGATCCAGCAGCGCGTACCGACGCTGCCGACGCCCACCACCTTCCGGGCCATGTCCACCAGGCGGTAGTGGCGCAGCAGGTGGCGGCGTTCGGGCGGCAGGGTGCGCGCGTACCCGTCCACCAGGGTCCGCAGCTCGTCCTCGCGCCCCTCTTCGGAGGGATCGTCCAGCAGCTGGCCGAGCGGAGTGACCAGTGGCGGGTCGGGGGTGATGCGGCGACCCTGTGCCGTGGTCTCGGTGAGCTTGGCGAAGGCGCGCAGATGGGTACGCGCACGGGCCCGCTCCGCCGCCCGGGCGCCACGGAGTGCCGCCGCCGCCTCCCTCGACGAGGTCATCAGCTCCCGCAGCCGGTCGGCGTCGTCCTGGGCGTACCAGATGTCCAGGGTGCGCATCCCGGCGAACTCGCGCATCCGCTCCCGGTACGCCCGCACGCAGGCGCGCACGATGCCGTTCTGCTCCTTCAGCGAGAAGCCGTTCGCCCGGGCCGCCGTCACGAAACCGGCCGCCAGCCGTTTGACGTCCCACTCGAACGGTCCGGGCAGGGTCTCGTCGAAGTCGTTGATGTCGAAGACCAGGCGGCGCTCCGGCGAGGCGAGCAGCCGGAAGTTCAGGGGGTGGGCGTCCCCGCAGAGCTGCACCTGGAGCCCGGTGCGGGGCAGGGGTGCCAGGTCGGCCGCCATGATCGCGGCGGCGCCGCGATAGAAGCGGAACGGCGACTCCAGCATGCGGCCGTAGCGGATCGGCACCAGCTCGGGCACCCGCTCGGCCGACTGCCGCTCCACCACCTCGACCGGGTCGGGTCGGCACCGCGCGGTCTCGTACCGGCCGTGCGACGAGCGCGACGCCCGTCGGCGCGCGTTCCTGCCGTACGCCGCTCGCTCGGACGGGGACAGGGACGCGGTGAAAGCGCTCGGCACGGTCATGGTTCCGGTGGAAGCGCCCGGCACGGTCATGGTTCCGCCTCCTCGTCCGGCGTTCCGGTGCCGGAGCCCGCCCGCGCCGCGGGTCCGCGGCGCTGCCGGCGCAGCCCCGCCTGGACCGCGCTCGCCAGCACCCGGGCCGCGACGCCGACGAGCAGCAGCCCTCCCGCCATCTGCAGCATCACGAGCACACGCCCGGTCTGGGACCGGGCGGTGATGTCCCCGTAGCCGACCGTGCTGAAGGTGGTCAGAGTGAAGTACAAGGCATCCGTCCTGGTCAGCGGCTCGCTGAAGGAGCCCGGGGCGGTGCGGTCGAGCAGGTGGTAGGCGCCGGCGAAGAGGATCAGGAACAGCGCCAGCGTGGCGGCCAGGGCCTCGACGGCCCGCAGCCGCGGGTGCGGTGAGCGCGCGATGACCCGCACCTCCCATCCGAACACCAGCAGCACCGCCAGCAGGCCGCACACGAGCAGCGCCGACGCGCCGACCGTGCCGCGCTCGTCCAGAGGCAGCAGGTAGTAGGCGGCGACGAGGCCGACCGTGATGAGCACGGCGCGGGCGACGGCGACGACCGCCGCCCAGTGACGGGGGCGGAGCCGCCGGAGCGGCCGGCCCGCGTCCGGCCCGGACCGGGACCGGTCCGCCCGTCCGGTGTGCGGATCGCTCATGTCGTGCCTTCCCGCTCCCTCCGGCCGTGTCCTCCCGCGCCCTCCAGCCGGGCCGGCTCGCTTGCTCCGGCCCTGCCGGCTCGTTCGCACGGCCGTGCCCGCTCGCTCTCTCCGGCTGCGCCGGCTCGCTGTCTCCGGCTGCGTCGGCTCGCTGTCTCCGGCTGCGTCGGCTCGCTGTCTCGGCTGTGTCGGCTCGCTCCCTCCGGCTGTGTCGGCTCGCTGTCTCGGCTGTGTCGGCTCGCTCCCTCCGGCCCCGGAAGGCGGGTGGGCCGGGCGCCGGGAGATGTCCAGCTCACCCCCGCCCGCGGCGGCGATGGATCACCCGTGGTGGGTGAGCCGGTCACCGGGCGGCGGGCGTGACCCTGAAGCGGTCGGGCGCTCGCGCACCGGCCCCCCACCCCGCCCCGTCGGCTTCCGGAGGCGACGGCTGACCATGCGAGGAGGAGCCATGACCATGCCGCATGGTCCGGCGTCGCGTACCGGGCGGGAACCCGAGCCCGGCGGGGCGGCCCCCGGCCCCCTGGGGGACTGTGCAGACGTGCTCGCGCGTCTGGGCCGTTCCTGGACCTGGCTCCTGGGGTCGGCCGTCTCGACGCTGGTGCCGGGCGTCCTGGTGCTGGTGTGGCCGGAGGCGACCCTGCACGTCCTGGCGGTCCTCCTCGGCCTGTACCTGCTGGTCACCGGGGCGTTCCGGTTCGTCGCCGTCTTCGCGCGGGAGGGGCACGAGCGGTTGCCGGGGCTGCTCCTGGCCGTGCTGTACGTCCTGGCCGGGGTGCTGTGCCTGCGCAACCCGCTGCAGACGATCGCCGCGCTCTCGCTGATCACCGGGGCCGTCTGGCTCGTGTCGGGCGCCCTCACCCTCTACACGGCCGTCTCCGCCGAGGACCTGCCGCACCGCGGCGTCCTCACGGTCGCCGCGGTACTCGGCATCGTCGCGGGGATCGTGGTGCTCGCCCTGCCCGCGGAGTCGGCCCGCGCCCTGACCCGCCTGCTCGGTCTGTGGCTCGTCCTGCTGGGCCTGGCCGAGGCGGTGGTCGCCCTCGCGTGGCGGGCCGCGCTCCGCAAGGCGCGCCCCGCGGGGCCGCGCGCCCCCGCGGCGACGGTCTGAGGGGAACGAGCGGAGCACGGCCGCCGCACGCTCACCCGCATCGGGTGAGGCCGCCCGCCCCTTGCCGCGCCCACGCTGAGGACAGCACGCGACGGCGGCCGGGCGGGCGCCGGGACGGAGGAGAGACATGAGTGCGCAGACGTATCTGGCCTACGACTATCCCCTGCTGAGCGTCTTCTGGAGCATGCTCCTGTTCTTCCTGTGGATCATGTGGTTCGTCCTGCTCTTCCGGGTCGTCGTCGACGTCTTCCGTGACGACGACCTGAGCGGCTGGGGGAAGGCCGGCTGGCTGGCGTTCACCATCCTGCTGCCCTTCCTGGGCGTCTTCGTCTACCTCATCGCCCGCGGCAAGAACATGGGCCGCCGCGAGATCGCGCAGGCGCGCGCCCAGCAGGAGGAGTTCAACGCCTACATCAGGCAGACCGCGGCCGGCGGCCGGCCCAGCAGCGTCGACGAACTCGCCAGGCTGTCCGAGATCCGCTCCCGCGGCGACATCACGGACGAGGAGTTCCGCCGGGCGAAGGACCTGGTCCTGAGCGGCCACGGTCCGGCGGAGCAGTCGGGGCCCACCTCCCCCACAGCCCATCGCTGAGCATCCCGAATCACACGAAACGAGGCGCAAGATGACCACGGCACACACCCGGTCCGCACACACGGCGAAGCAGGAATGGGCGACCGGCCTGACGGCCTTCGCGGCCGTGATGCTCTTCCTCGTCGGCCTGCTCGACCTCTTCCGGGGCATCATGGGCATCGCCGAGGACGACGTCTTCCTCACGACGCGCAACTACGTGTTCGAGTTCGACCTGACCGGCTGGGGCTGGATCCACCTGGTCCTGGGCGTGGTCGCCATGATCGTCAGCTACGGACTGCTCAGGACAGCGACCTGGGCGCGCGTCGCCGGCGTGGCCATCGCCGGACTCGTCATCATCGCCAACTTCCTCTCGCTGCCGTACTACCCGGTGTGGTCGGTCGTGATGATCACCATCTCGGGCTTCATCATCTGGGCCCTGTGCGTGGTGCAGCGCGGCAACCTCTTCGACCTGTCCGAGAAGCGGCCTCCGGCCTAGTGCGACGCGACGGCGGCACGAGGGAACCGGGAGGGGCGGCCCCGGCCGTACCCACGGGTGGTACGGCACTGGCCCGCCTCGCCGTGCTCGCCCTGCTGGGGAGCGTCCTGGTGCCGCTCGTCGCCGCCGGTCTGCGGAGCGTGCTGTGGGTGCTGGCGGGCCTCGCCGGACTGGCGCTGGCCGCCGTCGGGGTGTGGTGGGCCCTGGCGCACACCGGAGCGCTCCGTGCTCTCGGGGCCGTGCTGTCGGTGGCGGCACCGGTCGCCGTCCTGGCCCTCTACGCCGCGTCCGGCATGCTGGGGCCGGCCGTGCTGTCCCTGGCGCTGTGGGTCCTGGCCGTCACGGCGGCGCGCAGGGCCCTGAGCCCCGGGCACACCGCCGCCGAGCGGGTCGGGCGGGAGGTCGCCGAGGCGCCCCGCCACCCCTGGGTCCTCATGAATCCGCGGTCAGGCGGCGGCAAGGTGGGCCGTTTCCACCTGGCCGACAGGGCCCGGGCGGCCGGCTGCCGGGTGGTCCTGCTCGAAGGCGGCCGGGATGTCGCCGCACTGGCCCGGCAGGCCGTCGCCGACGGGGCCGATCTGCTGGCGGTGGCGGGCGGCGACGGCACCCAGGCACTGGTGGCCGAGGTCGCGGCACGCCACGACCTGCCGTTCGTGGTGATCCCCGCCGGGACCCGCAACCACTTCGCCCTGGACCTCGGCCTCGACCGCGACGATCCGGCGGCGGCCCTGGAAGGCCTCACCCACGGCGTCGAACTCCGCGTCGACCTCGGGTACGCCGCGGACCGGGTCTTCGTCAACAACGCCTCGTTCGGCACGTACGCGTCCGTCGTCACCGACCCCGCGTACCGGGACGCCAAGGCCCGCACGACCCTGCGCACCCTCCCCGGCCTCCTCACGGGCGAGGACGCCCCCGGACTGCGGGCGCGGGCCGACGGGAGGCACGTCGACGGACTGCAGGCGCTCCTCGTCAGCAACAACCCCTACGGGCGGGCCGTCGACGCGGCCTGTCCGGGACGCCGGGCACGGCTGGACTCGGGCCTCCTCGGCGTGGTGTGCGTGCGCGTCGGCAACACCGCTCAGGCGGCCGGCCTGGTGCGCGGCCCGCGCGCGGGGGGACTCGTCCGGATGACCGCCGGGGAAGTCGTCGTCGAGGCCGGCACCGGCACCCTCCCGGTCGGCATCGACGGAGAGCACGTCGTCCTGCCCTCACCCGTCGTGTGCCGCAGCGCACCCGGCGCCCTGCGGGTACGGGTGCCCCGCCACCGCCCCCACGCCGCGCGCGCCGTCGGCGGACCGGCCGACTGGCCCCACGTGGCCCGGCTGGCCCTGGGACGCCTGCCGGGCCACGGATGAGTGACCCGACACCGGAGACCACCCCGACCGCTCCCACCCGACCGCTCCCACCCAACGCCGGAAGCCCAGCCGTCACCGTCAGGGACGGCACATCGACCGCACCGGCCCGCCCGGCCGTGAGCCGCGGGGCGCGTCTACGATCAGCCTTCGTGGACTGGCTGGAGCGGATGGCGAAGCTGAGGCAGTGGACCAGGAGCGGTACCCGCGCTCCGCACAAGCCGCTGCTGCTGCTGTACGCGCTCGGCCGCTTCCAGGAGGACGCCGGCGGCGGCCTGCGGTACACCGCGGTGGAGCACGACCTGCAGCGCCTGCTGACCGAGTACGGCCCGCCGCACAGGACCACGCCCGCGTATCCCTTCCACCACTTGGTCAGCGACGGCGTGTGGGAGGTCCGCACCGATCGCGGACCGGGCAGCCCCGGCAGCGGGATACGGGACCTGCGGGAGACGGGCGCCACCGGGCAGCTCGCGCCGGACCTGAGGGCGGCCCTGCGCCGTGAACCGGACCTGCTCGGCAGAATCGCGCGACTGCTGCTCGACCTGCACTTCCCGCCCTCCCTCCACGGGGAGCTGTGCGAGGCCGTCGGGCTGGACCTGGAGCCGGCGCGGACCGAGCGGCTCTCGGCGGTAGGCAGGCAGCGGGACCGGAAGATGCGGGAACTGGTCCTGACCGCCTACGAGTACCGGTGCGCCTTCTGCGGATACGACGGCAGGATCGGCGCGGTACCGGTCGGGCTGGAGGCCGCGCACGTGCGCTGGTGGGCGTTCGGCGGGCCCGACGAGGTCGAGAACGGGCTCTGCCTGTGCGCGCTGCACCACAAGCTCTTCGACAAGGGCGTCCTCGGCGTGGGAGACGATCAACGCGTTCTCGTCTCCCAGCGCTTCGTCGGTCACAGCCCCGCCGCCCGCGAGCACGTCACGGCCCTCGCGGGCCGCCCGCTCATCGGCCCGCGGCCCGGCTCGCGCCCCGTTGCCGGAGCGCACCGAGACTGGCATGCCCGGCACGTCTTCCACGGCGAACCACGGCCCGCCGCGGCGGCCTGACCCGGCGGCCTTACCCCGCTCCCGTCAGGTCTCTCCCCCGAACATCCGGGTGGTGTGCTCCGCCTCCGTCAGCCAGGTGACCAGGGTGGTGCGGGCGCGCGCCACGCGGGAGCGGACCGTGCCGACCGGGCAGTCGCTGACGAGGGCCGCCTCCGCGTAGGGGAGCCCGACCAGCTGGGTGAGGACGAATGCCTCGCGGCGCTCGGCGGGGAGCGTGTCCAGCAGTTCGGTGAGGGCGATGCCGTCGTCGAAGCCGGGCAGGTCGCACGGCTGGGCGCGTTCGGCGGCCGACTGCCAGTCGTCCGTGTCGCAGAGCCGCGGCCGGCACGAGCGGTTGCGCAGGCTGTCGATCACCGCCCTGCGGGCGATGGAGAGCAGCCAGGTGCGGGCCGACGAGCCGCCCTCGAACCGGTGCAGGCTGCCCAGCGCCCGCAGGAAGGTCTCCTGGGTCAGGTCGTCGGCGCTGTGCGGGTCGGCGCCGAGGTAGGTCACGTAGCGGCGGACGTCTCGGTGCAGGGCGCGGACGAAGAGGTCGACGGCGTCGGGGTCGCCACCACGGGCGGCGAGCGCCCATGCCGTGATCGACTCTTCCTCGGTACGTTCGCGCGCTGGAGTCAGGGCAGCAGTGATCACCTGGGATCTGTCCTTCTCGGGAAGCAGGTGTCCGGTGTCCGGCCGGCCCGCGCCGCGGGCGGCGGGGCAGCACGGCACAACCGGTGAAGGAGGAGGCGGCCGGGCGCGGGAGCGCACGGCCGTTGCCCGAGGCGGCGAAACGAGGGCGCGCCGGGACGTCGGCACGGCGGCGCCGGACCCGACGGTCGTCGGCTCGACGCTCGTGGGCTGCACGCTCGTGGGCTGCACGTCGTGGGCTCCACGTTCGTGCGCTGGACGCTCGTCGGCACGGCGGCCTGCCGGCAGAACAGCTCAGCAGGTCAGCAGGTCAGCAGCTCGACCGCTCGGCAGCGGCAGCGGCAGCGCTGCGGTTCGGCAGCGACGCCGTCGCCGGTGGACAGGCCTCGGCGCGGCGGCCCGACGGCCGTAGCCCGTCGTACGCCTCGGGGAACCGGCTGTCGTCAGGCGACAGCGGTCCCCGTGGGCGGGCCCCGAGAGGTGATCGCGTGGGTGAGGAGCAGGCGGCGCGGCGCCCGGTCCGACTCCGCCCGGCGGGGCCGGACACGCGGCCGGTGCGGGGGCTCGGGCAGCCGGAGCAGCAGGCGCAGCGGCGCGAAGAGCCGGGCGGCGAGGGCCCGCATGATGCGGAACGCGGCGCGTTCGCCGTACGCGAGCCACAGGCCGCAGAGGACCGCGGCCAGCAGATGGGCGAGGAACATGCCCGCCGACGACATGCCGGTCATCGACGACATGCCGGTCATGGAGTCCATCGGTCCCATGGCGTCCATCGACCCCATGGAGTCCATCGACCCCATCGGATCCATGGAGCCCATCGAGCCGCCCATCGAGTCCATGGAATCCGGACCCATGGAACCCATGGAACCCATGGAACCCGAACCCATGGAACCCATGGAACCCGTGGCACCCGCCGCGCCGGGATGCCCCATGGACCCCATGTGGTGCACCGGGTGCACGGCGCTCATGCCGTGGCCCATGGCGGGCATGGGCCACGCCGTGGGGCGTGCGGCGGACTGGGCGAAGGAGAACGCGGTGTGGAGCACCGCCTGGGTGACCACCGCGAGGGAGACGACGAGAAGCGGTCCGCGTTCCCGGTCGGCCAGCCACCAGGCCGTGCCGCCGGTCGCCACCGCGCCCGCGGTCAGCGCCCACCAGGGCACTGAGGTCTCCGACATCAGGACATGGCCCAGGGCGGCGAGCAGCACGCAGAGGGCCGCGAACACCGCGGCCCGTATCGTGCGAGAACACCACCCGACTGTCATGGCGACCTCATCCTCGCATCCGCGCTCGCCTCGTCGGCGGACGGTACGCAATCGCGGCGGCCGCCCGCTCAGCGCGTCGGGCGTGATTCAGCTCACGCCGTGGACGACCGTGATGTGCCGGTCGGTTCCGGGGTCCTCCAGTTCGTCCAGCACGGCCACGGCCAGGTCCTCCGCACTGATCCAGGAGCGTCCGTCGGCCGCGGTGAGCAGGGTGTCCGTGCCGCGCCGGTAACGGGCGGTCCGGGCTCCCGGTTCGAGCAGGGCCGGCGGGCTCAGGTAGACCCAGTCGGGGTGCGGGTGCGCCTGGCAGGTGCGCAGTTGGGCGACCCCCGCCGTCGCGACCGGCCGCAGTTCCGCCGGCACGTAGGCGGGGTCGTCGGCCACCAGCAGTCCCGGGTCGGCCGGGCTGCGCAGGGCGCCGGCGCCGCCGACCACCAGGACCCGGCTGCCCGTGCGGGCGGCCGCGTCGAGCACCGCCCGGGTGGCGCCGAGCAGGAAGTCCCGGTCCACGGGGTAGGTCCGTACGGCCAGCACGACGGCGTCCGCACCCGCCTCCGCGAGCGCCTGGTGTACGGCGGTGGTGTCGTACGCGTCGACCGGGACCGGCGTCACGTGCCCGTCCCCGCCGGCCGGGGTCCGGGACAGGGCGAGCACCCGGTGTCCGCGCGCACCGGCCTCGGCGGTGACCCGGCTGCCGACCATTCCGGTGGCACCGAGCACGGCGATCCTCATGTCCGCCTTCATCGTGCGGTTCTCCTTCCTCGGCGGTTCTTCGGTGGATCGAGCTGTGCGGCCAGCATCGCGGCCAGTGCCAGGACGAATCCGAGCGTCTGCGGCAGGCTCAGGGACTCGCCCATGACGGTGCCGATGACCGCGGCGACCAGCGGCGACAGGAGCACCAGGGGTGCGGACGCGCCGACCGGGAGGGCGGCTATGCCGCGGAACCACAGCGTGTACGCGATCAGACCGCCCATGCTGCCGAGCCACAGGTAGCCGGCGGCCGCGCCGGCGTCGATCCGCGGCACCCCCTCGACCGCGAGCGTGAGCGGCAGCAACAGCAGGCCGCCGGCCGTCAGTTGCCAGCCGGCCAGGGTGAGGGGGCCGACCCCCGCGGGGCGGCCCCAGTTCTTGGTGAGGACGACTCCGGCGGCCATGGCGGCCGTACCGCCGAGACCGGCGAGGACGCCGACGGTGTCCAGGCGGGCGGCCGGGCCGAGGACGACGAGTCCGACGCCGGCGACGCCGAGCACGCCCCAGGTCCAGCGCCAGGCGGTCGGCCGGTCGCCGAGTACGGCGATGGCCAGGGCGGCGACCAGCAGCGGCTGGGCGGCGCTGAGGGTGGCGGCGACGCCGCCGGGGAGCCGTTCGGCCGCCAGGAACAGCAGCGGGAACAGGGCGCCGATGTTGAGCGCGCCGAGGACGGCGGCCTTCCACCACCAGTCGCCGCGCGGGAGCACCCGGGTGAGCGCGAGACCGAGCAGCCCGGCGGGCAGGGCGCGCATGAGACCGGCGAACAACGGGTGCCCGGGCGGCAGGAGTTCGGTGGTGACGACGTAGGTCGTGCCCCAGGCGGCGGGGGCGAGGGCGGTCAGGGCGACGGTCGCCGCCCGGGCCCGGGGCAGGGCCCGTGGCGGTGCCTGGGCTTGTGGGGTCGAGGCGGTGGGCATGGGAGGAAGTCTCGGCCGGTACGGCCATGAAACCAACGCATGGTTGTCATCGCAGCCATGAATGGTGACGATGCATCTCGTGGACCTCCAGCAGATGCGGTACGTCGTCGCCGTAGCCGAGACCCGTAACTTCACCCGCGCCGCCGAGCGCTGTCTCGTGGTGCAGTCGTCGCTCAGTCACCGGATCGCCGGCCTGGAGCGGGAGCTGGGGGTGCGGCTGTTCGCGCGGTCCAGCCGGCGGGTCGAACTGACCAGTGCCGGCGAGGCGTTCGTGGCGCGGGCGCGGGAGTGCCTGGCCGCCGCCGACCGCGCGATGGCCGACGCCGCCGCCGCGACCGGGGTGGTCCGGGGCCGGCTCGCCGTCGGCGTGATCGTGACCGCGGCCGCCGTGGACGTACCGGAGGTGCTCCAGCGGTACCGGGACCGGCACCCGGAGGTCCGCGTCATGCTCCGGTCCGGGCGCAGTGACGAACTGGCGGCCGCGATCCGCGCCGGTGACCTGGACATCGCCTTCCTCGGGCTGCCGGAGGGGGAGCGGCCCGTCGGGGTGGAGAGCGAGGTGCTCGATCACGACGAGCACGTGCTGGTCGTGGCGGCCGGGCACCGGCTGGCCGGGGCTTCCCGGGTCACGCTGCGGGAGATCGCGGACGAGACGTTCGTGGACTTCATGACGGGGACCCCCGCCCGGGCCCAGTCCGACCAGGCGTTCGCCGCGGCCGGTCTGGTCCGTGACGTCGCGTACGAGGCCGGCGTGGTGGACCTGATCACCCGGCTGATCACGCGCGGGCTCGGCATCGCGCTGCTGCCCTCGGCCTTCATCGGGCCGCTGGCCGCCGCGGACCCGGCACTGGCGCTGGTCCCGGTGGTCGACGGGCCGCATCGGGTCGAGTACCTGGCCTGGAGCAGCTTCCACCCCAGCCCGGCCACCCTGGCCATGCTCGACGTCCTCGGGGTCCGGCAGCGGCGGTAGCCGCGGTGGCCGTCGCCGGCGAACCCGCCCCGGCCGGCGCTCACCGCCCTCAACGACGCGCTCACCCTCGCCCCGGCCGCCTCCCCGCTGCACTGGTCCCACGGCCGACGCACGGGGATCCGCACGGCGTCGGCCCGATCGACCCTACGTATTGTAGGTTCCCAACGGCCGAGTGCCGTAGGGCTGTTCACACTTCTGTTCAACGGGGGACCCATGCAGGACACCACGCGATCGGAGCCCGGCACGCAGGTGTGCGCGCGCAGCCTCGCGCCCACGCTGACCGTGCTGGTCGTCAGCCTGGTCATCGCCGCCGTCGGCGTGTACGAGCTGTGCGGCTTCGGCCTGCACAGCCTCGCCCGGCGCCCGCACCTGTTCAGCGACGGCCTCGCCACCGGCGGGGTGATCGCCGCCACGGTGGCCGCCGGGGCGGCGGCGGGCAACCTGGCCTGGACACTGACGGCGGCGAGACGGGGCGGCGGCGACTGACCGCGGCGCACCGGCCTCCCGACGCCGGGGCGGCGGCGACTGACCGCGGCGCGCCGGCCTCCCGACGCCCGCCGGTGGGTGACCCGGCCGCCCGACGCCCGCCGGCGGGTGACCCGGCCGCCCGACGCCCGCCGGCGGGTGACCCGGCCGCCCGCGGCGGAGCCGTGGGGCGGTCAGTCGTCGCCGTGCGGGTCCGTCTCGTCGCCCACGACGCCCCCGCCCACCGTGAACCCGATCACCGCTCCGCCGCCCTCGCGCCGGAAGGCGAACGGCGCTCCGCCGTGCGCCATGGCGATCTCCCGCACGATGGACAGGCCGAGGCCGGAGCCGGGCAGGGAGCGCGCGTCGGCGGCGCGGTAGAAGCGGTCGAAGATGCGGACCAGGTCGCCGTCGGCGATCCCGGGCCCCCGGTCCCGCACCTCCACCCGTACCGTGCCGGGCCGCGCCGGCCCGGTGACGCAGACCTCGATCGGCGCCTTGCCGCCCCGGTCGAACTTGGCGGCGTTCTCGACCAGGTTGGAGATGGCCCGCTGGAGCAGCCCGGGCCGCCCCTCGGCCGTCGTGTCACCGTTGGCGCGCAGCACGATGTCCCGGCCGGTACGGCGTCTGGCCAGGCCGGCGACGTCCTCGGCGAGGTCGGCGAGGTCCACCCGCTGGGGCGGCTCGGCGTCGGACTGGCCGGCGGCGAGGTCGACCAGTTCGTTGACGAGGTCGGTGAGTTCCCGGGCCTCCTGGGAGAGGTCGGCGACCAGCTCCTCCCGGCTGGCGGGCGGGAGTTCGTCGATCCGCCGCAGCAGCGAGATGTTCGTGCGCAGGGAGGTCAGCGGTGTGCGCAGCTCGTGGCCCGCGTCCTGCACGAGCCTGCGCTGGTCCTCCTCGGACTGCGCGAGCCGCCCCAGCATCCGGTCGAAGGCGCGGCCCAGCCTGCCCACCTCGTCCAGCCCGGTCACCGGCACCTGGATGCCCAGCTGCCGGGTGCGGGCCACGTTCTCGGCCGCCGAGGTGAGGATCACCAGGCGCCGGGTGATCCGCCGGGCCAGCCACCACCCGAACAGTCCGGCCGCCACCACGACCGCCGCCATCAGGATCAGCGTCCGCCGCTGGAGGGCCCGCAGCAGGTCCTCGGTGTCGCTGAACTCCTGCGCGACCTGCACCGCGCCCCGCCCCTGGCCGAAGGAGACGGTGGCGATGCGGAACAGGTCCGCGTCCACCCGTACGTCCTTGTGCTGTACGACCCGACCGGCCGACGGGTCGACGGCGACGGCCCGGTCCCGAGGGGTGACGGGGAGCACCGGGCTGCCTTGGTCCACGATCTCGCCCCGGGTGCCCAGCACCTGGACGTCGGTACGGGCGGGGCGGACCAGGTCGTGTCCGGGCCGGGAGGAGGAGAAGTCCTCCGGGCCCATGGCCTGCCGTCGCACCTCGTCCCGGACGTCCTGCACGACCTGTGTGAACACCGACTGCTGGTCGACGCGGACGAGCCCCGCGGCGGAGCCGTACGACACGATGCCGACGAGGATGGTGACGGCGGCCGTGACGGCGGCGAAGGAGACCGCGAAGGTGGTGCGCAGGGAGACCAGCTTCGGCCGGGACCCGGCCGGCGGCCGCCGGCGGCCCACTCAGTCCTCCCGCAGCACGTAACCCACGCCCCGCACGGTGTGGATCAGCTGGGGTGCGCCGGGCTCGTCGAGCTTGCGGCGCAGGTAGCCGACGTAGACGGCGAGGTTTTTGGAGCCGGGGCCGAAGTCGTAGCCCCAGATGCGGTCGTAGATCGTGCCGTGGTCGAGGACGATGCCCGCGTTGCGCACCAGCAGTTCCAGCAGCTCGAATTCGGTGCGGGTCAGTTCCAGCTCCCGCCGGCCGCGCCAGGCCCGGCGGGCCTGGGGGTCCATGCGCAGGCCGGCGGCCTCCAGCGGGCGCGCCCCGGCCGGCACCTCCCGTGCCGGGCCGTCCGAACCGGTGCCCGCGCCGGGGACCCGGCCGGCCCCGGTGCCGGGAACGGCCCCGGTGCCAGGGCCCGCGCCGGTGCCGGTGACCGCGCCGCTCCCGGGACCCGCGCCGGTGCCGGCGGCGGGCGCCGGGCCGGTGCGGCGCAGCAGGGCGCGCAGCCGGGCGAAGACCTCCTCGACGTCGAAGGGCTTGACCACGTAGTCGTCGGCGCCGGCGTCGAGGCCGGCGATGCGGTCGGCGGTCTCCACCAGGGCGGTGAGCATGAGGATGGGGGTGCGGTCGCCCTCGGCGCGCAGCACGCGGCAGACCTGGAGACCGTCGATGCCCGGCATCATCACGTCCAGGACGAGGACGTCCGGCGGGTTCCTGTGGGCCTGCGCCAGCGCTTCCACGCCGTCGGCGACCGCCGTCACCGCGTAGCCCTCCAGGGTGAGGGCACGCTCCAGGGCATGGCGGATGGCGCGGTCGTCTTCGGCGAGCAGCACAGTCTGGGGCACGTCCCCAGTCTGCCAAGGCCGCCGGCGGTCGGGCCGGGCGCGCGGGGCCGGCGACCACCCTTCTCACCGCCCTCTCACCGTCACACCGGCACCCCGCCCGGTACGGTCGTGACTCAGGCGGCGGTCTCCCTCCGCGCGGCGGCGAGCAGCGACCGGTGGGTCGGCGCCTCGGGCACGTCCGCCGGGCGGCCCTTGGCGAACTCCTCGCGCAGGACCGGCACGACCTCCTCGCCGAGCAGGTCGAGCTGCTCCAGCACGGTCTTGAGCGGCAGTCCCGCGTGGTCCATCAGGAACAGCTGGCGCTGGTAGTCGCCGGCGTACTCGCGGAAGGACAGCGTCTTCTCGATGACCTGCTGCGGGGAGCCCACGGTCAGCGGGGTCTGCGCGGTGAAGTCCTCCAGCGAGGGCCCGTGGCCGTAGACCGGCGCGTTGTCGAAGTACGGCCGGAACTCGCGTACCGCGTCCTGGGAGTTCTTCCGCATGAACACCTGGCCGCCGAGGCCGACGATCGCCTGTTCCGGCGTGCCGTGCCCGTAGTGGGCGTACCGGTTCCGGTACAGCTCGACCATCCGCCTGGTGTGGTCGGCGGGCCAGAAGATGTTGTTGTGGAAGAAGCCGTCGCCGTAGTACGCGGCCTGTTCGGCGATCTCCGGGGAGCGGATGGAGCCGTGCCAGACGAACGGCGGTACGCCGTCCAGCGGGCGGGGGGTGGAGGTGAAGCCCTTCAGGGGCGTGCGGAACGCGCCCTCCCAGTCGACGTCGTCCTCGCGCCACAGGCGGTGCAGCAGGGCGTAGTTCTCGATGGCGAGGTTGATGCCCTGCCGGATGTCCTGGCCGAACCACGGGTACACCGGCGCGGTGTTGCCCCGGCCCGTCATCAGGTCGACGCGCCCGTCGGCCAGGTGCTGCAGCATCGCGAAGTCCTCGGCGATCTTCACCGGGTCGTTGGTGGTGATCAGAGTGGTGGAGGTGGAGAGGATCAGCCGCCGGGTGCGCGCCGCCACGTAGCCGAGCATCGTGGTCGGGGACGACGGCACGAACGGCGGGTTGTGGTGCTCGCCGGTCGCGAAGACGTCCAGGCCGACCTCCTCGGCCTTCAGCGCGATGGCGACCATGGCCTTGATCCGCTCGCCCTCGGTCGGGGTCCGTCCCGTCGTGGGGTCCGGCGTGACGTCGCCGACCGTGAAGATCCCGAACTGCATGGCCACTCACCCTCCAGGTTGTTGACCGTTCAACTATAGCCTTCCAACGGTCACCCCGGCCCGGTTGTTCCGGCCCCCTACGGCACCAGCACCAGGCGCCCCCGCACCCCGCCCTCGGCCAGCCGGCCGTGCGCCTCCGCCGCCTTCTCCAGGGGGTAGGCCGCCGCCACCCGCAGGGTGAGCACCCCCGCGTCCACCAGCCGGACCAGCTCCGCCAGCCCCGTCCCGTCCGCGGCCACCTCGACCGCGTCCGTCCGCACCCCGCGCACCGGCGCGGGGTGTGCCCCCGGGTGCACCCCGACGTACGCTCCCCCGTCCCGCACCCACTGCAGCGCCGGCTCGCCGAGCACCGCCGCGTCCAGCACCGCGTCCACACTGCCCGGCTCCACCCCGCCGGCCGTGAAGCGGACGGCACCCAGCGAGCGCACCAGCTCCTCGTCGCCCGCCCGGGCGTGCCCGGTCACCTCGATCCCCCGGTGCGCGGCCAGCCGCACCGCGAACCCGCCGACCGCCCCCGCCGCACCGGTCACCAGCAGCGAACCGCCCGGCGCGAGGTCCAGCAGATCCAGGGCCTGCACCGCCGTCAGCCCGTTGAGCGGCAGGGTGCCCGCGTGCACCGCGTCCACCGAGACCGGCGCCGCGGCCACCGCGTCCGCGGCCACCACGACGTACTCGGCGTGCGCGCCCAGCGGCTCGGCCACCCCCGGCACCAGCGCCACCACCGGATCCCCGACCCGCCAGGCGGCGGCCACACCCACCGCGTCCACCGTCCCGGCCACGTCCCAGCCGAGCCCGAGGGTCCGTCCGGCCCCGCCGAAGAGACCGGCGCGCACGGCCGCGTCCACCGGGTTCAGCGCCCCCGCGGCCACCTTGATCCGCACCTGGCGCGGACCCGGCTCCGGTATCGCCACCTCCACGATCTCCACCGCTTCCGGACCGCCGAACGCCCTCACCACAGCAGCACGCATGACAACTCTCCCTGGAAGAAACGAAGGTGATGGTCATCGCGGCGACTTTCTTCGCCGCAGCACCAACCGTAGGAGAGCTACTATCGAATGGTAAGTAGTTACCTCAGAGTGCGTAGCCGACCCGAAGGTGAGGACCCATGGCGACCACGACCGCGGCCCAGCGGCGCGAACAGGCCCGCGCCGACTACGACGCGTTCCTGCGCGAGTGCCCCACCAACCAGCTCCTCGGCCGGCTCAGCGACAAGTGGGTCTCGCTCGTCGTTTCCGCCCTGTCCACCGGCCCCATGCGCTACAGCGACATCGGCCGCAGGATCGCGGGCGTGAGCCCCAAGATGCTCACCCAGACCCTGCGCGCCCTGGAGCGGGACGGCATCGTCAGCCGCACCGTCACCCCGTCCGTCCCGGTCCGCGTCGACTACGCGCTCACCCCGCTCGGCGCCAGCCTCGCCGGCCTGCTCACCGCCGTGAAGGACTGGGCGGAGACCCACTTCGACGAGGTCCGCGCCGCCCGCGAGCACTACGACGCACAGCCCCCCGCCTGACGGCCGTCAGCCGCTGCCGGGAGGCCACCGCCGGCCACCGCCGGCCGCCGGGCCACCTCCGCGGCGGCCTCCCGGCCCACCGCCTCCACCGGCCCGCGGCCCCGTCGGTCCACCACCTCCCCCGGCCCGTCGGCCCCGTCGGTCCACCACCTCCCCCGGCCCACCGACCCGCAGACCCACCGACCCGCAGACCCGCAGACCCGCAGACAGGCCTGCCGAACCACGAACCACCGTTACCGGCTCACCAGCCCCCGCTCAGAAGGCGTAGCCGTCCCCCGTGGCCAGGACGAGCACCTTCACCCGGTCGTTCGTCCGGTCGTTGTCCACCACGCCCGCGCTCCAGGCGGTGTCGACCTCCAGCGTCACCTCCTGCGGCCGGTCCCGCAGCCGCACCGGCACCCGCAGCTGCTCCCCCGTCCCGTCCGCGGCGAGCACCCCGGTCCCGCACAGCACCGTCCGCTCGTCCTCCCGGGCACAGCGGGCGGGCAGCTCCTGCCGGTCGGCGAGCTCCGCCGACCAGCGCAACCGGACCGTGGCGTCCGCGATCTCCGCGGGCCCGTTGTTGCGCGGCGTCAGCCGCACCTCCACCCGGTCCCCGTCCATCACCGCGGTGCCGTGCAAGGCCAGGTCGGCCTCGGGAACCGGAGCGGCCACCGCGGCCGCCGCGGCCACCGTGCTCCCCGGCACCAGCACGACACCGGCACACACGCCGGCCGACACCCACGCCCGCATCCGCACGCCCCTCACCACTTCCCGCTCGCGCTCCGACTGCCGTACGGATGTATGCCACGCGAGCCGCCCGCCAGGCGCCCTCCAACAGGTGACACCACCCCGGCGTGCGAAGCTTCCCCCATGTCCGTCCTGCGCTCCGCCGCCCTCTTCGCCGTCGCCGCCGTGCTGGAGATCGGCGGCGCCTGGCTGGTCTGGCAGGGCGTACGCGAACACCGCGGGTGGCTGTGGATCACCGGGGGCGTCCTCGCCCTCGGCGCCTACGGCTTCGTCGCCACCTTCCAGCCCGACGCCCACTTCGGCCGGGTCCTCGCCGCCTACGGCGGCGTCTTCGTGGCCGGCTCCCTCCTGTGGGGCGTCGTCGCCGACGGCTACCGCCCCGACCGCTGGGACATCGCCGGTGCCCTGATCTGCCTCGCCGGCATGGCGACCATCATGTGGGCGCCGCGGAACGGCGGATGAGGCTCGCCTAGGCTGGACGGAGCCCGACCCCGCACCGACCTCAGGAGCAGCCATGGCCACCGCCGCCCCGTCCGCCTCCCGGATCGCCGTCGTCACCGGCGCGAGCAGCGGCATCGGTGCAGCCACGGCCCGGCAGCTCGCCGCGGCCGGCTACCGGGTCGTCCTCACCGCCCGCCGCAAGGACCGGATCGAGGCCCTGGCCGAGGAGCTCACCCGGGCCGGCCACTCGGCGGTGGCCTACCAGCTGGACGTCACCGACCGCGCGGCCGTGGACGAGTTCGCCACCGCCTTCCAGGCCATCGGCGTCCTCGTCAACAACGCCGGCGGCGCCCTGGGCGCGGACCCGGTGGCCACCGGCGATCCCGCGGACTGGCGCTCGATGTACGAGACCAACGTCATCGGCGCCCTCAACGTCACCCAGGCCCTGCTGCCCAAGCTCGTGGCCGGCGGCGACGGCGTCGTCGTCGTGGTCTCCTCCACCGCGGGCCACGGCACCTACGAGGGCGGCGGCGGCTACGTCGCCGCCAAGCACGGCGCCCACGTCCTCGCCGAGACGCTGCGCCTGGAGATCGTCGGGCAGCCGGTGCGGGTCATCGAGATCGCCCCCGGCATGGTGAAGACCGACGAGTTCGCCCTCACCCGGTTCGGCGGCGACGCCGACAAGGCCGCGAAGGTGTACGAGGGGGTCGCCGAGCCCCTCACCGCGGACGACGTCGCCGAGACGATCACCTGGGCGGTGACCCGTCCCAGCCACGTCAACGTCGACCTCCTCGTCCTGCGCCCGCGCGCCCAGGCGTCCAACACGAAGGTCCACCGGGAACTGTGACGACCGCCGGGGAGCCGGCCGCGTCCGCCGGCGCGCAGGCCGCCGAGCGGCGCCGCCTGGAGCAGGAGACCAAGGACGAACGCAAGGTCTGGTACTTCCTTGCCTACTTCCTCTTCGGCATCCACTTCGTGGCGTTCGTCATGATCTACGCCGTACGGCACGCGAAGTAGCGCACCGCACGCTAGGGGGTGTCTCGTCGATCAGGCCGGATCGGCGAGCGCCGGGAGCCCGGGACGATCGGCGAGACACCCCCTAGACGAACGCCGGCAGACAGCGCGCGACCCATGCCGCGAACGGCGCGGCCGGCCGGCCCAGGACCGCCTCCACGTCGGGGCCGACCCGCCGCTCGGCCGGCAGCGGCGCCCCCAGCACGTCCAGCGTGCCGGCGACGACCTCCGCCGGCATGAACCGCTCCATCCCGGCCCGCGCCTCCTCGCGCGACAGCTCCACGAACCGCACCTCCTCGCCCAGGGCCGCGGCCAGCACCGCCGCCTGCCCGCGCGGACTGACCGGCTCCGGCCCGGTCAGCTCGTACACCCGGCCCGCGTGCCCGTCCTCGCGCAGCGCGGCGGCGGCCACCGCGGCGATGTCCGCCGGGTCCACCACGGGCAGCGCCACATCCCCGAACGGCGCGTAGACGGTGCGCCCGGTGCGGACCGACTCGGCCCAGGCGAGGGCGTTGGAGGCGAATCCGCCGGGCCGCAGGATGGTGAACTCCCGCCCGGACGCCCGTACCGCCGCCTCGTACGCGCGCAGCCGCGCGTGCGAGGGCGCGTCCGGCCTGACCGCGACGACCTGCGAGGACACCAGCACGATCCGCTCGACCCCGGCCTCGGCGACCACGTCGAGCAGCAGCTCGGGGCGTTCCCCGCGCAGGTTCAGCTCACCGCCCAGCACCAGGAACACCGCACGCGCGCCCTCCAGCGCGCCCCGCATACTCGCGTGGTCGCCGACACCGCCGCGGGCCCAGCGCACCCCCGGGGCCGGCCGGCCGGGGTCCGCCCGCCGCGACACGGCCACGACGTCCTCCCCCGCCCCGGCCAGCACGTCCACCAAAGCCCGCCCGACATTGCCGGTCGCCCCGGTCACCACGATCATCACGCACCCACCCTCTGAGTTAGTCGGCTAACTAACAGGGAACCTAGCACGCCCCCGAGGGGCCCTGTCTATAGTCAGTCAGGTGACGAACTCAGTGGACCGGCGCGCGCGGGCGTCACAGAAGCGCCGGCGACTCACCGCGGCCGCCGCACACGTCCTGCACCGGCAGGGCGTCGAGCGGACCACCCTCGCGGACATCGCGCGCGAGGCCGACGTCCCGGTCGGGAACGTCTACTACTACTTCAAGACCAAGGACGAACTGGTCCAGGCCGCACTCGCGGAACACCGCGCGCACCTGGACGAACTCACCGGCCGGCTCGACCGGCTGGCGACCCCGCGCGACCGGCTCGGGGACCTCGTCCGGTGCTGGGTCGGCCAGCGCGAGACCGCCGCCCGCCACGGCTGCCCCACCGGCACCCTCGCCGTCGAACTCGACAAGCGCACGGACGGCACCCTCGACGCCGAGGCCGGCGCGGTGATCCGCCGCCTGCTGGACTGGGCGGCCGCCCAGTTCCGCGCCTGGGGCGTCGAGGACCCGGACGGCCACGCCCTCACCCTGGTCGCCGCCTACCAGGGCATGTCCCTCCTGGCCAACGCCCTGCGCGACCCGGACGTCATGACCCGCGAGGGCGAACGCCTGCTGCGCTGGCTGGACTCGCTGGAGCCGGCCGAGGGCTGACGCCGCGTCCCCAGACGGCACCCGGACGCGACGGCCGGACACGGCGAGGCCCCCGGCCGCAGCCGGGGGCCTCGGACGGGGGCCGGACGCGTCAGCCCTTGACGCAGACGACCTGCTTCAGCTTGGCCACCACCTGGACCAGGTCCCGCTGCTGGTCGATGACCTGGTCGATCGGCTTGTAGGCGCCCGGGATCTCGTCCACGACACCGGAGTCCTTGCGGCACTCCACGCCCCGCGTCTGCTCCTCCAGGTCCCTGGTCGAGAAGCGCTTCTTGGCCGCGTTGCGGCTCATCCGCCGACCCGCGCCGTGCGAGGCCGAGTTGAAGCTCAGCTCGTTGCCGAGCCCCTTCACGATGTACGACCCCGTGCCCATCGAGCCCGGGATGATCCCGTACTCGCCGGAGCCGGCCCGGATCGCGCCCTTACGGGTGACGAGCAGGTCCATGCCGGCGTACCGCTCCTCCGACACGTAGTTGTGGTGGCAGGAGATCTCCGGCTCGAAGACCGGCTTGGCCTTCTTGAACTCCTTGCGGATCACGTCCTTGAGCAGCGCCATCATCAGCGTGCGGTTGTACTTGGCGTACTCCTGCGCCCAGAACAGGTCGTTGCGGTAGGCCGCCATCTGCGGGGTGTCCGACACGAAGACCGCGAGGTCCCGGTCGACCAGACCCTGGTTGTGCGGGAGCTTCTGGGCCGTGCCGATGTGGTGCTCGGCGAGTTCCTTGCCGATGTTCCTGGACCCGGAGTGGAGCATGAGCCACACCGAGCCGGACACGTCGACGCAGACCTCGACGAAATGATTGCCGCCGCCGAGGGTGCCCATCTGCTTGTGCGCACGCTCCTGACGGAACCTGACCGCTTCGGCGATCCCGTCGAACCGCCCCCAGAAGTCCTCCCACCCGGCCGTCGCCAGCCCGTGGAAGTCCCCCGGCGCCACGGGTTCGTCGTGCATCCCGCGCCCCACCGGGATCGCCTGCTCGATCTTCGACCGCAGCCGGGAGAGGTCCCCGGGGAGGTCGTCGGCGGTCAGTGACGTCTTCACCGCCGACATCCCGCAGCCGATGTCCACCCCGACCGCCGCCGGGCACACCGCGCCCTGCATCGCGATGACCGAGCCGACCGTCGCGCCCTTGCCGTAGTGCACGTCGGGCATCACGGCCAGGCCCTTGATCCAGGGCAGGGTGGCCACGTTCTGGAGCTGGCGCAGGGCCACGTCCTCGACCGTCGCCGGGTCCGTCCACATCCGGATCGGGACCTTCGCGCCCGGCATCTCCACGTACGACATGTATTCCTCATTCCCCCGGAAGCAACAACAAAAGGCTTATAGGAAGCAAAACGCAAAAGCGGCGCCAAGGTCGTTGAAAAGGGACAAGGGACCGGCGTCCACGGCAGTGCGTGCGATACACATTGTCTCCAGGGGGCGCCCCGCCGCGGCAAGCGAATAACCAGCGGGCCCCCCGGACCACCGAGCACCGAGTCATCCGTCGAGAGGAGCCCGACCGTGCAGCGGAAGGCGTACGTACCCGGCACCGCCGCCCTCCTCGCGGCGCTGCTGGCCGGCTGCACGAGCGGCTCGGGGGACGACGGCGCGACGGACAACGCCAATCCCGGTGACGCCGGCACGGTGACCGCCGCCGCCCAGCCCGGCAGGTACCGCACGCTCCCCGAGCCCTGCGGTGCGGTCGGCCACGAGACCCTGGACGCGCTGCTGCCCGGCATCCAGCAGATCACGGACACCGTGCAGCGGAACAAGGCGTACCAGGGCGAGGCGGCACTGACCTACGACACCGACCGCAAGGTGGGCTGCCACTGGAAGGTCGAGTCGGCCGCCGCCACCGACCGCCTCTCGGTCGACTTCGAGCGTGTGGTGTCGTACGACAACACGGTCAGCGACGACGACCAGGCGCAGAAGCTGTTCCTGGAGAAGGAGACGGCCGCCGACCTGCCGGTGCCCAGCGGCTCCTCGGTGCCGGCGCAGTCGCCGTCGGCGACCCCCTCGGGCAAGGGCGGCCCGAGCGGTGACGCGTCCGCGTCCGCCACGGGACCGGCGGCGTCCTCCTCCCAGTCCCCGGCGGCCGGATCGTCCGGGTCGGGGCCGGCGGGGTCCGCGCCGGATGCCGCGCCGACCGATCTCCAGCCCCGTACGCTCTCCGACCTCGGTGACGAGGCGTATCTGGACGACCGGCTGAGCACGTCCGGTTCGACGGCCGAACAGCGGACGGTGACTGTGGTGTTCCGCACGTCCAACGTGGTGGTCACCATCCAGTACGAGGAGCAGCCGATGGCCACCGGAACGGTCCCGGACAGCAAGGAAATGCAGGACAGGGCGCGTGAACTGGCCTCTCAACTGGACGACGCGCTGGGCGGCTGACGGCCGCGCGCGTGCCACCGGCCCCTGTCCGCGAAGGGCGCGAACGGAAACCGCGCAGCTCCCCCACCGCGTACCGTGGCCCCGCAGGAACCCGCACGAACACCGAGCGTCATGAGTGAAGGAACCATGCAGCGAGCAGCCCAGCGAGACGTCCGTGCCCAGCGAGCCATGCGAGCCAAGCGCCTCCGCCGCGCTCTTGTCTGCGCGGCAGCCGTCCCCGCGGTCCTGATCACCGCCGCGTGCTCCTCGGACTCCGGCGACTCCGAGGCCAAGTCCGGTGCGAGCGCCCCGCAGTCGGCGGGCGGCGACACGCAGTCGTCGGCGAGCGCGTCGCCGACGGTGCAGGCCGCGGCCTACGCGAAGCTCCCCGACCCGTGTGCCGTCCTGGCGAAGGAGACGCTGTCCGACCTGGTGCCCAAGGGTTCCAAGTCGGGCAAGAAGGGCAGCTCCGACGATCCGTCGTCGCGCGCCTCGTGCTCGTGGAACAGCCTGGACAACAACGGCGTCAAGGGCTCGCAGTTCCGTTGGCTGAACGTTTCCCTGCTGCGCTTCGACTCGGACGTCACGCGCGGCTCGGCCGAGGACCAGGCGCACACGTACTACGGCCGGCAGGTCAAGGACGCGCAGGCGGTGGACGGCGCCAAGAACACCAAGGTGGTGCCGCTGACCGGCACGGGCGCCGAGGCGTCGGTGGTGCGGTACGACCTGAAGAAGAAGGAAGGCCTCTTCAAGCAGCAGACGGTCGTCGCCCGGGTCGAGAACGTGGTCGTCACGCTCGACTACAACGGTGCCGGTCTGGCGGGCGAGAAGACGCCGGACGCCGACGATCTCACGAAGGCCGCGCAGAAGGCCATGAAGGAGGCCGTGGCGTCGGTGTCGAAGGCCAACGGGGCGGGCGGTACGGCGAGTTCGCCGTCGACGGCCCCGGCGAGCCCGTCGAAGCCGGCTTCGAAGTCGCCGTCGGGCGACTCCTCCAAGGCCCCGTCCGGGTCGGCCTCCGCCGACGCGTCCCCGTCCAGGTCGGCCGCCCGCAAGAGCTGACCGGAGGCTCCCGGCGGCTGACCGGCGCCACGTTCGCCGCACACGTGTGCCACTCTGTTGCGCGCAACATCACGCAAGGGGAGGGGAGTACGAGTGGCCGCGCCACCGCAGCTGACTCGGATGCACCGCGTTCTCATCGGCGCGGTCGTGACCGGCGCTTTGATCATCGCCGGCATCGGCTTCGCCGGTTCGTACGCCGCCGTCCGGGAACTGGCGATCAAGAAGGGCTTCGGGAACTTCTCCTATGTGTTCCCGATCGGCATCGACGCGGGCATCTGCGTCCTCCTCGCCCTCGACCTGCTGCTGACCTGGATCCGCATCCCGTTCCCGCTGCTGCGCCAGACGGCGTGGCTGCTGACGGCGGCGACGATCGCGTTCAACGGCGCCGCCGCCTGGCCGGATCCGCTGGGCGTGGGCATGCACGCGGTGATCCCGGTGCTGTTCGTGGTGGCGGTGGAGGCGGCCCGGCACGCCATCGGCCGGATCGCGGACATCACGGCGGACAAGCACATGGAGGGGGTGCGTCTCACCCGCTGGCTGCTGTCCCCGGTGCCGACGTTCCTGCTGTGGCGCCGTATGAAGCTGTGGGAACTGCGTTCGTACGAGCAGGTCATCAAGCTGGAGCAGGAACGTCTCGTCTACCAGGCGAGGCTGCGGTCCCGCTTCGGCCGGGCGTGGCGCAGGAAGGCTCCGGTGGAGTCCCTGATGCCGCTGCGGCTGGCGAGGTACGGCGTCCCCCTGGCGGAGACGGCTCCGGCGGGGCTGGCGGCGGCCGGCATCGAGCCGGTACTGCTGCCTCCGGCCGCCCAGCCGCAGCTGGTGGCGGCCGAGACCGGCGCCGCGGGCGGCCGTGCCGCCGCCACGGCCGGCCCTGCCGCCGGGGCGGCGCCCGCCCCGGCACGGACGGCTCCGCCCAGGGAGCGGCCCGCCGGGGACCCCGGTGCCGACGAGCAGAGCCCGTGGTTCCAGGCGCAGCGCGAGATCGAGTACCACGGCGGCTACGACCCGACGTACGACCCGATGCTCCAGGAGCCCCAGTACGCCCCGGAGGAGCAGTACGAGGAGTGGTACGAGGAGCAGGAGCCGGAGGACTTCCAGCAGCCCTCCCCGGAGGAGACCGGCAGCTTCCCCATCCCGGTGGGCCC
This sequence comes from Streptomyces sp. NPDC013455, assembly GCF_040632975.1. Taxonomy (NCBI): domain Bacteria; kingdom Bacillati; phylum Actinomycetota; class Actinomycetes; order Kitasatosporales; family Streptomycetaceae; genus Streptomyces; species Streptomyces sp. NPDC013455. Next base: position 26,719 of record NZ_JBEYCX010000021.1, on the reverse strand, counting down.
GAACCGGACCCGGGAGCTGGGCGGAGGCGGTGGCACACCGCCCGTCGAGCCGGACGAGGAGGGCTTCTACCAGGTCTTCCGGCAGTCGATCGACGGCAGCTACCCGACGCCGCGGGTCCTGGGCGACAACATCCAGGCGACCTACGGCACGCAGCTCAGCCCCGGTGAGCTGAAGGCCCTCGTGGACCGTTTCCAGCAGCGCCACTCGGCGGAGCTGGAAGAGGACCACATCGCGTGAGGCCGTGAAGGGAAGAAGGGGCCCTCCGGATCGGAGGGCCCCTTTTCTCACGAGCGCCGGCTCGCCGCTTCCCGCCGGACCGCTACTCGCCGAGCAGGCGCCGTACGCGCTCCTGCCCGACCGCGAGCAGCAGCGTGGGCAGGCGCGGCCCGGTGTCCCGGCCGACGAGCAGGTGGTACAGCAGGGCGAAGAAGGAGCGCTGGGCCGTCTTGATCTCCGGCGGCAGCTCCTTGGGCGTGGCGTCGGCGGAGAACCCCGCCTGCACCTTCGGCACGCCGTAGACGAGGTGGGTCAGCCCGTCGAGCGACCAGTGGTCGGCGAGCCCGTCGAGCAGGAGCCGCACGGACTGCTGGGACGCCTCGTCGAGGGACTTCAGCAGTTCGGCGTCGGGCTCGTCGCGGACGATGGTGCGCTGGTCGGCGGGGACCTGGGTGTTGATCCACTCCTCGGCCCGGTCGTAGCGGGGCCGTGCCTCGTCCAGTGAGGCCAGCGGCTGCTCGGGGTCGAGCTCGGAGAGGATCCGCAGCGCCTGGTCCTCGTGACCGGCGGTGATGTCGGCGACGGAGGCGAGGGTGCGGTACGGCAGCGGGCGCGCCGTCCTGGGCAGCTCGCCGGCGGCGGTGCCGACGGCCCGGGAGTAGGCGGCGATGTCGGCCGGCAGGGCGGAGCCGTCGGCGACCTTGGCGGCGAGCTTGTCCCACTCGTCGTAGAGCCGCTGGATCTCCTGGTCGAAGGCGATCTTGAAGGACTGGTTGGGCCTGCGGCGGGCGTAGAGCCAGCGCAGGAGCTGCGGCTCCATGATCTTCAGCGCGTCGGCCGGGGTGGGCACGCCACCGCGCGAGGACGACATCTTCGCCATGCCGCTGATGCCGACGAAGGCGTACATCGGGCCGATCGGCTGCTGCCCGCCGAAGATGCCGACGATCTGGCCGCCGACCTGGAAGGAGGAGCCGGGCGAGGAGTGGTCGACGCCGCTGGGCTCGAAGATCACGCCCTCGTAGGCCCAGCGCATGGGCCAGTCGACCTTCCAGACGAGCTTGCCGCGGTTGAACTCGGTCAGCCGGACGGTCTCCGCGAAGGCGCACTCGTTGCAGGTGTACGCCAGCTCGGTGGTGTCGTCGTCGTACGAGGTGACCGTGGTCAGGTCCTTGCCGCAGCCGCCGCAGTACGGCTTGTACGGGAAGTAGCCGGCGGAGCCGGAGCTGCCGTCGTCCTCGGACGCGGCGCCGGAGCCCTCCTCGGCCTCCAGCTCGGCCTCGTCCAGGGGCTTCTGCTGCTTCTTGGCGGGCTTCTGCTTGGTGCGGTACTGGGCGAGGATCGCGTCGATGTCACCGCGGTGCTTCATGGCGTGCAGGATCTGCTCGCGGTAGGCGCCGCCGGTGTACTGCTCGGTCTGGCTGATGCCGTCGAACTCCACGCCGAGCTGGGCCAGCGACTCGATCATCGCGGCCTTGAAGTGCTCGGCCCAGTTCGGGTGCGGCGACCCGGCCGGCGCCGGAACGGACGTCAGCGGCTTGCCGATGTGCTCCTTGAAGACGTCCTCTTCCACACCGGCGATGCCCTTGGGCACCTTGCGGTAGCGGTCGTAGTCGTCCCAGGAGATCAGGTGACGGACCTGGTGGCCGCGGCGGCGGATCTCGTCGGCGACCAGGTGCGGGGTCATGACCTCGCGGAGGTTGCCGAGGTGGATCGGGCCGGAGGGGGAGAGTCCCGACGCGACGACGACCGGTTTGCCCGGGGCCCGACGCTCCGATTCCTCGATGACCTCATCCGCGAAACGGGAGACCCAGTCGGTGGTCTCGGTGCTCTGAGCCACGATCGGCACGTCCTTCTTTCTGAACGGGGTGACACCCCATTCTCACAGACCGGCTCGCGCCCGGGAAAACGGCTTTACCCCCCGTGGGATACTGGGCGGGTCTATCCATCCCCACGAGGAGAACGGCACCCATTCCTATGGCCTCGGTCACGTCCCTCAGCGACAACGTCCAGCAGCACCTCGCGTCCGCCCTCTCGGCCACCCTGCCGGAGGCCGCCGGCGCGGACCCGCTGCTGCGACGAAGCGACCGGGCCGACTTCCAGGCCAACGGCATCCTGGCCCTGGCCAAGAAGGCGAAGGCGAACCCGAGGGAGCTGGCGACGCAGGTCGTCTCCCAGGTGGTGACGGGTGAGGTGATCGCGGACGTCGAGGTCTCCGGCCCCGGCTTCCTGAACATCACGGTCGCGGACCGGGCGATCACGGAGAACCTGGCCGCGCGGTACACGGACGAGTCGGGCCGCCTCGGCGTGCCGCTCGCCGGGCAGCCGGGTACGACGGTGATCGACTACGCCCAGCCGAACGTGGCGAAGGAGATGCACGTCGGCCACCTGCGGTCCGCGGTGATCGGCGACTCGGTGGTGCAGCTGCTGGAGTTCACCGGCGAGAACGTGGTCCGGCGTCACCACATCGGCGACTGGGGCACCCAGTTCGGCATGCTCATCCAGTACCTGGACGAGCACCCGCACGAGCTGGACCACAAGGAGTCCGAGGTGAGCGGTGAGGAGGCGATGTCGAACCTCGACCGCCTCTACAAGGCCGCGCGCAAGCTCTTCGACTCCGACGAGGAGTTCAAGACGCGGGCCCGGCGCCGGGTGGTGGACCTCCAGGCGGGGGACCCGGCCACGCTCGCCATGTGGCAGAAGTTCGTGGACGAGTCGAAGATCTACTTCTTCTCCGTCTTCGAGAAGCTGGACATGGAGATCCGGGACCCCGACATCGTCGGCGAGTCGGGCTACAACGACATGCTCGCCGAGACCTGCCGGCTCCTGGAGGAGTCGGGCGTCGCGGTCCGCTCCGAGGGCGCCCTCTGCGTCTTCTTCGAGGACATCAAGGGTCCGGACGGCAACCAGGTCCCGCTGATCGTGCAGAAGTCGGACGGCGGCTACGGCTACGCGGCCACCGACCTGTCCGCGATCCGCGACCGCGTCTTCAACCTCAAGGCGAACACCCTGCTGTACGTGGTGGACGCCCGGCAGGCGCTGCACTTCCGGATGGTCTTCGAGACGGCCCGCCGGGCCGGCTGGCTGAACGACGACGTCACGGCGGTGCAGCTGGCCTTCGGCACGGTCCTCGGCAAGGACGGCAAGCCGTTCAAGACGCGTGAGGGCGAGACGGTCCGCCTGGTCGACCTGCTGGACGAGGCGATCGACCGCGCGTCGGCCGTGGTCCGGGAGAAGGCGCAGGACCTGTCGGAGGAGGAGATCGCCGAGCGGGGTGCCCAGGTGGGCATCGGCGCGGTGAAGTACGCGGACCTGTCGACGTCGGCGAACCGCGACTACAAGTTCGACCTGGACCAGATGGTCTCGCTGAACGGCGACACCTCCGTCTACCTCCAGTACGCCTACGCCCGTATCCAGTCGATCCTCCGCAAGGCCGGCGACGTCTCCCCGGCGGCCCACCCGGAGCTGGCCCTGGCCGACGCCGAGCGGGCCCTCGGCCTCCACCTGGACTCCTTCGCGGAGACGGTCCGGGAGGCGGCCGCGGAGTACGCCCCGCACAAGCTGGCGGCGTACCTGTACCAGCTGGCGTCCCTGTTCACGTCGTTCTACGACAAGTGCCCGGTGATCAAGCCCGCGCCGCCGAAGGACATCGCCGAGAACCGCCTCTTCCTCTCCGACCTCACGGCCCGCACCCTGCACCGGGGCATGGCCCTGCTGGGCATCAGGACGCCCGAGAAGCTCTGACCGGGCGACGCAGCACGCCACCGACGGCCCGCCCTCATCCCGGGGGCGGGCCGTCGTCGTCCGTGTGGGCGGCGAGGAGGGCGCGGGTACGGCGGACCAGGGCCTGCCGTACGGAGTCGGGGGCGAGGACGCGCAACGGCACGGCGAGGCCCAGCAGGTAGCGGGCGAGCCCGTCCGCGTCGGGGCCGCCGATGTCCACGATCGTCGCGTCCGGGCCGTCGGGGCGGTGGGTGCCGACGGTGGCGGGTACGGCCCGCAGCGCGTCCGCCAGGGGCAGCGGCAGCCGGACGGTGGCGGAGAGCGGGTAGGGCCCGTTGGCGGTGTTGCGGGAGACGAGCTGCGCCGGGTCGGGCGGGTCGGTGATCTCGACCGGACGCCCGGTGGGCCGCAGCCGTTCGACGCGGTCGGCGCGGAAGGTGCGCCAGCCCCGGGTGACGTCCCGGGCGACGAAGTACCAGCGCCGTCCGGTGTGGACGAGCCGGTAGGGGTCGACGTCGCGGACCGTGTGCCGGTCCTGCCCGTCGCGGTACGACAGCCGGGCGCGCTCGCCGCGCCGGCAGGCGGCGGCCAGCTCCAGCAGCATGCCGGGCCGCATCCGCGGCTCCTCGGACCAGGGCAGCCGGACGAGGGCGTCGTCCCACTCGGCGAGCCGTTCGGCGACCCGGGGCGGCAGCACCTGGCGGAGCTTCAGCAGGGCCGACAGCGCGGCCTGGTCGCCGCCGAGGGCGCCGCCGAGGGCCGCTTCCCGCAGGCCGACGGCGACGGCCAGCGCTTCCTCGTCGTCGAGGATCAGCGGCGGCACGCGGGAGCCGGCCCGGAGCCGGTAGCCGCCCCAGGGGCCGGCGTCGGAGTCGACGGTGTAGCCGAGTTCCCGCAGCCGGGCGATGTCCCGGCGCACCGTGCGGTCGGTGACGGCCATGCGGTCGGCCAGCTCGGCGCAGGTCCAGGCGGGGCGGGCGGCGAGCAGCGCCAGCAGGCGCAGCAGACGGGCGGACGCGCTGAGCACGAGCCGAAGTTTTCCACACCGGCCTCCCACGACCAGGACCGGATCTGTCCGGGTCACGTCCTACGGTCCTCCCCATGACCACGCAGACCACTTCCACACCCGCGTTCCGCTGTGCCGCCGTCACCTTCGACTGCGCGGACCCCGCCGAACTGTCCCGTTTCTACGCCGAGATGTTCGGCATGACGGTCGCCTACTCCTCCGCCGACTTCGTCTTCCTCACCGGCGGGGACGGGGGGCCGGGGCTGGGCTTCCACCGCCTGCCCGACTACCGCCGGCCCACCTGGCCGGACCCGGCCCAGGAGAAGCAGGCCCACATCGAAGTGGGCGTGGACGACCTGGACACCGCCGAGGCCCACCTGCTCGCACGGGGCGCGTCCAAGGCCGAGACGCAGCCGCAACCGGACCGCTGGCGCGTCCTGCTGGACCCGGCCGGCCACCCGTTCTGCATCACGACCCTGGTCTGACGGGGCCCGCACCGGGGGCCGTCGCGGGACCCCGGCCGATTGTCAGTGGCTGCTCCTACGCTCACCGGCATGGCGACTCTTCCCAACCCGCTGCCCAGGCTGGCCACCGACCCCAGTGGTCGCTCCCTCGGACTCCGACTGCCGCCCGGCAGACTGGTGAACGGCACGGACGGCACGGACGGCGGACGCCGGCCCGAGCCGCTGCTGTGGCACGCGGAGAAGGCGTGTGCGCCCGGTGCGTGGAAGGCGCTGGGGGCGCCGGCGGCCCGGGCCGGGCTGTTGCCGGTGCTGGTGGACCTGGCCGGGTGCCGGGCCGGCGCCGAGGACTGGATGCTGCTGCCGGACGAGGCGTCGTACCCGGGGGACCACGATGCCGAGGAGGTGCTCGCGGAGTACTGGGCCGAGGAGACGGAGGAGCAGGCGACGCGGGAGACGGAGCCGTTCGGCACGCAGTGGCCGGGACCGGCACCGGCCGGGGTGCTGTCGGCCGCCCCCGAGACGCGGGCCGCGCAGGTCGCCGACGCGCTGACCGGCGACCGGGACAGGTGGGCCCAGTGGGTGGAGGAGCCGCATCTGGCGCTGGTCCCGGCCCGCCGGTCCGCCGACATACCGGCGGTGATCGGCTGGACGGGGCCGTGGAACTACGAGGACGACGTGGCGCGGATCTGCGCGGTGCTGCGCTCGTGGGAAGACCGGTTCGGCGCCCGGGTGGTGGCGCTCGGCACGGACACCCTGGTGATGTCGGTGGCGGCGCCGCCCGGCAGCGCCGAGGCGGCCGAGGTGCTGGCCGCCGAGCACTACGCGCTGTGCCCGGACGCGGTCGTGCGGGGCGGTCCGGGGAGCGTGCGGGCGTACGCCGAGGAGCTGGTGGGAGCGGCCAGTTGGTCCTTCTGGTGGGAGTGACGCGGGTGCGCCCCCGGGCAGTAGAACTCTACTTGTAGTGGTTCGATCCGGGTGCCGGGGTGGGAGTGGTGTCAGTGGTGAGGCGGAACGACCAGCAGCGCGCCGCCCTCGATGCGCGAACTGATCGGCCGGGTCGCCTCCTTCCGCACCGGCCACCTGGCCCTGCTCGAACTCCGCCTGGAGGCCACCCGCCGCCCCGAGCTGCGCAGGGTCCTCACCGAGCGGGTCCGCGCCGACATCGACGCCAACGTCGCCTACCACCAGGAGTCCGGCCTGCCCGGCGACGCCATGGCCGTCAAGCTGCTGATCCTGACCCTCAACTGGCTCATCACCGAGCAGCTCACCCTGCCGGACGTCTTCACGGAGGAGGAACGGGACCGACTGGCGACGGCCGCGGTGGAACGCATCGTGCGGGACGCCGAAGACCTCGCGTGAGCCCGGGATGGTCGGCGAGACTCCCCTAGCGCAGCTTCCGCGCCGCTTCGGTGGCCCAGTAGGTGAGGATGTTCCGCGCCCCGGCCCGCTTGATGCCGGTCAGGGTCTCGAGGATCGCCCGGTCCCGGTCCAGCCAGCCCTTCTCGGCGGCGGCCTCGATCATCGCGTACTCGCCGGAGATCTGGTAGGCGGCGACGGGCACGTCCACGGCGTCCGCGACCCGGGCGAGGATGTCGAGGTAGGGCCCGGCCGGCTTGACCATCACCATGTCGGCGCCCTCGGCCAGGTCCAGCTCCAGCTCCCGCAGGGACTCCCGCCAGTTGGCCGGGTCCTGCTGGTAGGTCTTGCGGTCGCCCTGCAGCGAGGAGGCGACGGCCTCGCGGAAAGGACCGTAGAAGGCCGAGGAGTACTTGGCGGTGTAGGCGAGGATCGCGACGTCCTCACGCCCGATCTGGTCGAGCGCGTCGCGAACGACGCCGATCTGGCCGTCCATCATCCCGCTGGGGCCGACCACATGGGCCCCGGCGTCGGCCTGCACCTGCGCCATCTCCGCGTACCGCTCCAGGGTGGCGTCGTTGTCGACGCGCCCCTCGGCGTCCAGCACACCGCAGTGCCCGTGGTCGGTGGTCTCGTCCAGGCACAGGTCCGACATGACGAGAAGGTCGTCGCCGACCTCGGCGCGCACGTCCCGGATGGCGACCTGGAGGATCCCGTCCGGGTCGGTGCCGGGTGTGCCCAGGGCGTCCTTCTTGGCCTCCTCCGGCACGCCGAACAGCATGATCCCGGAGACCCCGGCCTCCACCGCCTCCAGCGCCGCCTTCTTCAGGCTGTCCCGGGTGTGCTGCACGACCCCGGGCATCGACGCGACCGGCACCGGCTCGCTCACGCCCTCCCGGACGAACGCCGGGAGGATGAAGTCGGCGGGGTGCAGCCGCGTCTCGGCGACCATCCGCCGCATGACGGGCGAGGTCCGCAGCCGCCGGGGACGCGTACCGGGGAAGGATCCGTACTTCGTCATGCCCCTACGCTACGCCCGCCCGAGCGGTGCCTTTGCCGACGCGGAGTCGGACGGGGTGGGCGGCCCGGAACCATCCGGGGAAGCCGCCGGGCACCTGATCCACGCCCTGCGGCGGAAGTACTGCCTCCGGCCCGCCGCGCTCCCGTACCGCCGGTGTCCGTCGGCGTACCGAGGCGGATACACCCGTTTCGCACCGCGTCGCACGCCCGGTCGCCTAGCCTGGTTTCGCTGGCGGTCGGGGGGACGCGGGCCCATCGTGAAGGGCCCTCGCCGGAGGGAGTGGACGGATGATCTCGGAGTCGCTGTTGGCGCTGGCCTCCGCCGGGGGCGCATCCATGGTGCAGGCGGCCGGCACGGATGGATGGCATGCGATCCGGGACCGCGCCGCGCGCCTGATGGCCCGGGGGAGCCACGAGAGCGAGGAAGCGGAGAGGCGACGTCTGGACCGGACCGCGGCAGCCCTGGCGGACAGCCCCGACGGGGAAGCGGCGCGCGGCCAGGCCGCCGCCTGGCAGGCTGGGTTCGTGGTTCTGCTGACGCGGCTGGAAGGTGCCGAGCTGCACGCCGCGGTCGCGGAGCTCCGCGCGCTGATCGACAGCGGTCCCCTCGCTCCACGTGACGCCTCAGCCCCGTTCGCGGGCAGTACCTTCCACGGTCCGACCGCGATCCAGACGGGCGACAACAACCGTCAGGACAACCACTTCGGCCACAGCTGATGACCGCACCGCAGCGCGATGACCACGGCCGCGGCAGTCCCGCGCATCGTGCATTCCACGGCCCGGCCGCCGTGCAGGACGGGAACCACAGCGTCCAGAACAACCACTTCCACGCCCCCGGCAAGCGCACCGTGGCCATCCCGTGGGGTGCCGTCGTCACGTCGGTGAAGAAGGGGATCGTCACCCTGATCGTGGTGGGAATCCTCGGCGCTGGAGCGTGGTGGGCCTACGACCACGTGCAGAAGAAGAACCAGAAGACCCACGCCAAACACGCAGGCTGCGAGCAAGCACTGCACGCCTTCTATCAAGGCGGACTTCCCGTGTCACTGCTGTTCCCCGATGACCTGTCGGTCAAGAGGTACGTCCAACAACTGCAAGAGGCGGCTTCGACCGTGGGTGATCCCGAGATCGCCCGGTCGATCCGGTACACCATCGAGGATGTCGAGGCGGCCCAGCGGGCCTATGCCCGGGGCGATGAGAGCGCCCTGTCGGACGCACGACGGAAAGCGGACCGGGACCGGGCCGCGTGGTGGTCTCCGTGCTGGGAGGTCGCAGGATGGTCGTGACGCCCCCCGGCCTCGCCCTCACCCGCACGGTGCGGGCGACCTTCCCGCCGTACGCCTCGGAGCGCTGACGGCGCGGAACGCCGCAGGGGTGCCCGGGCCGAAGCCCTGGCACCCCTGATGACGGCGGCGGCCGACGGTCACGTCGTCGTACGACGCCTCCGCGCTCCCGGCCGGCGCTCGCTGGGACGCGTCACGGGGTCGCCGGCCTCCAGGGCCGCCGCGCGACGGCGCATCCCGAAGTCGGCCAGCGCCTCCGCCAGCTTGTGCACGGACGGCTCCGGGGCCATGACGTCGACGCGCAGGCCGTGTTCCTCGGCGGTCTTCGCCGTGGCCGGGCCGATACACGCGATCACCGTGACGTTGTGCGGCTTGCCGGCGATGCCCACCAGGTTCCGCACCGTGGACGACGACGTGAACAGGACCGCGTCGAAGCCGCCGCCCTTGATCGCCTCGCGGGTCTCCGCCGGGGGCGGCGAGGCGCGCACGGTGCGGTACGCCGTGACGTCGTCGACCTCCCAGCCCAGCTCGATCAGACCGGCGACCAGGGTCTCGGTCGCGATGTCGGCGCGGGGCAGGAAGACGCGGTCGATCGGGTCGAAGACCGGGTCGTAGGGGGGCCAGTCCTCCAGGAGGCCGGCCGCCGACTGCTCGCCGCTCGGGACCAGGTCCGGCTTCACACCGAAGGCGATCAGGGCCTTCGCCGTCTGCTCGCCCACCGCGGCCACCTTGATGCCCGCGAAGGCACGGGCGTCGAGGCCGTACTCCTCGAACTTCTCCCGGACCGCCTTCACCGCGTTGACGGATGTGAAGGCGATCCACTCGTAGCGGCCCGTCACCAGGCCCTTGACCGCGCGTTCCATCTGCTGCGGGGTGCGCGGGGGCTCCACCGCGATCGTCGGGACCTCGTGCGGCACCGCGCCGTAGGACCGCAGCTGGTCGGAGAGCGACGCCGCCTGCTCCTTCGTCCGCGGTACGAGCACCTTCCAGCCGAACAGCGGCTTGGACTCGAACCACGACAACTGGTCGCGCCGGGCGGCGGCACTGCGCTCACCGACCACGGCTATCACCGGCCGGCCGCCGTCGGGCGACGGCAGGACCTTCGCCTGCTTCAGGGTCTGCGCGATCGTGCCGAGGGTCGCCGTCCAGGTCCGCTGGCGGGTCGTCGTACCGGCGATCGTCACCGTGAGGGGGGTGTCCGGCTTGCGGCCCGCCGAGACCAGCTCGCCCGCCGCGGCCGCCACGGAGTCCAGGGTCGTGGAGACGACCACCGTGCCGTCCGACGCGCCCACCTCCGTCCAGCAGCGGTCGGAGGCGGTACGGGCGTCCACGAACCGGACGTCCGCGCCCTCCGCGTCCCGCAGCGGCACACCCGCGTACGCGGGCACGCCGACCGCCGCCGCCACACCGGGGACGACCTCGAAGGGCACCCCGGCGGCGGCGCAGGCGAGCATCTCCTCGGCCGCGTACGTATCGAGTCCCGGGTCCCCGGACACGGCACGGACGACCCGCCTGCCGCCCCGCGCGGCCTCCATGACAAGATGAGCGGCATCCCGGGCAGCAGCCGGGACAGCGGCGGGTGTTGACGTGCCGTCAACGACCGTCAGCTGGGGCGTGCCCGTGCCCGGCGGGGACACCGCAGAGGAGTCCGCGTCCGTCTGCACCACGGAGACGCCCTGTCGGGCGTGCGTCCGGATGACGTCGAGCACCTCGTGCTCGGCGACCAGGACGTCCGCGTGCGACAGCGCCTCCACGGCGCGCAGAGTCAGCAGTCCCGGATCCCCGGGTCCGGCACCGAGGAAGGTGACGTGCCCGTGTTCCGGACCGGCGGGAAGGGTGGTGGGGCTCAATGTGCTCGCTCCCCCATCAGACCGGCCGCGCCCTGGGCGAGCATCTCGGTGGCGAGTTCGCGACCGAGTACCCACGCCTGGTCGTGCGTCTGGGGCACGGGACCGGTGGTGGACAGCTGCACCATGCGAGTGCCGTCGGTCGTGCCGACGACGCCGCGCAGGCGCATTTCCTTGACAATCTGCCGGTCGGCCTGGGGGTCCCCCCGCTCCAGCGGAGCCGAGAGCGGGGGAAGGTCGGCCAGCGCGCCCACAGGGGCGGAGCAGCCGGCCTCCAGGGCGGCGAGCAGTGACCGTTCGGCGGTGACGGCGGCCCGCGTGTACGGGTCGTCGAGCGCGCCGAGCGCCGCGATCAGGTCCGCGCGGTCCGCGGCACACTCGATCGCCAGGGCCCCCTGGCCGGGGGCGGGCAAAACCGTGTCGACCGACAGGAAGTCGGTCACCTCGTCGATCCGGCCGATCCGGTTCAGTCCGGCGGCGGCCAGCACCACCGCGTCCAGCTCGCCGGCCCGGACGTATCCGATCCGGGTGTCGACGTTGCCGCGGATCGGGACGGTCTCGATGTCCAGGCCGTGGGCGCGGGCGTACGCGTTCAGCTGCGCCATGCGGCGCGGCGAGCCGGTGCCGATGCGGGCCCCGCGCGGCAGGTCGGTGAACTTCAGCGCGTCGCGCGCGACGAGCACGTCCCGCGGGTCCTCGCGCACCGGTACGGCGGCCAGGACCAGCTCCTCGGGCTGCGTGGTCGGCAGGTCCTTCAGCGAATGAACCGCGAAGTCGACCTCCCCCTTGAGCAGCGCGTCCCGCAGCGCGGTGACGAACACGCCGGTGCCGCCGATCTGCGCGAGCGCCTCGCGGGAGACATCACCGTACGTGGTGATCTCGACCAGCTCGACGGGCCGCCCGGTCACCCGGCGGACGGCCTCCGCCACCTGGCCGGACTGGGCCATGGCGAGCTTGCTGCGCCTGGTCCCCAGCCTCAAAGCCTTCTCAGTCATGCCGGTCGGTCCTTCTTCTCTGTGCTGTCCCCGGCCCGGGAGACGGCAGCCACCGTCTCGGGGTCGAGGTCGAACAGGGTGCGCAGCGCGTCCGCGTACCCGGCGCCGCCGGGCTCGGCCGCGAGCTGCTTCACCCGTACGGTCGGCGCGTGCAGCAGCTTGTCCACGACCCGGTGCACGGTCTGCCGGATCTCGCTGCGCTGGCGTTCGTCCAGGCCGGGCAGCCGGCCGTCGAGGCGGGCGATCTCACCGGCGACGACGTCGGCGGCCATGGTGCGCAGCGCGACCACGGTCGGCGTGATGTGCGCCGCCCGCTGGGCCGCGCCGAAGGCCGCGACCTCGTCGGAGACGATACGCCGGACCTGGTCCACGTCCGCCGCCATCGGCGCGTCGGCGGACGCTTCCGCCAGCGACTCGATGTCCACCAGCCGCACCCCGGCCAGCCGGTGCACGGCCGCGTCGATGTCACGGGGCATGGCGAGGTCGAGGAGGAAGACGGCCGGGGCCGGGCGCGGGATCTCGGCGACCGGTTCCGGCCTGCGGCGCTCGGGGATGCGGCCGACGGTGGCGGCGGTCACGGCGAGCGCGGTGATCAGCTCGGCGTCGGCCTCCGGGCCCCGGCGTTCACGGCGGTCCACGGCGCCGCCCGCGGCCCAGGCCGCGTGCTGTTCCAGGGTGGCCGCGTCCATGCCGGCCACGGCGGCCTCGCCCATGAGCGAGAAGCCGGGCTGTACGGCGGCGAGGTCCAGCGGGCAGTTCTCCTCGGTGCCGACGCTGGTGGGCGGCAGCGCGGCCTTGGTCCTGCCGGCCGTGGAGGCGCCGTCGCCGCTGCCGTCGAGTTCGGCGGCGGGGGCGCCGGTGCGGCCCTCGACCGCCTGCGCGACCGTCTCCGCCGTGAGCACCAGACCCGTCGCCCCGGTACACGAGACGACGACGTCGGCACGTGTCAGCTCGTCGGCCACCGCGTCCATGCGCACCGCGCGGGCCGTCACGCCCGCGGTGTCCTCATCCTCGGCGACGCCGTGTCCGTGCTGCTCCTCGAGCAGGAGGGCGAGCCGCTCGGCGCGCTCGAAGGTGCGGTTGGCGACGACGACCTCGGCGACCCCGGCGCGCGCGAGCGTCGCGGCGGCCAGGGACGACATCGACCCGGCACCGATGACCAGCGCCGTGCGGCCCGTGGCCCACTGCCGCACGTCACCGCCCGCGGCCAGCTGCTCCAGGCCGAAGGTGACCAGGGACTGGCCGGCGCGGTCGATGCCGGTCTCGGAGTGGGCGCGCTTGCCCACCCGCAGGGCCTGCTGGAACAGGTCGTTCAGCAGCTTGCCGGCGGTGTGCAGCTCCTGGGCGCGGGCCAGGGAGTCCTTGATCTGGCCGAGGATCTGGCCCTCGCCGACGACCATCGAGTCCAGGCCGCAGGCCACCGAGAACAGGTGGTGGACGGCCCGGTCCTCGTAGTGCACGTAGAGATAGGGGGTCAGCTCGTCGAGGCCGACGCCGCTGTGCTGGGCCAGCAGCGTGGACAGCTCGGCGACACCGGCGTGGAACTTGTCCACGTCCGCGTACAGCTCGATGCGGTTGCAGGTGGCGAGCACCGCGGCCTCGGTGGCGGGCTCGGCGGCGACCGTGTCCTGGAGCAGCTTGATCTGGGCGTCCGCGCTCAGCGCGGCCCGCTCCAGCACGCTGACCGGGGCGCTGCGGTGGCTCAGTCCGACGACGAGGAGGCTCATGCCGGCATCACGGCGGGTACGTCCCCGTCGGGTCCCTGGTCGGCGGAGTCCTCGCGCGCGGTGGCGGCGGGCAGCGCGCCGTCGCCCGCGGCGGTCTCCTCACCGGCCTTGCGCTGCTCGTGGAAGGCGAGGATCTGCAGCTCGATGGAGAGGTCGACCTTGCGCACGTCGACGCCGTCCGGGACGGACAGCACGGTCGGCGCGAAGTTCAGGATGGAGGTCACACCGGCGGCCACGAGCCGGTCGCAGACCTGCTGGGCGGCACCGGCGGGGGTGGCGATCACGCCGATCGAGACCCCGTTGTCCTTGATGATCTTCTCGAGGTCGTCGGTGTGCTGCACCGGGATGCCCGCGACCGGCTTGCCGGCCATCGCCGGGTCGGCGTCGATCAGCGCGGCCACCCGGAACCCGCGGGAGGCGAACCCGCCGTAGTTGGCGAGAGCGGCGCCGAGGTTGCCGATACCGACGATGACGACCGGCCAGTCCTGGGTCAGGCCGAGTTCGCGGGAGATCTGGTAGACGAGATACTCGACGTCGTAGCCGACACCGCGCGTTCCGTAGGAACCCAGGTACGAGAAGTCCTTGCGCAGCTTGGCGGAATTGACCCCCGCCGCCGCGGCCAGCTCCTCGGAGGAGACCGTGGGTACCGAGCGCTCCGACAGCGCGGTCAGGGCTCGGAGGTACAGCGGAAGCCGGGCGACGGTGGCCTCGGGAATTCCTCGGCTACGGGTCGCCGGTCGGTGAGTTCGGCCAGTTGCCACGGTGCTCCTGCGGGTAGAGCGGGGCTGTAGGCGGTCATACGTCCCCAGACCGCCCCGTCGACAGCAGGCTATGTCTTTGTGAACGCGTGCACAAAGATGGTGTCCGATTTGCCCGGCAGAAGTGACCGGGGTCACGCGGGTTTCGCGACCTCGGCGGGAACCGGCGCACACGCACCGGTACTCCTTCATTACTGGGGGCAAAACCGCACACACTCCTCACGAATCCCGCCCCCGAGACCAAACCGCCGTCGATCCTAAGCGACTTTCCGCCCGGTTTGGACTACTCGGTCAGTGCCCGGCGCAGTCGCTCCTCGTTCACGCGCCAGAAGGTGTGCTGTTCACCGTCGACGAGGACGACCGGGATCTGCTCCCAGTAGCGGTCGTGGAGGTCCTGGTCCTCGGTGATGTCCTTCGGCTCCCACGGCACGCCGAGGTCGCCGCACACCTTCTCCACGACCAGCTGCGCGTCGTCGCACAGGTGACAGCCGGGCTTGCGGATGAGCGTGACGAGCCGCGCGCGCGGCTCCGCCTTGCGTCGGAAGAGGGGGCTCATGACGGCCATTCTCGCGCGTTCGGCACCCGTTCCGGATCGCTTCGCCGCCGGCCTTGTCGCGCGGAGTTCACACCGTGCCCGCCGCTGGAATCCGGAACCGCCTGGCCGACTGGCTATGCTCACGTCATGGCCGCTCTCGGATGGCTCACTCACCGTAGGCGCTCCGCCACGGCGCGGAGCGTGTTGGCAGGCGAGGCTTCGGCGGAGGCCGCCCGCAAGTCCTCGCAGGAGGCCCCGCGCGCCACACCCGAGGAACCCGAGTTCCCGGTGATGGGCGACGACAGGGCCGCCGCCTTCTTCGACCTCGACAACACCGTCATGCAGGGCGCCGCGCTCTTCCACTTCGGCCGGGGCCTGTACAAGCGGAAGTTCTTCGAGACCCGCGACCTGGCCCGGTTCGCCTGGCAGCAGGCGTGGTTCCGGCTGGCCGGCGTCGAGGACCCGGAGCACATGCAGGACGCCCGCGACTCGGCCCTGTCGATCGTCAAGGGCCACCGGGTCGCCGAGCTGGAGTCGATCGGCGAGGAGATCTACGACGAGTACATGGCCGACCGCATCTGGCCCGGCACCCGCGCCCTCGCCCAGGCCCACCTGGACGCGGGCCAGAAGGTCTGGCTGGTCACCGCGGCGCCCGTCGAGATCGCCCAGGTGATCGCGCGCCGCCTCGGGCTCACCGGCGCCCTCGGCACGGTGGCCGAGTCGGTGGACGGCGTCTACACCGGCAAGCTGGTCGGCGAGCCGCTGCACGGCCCCGCCAAGGCGGAGGCGGTCCGCGCCCTGGCCGCGGCCGAGGGCCTCGATCTGACCCGCTGCGCGGCCTACAGCGACAGCCACAACGACATCCCGATGCTGTCCCTGGTCGGCCACCCGTACGCGATCAACCCCGACGCCAAGCTGCGCAGGCACGCCCGCGAGAAGGACTGGCGCCTGCGGGACTACCGCACGGGCCGCAAGGCGGCGAAGGTCGGCATTCCGGCGGCGGCCGGCGTGGGAGCGGTCGCCGGCGGCACGGCGGCCGCCATCGCACTCAGCCGCCGGCGCCGCTAGCTGCGGACCCGCACCACCGACCCTGCCGGCGCCACCCCGGGCCCGCACCGCCACCCCTGCCGGCGCCACCGGCCCGCCGCCCCACCCGCCCTGCCCGCGCCGCCGGCACCACTGCCCGGCCCGCGCCACCTGCCCCGCGACACCGCTCCCCCGTCCGCGCCGGCACCCCTGCCCGCGCGTCGGGAGCCCCTCCGCGCCCTCGGCCCGTCAAGCCCGCGCCTTGCCCCGCGCGCCGGAATTATGCCGCGGCCATTTCAACACGCCCCGGACTTCACCGAAACACGCCCCTTTTCGCTCAACAACCGATCACTATGAGGCACTTGACCGGGCATCAAACGGCTATAGATGCGACGCAATCGATAGTTTGAGCAACTCGGTGTAGCAGTGCCTGCACGAAGCGTTATTCTCCTCAGACGCAATCCGGTACCCCTCCGTCGCTACGACGGGTGAAAGGTCCCGCACTGCACGTGATGGAAGCTCTGCCTCTGGGAGTCCCGTGTACCCACACGTCGGGGTTGACGCCTCGGGCCTGGCTACGCTGCGCGCAACGGTCGCGACGGTCAAAGAGACGCTGCGCGGCTTCGTCCCCACCGCGTACGCCGTCCCCGCCTTCGCCGCCGCCGCGCCCGCAAGCCCGTGCTACGCACTGGCCGACGGCAGCGCCGCCGTCGGCAGACGAGGGCGTGCCACCGGCGCGGCCGCCGCCCGCCGCCCTGCCGCCGACAGCGACAGCGCCCGGATGATGGATCTCGTCGAACGCGCCCAGGCCGGTGAGGCCGAGGCGTTCGGACGGCTCTACGACCAGTACAGCGACACCGTGTACCGGTACATCTACTACCGCGTCGGCAGCCGCGCCACCGCCGAGGACCTCACCAGTGAGACCTTTCTGCGGGCGCTCAGAAGGATCGGCACCTTCACCTGGCAGGGCCGCGACTTCGGCGCGTGGCTCGTCACGATCGCCCGGAACCTGGTCGCCGACCACTTCAAGTCCAGCCGCTTCCGGCTGGAGGTCACCACCGGGGAGATGCTCGACGCCAACGAGGTCGAGCGCTCCCCGGAGGACTCCGTCCTGGAGTCCCTGTCGAACGCCGCCCTGCTCGACGCCGTACGGCGGCTCAACCCGCAGCAGCAGGAGTGCGTGACGCTCCGCTTCCTCCAGGGCCTCTCCGTCGCCGAGACCGCCCGGGTCATGGGCAAGAACGAGGGCGCCATCAAGACCCTCCAGTACCGCGCCGTCCGCACCCTCGCCCGGCTGCTGCCGGACGACGCGCGCTGAGCGGGGGCAACGGAGGGCCACCCCCAACTCACGCGGAGTGAAGGCCCGTTGCCTTTCTGATCCGATCATCCGCCGTCCGTAACCCAAGTGCCGCGCCAGTCGTTGTGCGGGATACAGGCTCCCTGTGGTCACGTCCCGGCCGTCCCCGATCGCTCGATCGTGGGACCCGGTCGCGGGCGTGCAACCCTCAGGACCCCCTGGGGAGTCGACCGTCATGACGAGAGGAGGTGCCGCCAGTGATCGCGAACGTATCGGCGCACCGGCGGGCGAACGCCTTCGCCCAGGCCCTGGACGAGCAGTCCGACCCGGACACGGCGGCCGAGCAGTCCGCAGCACCGGCGGAATCACCGTCGGCCGCCGAGGATCACGCCGGGCAGGGCGAGCTGCTGGCCCTGGCGGCGGGTCTCGGCGCGCTGCCCAAGCCGCAGCTCGACCCGGACGTCAAGGTCGTCCAGCGGGCCCAGCTGGTGGCCGCGATGGAGGCCATGCTCCAGGAAGGCACGGGGGCGGCGGACGCGTCGGTACCGGAACAGCGCACGCACCGGGGCAGGGGCGCGCACCGGGCGAGCCCACTGGGCAAGTTCCGCCCGCGTTCGAGACTGACCAAGGGGCTCGCGGCCGGCGGGCTGAGCGTGGGCGTGGCCGCCGGGGCCTTCGGCGGGGTCGCCGCCGCGAGCTCCGACGCCCTGCCCGGCGACTCGCTCTACGGCCTCAAACGCGGCATCGAGGACTTCAAGCTCAACTATCTGGCCGACGGCGACGACCAGCGCGGCCAGACCTACCTCGACCAGGCGTCCACCCGGCTGAGCGAGGCCCGCCGGCTGCTGGAACGGGGCCGGGGCGGCCACCTCGACCACGAGTCCATCGGCGAGATCCGCCGCACCCTGTCCGGGATGCAGCACGACGTCACCGAGGGCCACCGGCTGCTGCACGCCGCCTATGAGGCCGATCCCGACTCCCTGGGGCCCATCCAGGCACTGTCGGCCTTCTCCAGATCGCACCGCGAGGCCTGGAGCGCCCTCAGCGACAAGCTGCCCGTGCAGCTGGGAGACGTCAAACAACAGGTCTCCTCGGTCTTCGACGCCATAGACGAAGAGGTCGCCCCACTCCAGTCGCTGCTGCCCCAGCCGCCGGCCCGCTCCGGCGACGACGGGCGGCACAGCGGCCCGGGGTCGGCGTCCACGGGTTCCACCGGCAGCGACCGGTCGACCGCGCCCAGCTCCGCCGGCAGCACCCCGTCCGCAGGCAAGCACGCCCGCACCGGCGCCCCGAGCGGCCCGGCCACCGGCAGCAGCGGCGAGGGCCTCATCGGCGGCGACACGGGCGGCCTGCTCGACCCGCCGAAGACCGGTACGGACAGCAGCAGCCCGTCCGCCGGCAACACCCCGGACCAGCCGGACGTCACGATCCCCCCGCTCATCCCCGACCTGCTCCCGGGCCTGGGCATCGAGGGCGAGGACACGGACTGACCCGTTGCGGCCACCGCGTCGAGGGGCGCCCCTTTCCGAGCAGGGGCGCCCCTCGACGCACACCCGGGCGCGCCCCCGTCGGAGAAACTCAGAAGGAGCCGGTAGAACTCAGAAGAACACCGACCGCCGCTGCACCAGCAGCTTGTACAGCGTGTGCTGGATCTGCTCGCGGACCTGGTCGGTCAGGTTGAACATCAGCATCGGATCCTCGGCCGCCTCCGGCGGATAGCCGTCCGTCGCGATCGGCTCCCCGAACTGGATCGTCCACTTCGTCGGCAGCGGGACGGCACCCAGCGGACCCAGCCAGGGGAAGGTCGGCGTCAGCGGGAAGTACGGGAAGCCCAGCAGCCGGGCCAGCGTCTTGGCGTTGCCGATCATCGGGTAGATCTCCTCGGCCCCGACGATCGAGCACGGGATGATCGGCGCGCCCTGGCGCAGCGCCGTGGAGACGAAGCCGCCCCGGCCGAACCGCTGCAGCTTGTAGCGCTCGCTGAACGGCTTCCCGATGCCCTTGAAGCCCTCCGGCATCACCCCGACCAGCTCGCCCTGCCCGAGCAGCCGTTCCGCGTCCTCCGCGCAGGCGAGGGTGTGCCCCAGCTTGCGGGCCAGCTCGTTGACCACCGGCAGCACGAAGACCAGGTCGGCGGCGAGGAGCCGGAGGTGCCGGCCGGCCGGGTGGTGGTCGTGCACCGCCACCTGCATCATCAGCCCGTCCAGCGGCAGCGTGCCGGAGTGGTTGGCGACGATCAGGGCCCCGCCCTCGGCCGGGATGTTCTCGACGCCCTTCACCTCGACGCGGAAGTACTTCTCGTACACCGGCCGCAGCAGCGACATCAGGACCTGGTCGGTCAGCTCCTCGTCGTAGCCGAAGTCGTCGACCTCGTAGTCCCCGGTGAGCCGGCGCCGCAGGAAGGCCAGCCCGGCCGCCACCCGCCGCTCCAGGCCGCCGTCCCGCCCACCGGTCCCCGCCGGCTCCGCCGGCTCCTCCTCGCGGCCCGCGGGCCCGCCCTCCCGCGCCCGTTCCCGGCCCGGCAGGGGCTGGACGGCGCCGATCTCCCCCGGCTCACCGAGCCCGCGCCGGCCGCCCCCGCTCCGGCGGCGGGCCGGGCGCTGCGCGGCGCTCCCGCGGGACCGGTCGTCGTCGAACGGAATGACCTTGGCGTCCGCCATCGTGCCGCTCTCCTCAGTTGGCGCTGTGCGTCTGGGGGTGGCCGCCCGCCTTCGCGGTGAGCGCGGCCACCCGGTCGACGGCCCCGGCGAGGACCTCCGGCGGCAGCAGCCCGGGGGCCTGGCCGCGCGCGAAGTCCGCGAAGGCCTCGGCCGTCGTGTACTTGGGCGTGAAGCCCAGCGTCTCGCGCATCTGGGCGGTGTCCACCACCCGCCCGTGGGTGAGCAGCCGGATCTGCTCCGGTGAGAAGTCCGTCATACCCAGCGTACGGACCAGCGAGCCGGCCCAGGTGACCGCGGGCAGCAGCAGCGGCACGGTGGGCCGCCCGAGCCGCCGGGAGCACTGCGAGAGCAGCAGCACGCCGTCCCCGGCGATGTTGAAGGTGCCGCTGTTCAGGGTGCCCCGGCGCGGCTCGTGCGAGGCGATCCGCAGCACCTCGATCACGTCGTCCTCGTGCACGAACTGGAGCCGCGGGTCGTAGCCGAACACGGTCGGCAGCACGGGCAGCGCGAAGTACGAGGCGAGCGGGGTGTCCGCGGCCGGTCCGAGGATGTTGGCGAAGCGCAGCACGCACACGGCGACGTCCGGCCGCCGCCGGGCGAATCCGCGCACGTACCCCTCGACTTCCACGGTGTCCTTCGCGAAGCCGCCGCTGGGCAGCGACTTGGGCGGGGTGGTCTCGGTGAACACGGCGGGATCGCGCGGCGCCGAGCCGTAGACGTTCGTGCTGGACTTCACCACCAGCCGCTGCACGGTCGGCGACTTCTGGCAGGCGCCGAGCAGCTGCATGGTGCCGATGACGTTGGTCTCCTTGACCGTGGCCCGGCTGCCGCCGCCCAGTGCGGTGCCGGTGACGTCGAGGTGGACGACCGTGTCGGCGCCCGTCTCGGCGAGCACCCGGGCGATGGCCGGCTGGCGGATGTCGGCCTGGATGAAGTCGGCTCCGCCCAGGTGGTGGGCGGGGGGCACCGCGTCCACGGCGATCACCCGGTCGACCTCCGGGTCCCGCTGGATCCGTCGCACGAACCGGCCGCCCAGCTGCCGGGCCACTCCGGTGACGAGCACGACCCTTCCCAAGATCAGCGCCTTCCTTCCCGCGTTACCGGTATCCCGCGTTCCCCTGTGCGGCCAACCTAGCCGGTCGATGTCGCGCTGTGACGACCCCGTGGGCACCAGGGGACGGAAATTCCCCCTTCGGTATATGCCTGTGGCCCCCCACCAGTGCTGGTGGGGGGCCACAGATCACGCTCGTGTCGCCGCTTACTTCTTGTTGCGGCGCTGGACGCGCGTGCGCTTGAGCAGCTTGCGGTGCTTCTTCTTGGCCATCCGCTTGCGCCGCTTCTTGATAACAGAGCCCACGACTACCCTCGCTCACTTCTCATCACTCGGTTGTTTGGGCGCCATGGGCCCACACGACCTACGAGGGGCTAGCCTACCCAACCGAGCGCCGAGGTCGTAATCGAGGGGCTTCCCCCGGGTCACCCGGGGGTCGCCGTCAGGCTGTCTCCACCCCCACATAGCTGTCGCGGAGGTACTCGTGTACCGCTTGTTCCGGAACGCGGAACGAGCGTCCGACCCGGATGGCGGGCAGATGACCGCTGTGCACCAGGCGGTACACGGTCATCTTCGACACTCGCATCACCGCAGCGACCTCCGCCACGGTAAGGAACTGAACCTCGTTCAGAGGCCTCTCGCCAGCTGCAGCCATGACACACCTGAACCTTCCGCACTCGACGGCCACCGGCTTCCCCTTCCGGTGACTCTTCGTCGTTGCGTGCTCACTCCCCAGACTAGGGGCGGGTGATGCGAGTGGGGAAGAGGTGCACCCATCGGCGGCCTACTGTGACAGACACGCTCGATTGAGTACGTAGCGGGTCAGCGGCAGGTAGTAACTAGACCGCACCGCGTCATCAACCGGAACGACGACGGCCACCCGCCCCTCGGCCTCCCCCACGAACAGCGCGGGATCGTCGGTGTCCGCCAGGCCGATGGTCTCGAACCCCAGCTGACCAGCGCCGCAGACCCAGCCGTGGTCGCCCACGACCAGCTCGGGCAGCGGTCCGCCGGCCTCCGCCGCGGCCTCCAGCGCGACCCGAACCGGGAGCGGCGAGTGGCTGTGGACCCCCGGCTCACAACCGGGGCGCTCGCCCTCCGGTTCCCGCACCAGGGCAACCCCTCGTACGTAGTCGAGGCGAAGGGTGCGTAGACCGAACCGGGTCAATATGTCGACACAGCGACCCTGCGCCGGGGTGAGGACCTCACATCCCGCCGCCGACAGCGCGCCCGCCAAACCGGCGTAGAAGCCCAGCAGCCGCTGCGGGTGCCCGGTGCCGAGCAGCACGGGCGCCCGCCGCCGGGCCGCCTCCCGCAGCCGCCCGGCGAACGCGTCCAGCGCCGCCAGCGTCCGCGCCGGATCGATCACGTCCGGTCCGGAGGTGTACCGGGGGTCGGCCGGCACCCCGCACCTGCGTGCCATCAACGCGAGCAACTCCCGCTGCCCCCAGGCCCCTTCGGGATCGATCCCGATCAGCGCACGCGGATCCCGCGCGGCGAACAGCCGGTAACTGCGCAGACTGTCCTCCCGCGAGGTCGCCACCACCCCGGCCAGCCGGACGGCCAGCAGGTACGCACGGAGTCGGGCGGGGGTCGGCACGGGTGCGATGGTGACCCACCGGGGGCGGGCGCGGGGCGGAAAACGCGGGAACTCCGCACGGTTGGCCTAATCCGTGCGGGACGGCGCGCCACTCAGGGCAGCAGCCCCCGCAGGGGGAAGACCGCCCGCCGCGTCGCCAGCACGGCCTGGTCCAGGCGGTCGGCGGGATCGTATCCCTGCTCCCACGACGCCCAGCTCACCGGCCACCGGCCGTCGGTCATCCGCTGCGGCCCCAACTGCCGGGTCCGGGCGAACACGTCCCGCCGCCACCCCTCGGGGATCACCGCCTCCGGAGCCACCGGCCGGCCCGCCGCGATGCCCACCAGATGCGTCCAGGACCGCGGGACGACGTCCACCACCGCGTACCCGCCCCCGCCGAGCGCGACCCACTTCCCGCCCGCGTACTCGTGCGCCAGCTCGTGGCAGGCCACCTGCGCCGCCCGCTGCGCGTCCAGCGAGACGGCCAGATGCGCCAGCGGGTCCTCGAAGTGCGTGTCGGCCCCGTGCTGGGACACCAGCACCTGCGGCCGGAAATCGGCGAGCAGCTCGGGCACCACCGCGTGGAACGCCCGCAGCCACCCCGCGTCCCCGGTGCCGGCCGGCAGCGCCACGTTGACCGCGGCCCCCTCCCCGGCACCCGCGCCGGTCTCCTGGGGCCACCCCGTCTGCGGGAACAACGTACGGGGGTGCTCGTGCAGGGAGATCGTCAGCACCCGCGGGTCCTCCCAGAACGCCGCCTGCACCCCGTCGCCGTGGTGGACGTCGACGTCCACGTAGGCGACCCGCTCGGCCCCCAGCTCCAGCAGCCGCGCGATCGCGAGCGCCGCGTCGTTGTAGATGCAGAACCCCGACGCACCGCCCGGCATCGCGTGGTGCAGCCCGCCCGCGAAGTTCACGGCGTGGTCGGCGTCCCCCCGCCACACCGCCTCCGCCGCCCCCACCGACTGCCCGGCGATCAGCGCGGACACCCCGTGCATCCCCGCGAACGCGGGGTCGTCGACGGTCCCGAGCCCGTACGACCCGTCGGCCCCCGCCGGATCCTCCGACGCGGCCTTCACGGCGTCGATGTAGTCCTCCCGGTGGACCAGCCGGAGCGTCGACTCGCCGGCCGGCTTCGCCGCCACCACCTCCAGCTCCCGGTCCAGCCCGAAGGCACCGACCAGCCTGCGGGTCAGTTCCAGCCGGACCGGATCCATCGGATGCTGCGGGCCGAAGTCATAGCCCGTTACTGCCTCGTCCCACATCAGCTGTGCGCGGCCGCTCATGCCCGCCACCGTATCGGTCCGGTTGACCGGCGAACGACCTGGCGTACCCCGAGGTCACCAGCACCAGCACCATCGGCACGAGCATTGCCCCGCGGTAGCTCCACGCGTCGCCCAGGGCCCCCACGAGCGGCGAACCGACCAGGAAACCCACGTAGTTGAAGATGTTCAGCCGCGCGACGGCCGCGTCCGAAGCACCCGGGAAGAGTCTGCCCGCCGCCGCGAACGTCTGCGGCACCAGCACGCACAACCCCAGCCCTACCAGGGTGAACCCGAGCATCCCGACCCACGCGCCGGGCGCCGCGGCCACCACCGCGAACCCGCCGGCCGCCACCAGCGCCCCCAGCCGCACGACCGCCGCGGCCCCCAGCCACCGCACCCCGAAGTCCCCGACGGCCCGCCCCAGCAGCGTGGTCACCATGTACACGTTGTACGGCACGGTCGCCAGCTGCTCCGAGCCGCCCAGCACGTCCTCCAGGTACTTGGCGCTCCAGTTGGAGACCGTCGAGTCCCCGATGTAGGCGAAGGTCATCACCAGACACAGCGGCAGCAGCAGCCGGAACGCGGGACTCCCGCCCCCGCCCGGTCCGCCCGCGGCGCCGGAGACGGCACCCCCGTCGACGTACCACCGGCTCCCCACCAGCGCCGCCGGCACCAGAACCGCCGCCACCGGCAGGTACGACACCCACAGCGCGAGGTGCCAGTGCGCCCCGGCCCAGGCCAGCGAGGCACCCACGATCCCGCCGAGGCTGTAGGCGGCGTGGAAACCGAGCATGATGCTGCGCCCGTACGACCGCTGCAGGCTCACGCCGAGCATGTTCATGGACGCGTCCAGCGCACCCACCGCCAGGCCGAAACCGCCCAGCGCCACCGCCAGCGCGGCCACCTGCCCGGGCCCGCCCACCGCGACGCCGAGCAGCGCCAGCAGCACCACCGGCTGCGACCAGCGCAGCAGCCGGCTGGGCGGGACCCGCCTCACCAGCCGCTCGGTGGTCACGCTGCCCACCCCGGCGAGGACCGGTACGGCCGCGAGGAAGACCGGCAGCAGCGCGTCGGAGACCCCGTACCGGTCCTGTACGGCCGGGATGCGCGTCACCAGCAGTGCGAAGGCCACGCCCTGGGCGAAGAAGGCGAACGCCAGCGAGGCCCTGCCGCGCCGCAGCACATCAGTCATGGCGGCGAGGGTAGGGCCCCTGACTACCTGTGGGTAGATCCGGCCAAAGATGAATTCCCCTCACCTTCGACCGGCCGACTCCGGCGGCGGGACGGCGCCGGCCGGACTCGGTGGCCGGGCGGTGACGACCGCGCCCGGTGATGAGACGGCGACGGCCGGCCCGCGATGGTCAGACGGTGACGGCCGGCTCGCGGCGCTCGGGCCGTGCCGCCACCTCGGCCACGAGCAGCCGGCCCATCGGCTCGGCGGCCGCACCGCCGCCGACCACGAACGCGGCGCCCAGCACGACGGCCACCATGACCCCGCCCAGCCACACCATGGTGTCCACGGGGACCGTGTACGCGCCGGCCACCCGGGCCACGCACTCCAGCAGTAGCGCGCCGCCCCACACCAGGGAGAAGGCCCGCTCCTTGCGCCGGAACGCCTCCGAGCCGGCCGCACGGCCCGACAGCAGCCGCTCCCAGGCGGCCTCCCGCGCCGCGTCCCCCTTGACCAGGAAGGGCTTCACAACCGGGGTCATCATCGGCCTGCCGAGCGCCACGGAGACGAGGATGCCGATCCCGACGGTGCTGCTGACCGCGCCGTCCTTGGCGAGCATCAGCCGAGGGTCACCCGAGACGAAACTCAGCACCAGCGAGACGACGTTCACCACCAGGATGAGAGCGGCCAGCGGATTGGCCCGGCGTTCCTGGGCGAGGCTCCACACGGTCCGCACCGCCGGCACCATGCTGCTCCCGGCGAGCGCCGCGAAGGTGCTCATCCCGAACCCGTCCTTCAGCAGGTAGTACGCGCCGAGCGGCAACGCCACGTCGATGAGCAGCGGCCTGAAACCGTCCAGCACGCTCGGGTCGGCGCCCTGGGCCCCCGTCTTCTTCGTCATGCCCTCAGTTTCGCCGCAGGGCGGGGTCGGGCAGTAGGAACGAACGTCCGGAGGTCCGCGTGACAATTGTCAGCCCGGATGCCCGACCGGGGTCATGCCAGCAGGCCGGTCAAGTCCTCCATGCGGCAGAAGAGCCGGCCCGCGCCCGCGAGCCTCTCCGCCGGCGTCATCGCGGTGAACCCGTACACGTCCATTCCGGCCGCCACGGCCGCCTGTACGCCCAGCGGTGAGTCCTCGACGACGACGCACCGCTCGGGGGCGACCCCCATCCGCTCGGCCGCGTGGAGGAACAGGTCCGGCGCGGGCTTCCCCCGTCCCACATCCTCCGAGCTGAAGATGCGCTCCTCGCCGAACCACCGGTCGAGCCCGGTCGTCCGGTGCCCCACCCGGATCCGTGCGTGGCTCCCGGAGGAGGCGACGCAGTACGGCACGCCGTCCGCCGCCAGCTTCTCCAGTACGCCGGCCGCCCCGGTCACCGGCTTCAACTCCCGTTCGAACGCGGCGAACACCCGCGCGTGGAAGACGTCGTCGAAGTCGTCCGGCAGCCGTTGTCCCGTCCGCTCCAGGACGAGTTCGTGGATCCGGTGCATCGCCGACCCCATGTAGTCCCGGATGGAGTCCTCGTACGAGGTGGGGTGGCCCAGCTCGGTCAGATAGGCGGCCAGGAGCCGGTTGGATATCGGCTCGCTGTCCACGAGGACGCCGTCGTTGTCGAAGATGACCAGGTCATAGCGCATGGGCACACCCTAAACGCAGAAAACCCCCGCACCGTGAGGTGCGGGGGTTTTCTCAAAGATTGTTCGGCGGCGTCCTACTCTCCCACAGGGTCCCCCCTGCAGTACCA
>NZ_JBEYCX010000020.1:0-158787 GCF_040632975.1 Streptomyces sp. NPDC013455 | reverse complement strand
CCAGACCCTCCACCCCCGGCCCGACCCCGACCACCACCCCCGCACCCTCACTCCCGATCCCCCACTGCCCCGGCACCATCCCCAACGCCACCAGCACATCCCGGAAATTCACCCCCGCCGCCCGCACCGCCACCCGCACCTGACCCGGCCCCAACACCCCCACACCAGCTTCCGACTCCACCACACCCACCCCCTCCAACAACCCCGACCCACCACACCCCACCCGCCACCCCGACCCTCCCGGCAACACCAACCCCCCACCCACACGCCCCAACCGCGCCACCCACACCCCACCACCACGCACCACCACCTGCTCCTCCCCACACACCACAGCACCCCCCACAACACCCCACACCTCACCCGACACATCAGCCGGCGCATCAGCCGACACCCCACCAACCCCCACCACATCCCGGCCCACGTCCACCAGAACAAACCGGCCCGGATGCTCCACCTGCGCAGAACGCACCAAACCCCACACCGCCGCCCCCGCCACATCCACCCCACCCTCACCAGGACCAACAACCACCGCACCACGCGTCACCACCACCAACCGCGCAGGCTCCGGATGGTCCTCCGCGAGCCAGCCCTGCACGGCCTCCAACGCAGCAGCCGTCACATCGGCCACCTCACCACCCGGGCACTCCCACACCGTGAACTCCGGCACACCACCATCACCCCGCGCCTCCCACGGAACCCACTGCACCTCGAACAACGCCCCACGCCCAGCCGCCAGTCCCGCCAACGACACCGGTCGCAGGACGAGGGAATCCAACGAGAAGACCGGCGCGCCCGCGTCATCGGCCACCCGCAGAGCCACCGTCGTACCGGCCTCGTCCGCAGGCGTCATACGCACCCGCAGCCTGCTCACACCCCGCGCATGCAGCGACGCACCACTCCACGCATACGGCAGGCACTCCTCGGAAGCCACCAGTCCGGCGAGCTGAACAGCAGCATCCAGCAGCGCCGGATGGATCCCGAACTCCCCGCAACTGACCAGCACTTCGTCCGGCAGCCCGACCTCGGCCACCAGCGACTCACCGCACCGCCAAGCCCCTGCCAGCCCCTGGAAGACGGGCCCGTAGACGAACCCGGCGTCCGCCAACCGGTCGTAGAACCGGTCGAGATCGACAGGCTCGGCACCCGCAGGCGGCCAGACGCCGGCCAAGAGCTCGTCCCCGACCGGCTGACCGACAGCAGACGCGCTCAGAGCGCCTTCCGCCTGCCGCGTCCACACACCGTCACTCCAGTCGTCACCCACCGACCGCGCGTACACGCTCAGCGCACGACGTCCGGACTCGTCCACCGCCGCGACCACCATCTGGATCATCACGTCACCCGCCTCGGGGATGACGAGCGGTGTGTGGAGCGTCAGTTCCTCCACGCGGGGGCAGCCGGTGCGTTCACCGGCATGCAGGGCCATCTCCAGCAGCGCGGCACCAGGAAGCAGGACCGTACCGGCGACGGAGTGGTCGGCGAGCCACGGATGAGTCGCCAGTGACAACCGACCGGTGAACACCACGGCGTCACCGTCGGCGAGTTCGACCAGGGCTCCCAGCAGAGGGTGCTCACTCGCCTGGACCCCCGCGGCCGCCAGGTCTCCCGCGCCGGGCTGCGCATCCAGCCAGTAGCGGGTGCGTTGGAAGGGGTAGGTGGGCAGGTCGAGGTGGGGGGTGGGCCGGGTGTGGTGGGCGGTCCAGGTGACGGTGTGGCCGGTGGTGTGGGCTTGGGCGAGGGCGGTGAGGAGGCGCTCGGTGTCGTTGTCGTGGCGGCGCAGGGTGCCGATGGCGGTGAGGTGGTCGCCGTGGTCGGCGATGGCGGGGGTGAGGGTGGGGTGGGGGCTGGTTTCGATGAAGGTGTGGTGGCCTTCGGTGGTGAGGGCGGTGACGGCCTGGGTGAAGCGGACGGGCATGCGCAGGTTGCGGTACCAGTAGCCGGCGTCCAGGGCGGTGGTCTCCAGCCAGCCGTCCTGGACCGTCGAGTAGAACGGCACCGCCGACTCAACCGGGCTGATGTCACCCAGCACATCGAGGAGTTCGTGTTCGATGGTCTCGGTGTGGGGGCAGTGGGAGGCGTAGTCGACGGGGATGCGGCGGGCGCGGGTGCCGGTCTCGGTGCAGTGGGTGAGGAGTTCGGCCAGGGCGTCGGTGTCGCCGGAGACGGTGGTGGCGTACGGACTGTTGCCCGCCGCCACCCACAACCGCCCCGCCCACCGAGCCCCGATCAACTCC
Organism: Streptomyces sp. NPDC013455; assembly: GCF_040632975.1. NCBI lineage: Bacteria > Bacillati > Actinomycetota > Actinomycetes > Kitasatosporales > Streptomycetaceae > Streptomyces > Streptomyces sp. NPDC013455. The sequence goes on along the minus strand of NZ_JBEYCX010000020.1, from coordinate 156,556 downwards.
TCGACCACACCCACCGGTTGCGCGATGGAGGCCATGCCGCCCAGGCCGCGCAGCGCGGCCAGGGCGCGGCTGCGCAGGGCGACCACCTTCGCCGCGTCCTGGAGAGTGAGCGCGCCGCAGACGTGGGCCGCGGCGATCTCGCCCTGCGAGTGCCCGAGGACGGCGTCGGGTTCGATGCCGTAGGAACGCCACAGCGCCGCCAGGGACACCATGACGGAGAAGAGGACGGGCTGGACGATGTCGGCCTGTTCCCATGCCGGGTCCTCGGCGTCGCGGTGCAGCATGCCGGTGAGTGACCAGGACACGTACGGCGCCAGCGCCTTCTCGCACGCCTCGATCCGCTCCGCGAACACCGGCGAGGTGTCCAGCAGGTCCAGGCCCATACCCGCCCACTGCCCACCCTGCCCCGGAAACACAAACACCACCCCACCGCGCCCGTCCACCGCCCTGCCCCGGACGACGGCCGGATCGGGCTCACCCGAAGCGATCGCTCCCAGCGCCCGCACGAACTCCGCACGCCCGGAAGCGACCACCACCGCACGGTGCTCCAGCACCGCCCGCCCCCGCGCCAACCCCGCACCCACCGCCACCGGCCCGGCCTCGGGGTTCTCCCGGACGAAATCCCGCAGTGCCGCCGCCTGTGCCCGGAGCGCGGGCTCGGAGCGGGCGGAGAGTACCCACGGGAAGGGCGGTTCGTGGTCCGCCGTCGCTGCCTCCTCGGGGATGACGAGCGGGGCCTCTTCCAGGATCACGTGGGCGTTGGTGCCGCTCACCCCGAACGACGACACTCCGGCGCGCCGTACCCGGCCCTCTTCCGCGGTCCACGGCCGGTCCTGCGTGAGCAGCCGCACGGCGCCCGTCGACCAGTCCACCTGCCGTGAGGGCTCATCGACGTGCAGGGTCCTGGGCAGCGTCCCGTGGCGCAGGGCCATCACCATCTTGATGAGTCCGCCGACGCCCGCCGCGGCCTGCGCGTGGCCGATGTTCGACTTCACCGAGCCCAGCCACAACGGCGTTTCCGGCGGCCGTGCTTGCCCGTAGGTGTCGAGCAGGGCCTGGGCCTCGATCGGGTCGCCCAGCGTGGTGCCCGTCCCGTGCCCCTCCACCGCGTCCACGTCCGCGGGCCTCAAGTCCGCGTCGGCCAGCGCCTCACGGATCACCCTTTCCTGGGAGGGGCCGTTGGGGGCGGTCAGGCCGTTCGACGCGCCGTCCTGGTTGACCGCGCTGCCCCGCACCACGGCCAGTACCGGGTGCCCCGACCGCAGGGCGTCCGAGAGCCGTTCGAGGAGGAGCATGCCGACGCCCTCGCCCATGCCCGTGCCGTCGGCGGCCGCCGCGAAGGACTTGCAGCGCCCGTCCGTCGACAGCCCCCGCTGCCTGGAGAACTCGACGAACAGGTGCGGGGTGGACAGCACGGTGACGCCGCCCGCCAGGGCCAGGTCGCACTCGCCCGCGCGCAGTGACCGGCAGGCGAGGTGGAGGGCCACCAGGGAGGACGAGCACGCCGTGTCGACGGTGACCGCCGGGCCTTCGAGGCCGAGCGTGTAGGCGACGCGTCCGGAGGCGACGGCGCCGCCGCTGCCGTTGCCGATGTAGCCTTCGAACCCTTCCGGGATGGTCGTCAGGCGGGCCGCGTAGTCGTGGTACATCATCCCGGCGAAGACGCCCGCCCGCGTTCCGCGGGCCGAGGAGGGGTCGATCCCGGCCCGTTCGAACGCCTCCCAGGAGGTTTCCAGCAGGAGTCGCTGCTGCGGGTCCATGGCGAGGGCCTCGCGGGGCGAGATGCCGAAGAAGCCGGCGTCGAACTCGGCGGCGTCGTGGAGGAATCCGCCGTGGCGGGTGTAGGTGGTGCCGGGGTGCTCGGGGTCGGGGTGGAAGAGCTTGCCGAGGTCCCAGCCGCGGTCCGTGGGGAACTCGTCGATCGCGTCCCCGCCCGATGCCACCAGTCGCCACAGGTCCTCCGGCGAGCGGACCCCGCCCGGGAAGCGGCAGGCCATGCCCACGATGGCCAGCGGTTCCCGGGTGGCCTCGGCGGCGGCGGTGAGCTGTTGGTTGTGCCGCCGCAGTGTCTCGTTGGCCTTCAGGGATGCCCGCAGCGCCTCTACGAGCTTCTCGCTGGGCGTAGCCATGGGTGTCTCCAAGTCTGGTGGTGCCGAGTACGGGGAGGGGGAGGCCGGTGGTGGGGAGGGGGGGGGAGTGCGTCAGTGGGGCCCGTCGGCGAGGTCGGTCAGCCATGCGTGGACGTGCCGTGCGGTGGCGTCCGCGTACTGTTCGAGCATCGTGAAGTGGTTGCCGTCGACGTCGTGGACGGCGTGCGGCCGTCCCCACGCCGGGGGCGGCTCCTCGCTGTCGCGGGCGCGGAGGAAGAGCGCGGGTGTCGTGAGGTCGGGTGGCCGCCAGCCGGCGAAGATGCGGAAGTAGCCGCCCATGGCGACCAGGCGGGCGTAGTCGAGGTCCACGAACTCGGTGACCCGGTCGAAGATCTCGTTGGTGAGGGCGGCCGCGACGGGCTTCATCCCTTCGTCGGGCAGGTAGGCGTCCATGGCGATCACGGCTCGCGGCGGGACGCCCAGCTGTTCGAGGCGGCTGGTGACGGCGTAGGCGAACCAGCCGCCCGCGGAGTGTCCGGCGAGGGCGAAGGGCGCTCCGTCGGTGTGGCGGAGGACGGCCTCGGCGAACAGCTCGGTGACGGTGCCGACGTCGGCGGGGAGGGGTTCGCCGTCGATGAAGCCGGGTGCGGGCAGATACCAGACGTCGCGCAGCCCGTCGAGGGCGGCGGCGAACCGCGAGTACTGGTAGACGCTGGAGACGGCGGCGACGGTGGGCAGGCAGATCAGCGGGGGGCTGGTGTCGCCCTGGGCGATCCGGACGAAGGACGGCGTGGGCACCGCCGTGGGGTCGGTGAAGGCCGGCCGGAAGGCGGAGGCCGCGGAGAGCAGGGCCATGGACTCCTCGACGCGCCCGCTGTCGTGGCCGATCCAGAAGAGTGCCTCCACGGTGTCGGCGGACGGTCCGGCGCCGGTGTTCTCCCGGGTGTCGTCGGTCCGCGCCGTCTGCGGCGTCCGTGCCTCGGCGGCGGTCACGTCCGCGGCGAGCTGCGCGGCCAGGTGGTCGGCCAGGGCCTGGGGGGTGGGGTGGTCGAAGACGAGGGTGGTGGCCAGGCGGAGGCCGGTGAGGGCGTTGAGGCGGTTGCGGAGTTCCACGGCGGTCAGGGAGTCGAAGCCCAGCTCGCGGAACTCGTCGTCGGGCGGCACCGTGTCGGTCCCGGAGTGGCCGAGGACGGCGGCGGCGTGGGTGCGGACCAGCTCGGCGAGGACGGCGGCGCGTTCGGCGGGCGTGGGGGTCGCGGCCAGCCGCTCGCGCAGTTCGGCGGGGGCGTCGGTGGCGACGGCGTGGTCGGCGGTCGGGCGGGCGGGGGTGCGGACCAGCCCGCGCAGGACGGGCGGCAGCGTGCCGGTGGTCGCCTGTCGGTGCAGGGCGCCCGGGTCGAGCGGGGTGGCGAGCAGCAGGGGTTCGTCGCGGCCGAGGGCGGTGTCGAGGAGGGTGAGCCCGTGCGCGTCGGTGAGGGGGAGCAGTCCGCCGCGGGCCATCCGGGCGAGGTCGGCCGTGGCGAGGTGTCCGGCCATGCCGCCGGCTTCGGCCCAGCGCCCCCAGGCGAGGGACTGGCCGGGCAGGCCGAGGGCGTGGCGGTGGTGCATCAGGGCGTCGAGGAAGGCGTTGGCTGCCGTGTAGTTGCCCTGGCCGGGGCTGCCGAAGGAGGCGGCCGCGGAGGAGAACACGACGAAGGCGTCGAGTTCGGTGTCGCGGGTGAGCTCGTGCAGGTGTGCGGCGCCGTACGCCTTCGCGCTCAGGACGGCGTCCAGGCGGTGGGGGGTCAGTGAGGTGAGGATGCCGTCGTCCACGACGCCCGCGGTGTGGATCACGGCCCGGAGCGGGTGCCGGGCCGGGATCCCGGCCAGCAGTGCGGCGACGGCCGTGCGGTCGGCGATGTCGCAGCCGACGACCGTGACCTTCGCCTGCGACTCGGCGAGTTCGGCGACGAGTTCGCCGGCGCCGGGTGCGGTGGGGCCGCTGCGGCTGGTCAGCAGCAGGTGCCGGACGCCGTGGTGGTGGACGAGGTGGCGGGCGACGAGCCGGCCGAGGTAGCCGGTGCCGCCGGTGATGAGGACGGTGGCGTCGGGGTGCCGGTGGACGACGGGTTCGCTCCGCGTGTGGGCCGGGACCCTGGCCAGCAGCGGGGTGTGGGCGGCTCCGCCGCGCAGGGCCGTCTGGGGTTCGGCGGAGTGCAGGGCGGCGGTGAGGGCGTGCCGGCTGGCGTCGGTGTCGTCGAGGTCGACGAGGAGGAACCGGCCCGGGTGCTCGGTCTGCGCGGACCGGACCATGCCCCAGACGGCGGCGTGGGCGAGGTCGGGGACTGCTTCGCCCGGTGTCGTGGCCACGGCGCCGCGGGTGACGAACGCCAGGCGGGAGTCGGCGAACCGCTCCTCGGCGAGCCAGCCCTGGAGCAGTTCCAGCGCCCGGGTGGTGGCCTGCCGGGTGGTCTCGACCGGGTCGGTGGTGGCGTCGCCGGGTTCGCAGTGGACGACGACCACGTCGGGCGGGCCGTCGGCCGCGAGCTCCGCCAGGTCGGCGTACTCCCGTGCGCCGGGGGTGCCGGGGTGGGCCGGGCCCGAGCCGAGTACCGCCCGGACGGGGTGCGCCGGTGCCGCGGCGGGGAGTGGCGCCTTTGGCCAGTCGAGGTGGAACAGGGCGTTGTGCGTGTCGGTCCGGGCCGCTCGGAGCCGGTCGGCCGTGACCGGCCGGAAGGCCAGGGACGCGGCCGTGAGGACGGTCCGGCCGGCCGGGTCGGTGGCCGTCAGCGCGATCGTGTCGGGCGAACGGCGGCTGAGGCGGACACGGAGCGCCGACGCGCCGGAGGCAGCCACCGTGACGCCGTTCCAGGAGAACGGCAGCCAGCCGTGGCCGTCGGTGGTTCCGGCCTCGGCGAAGCCGGGGACGACGGGGTGGAGGGCCGCGTCGAGCAGCGCCGGGTGGACGGCGTAGCGTCCGGCGTCGCCGGCCGGGCCGTCGGGCAGGGACACCTCGGCGTACAGCTCGCCGCCGTCCCGCCACAGGGCGCGCAGGCCCTGGAACGCGGGTCCGTAGCCGAGGCCGGCGCCGGCCAGCGTGTCGTACCAGTGGTCGAGGTGCACCGGTGTGGCGCCGGTGGGCGGCCAGGGCCCGGCGGGGGTGCCGACGGGGGTGCCGGCGGTGGACCGGCCGCGGGTCAGGACGCCGGTGGCGTGGCAGGTCCAGTCCGCTCCGGTCAGCGCGGTGGGCGGGGTGAGGGCGTCGTCCTGGCGCGCGTGGAGGGCGAAGGTGCGCCGTTCCGTGCCGTCCGGCGTCGTCTCGGGCTCGCCGACCGTGAGTTGGAGGAGTACCGAGCCGCGTTCGGGCAGGGCCAGCGGGACCTGGAGGGTGAGTTCCTCGACGGCCGTGCAGCCGGCTTCGTCGCCCGCGCGTACGGCGAGTTCCAGGATGGCCGTGCCGGGGAGGAGGACGGTGCCGAACACGGCGTGGTCGGCGAGCCAGGGGTGGGTGCGCAGCGAGATCCGGCCGGTGAGCAGGAGTTGCTGGGACTGCGGGGAGCCGGCCAGGGCCACCGCGGAGCCGACCAGGGGGTGAGCGGCCGCGGAGAGTCCGGCGGCCGCGACGTCCCGGGCCGTCGTCGATGCGGGGTCCAGCCAGTAGCGGCGGTGGTCGAAGGCGTAGGTGGGCAGGGCGAGGTGGCGGGCCCGGGCCGGCACGGCGCCGGTGACGGCGGTCCAGTCGACGGCCGTGGCACGGTGGACGTGGAGCCGGGCGAGTGCGGTGAGCAGCGCCTGCGGCTCGGGGACGTCGGCGCGCAGCAACGGGATGGGCGGCGCGCAGGACGCATCGTCCGGGCACTCCTCCAGGCACTCCTCGGCGAGGGCGCAGAGGGTGCCGTCGGGGCCGAGTTCGAGGAAGGTGCGGACGCCGTGCTCGTGCAGGCGGCGGACGGCGTCGCCGAAGCGGACGGTGTGACACACCTGGCGGACCCAGTACTCGGGGTCCGTGAGTGTGGCGGCGGGGGCGAGGTCGCCGGTGACGGTGGAGACCAGGGGGATGGTCGGCTCGGTGTAGGTGACGGCGGCCGCGGTGCGCCGGAACTCCGCCAGGACCGGTTCGGTGAGAGGGGAGTGGAAGGCGCGGTCGGTGGTCAGGCGCTTGGTGCGGATGCCGCGGGCGGCGAGGGCGGCCGCGGCGTCCAGCACGTCCGGCTCGGCGCCCGACAGCACGACCGAGCGCGGCCCGTTGACCGCGGCGACGGCCAGCCGTGCCGTCCGTCCTTCGAGCGTCCGGGCCGCTTCGGCCTCGCTCGCGCGGACCGCCACCATCGCTCCGCCCGACGGCATCCGCTCCTGCATCAGGCGGGCCCGGGCGGCGACCAGCCGGGCGGCGTCGGCGAGCGTGAGCACTCCGGCGACGTGTGCGGCGGCGAGTTCGCCGATCGAATGGCCGGCGATGTGGTCCGGGCGGACTCCGGCGTGCTCCAGCAGCCGGAAGAGCGCGACCTGGAGGGCGAACAGTGCCGGCTGGGCGTCGCCGGTACGGTCCAGGGGTGCGGCCGTGTCGAGGAGCAGCGGGCGCAGAGGGCGGTCGAGCAGGGGATCCAGCTCGGCCAGCACCTGGTCCAGCGCCTCGGCGAAGACGGGCTGGGCCTCGTACAACTGCTTTCCCATGCCGGGCCGTTGGGTGCCCTGGCCGGAGAAGAGGAAGGCCAGTTTGCCGCGCGAGGGTCGGGCCGGGGGCGCGATCAGCCCGGTCGCGGGCGTGCCGTCGGCGAGGGCCTGGAGGGTGCGCAGGAGGTCGTCGCGGTCGCCGGTCACCAGCGCCGCCCGCCGGTCGAGGACCGGCCGGGTGGTCAGGGCGCATGCGACGTCGCCGAGCCGGACGTCCGGGTGGGTGGTCAGGTAGGTGTGGAGCCGTCGGGCCTGTGCGCGCAACGCGGACTCGGTCTTCGCCGAGAGGAGCCAGGGCAGCGGCGGCGCCGGGTTGGGGGTGGGGGTGGGGGTGGGAGCAGTGGCAGGAGGGGCGCCGGGGCGAGTGCCGGTGGCGTCGCTGGTGCCGGTGCCCGTACCGGCACCGCCGCCGGTGCCCGTACCGCTTCCCCTGCCGGTCTCGGTGCCGATCCCGGTCCCGGTCTCCGTGCCGGGCGGTCGGGCGTCGTACGGGGGCTCCCCCAGGGCGTCGTACGGGGGCTCCCCCAGGGTGTCGTACGGGGGCTCCCCCAGGGTGTCGTGCGGGGGCTCCCCCAGGGTGTCGTGCGGGGGCTCCTCCAGGGTGTCGTGCGGGGGTTCCTCCAGGATCAGGTGCGCGTTCGTGCCGCTCACCCCGAACGCGGAGATGCCCGCACGGCGGGTGCGGTCACCGCGCTGCCACGGCACCGCTTCCGTCAGCAGCCGTACCCCGCCCGCCGACCAGTCCACGTGGGGTGCCGGCTCGTCGATGTGCAGGCTCGCCGGGAGCGCCTCGCCGCGCAGCGCCATCACCATCTTGATGACCCCGGCCACGCCCGCCGCCGCCTGGGCGTGGCCGAGGTTGGACTTCACCGAGCCCAGCCACAGCGGCCGCTGCCCCGGCCGGTCCCGGCCGTACGTGGCGAGCAGCGCCTGCGCCTCGATCGGGTCGCCGAGCGTGGTGCCCGTCCCGTGCCCCTCGACGGCGTCCACGTCGGCGGCCGCCACGCCCGCGTTGGCGAGGGCCTGGCGGATGACGCGCTGCTGCGAGGGGCCGTTGGGCGCCGTCAGGCCGTTGGACGCACCGTCCTGGTTGACCGCGCTGCCCCGCACCACCGCGAGGACGCAGTGCCCGAGCCGCCGCGCGTCGGAGAGCCGTTCCAGCAGCAGGACGCCGACGCCCTCGGACCAGCCCACCCCGTCCGCCGCCGCCGCGAACGCCTTGCACCGGCCGTCCGGCGACAGGCCCCGCTGCCGCGAGAACTCCACGAACGCGCCCGGCGTCGACATCACCGTCACCCCGCCGGCCAGCGCCAGCTCCGACTCCCCCGACCGCAGCGACTGGCACGCCAGGTGCAGCGCGACCAACGACGACGAACACGCCGTGTCCACCGTCACCGCCGGGCCCTCCAGGCCGAAGGTGTAGGACAGCCGCCCGGAGAGCACGCTCCCGGAGACCCCGGTGAGCGCGTAGCCCTCCAGGTCCTCGCCGCCCTGCCGGACGAGGTCGGCGTAGTCCTGGTTCGCGACTCCCGCGAAGACGCCGGTGCGGCTGCCGCGCAGCTCCGCCGGATCGATGCCCGCCCGCTCCAGCGCCTCCCAGGACACCTCCAGCATCAACCGCTGCTGCGGATCCATCGCCAAAGCCTCACGCGGCGAGATCCCGAAGAACCCCGCGTCGAACTCCGCCGCCCCGGACAGGAAACCACCCCACCGCGTGTACGACCGTCCCGCCCGGCCCGGCTCCGGATCGTAGAGCGCCTCCAGATCCCAGCCCCGGTCCACCGGGAACTCCCCGATCGCGTCCCCACCCGAAGCCACCAGCTCCCACAACTCCTCCGGCGACCCCACACCCCCCGGGAAACGGCACCCCATCCCGACGATCGCGATCGGTTCGTCGGCGTTCGAGGGGGTGACGGCCGGTGCCGGGGCCGCCGGGGCCGTCCCGCACAGTTCGTCCCGGAGGAACCCGGTCAGCGCGAGCGGGTTGGGGTGGTCGAAGACCACCGTGGTCGGCAGCCGCAGCCCGGTGGCACCGTTCAGGCGGTTGCGCAGTTCGACGGCGGTGAGCGAGTCGAAGCCGAAGTCGCGGAAGGCGCGGTCCTCCGGGACGGCGTCGGCGTCCCGGTGTCCGAGGACGGCGGCCGCGTGGCCGCGGACCAGTTCGAGCAGGGCCTCGGTCCGGGCCTGTGGTGCGAGCGCGGCGAGCCGGTCGCGCAGGGCGGTGCCGTGGGCCGGGGCGTGGCCTGCGGTGCGGGCGAGGGCCCGCACCTCGGGAAGGTCTTCGGTCAGGGGCGTACGACGGCCGGTGGCGCCGGTGTGGGCGGTGAAGCGCTCCCAGTCGATGTCGGCCACGGTCAGGCCGCTCTCGCCGTGGGCCAGTACCTGGGCGAGGGCGGCGAGTGCGCGTTCGGGGGCCAGCTCGGCCAGGCCCCTGCGGCGGAAGCCGGCAGCCGCGTCCGGCCGGGCGGCGGCGCCGTGCCCCGCCCAGGGGCCCCAGGCCACCGCGGTGGCCGGCAGCCCGAGGCCGCGCCGGTGGGCGGCGAGCGCCTCCACGTACGCGTTGGCCGCGGTGTGGCCGCCCTGGCCGGCCGAGCCGAAGGTCGCGGCGGCGGAGGAGAAGAGGAGGAAGGCGGAGAGGCCGGCGTCCCGGGTGAGCTCGTGCAGGTTCCGCGCGCCGGCCGCCTTCAGCGCCAGCGCCTGCTCCAGTCGCCGCGGGGTCAGGACGTCGAGGGTGCCGTCGTCGACGGTCCCGGCGGCGTGGACGACCGCACCGAGCGGGCAGTCGGCGGGAACGGCGGTGGCGAGCAGGTCGGCGAGCGCCGCCCGGTCGGTGATGTCACAGGCCGCGCGCGTCACCTCGGTGCCGGGGACGGCCGGCACGCCGGTGTCCCCGAAGCCGTCGCCGGAAGCGTTGACCAGCAGGAGGTGTTCGGCCCCCCGTTCGGCCAGCCACCGGGCCAGGTGGGCGGCCGGCTGGTCGGCGTCGGCGTCCTCGCCGGTGATCAGGACGGTGCCGCGCGGCAGCCACTCGGCCGGCTCGGCTGCCTCGGTCGCCTCCGTGCGCGGTGACGGTGCACGCACCAGACGCCGTACGAACACCCCGGACGCCCGGACGGCGAACTCGCCCTCGTCGTCCGGGTCCGCCAGCACCGCGAGCAGGCGTTCCACCGCCCGCTCGTCCACCACCGGCGGCAGGTCGACCAGGCCGCCCCACCGGTCCGGCACCTCCACGCCGGCGACCCGGCCCAGCCCCCAGACCACGGCCGCGCCGGGATCCGGCAGCGGGTCGCCCTCCCCCACCGACACCGCTCCGCGCGTCACGCACCACACCGGTGCCCCGGCGGCCCCGGCCGCCTGGAGCAGGGTCAGCGCCCGGCCGGCGGCCGGAAGTCCCCCGCACAGCACCAGGATCCCGCGCGGGGCGTGGTCCGTCACGGCCTCGGCGAGCACCTCCCGGTCGGTGCACGCGGTGTGGACGGCGCGCAGTCCGCGGCGTGCCAGCTCGTCCCGCACCGGTGTGTGCCACGTCTCCTCGGAGGCGCCGACCACCAGCCACGTCCCGGGCGGAACCGGTGCCGCAGCGGTCCGGGCCAGCGGCTTCCACACCGGCCGGTACCGCCATCCGGCCACGAGGTCGCGTTCCCGGGCCGCCCGCCGCCAGGCGCCCAGGGCGGACACCACGGAGCCGAGCGGTGCGTCCTGGTCGACGGCGAGCAACCCGGCCACGGCCGCGGGGTCCGCCCGCTCGACCGCCTCCCACAAGGGGCCGTCGGCGGTCCCGGCGGCCGCGGTGGCCGATGGCGCCGGCTCGGTCACGTCGAGCCAGAAGCGCTGCCGCTCGAACGGGTACGTGGGCAGTTCCACCCGGTGCTCGGCACGGGCGGGCCCGCCGCCCAGCACCGTCGTCCAGTCCACTCCCACCCCGCGTACGAACAGCTCCGCGGCGGAGTCCAGGAACCGGCGCAGGCCGCCCTCGCCCCGGCGCAGCGAGCCGACGACGAGGCTGTCGGGCACGCCGAGTTCGTCCAGCGTCTCCTGGACGCCGACGGCGACGGCCGGGTGCGGGCTCGTCTCGACGAAGACGGTGAACCCGTCGCGGGCGAGCGCCCGGGTGGCGTCCCGGAACCGCACGGTCTCGCGCAGGTTGCGGTACCAGTACGCGGCGTCGAGTCCGGTGCCGTCGACGGGTTCGCCGGTGACGGTGGAGTAGAGCGGGATGTCGGCGGGACGCGGGGTGACGGGGGCGAGGAGGTCGTGCAGGCGGTCGCGGACGGCCTCGACCTGCGGCGAGTGCGAGGCCCAGTCGACCTTCAGCCGCCGGGCCGGGACCCCGTCCCGGGTCAGCTCCTCGACCAGTGCGGTGACCGCCTCCGGCGCGCCGGAGACCACGGCCGACCGCGCGCCGTTGTCGGCGGCGACCACCAGGCTCGGGCCCCAGGCGGCGAGCCGGGGTGCGAGTTCGTCCGCGGGGAGGCCGACGGAGGCCATGGCGCCCTGTCCGGCGAGCGCGGCGAGCGCCTGGCTGCGCAGGGCGGTGACGCGGGCCGCGTCCTCCAGGGAGAGGGCGCCGGCGACGCAGGCCGCCGCGATCTCGCCCTGGGAGTGCCCGGCGACGGCGTCGGGGTGGACCCCGCAGGAGCGCCAGAGCGCCGCCAGGGAGACCATGACCGCGAAGAGCACGGGCTGGACGACGTCGACCCGGTCCAACGGCGGGGCGTCCGGTCCGCCGCGCAGGACGCCGAGGAGGTCCCAGTCCAGGTAGGGGTGCAGCGCCTCGGCACAGTCGGTCATGCGGGCGGCGAACACCGGTGAGGTGTCGAGGAGTTCGGCGGCCATGCCGTCCCACTGGGTGCCCTGGCCGCCGAACAGCATCGCGAGTTTGCCGTCCGCCGCCGGGCCGGTGCGGCCGGTCACCACGGCGGCCGTCGGCAGGCCGGCGGCGAGGGCGTCGAGTCCGTTCCGCAGGCCGTCGAGGTCGTCGGCGAGCACGACGGCGCGGTGCTCGAACACCGCCCGCCCGGCCGCCAGGGCACGGCCGGTCCGGACCGGGTCCGGCTTCTCCCGCCGGGCGTGGTCACCGAGTCGGCGCGCCTGGGCGCGCAGCGCGGAGGCGGTCTTCGCCGAGACCACCCAGGGCACGACGGCGGGTCCGGTCCCCGGATCCGTGCCGGTCCCGGTGGGCGGTTCGTCGTGGGCCGGCGGTTCCTCCAGGATCACGTGGGCGTTCGTGCCGCTCACCCCGAACGCGGAGATGCCCGCACGGCGGGTGCGGTCACCGCGCTGCCACGGCACCGGGTCGGTCAGCAGCCGTACCGTGCCGCCGGACCAGTCCACGTGCGGGGTCGGCTGGTCCACGTGCAGGGTCCTCGGCAGCGACTCGTGCCGCAGCGCCATGACCATCTTGATCACGCCGGCCACTCCCGCCGCGGCCTGCGCGTGCCCGAGCTGCGACTTCACCGACCCCAGCCACAGGGGCCGTTGCGGTGCGCGTTCCCGGCCGTACGTGGCGAGCAGCGCCTCCGCCTCGATCGGGTCGCCGAGCGTGGTGCCCGTCCCGTGCCCCTCGACGGCGTCCACCTCGGCGGCCGGCACGCCCGCGGCGGCCAGCGCCTGGCGGATCACGCGCTGCTGCGAGGGGCCGTTGGGCGCCGTCAGGCCGTTGGACGCACCGTCCTGGTTGACCGCGCTGCCCCGCACCACCGCCAGCACCCGGTGACCGTTGCGCTCGGCGTCCGACAGGCGCTCCAGCAGCAGGACGCCGACGCCCTCGGACCAGCCCACCCCGTCCGCCGCCGCCGCGAACGCCTTGCACCGGCCGTCCGGCGACAGGCCCCGCTGCCGCGAGAACTCCACGAACGCGCCCGGCGTCGACATCACCGTCACCCCGCCGGCCAGCGCCAGCTCCGACTCCCCCGACCGCAGCGACTGGCACGCCAGGTGCAGCGCGACCAGCGACGACGAGCACGCCGTGTCCACCGTCACCGCCGGGCCCTCCAGGCCGAACGTGTAGGACAGCCGGCCCGAGGTGACGCTGTTGGACAGGCCGGTGAGGGCGTAGCCCTCCAGGTCGGCCGTGCCGCGCCGGACGAGGTCGGCGTAGTCCTGGCTGCACGTGCCGGCGAAGACGCCGGTGCGGCTGCCGCGCAGGTCCGCCGGATCGATGCCCGCCCGCTCCAGCGCCTCCCAGGACACCTCCAGCATCAACCGCTGCTGCGGATCCATCGCCAAAGCCTCACGCGGCGAGATCCCGAAGAACCCCGCGTCGAACTCCGCCGCCCCCGCCAGGAAACCACCCCACCGCGTGTACGACCGTCCCGCCCGGCCCGGCTCCGGATCGTAGAGCGCCTCCAGATCCCAGCCCCGGTCCACCGGGAACTCCCCGATCGCGTCCCCACCCGAGACCACCAGCTCCCACAACTCCTCCGGCGACCCCACACCCCCCGGGAAACGGCACGCCATACCGATGACGGCGACCGGCTCGTCGGCGCTCCCGACGGCGGCGGCCGGCACCGGTGGCACCGGGGCGGTGCCCGCGTCGGTGCCCAGCAGCGTGCCCAGGTGTCCGGCCAGGGCGGCCGGGCTGGGGTAGTCGAAGACCAGCGTGCTGGGCAGCCGCAGGCCGGTCGCCGCGTTGAGGTGGTTGCGCAGTTCCACGGCGCTGAGCGAGCCGAAACCGAGGTCGCGGAAGACGTGGTCGGGCCGGATGGCGGCGGCGGTACGGTGGCCGAGCACGGTGGCGGCGTGGGTGCGGACGAGGTCGAGGAGTGTGCGTGCGCGCTCGGCCGGGTCCAGGGCGGCGAGTCGCGCGCGCAGCGTCCCGGACGGCTCCGGGGCGGCGGCCGGCAGGGCGCGGGCCGCTTCGGGGATGTCCGCGATCAGCCGGGCGGGGCCGCCGGTGGCCGCGCCGGCGAGGCGTTCCCAGTCGATGTCGGCGACGGTCAGGCAGGTCACGTCCTGGTCCAGCACCTGGCCGAGGGCCGTCAGCGCCGAGCCGGCGTCCATGGGCCGGACCCCGCGGCGCCCGAGGTGTGCCGCCGCGGCCGCCTGCCCGGCCATGCCGTCGCCGGCCCAGGCGCCCCATGCCACCGCCGTACCCGGCAGCCCGAGGCCGCGCCGGTGCCGGACGAGTGCCTCCACGTACGCGTTGGCGGCCGCGTAGGCGCCCTGGCCGCCGGAGCCGAGGGTCGCTGCGGCGGAGGAGAAGACGAGGAAGGCGGAGAGGCCGGCGTCCCGGGTGAGCTCGTGCAGGTTCCGCGCGCCGGCCGCCTTCGCCCCGAGGACGCGGGCCAGGCGGTCGGGCGTCAGCGTGTCCAGTACGCCGTCGTCCAGGACGCCGGCGGTGTGCACCACCGTCCCGAGCGGGCAGTCGGCGGGCACGGCGGAGGCGAGCAGGTCGGCGAGCGCCGCCCGGTCGGCCACGTCGCATGCCGCGATGGTCACCCGGGCGCCCGCGGAGACGAGTTCGGCCCGTAGCGCCGCCGCGCCCTCGGCCTCCGGGCCGCTGCGGCTGACCAGCAGCAGGTGCTCCGCGCCGCGCCGGGCCAGCCACCGGGCGACGTGTCCGCCGAGTTCTCCGGTGCCGCCGGTGATCAGCACGGTGCCCCGCGGCCGCCATCCGCCGGCCGTCTCCCGCAGGGCCGCGCGCACCAGCCGCCGTACGTACGCGCCCGACGGGCGGACGGCGAACTCCTCCTCGCCGTCCGGATCGGCGAGCACGCCCGCCAGACGGTCCGCCGTCCGCTCGTCGACGACGGGCGGCAGGTCGAGCAGGCCGCCCCACCGGTCCGGCAGTTCCCGGCCGGCGACCCGGCCGAGGCCCCACACCGGGGCGGCGTCCGGGTCGGACAGCGGGTCCCGGTCGCCGACCGACACCGCACCCCGGGTCACGCACCACACCGGTGCCGGGACGTCGGCCAGTGCCTGGATCAGCGTCAGCGTGCCCCCCACGGCGTCGTCGCAGAGCGCAAGCACTCCGGTCGGCTCCTCGTCGCCGAGCGCCTCGCGCAGGCGCGCGCCGAGGGTCTCCCGGTCGGCGCGGGCCGCGTCCAGGGCCACCGTGCGGACGCGGGCGCCGGACCGCTCCAGACCCGCGGCCACGGCCACGGCGGCCTCGGCGTGCCCAGCGCATCCGAGGTACCGACCGTGCCCGGACCGCCCTGCGTGCTCCTCGTCCTCGACATGCTCGGCGCGCTCGGCGTGCCCGGCGTCCTCGGCGTGCCCGGTCTCCTCGGCGTGCTCCTCGTCCTCGGCGTGCCCGGCGTGCCCGGCGTGCCCGGCGTGCCCGGCGTGCCCGGCGTGCCCGGCGTGCCCGGCGTGCCCGGCGTGCCCGGTGTGCCCGGCGTGCCCGGCGTGCCCGGTGTCCTCGGCGTGCCCGGTGTCCTCGGCGTGCCCGGTGTGTTCCGGTGTCACCAGCAGCCAGGTACCGCTCCCGGTCACCGCGTCGGGGCGGGACAGAGGGCGCCATTCCTCCCGGTACAGCCACGTCCCGACCGTCTGCCGCGTCCGGGCCGCCCGGCGCCACTCGCCCAGCGCCGCCACCACGGAGCTGAGCGGCGCGTCCTCGTCGACCTCCAGCAGCGCCGCCACCTCGGCGGGTTCCGCCCGGTCGACCGCCTGCCACAGCGGTCCGTCGGCGGTCGTGGCCGCCGCGGCCCGCGGCTCGCCCGCGTCGAGCCAGTACCGCTCGCGCTGGAAGGCGTACGTCGGGAGATCCACGCGCGGCCGGGCGACGGCGGGTCCGGGGCCCAGTACGGCGGTCCAGTCCACCCGCGTCCCGCGCACGGCCAGCCCGGCCACGGCGGTGAGCACGGACCTCTCCTCGGGACTGTCGGGGCGCAGGGCGGCCAGCAGGGCGGCATGGTCCCCGAGGGCGTCCTGGCCGAGGGCGGTGAGGACACCGTCCGGGCCGAGTTCGAGGCAGGCCGTGACCCCTTGCGCCCGGAGCCAGGCGAGGCCGTCGCCGAAACGGACGGTGTCGCGGGCGTGCCGCACCCAGTAGTCCGGGGTGCCCATGGTCTCGAAGGGGAGCGGGTCGCCCGTGACGTTGCTGACGACGGGGATGGCCGGCGGGCCGAAGGAGACCTGTGCGGCGGCGCGGCGGAAGTCGTCCAGGACGGCGTCCAGGTGCGGGGAGTGGAAGGCGTGGCTGGTGTGCAGCCGTCGGGTCC
This sequence comes from Streptomyces sp. NPDC013455, assembly GCF_040632975.1. Classification (NCBI taxonomy): domain Bacteria; kingdom Bacillati; phylum Actinomycetota; class Actinomycetes; order Kitasatosporales; family Streptomycetaceae; genus Streptomyces; species Streptomyces sp. NPDC013455. The sequence continues at coordinate 140,646 of NZ_JBEYCX010000020.1, read as the reverse complement.
GGCGGCCCTCGGCCGTCCAGCGTCCGGCCAGCAGGGAGACGGCGTCCTCGTCGCCGGAGAGGACGACCGCGCGCGGACCGTTGACCGCGGCGAGGTCGACGCGGTCCGCGAACTCCGCGATCAGCGGGCGGACTTCGTCCTCGGCGGCTTCGACGGCGATCATGGCCCCGGTGCCGGGCAGGGTCTGCATCAGCCGGCCGCGGGCGGCCACGAGGGCGGCCGCGTCGGCCAGGGACAGCATCCCCGCGACGTGTGCGGCGGCGAGTTCGCCGACGGAGTGCCCCAGGACGTAGTCGGGTGTCACACCCCAGCTCTCGACGAGCCGGTAGAGCGCGACCTCCAGGGCGAACAGGGCTGGTTGGGCGTACTCCGTCCGGTCGATCAGCTCGCTCTCGGGTGAGCCGGGGGCGGCGAACACGACTTCGTCCAGGGTGTGGCCGGCCGCGCCGAGCGGGCCGAACCGCGCGCACACCTCGTCGAAGGCGCGCGCGTAGACGGGGAACGTGCGGTGGAGCTCCCCGCCCATGCCCGCCCGCTGTGTGCCCTGGCCCGGGAAGAGGAACGCCAGCGGGCCGGGGGTGGTCGAGGTGCCGCCGACGACCTCCGGCGCGGGCCGGGCCGCGGCGAGGGCGTCGAGACCGTGCCGCAGGCCGTCGGGACCGTCGGCGAGTACGACGGCCCGGTGCTCGAACACCGCCCGTTCGGCCACCAGGGCCCGGCCGATCTCGGCCGGGTCCGCCTCCCCGCGCCGGGCGAGGTGGCTCAGCCGCCGCGCCTGCGCGCGCAGGGCGGACTCGGTACGTGCCGAGAGGAACCACGGCACGACGGCCGGTCCTGTCTTGTCGGGTGCCGGCCGTTCGCCGGCCGGCGGCGCCTGCTTCGGGCCGGGTGGCGGCCCCGGGCGCCCGGAGCGGTCGGCCGGTGGCGCCTCCTCCAGGATGACGTGCGCGTTCGTTCCGCTCACCCCGAAGGAGGACACCCCCGCTCGGCGCACGTGTGCGTCGTCCCAGGGCCACGACCGCGGCCGTGTCAGCAGCCGGACGGCGCCGCCGGACCAGTCGACGTGCGGTGACGGTTCGTCGACGTGCAGGGTCTGGGGCAGCACGCCGTTGCGGAGCGCCATCACCGTCTTGATGATCCCGCCCACGCCCGCCGCCGCCTGGGCGTGCCCGATGTTCGACTTCACCGAGCCCAGCCACAGCGGGCGTTCGCGCGGGCGTTCGCGGCCGTACGTGGCGAGCAGCGCCTCCGCCTCGATCGGGTCGCCCAGCGTGGTGCCCGTGCCGTGGCCCTCCACCGCGTCCACGTCCGCCGGTGACAGCCCCGCGCTCGCCAGCGCCTGCTGGACCACCCGCTGCTGCGAGGGGCCGTTGGGTGCCGTCAGGCCGTTGGACGCACCGTCCTGGTTGACCGCGCTGCCCCGCACCACCGCCAGCACCCGGTGACCGTTGCGCACGGCGTCCGACAGGCGCTCCACCAGCAGCATTCCGACGCCCTCGGACATGCCGGTGCCGTCGGCCGCCGCCGCGTACGCCTTGCACCGGCCGTCCGGTGCCAGCCCCTGCTGGCGGGAGAACTCCACGAGCACGGTGGGCGTGGACATCACGGTGACGCCGCCGGCGAGTGCCAGTGTGGACTCGCCCGACCGGACGGACTGGCAGGCCAGGTGCAGCGCCACGAGGGACGAGGAGCACGCGGTGTCCACGGTCAGGGCCGGGCCCTCGAACCCGAAGGTGTAGGCGAGCCGTCCGGACAGCACACCGGCCGCGTTGCCGTTGCCGAGGTAGCCCTGGAGTTCGTCCGGGACGCAGAGCAGGCGGGAGGCGTAGTCGTGCGACATGGTCCCGGCGAAGACGCCGGTGCGGCTGCCGCGCAGCTCCGCCGGATCGATGCCCGCCCGCTCCAGCGCCTCCCAGGACACCTCCAGCATCAACCGCTGCTGCGGATCCATCGCCAAAGCCTCACGCGGCGAGATCCCGAAGAACCCCGCGTCGAACTCCGCCGCCCCGGACAGGAAACCACCGCACCGCGTGTACGACCGTCCCGCCCGGCCCGGCTCCGGATCGTAGAGCGCCTCCAGGTCCCAGCCCCGGTCCACCGGGAACTCCCCGATCGCGTCCCCACCCGAGACCACCAGCTCCCACAACTCCTCCGGCGACCCCACACCACCGGGGAAGCGGCACGCCATGCCGATGACGGCGACCGGCTCGTGCCGGCCGGACTCGACCTGTTCCAGCCGGCGCCGGACGCGCAGCAGGTCGGCGGTGGCCCGCTTGAGGTACTCGCGGAGCATTTCCTCGTTGGCCATGACCGGGAACTCCTCACCGCTGCACTGGAGATGGCACGGGACCCCACAGCCTAGGGAGGACAAGTCCCCCTCAATACCCCTAGATGCCCCAGACTCATGACGTAGCGTGAACACCTCGGCACGTAGGGGGAAGAGTCGCCCTCATGGATCGTTACGCGAAACGCTTCGACGGCCGGCTGGTCCTGGTCACGGGTGCGGGCAGCGGCATCGGGCGGGCCACGGTCTGCAGGTTCGCCTCGGCCGGGGCCCGCGTGGTGTGTGTGGACCGCGACGGCCCCGGGGCGGAGGAGAGCGCCGCTCTGGCACGCCGGCTGGGCGCCCGGGCGGCCTGGGCGGAGGTGGCCGACGTGTCGGACGAGGCGTCCATGGAAGGTCTCACCCACCGCGTCGCGCGGGCGTACGGGGTCGTGGACGTGCTCGTGAACAACGCCGGCATCGGCATGTCGGGCAGGTTCCTGGACACCTCGGTGGAGGACTGGCGGCGCACCCTGGGTGTCAATCTGTGGGGGGTCATCCATGGGTGCCGGCTGGTCGGCCGGGGCATGGCCGACCGGGGGCGGGGCGGCCACATCGTGACCGTGGCCTCGGCGGCCGCGTTCCAGCCGACGCGGGCGATCCCGGCGTACGCGACGAGCAAGGCCGCCGCGCTCATGCTGACCGAGTGCCTGCGCGCGGAGTTCGCGGAGTTCGGGATCGGGGTGAGCGCCGTCTGCCCCGGCATGGTGCGCACCTCCTTCCCGGCCGGTATGCACTTCGCCGGCGCGTCCCCCGACGAGCAGACCCGGCTGCGGGCCGCCGCCGCCCGCCGGCTCGGGAGCCGCGGCTGCCCGCCGGAGAGGATCGCCGGGGCCGTGCTGCGCGCGGTGGTCCGCGACCGCGCGGTGGTCACCGTCACCCCCGACGCCCGCGCGGTCCGCCTGCTGGGCCGTTTCAGCCCCCGGCTGCGCGCCGTCGTGGCCCGCATGGATCCATGAGGGCGCCGACTCGGCGCGGGATCGGCATGAGACCCGCCGAACAGGGTTACAGATGACTGAAGGCGCACGCGGGTCACGTTCGGTGACCCCTGCGTCGTCCTGCGGACATCCCCGGTCAGCAGCGGACCTGCCAGAGGGAGAGGCGAGCCGTGTTCTACCACTTGCTCAAGTACGTGTTCCTGGGTCCGCTGCTCCGGCTGGCGTTCCGGCCGCGGATCGAAGGTCTGGAGCACGTACCCGCGTCGGGTGCGGCGATCGTCGCCGGCAACCACCTGTCCTTCGCGGACCACTTCCTGATGCCGGCCATGCTGAAGCGCCGCATCACCTTCCTGGCCAAGGCGGAGTACTTCACCGGCCCCGGGGTGAAGGGCCGGCTCACCGCGTTCTTCTTCCGCAGCGCCGGGCAGATCCCGGTGGACCGCTCCGGCAAGGAGGCGGGGCAGGCCGCGATCCGGGAGGGGCTGGGGGTGCTGCGCAAGGGCGAGCTGCTCGGCATCTACCCGGAGGGCACGCGTTCGCACGACGGCCGGCTGTACAAGGGCAAGGTGGGGGTCGCCGTGATGGCGCTGACGGCCGGGGTCCCGGTGGTGCCCTGCGCGATGATCGGCACGTTCGAGGCGCAGCCGCCGGGGAAGGTCGTCCCCCGGATCCGTCCGGTGACCATCCGCTTCGGTGCGCCGCTGGACTTCTCCCGCTATGCCGGCATGGAGCACGAGAAGGCAGTGCTGCGGGCGGTCACCGACGAGATCATGTACGCGATCCTGGCGATGTCCGGGCAGGAGTACGTGGACGAGTACGCGGCCGTCGTCAAGGAGCGGCAGGCGGCGCTGGACGCGCGGGAGCGCAGGTTCCCCCGAGCGCGCCGCTGAGCCGGCCGCCACCGGCGGCGGAAGGAGAAAAGGGGCGGCCGGAGGTCCGGCCGCCCCTTCCTCGCCTGCGACGGCGTCGTTACGGCTTGGGCGTGGCGTGCGGGGCGCAGGTCACGTCCGCGGCGTCCAGCTTGCCGTCGAGCAGGTAGGCGTCGACGCGCTGGTTGATGCAGGAGTTGACCAGGCCGGTCACGCCGTGGGAGCCCGCGTCCTTCTCGGTGATCAGGCGGGAGCCCTTGAAGCGCTTGTGCAGTTCGACGGCGCCCTCGTACGGGGTGGCGGCGTCCCGGGTGGACTGGACGATCAGCACGGGCGGCAGGCTCTTGTGCGTCCGGACGTCGACCGGGGTGAGCTGCTTGCCGGGCCAGGTGGCGCAGGGCAGGTTCATCCAGGCGTTCGCCCAGGTCAGGAAGGGGTGGTCGCGGTGCAGCCGGGTGTTGTCCCGGTTCCACTTCTGCCAGCTGGTGGGCCACTTGGCGTCGGTGCACTCGACGGCCGTGTAGACGGCGTTGCCGTTCTCGGCGGCGATGTTGCCGGCGGTGTCCGACAGGTCCGGGGCGGCCGCGTCGACGAGTGCCTGGGTGTCACCGGCGACGTACTTGCTGAAGACCGTGGCGACCGGCACCCACGAGGAGTCGTAGTACGGCGCGCTCTGGAAGAAGGAGACCAGCTCGGCCGGGCCGACGACCCCGCCGATCGGGTTCTTCTTCGCCGTGGCGCGCAGCTCCAGCCACTTGGCCTGGACGGCGGCGCGGGTGGTGCCGAGGTGGAACGCGGCGTCGTTCGCGGCGACCCAGTCCTGCCAGTCCTGCCAGCGGTGCTCGAAGGCGACGTCCTGGTCCAGGTTGGCCTCGTACCAGATCTTCTCGCGGGAGGGGTTGACCACGCTGTCGACGACCATGCGGCGCAGGTGGCCCGGGAAGAGCGTGCCGTAGACGGCGCCGAGGTAGGTGCCGTACGAGACGCCGAGGTAGTTGAGCTTCTTCTCGCCCAGCGCGGCGCGGATGACGTCGAGGTCGCGGGCGGTGTTCGGCGTGGTCATGTGCGGCAGCATGGCGCCGCTGCGCTCGGCGCAGCCCTGCGCGTAGGCGCGGGCCAGCTTGCGCTGCGCGGTCTTGTCGGCCTCGCTGTCCGGCACCGGGTCGGGCTTCGGGGCCTTGACGAACTCCTGCGGGTCGACGCAGGAGATGGGCGCGGAGTGGCCGACACCGCGCGGGTCGAAGCCGACGAAGTCGTAGGCCTTGGCGACGTTGGCCCAGACGGGGTTCTTGGTGGTGACCCGGCGCGGGAAGCGCAGGCCGGAGCCGCCGGGGCCGCCGGGGTTGTACAGCAGGGCGCCCTGGCGGGCCGCCTTGCCGCCGGTGTTGCCGATGCGGTCGACGGCCAGCTTGATCTGCTTGCCGTACGGGTGGGCGTAGTCCACCGGCACGCTGACCCAGCCGCACTGGATGGGCTTCTCCAGGCCCCAGTCGGCGGGGCAGTCGTGCCAGTCGATGCCGGCCTTGGCGGCCCGGGCGGCGGCGATTTGCGCGCCCTTGGCCTCCCGGTCCGGCGCGGGCCGGGACGCCGCGCCGGCCGTCGGGGTAGCCAGCGCGCCGGCGACCAGGGTGGCGGTGACGAGTACTCCGGCCGAACCGAGCGCCGTCAGGCGGCTCTTGGCTCTGTGCTGCTTCAAGTGGGCCCCTCCCCGAACCTTGCTGCAAGTGGTCAGGCGGGGATCCTCTCGGCTGTGCGCCCGCCGGGAACAGGGTTCCCGTGCGTTCTTTACCAATCCGATAACCGGATGATCATGTTCGGGTCGCGCGGTGCTTCAGCCGAGCCGGGTGAGGGCCTCGTCCAGGAGCCGTCGCAGCCGCAGGGCGTCCGGTGCCACGGCACTCACCAGGACGGCCGGGCCGGCCAGCGGTATCAGGGCCGCGCACTCCCCCACCATCCGCGCCTCGACCGCGTGATCGGTGAACTCGGGTCGCACGACGACCAGTTGGCCCACCGCCCGGTGCCCGGCCAGTACCGCGGGCCCGTCCCAGCCGCCCGGCGCGCCGGGGCCGCAGGCGAGTTCCTGGTCCAGCACGGTCCGGCCCGCGACGCACACGGTCAGCCGGCTGGTGAGCCGCCCGGGCTGCTCCCCTGCCCGGCCGAGCACCTGCTCCTCGCGCAGGACGAGCCGGGCGCCGGCCCCGAGGTCGGCCCGGGTCGTGACGTGCAGGTCGCTGCCGGCGACGGAAATCAACTGCTCGGGCAGCCAGTGCAGTTCGCCTCCTGCGGCCACGTCGAGCCGGACGTCGTACCGGGCCTCCCCCTTGGCCTGGCCCGGCAGGGCGAGGGTGGCGGCGGCCGACCCGACGTGCAGCCGGGCGCCCTCCTCGACCCGTGCGGTCAGCGTGAAGCGGTCGCCGCCGAGCGGTCCGCTCATCGCGCCGACCACCATGACCCGGGCCTCGGATCCGGTCGACCGGGTCCGGCGCAGCGCCAGCGGTCCCTCGCCGTCCAGTACGGGCAGGGCGGTGCCGCCGCGGCCGTCGGCGCGGGCGGTGATCCGGGCGCTCGCCCGGACCCCGGTGGTGGTCACGCCGTCCACGCGGCGAGCCGCTCCCGGACCCACGCGGCCACGTCCGCGACTCCGGACTCGCCGCGCAGCGACTGGAAGACGACGGGAAGTCCTGCCCGCTGCGCCTTGGCGTCGGCGGCCATCCGGGCGAGGTCGGAGCCTACGTACGGGGCGAGGTCGGTCTTGTTGACGACGAGCAGGTCGGCGGTGGTGACGCCGGGTCCGCCCTTGCGCGGGATGTCGTCTCCGCCGGCGACGTCGATCACGAAGATCTGCGCGTCCACGAGTCCCCTGGAGAAGGTGGCGGTGAGGTTGTCGCCGCCGGACTCCACGAGGATCAGGTCCAGCGGGCCCACCGCGTCCTCCAGGTCCTCGACGGCTTCGAGGTTGGCGGAGATGTCGTCGCGGATCGCGGTGTGCGGGCAGGCGCCCGTCTCGACGGCGGCGATCCGCTCGGGTGGCAGCACGGCCTCCCGCAGCAGGAACTCGGCGTCCTCGCGGGTGTAGATGTCGTTGGTGACGACCGCGAGGGACAACTGATCGCGCAGCGCGCGGCAGAGGGCGGCGACGGTGGCGGTCTTCCCCGACCCGACGGGCCCGCCGAGACCGATACGCAGGGCCCGCCGGCTTCCGTCGGCACGGCGCGCGTCCGCGCTGACGGCCGCGGGACCGGGGTGGTCGTGGTCGAGATGCATGTACGGCTCCTTGTACGAGTGCCCTCACACCGGCGAGGGACTACTGGTCACGCCCGGAGCACCGGCACCGGGCGGTCACTGTGCGGTGGGGCGAGTCGAAGGCGGCTACGGGTCCGGGAATGCCCGCGCCGAGCGAGTCCAGGACGGCTACGGACCCGGGAGGTGCTGCGCCCGCGCGGTCACTGTGCGGTGGGGCGAGTCGGGTGGGCGGGCGGGGGTGCGGGGCTCATGACGCGAACAGCCGTACCGGCCAGCCGGCATGGGCCTCGGCCATGACTTCGAGCAACGGCGCCGAAGCGGCGGGCAGGGCGTCCACCCCCTCGGCGGCCACCGACCGCGCCGCTTCCACGGCCGCGTCGGCGACACGGTCCAGCTCCGGTGCCAGCCGGGCCAGCACACCCGTCGCGTCGAACGGGTCAAGGCTCAGCAGGCGGACGGTGGCCGTCGCCGGCCCGCTGACGCTCTCGTAGGCCGCGCAGTGGGCCGCGTCCCCGGGCCCGAGTCCGGCTGCCCGGGCGGCCAGTCCGAGGACCACGGGCTGGTGGGCGCCTCGCGGGAACCGCCGGGCCAGGGCGTCGAGTTCGGCGGACGGCCAGCTCGCCCGGGCGGCCCGCAGCAGTTGCCGGCCCAGGCGCCGCGCAGCGGCCCGCAGGGCCGGTGACGGGGTACGGGCGTCCGCCGCCGCGTCCAGCTCCCCGGGATCCGCGCCGAGCGCGGCGGCGGCCGCCAGCGCCCCCGCGACCAGCCCGGCGGTGTGCAGCCGGCCCCGGCAGAACGCCTCCAGGCTCGCGGCGTCGGTGACGCGGCCCGCCTTGACGGCGGCCTCCGCCCCGCCGGAGTGCGCGTGTCCTCCGGCGGGGAACCGGCCGTCGGCCAGGACGAGCAGGGCGGCCCGTGACATGAGCGGCGCCATCAGAAGAGGAAGTAGCGCTGGGCCATGGGCAGTTCGGCCGCCGGAGTGGCCTCGACCAGTTCACCGTCGATGTGTACGGCGAAGCTGTCGGGGTCGATCCGCACGTCCGGCCGGGCGTCGTTCTCACGCATGTCGGCCTTGGTGACCGCGCGCGTGGACTCGATCGCCGCGAACCGTTTGCCGAGCCCCAGCCGCTCGGGCAGTCCGTCCTCGATCGCCAGGTCGGCGACGAAGTTGACGGAGTTGGCGGCGGGGGCCCGCCCGATCGCGCCGTACATGGGGCGGGGCAGGATCGGCTGCGGGGTGGGGATGGAGGCGTTGGCGTCGCCCATCTGCGCGTACGCGATCTGGCCGCCCTTGACGACGAGGAGCGGTTTGACCCCGAAGAACGCCGGCTCCCACAGCACGAGGTCGGCGAGCTTGCCGGTCTCGACGGATCCGATCTCGGCGGCGAGCCCCTGCGCGAGCGCCGGGTTGATCGTGTACTTGGCGACGTAGCGCCGCACCCGGTGGTTGTCGGCGCGGCCGTCGCCGGGCAGCGCGCCCCGCCGGCGCTTCATGACGTGGGCGGTCTGCCAGGTGCGCAGGACGACCTCGCCGACGCGGCCCATGGCCTGGGAGTCGGAGGAGATGATCGAGATCGCGCCGAGGTCGTGCAGGACGTCCTCCGCACCGATGGTGGACGGGCGGATCCTGGACTCGGCGAACGCCAGGTCCTCGGGGACGGCCGGGTTGAGGTGGTGGCACACCATCAGCATGTCGAGGTGTTCCTCGGTCGTGTTGACGGTGAAGGGCCGGGTCGGGTTGGTGGAGCTGGGCAGGACGTTGGGCTGCGAGACCACGGTCATGATGTCGGGCGCGTGGCCGCCGCCGGCGCCCTCGGTGTGGTACGAGTGGATGCCCCGGCCCGCGATGGCGGCGAGGGTGTCGCCGACGAAGCCCGCCTCGTTCAGGGTGTCGGTGTGGATGGCGACCTGGATGCCGGTCCGGTCGGCGACCGTGAGCGCGGCGTCGATGACGGCGGGCGTGGAACCCCAGTCCTCGTGCAGCTTCAGGCCGACGGCGCCGCCGCGGATCTGCGAGAGCATCGCCTCGTGGCTGACGGTGTTGCCCTTGCCGAGGAAGCCGACGTTGACCGGGTAGGCCTCCATCGCCTCCAGCATCCGGGCCAGGTGCCAGGGGCCGGGGGTGACCGTGGTCGCCTTGGATCCCTCGGCGGGCCCGGTGCCGCCGCCGACCAGGGTGGTGATGCCGGAGGCCAGTGCCTCGTCGGCGACCTGCGGGCAGATGAAGTGGACGTGCGCGTCGATGGCGCCGGCCGTGAGGATCCGCCCGTTGCCGGCGATGATCTCGGTCTCGGGGCCGATGACCAGGCGGGGGTGGACGCCGTCCATGGTGTCGGGGTTGCCGGCCTTGCCGATCGCGGTGATCCGGCCGTCACGGATGCCGACGTCGGCCTTGACGATCCCCCAGTGGTCGACGATGACGGCACCGGTGATCACGGTGTCGGGGGTGCCCTCGGCCCGGGTGGCGCGGGACTGGCCCATGGACTCGCGGATGACCTTGCCGCCGCCGAAGACCGCCTCGTCCCCGGAGTTGCCGGGGCCGCCGGAGCGGTCCTCCTCGATCTCGATCAGCAGGTCGGTGTCGGCGAGCCGGATCCGGTCGCCGGTGGTGGGCCCGAACAGGTCGGCGTAGGCGGCGCGGGAGATCTCAGGCATCGAGGGCACCCCCGGTCTCCCCGCGCAGTCCGGGCACGACGCGGGCGCCGGCCAGCGGTACGAGTTCGACCTCGGCGGGGATGCCGGGTTCGAAGCGGACGGCGGTGCCGGCGGCGACGTTCAGCCGCTTGCCGCGGGCGGCCGGGCGGTCGAACTCCAGACCGGGGTTGGCCTCGGCGAAGTGGTAGTGGGAGCCGACCTGGACCGGCCGGTCGGCGGCGTTGAGAACAGTCAGACGGGTGATGTCACGACCGTCGTTGACGGTGACGGGGCCGTCCGCGAACAGGATCTCTCCGGGAATCATCACGGCCCCTTCAGATGATCGGCTCGTGGACGGTGACCAGCTTGGTGCCGTCCGGGAAGGTGGCCTCCACCTGGACGTCGTGGATCATCTCCGCGACGCCGTCCATGACGTCGTCCCGGCTCAGCAGCTTGCGGCCGGAGGACATCAGCTCGGCGACGCTGCGGCCGTCCCGCGCGCCCTCCAGGATGTGCGACGTGATGAGGGCGACCGCCTCCGGGTGGTTGAGCTTGAGCCCGCGGGCCCTGCGCTTCTCGGCCACGTCGGCCGCCACATGGATGAGCAGCCTCTCTTGCTCGTGCGGGGTCAGTTGCACGTCACCTCACAGTCCTTGCTCCGGACCGTGCGGGGTCCGGTCGCCGCTGCCACACGACGGGGATAGGTGTAACACACAGACAAATCCCCGGAGCGTCGTCAATCCGGGCAGAAAAACCCCTGGTGGCGTGGATCGGCAGGCTAGAACGCCGGAGTTTCAACGACGTTAACCAGACTTTGATCGGCCCATGACCGGCCGATGGGCTCCCGCGGAGAAAGGGCGGCTCAGGACGCGCCCGGCCGGCGGTGCTCCGCCGCGATGCCGAAGCGCTGCTGTTCACGCGGAGCGGAACCGGCCTCACGGACCCGGGAGACGGAGCTGACTATCTGCTCCTCGGCCGGCTCGTCCAGCGCGTCCAGCCGCTCCAGGTCGGCGGCCGAGACCAGCGCGACCAGCGGCTTGCCGTGCCGGGTCACGACGACGCGCTCACCGCCGTACACCACGCGGTTGATCAGGTCGGCGAGCTCAGCCCTGGCTTGCGTCACCGGAATCTCGTAGGCCATGCCCCCATTCTAACGTCACGTACGTCCTGTACATTTTTTACAGAAGCCGAGCCCCTCGGGGGCGCGAATGAGGAGGCGTATGCCCATGGCCCGGACGCTTGCCCGACATGTCCTGCCCGAGTTCACCGAGCGCGCCGGGGCCACCGTGCGCACCCTCGACCCGTACGGGAAGCTCTTCGAGGACCGGATCGTCTTCCTCGGCACCCCGGTCGACCACGCGGCGGCGCACGACGTCACGGCGCAGCTGATGTACCTGGAACACGCGGCGCCGGACCGGGACGTCACGCTGTACGTCAACTCGCCCGGCGGCTCCTTCGACGCCATGACCGCGATCTACGACACCATGCGGTACATCAGCTGTGACGTCGTCACCTACTGCCTCGGACAGGCCGCCTCCTCGGCCGCCGTGCTGGTCGCGGCCGGCGCCCCCGGCAAGCGGTTCACCCTGCCCGGGGCCCGGATGGTGATCGAGCAGCCGGCGCTCACCGAGCCGGTGCGCGGCCGGCTCGGCGACCTCGCCGCCCGGGCCGAGGAGTTGGCCCGGGTGCGCGCGACCCTGGAGGGGATGCTCGTCCGGCACACGGGGCGCACGGCGGAGCAGGTCCACGCGGATCTGGAGCGTGACCTGATCCTGGACGCCCGGGCGGCACTCGCCTACGGTCTGGTCGACGGCATCGTGCCCACCCGCCGGGACACGCTCGGCGCACCGGACGGGAGGTGAGCCGCCCGTGCTGCCGGACCTGCCGCCCCTGCCCGCGCTGACCCGCGCCGAGGGCGAGTTGCTCGACCGCTACCTGGAGGCGGTCGACCTGCTGGGCCGTATCAACCCGGCCCGGCCCGGGGACACCTACCGCGGGCTGCGTGCGGCCCAGGCCCTGGTGCACAAGGCGGCACAGCTGCGCGACGCGCTCGCGTCGATGCACCAGCGGGGCGAGACGGAGCTGCACGGGGACACGCTGGCACGGGCGTTGCGGGTGCTGGACGGCGAGCGCCGTGCCGCTCGCGTCGCGCTCCCGCCGGTCGTCGCGGACTGAGACGGACGCCCGTCCGGGCCGACGGTGCCCACGCGTCGACACGCGCCGTTCGGGCCGGTGTTGAAACGGCCCGAACGACGTACCCCCGACCGGTGTACATGCAGATCGTTTTCCGTGCTTCACGACTTGCGCGGCACGCCGGTCCAGGGGCCGCCGAAAACTGCTCCGCCCCAGGTCCGGGGCTACGTACGGGACCTGACGGGCACTCGAACAGAGCAGTGTCCACCCGAACGGGTGAGTGGTGAGTAACACCACAAATCCCCGATTCCATTGGGATTTTCAGACACTCGTGAGTGAAGATCCCTGTCTGACGACAAGCCCCCGCCACCGCGGCGGGGCGGTCCGGGCGGACGCCGAGTCCTGCCGCCGCCCGGATGACCGGTCGACAGGAGTGGATCGGCAGGAGTGGAGGACCCAAGCAAGGCGGGTCACCGGAACGAGTGTTCGTCTGTTCGACAGGGCGGGCATCGGCTCCGAGCGACCCTTGGGGTGAAGCCGCGGCAACGCGGCCGGGCAACTTCGCCAGCCCGAATCCGACAGGTCATCCTTCACAGGCGGCTGACGAAGGGTTGCGCATGACTGCGCTCAATCGTGTCCCGTCGCTGATGGCCCGGGCCGGCACGGCCTCGGCCCTCACCCTCGCCGCCGTGGGCGGCTCGATCGCGGTACCCGGTCTCGCCACCGACGCCTCCGCCGCGACCTCGGCGACGAAAGCACTGCAGGTCGCGGCCTCCAAGAAGGGCGCGCCGTACGCGTGGGGAGCCACCGGGCCGCGGAGGTTCGACTGCTCGGGGCTGACGCTCTACTCGTACAAGAAGGCGGGCAAGAAGCTGCCGCGCACCGCCGCGCAGCAGTACAACAAGACGCACCACATCTCCGCCAAGCACCGCAAGGCGGGCGACCTGGTCTTCTTCCACTCGGGTTCCAGCGTCTACCACGTCGGCATCTACGCCGGCCACGGCAAGATCTGGCACGCCCCCAAGACCGGAGACGTGGTGAAGCTGCAGAAGATCTGGACGAAGAGCGTCTGGTACGGCCGGGTCAGCTGACCCGCCGCCAGAGCGGGAGCGGCTCGAACGACAGGGCCGCTCCCAGCGCCCTCAGCGCCACCCCGGCGCCCGCCTGAAGCCCTCGGGCGCCCCGGGGCCGGCCCGGCCGGTCAGCGCCACTCCGGTGCCCGTCTGAAGCCCACGGGCGGCCCGGGGCCGGCCCGGCCGGCCGGTGGCCCCGTGCCGGCGCGGCGGTCGGACGGCGGCCCGGGTGGCGAGCCCGACGAGCCGCCGCTGCCGCACGCCCCGCCCCCCACCGGCCGTGCGCCGCGGCCGGGCACCTTCCCGCGCCGGTACGCGTCTGCCGCCACCGGCGCCGAGCGCGTCACCGCCGGGTACGACCCGAAGCCGGAGCGCGCCCCCACCGCCGGTGCGCGTCTGCCGCAAGCGGCGCCGGGCCCGGGCGATCAGCTCGCGGACGGCGGCGATCGTCCCGTCGACCGGCGCGCGCAAGGGCGTCACCGCCGGGTACGACCCGAAGCCGGAGCGCCCTCCCCGGCCTCGGCCCGCTACGGCTCCTGCTGGCCGGCCGCCGGGACCGGTGCGGCCGGGACCGTCCAGGGGAGTTCGATGGAGACCGTCTTGCCGCCCTCCCGGGTGGGGCGGACCCGGAGCCTGCCGCCGCACTCCGCGGTGAGCCAGCGGATGATGACCATGCCGCGGCCGTTGTCCTGCTGCACGGCGGCGGGCAGTCTCTTCGGGAAGCGGGGATGGCTGTCCGTGACGCCGATGCGCAGGTGTTCGTCATGGTGCAGCGCGATGTCGACGGTGAAGGTGGGTGACTGACCGAAGGTGTGCTGCACGGCGTTGGTGGCGAGCTCGGAGACGATGAGCCGGACGGTGTCGGCGGTCTCGGTGTCCGACGGCAGGCCCCACTCCGCGAGGGTGCCCACGACGTAGGAGCGGGCGGCCGAGACCGAGGCGGGATCGCTCGGCAGAGTGACGGATGCTTCCAGATGGTCTGCCATGGCGACGTCGTCCCTTTCCCACGGGACCGCGGTCCGACATACAGCGGATGGTTCGAGTACGGTCCCGGACTGGTGCTTGCTCGCCAGACTGCCACCAACGAGCCGTCACGGGGAGCGATCCACCAAGATATGCATATATCTGTCGCCCGAAGCGGTGAACTCTGCGACGCGAGACCGTATTTGGGCGGCCCGGAAGGAGTAAGGAGGAGCCCATGCAGAACGGTCCGGCGGTGCGCCGTCGTAAATTGGGCGCCGAACTGCGCACGCTGCGTACCGGCGCTGGGCTCACAAGCGGTGAGGCGGCCCGGCTGGTCGGCTGGCACCAGTCGAAGGTGAGCCGTATCGAGACCGGCGCCAGCGGTGTGAAACCGGCCGATCTGCGGTTACTGCTCGACGCCTATCAGGTGCGGGACAGACACTTGCGCGAGTTGCTGCTGATGCTGGCGGGGTCGGAGGACGCGGGGGGCCGGCACCGCTGGTGGCACGCCTATCGCGGGGTGCTGCCGCCCACCTACCGCGACTTCATCAGTCTGGAGTCCCAGGCGAGCGCCATGCGCACCCTGGAGACCACGGTCGTGCCCGGGTTGCTCCAGACGGCCGAGTACGCCCGTGCGGTCACCCGGGCGGCCGTCAAGGATCTGGACGAGGACCGCCTGGACACGCTGGTGGAAGTGCGTCTGGCCAGGCAGGACGTGCTGCGTTCGGATCCGCCGCTGGTGCTGAGCGCCGTACTGGACGAGGCGGTGCTGCGCCGCGAGGTCGGCGGTCCGGGGGTGATGGCCCGGCAGCTGGAACGGCTGATGGAGGCCGCCCGTCTGCCCCAGGTCCGCCTTCAGGTGCTGCCCTTCACGGCGGGAGCGCATGTCGGCCTCACCGGGCCTTTCGTTATTTTCTCATTTCCGAGCACTTCTGATCTGGATGTTGTTGTTCTCGACCAGTTGACGAGTAGCCTCTACCTGGAACGGAAAGAAGACCTGATGGCCTACTCCGAGGCCTTCGACACTCTTCAGTTCCACGCCCTTTCCCCCGAGGAATCGTTGGACTACATCGCCGGGATAGGTGACGGCGTGTAAGGAGGCACCATGTCAGCTCTGCCTCGGAACGTGACTGCCAGTACCGATCTGCACGACGTGCGCTGGCTGCGCAGCAGCTACAGCACGGGAGCCAACAACTGCGTGGAGGCGGCCCGGCCGCGCTCCGGTCCGGGGGCCGGAGCGCTCGCCGTGCGCGACTCGAAGAATCCGGCCGGGCCCGCCTTGCTCTTCTCCGCCGAGAGCTGGACCGGATTCATCACCACGCTCTGATCAGAATCGGTCAACTTCTCATCATTTTCGCGCGAGACACGGCCGTGTCACGCCGACTCATGGTCGCGTTTCGCCGATGACTCGTACAGCGCGTTCGATCTCCGCCCCGGAGAGGTCCGCGCGGGCGGTCAGCCTCAGCCGTGAGACGCCGTCGGGCACGGAAGGAGGACGGAAGCAGCCCACGGCCAGCCCCGCCGTACGGCAGTCGGCCGCCCAGCGCACCGCCTGTTCCGGGGACGGAGCCCGCACGGAGACCACCGCGGCGTCCGGACGCACCGCTTCCAGACCCGCGGCGGTCAGCCGTGCGTGCAGTTCGGCGGCGACCTCGCGGGCCCGCGCCGCCCGCGCCGGCTCACGCTCCAGCAGCCGCAGCGCCGCCAGCGCGGCGCCGGCCGCCGCCGGTGCCAGACCGGTGTCGAAGATGAAGGTGCGGGCCGCGTTGACCAGATGGTCGATCACCCGCGCCGGGCCGAGCACCACCCCGCCCTGGCTGCCCAGCGACTTGGAGAGGGTGGCCGTGACGACCACGTCCCCGGCGCCCGCGAGCCCGGCCGCGTGGGCCGCGCCCCGGCCGCCGTCGCCCAGCACGCCGAGTCCGTGGGCGTCGTCCACGACCAGTCCCGCGCCGTGCTCCCGGCACGCCGCGGCCAGCGCGGCCAGCGGCGCCCGGTCCCCGTCGACGGAGAACACCGTGTCCGACACGACGATCGCCGCGCCCTCGTGCGTGGCCAGGGCCTTGCGCACGGCCTCGGGATCGGCGTGCCCCACGACCTGCTTCTCGCCCCGGGCGAGCCGGCAACCGTCGATGAGGGAGGCGTGGTTGCCCGCGTCGGAGACGACCAGCGAGCCGTGCGGACCGAGGGCGGTGACGGCGGCCAGGTTGGCGGCGTACCCCGAGGAGAACACCAGGGCCGCCTCGAACCCGCAGAACGCGGCCAGCGCCCGCTCCAGCTCGGTGTGCAGCTCGGTGGTGCCGGTGACCAGCCGGGAGCCGGTGGCGCCGCCGCCCCAGGTCCGGGCGGCCCGGGCGGCTCCCTCGGTGACCTCGGGGTGGCGGGCCAGGCCTAGGTAGTCGTTGCTCGCCAGGTCCAGCAGCGGCGAGTCGGCGGGGCGCGGGCGCAGGGTCCGTACGAGTCCGGCGCGGCCACGCGCCTCGGCCTGCTCGTCGATCCAGCCGAACACCATGGGTCCTCCGGTGCTTTTGTAGGTAGCGGACAGACCTTAGCGGCACGGCCGTCCGCCCATGGTGTGGCAATACCCACACGGTGATCCGGCTTCGTTGTGCGAACTCTCCTTGGCCCGAAGCGGTCCCGTAGGACAGGATCGGGCCTCATGGACCTGCTGAAGACGCTGGTGGACAAGGGGCTGCGGCGCGAGCTGCCGGCCCGCGAGGAAGCACTCGCCGTACTGGCCACCTCCGATGACGACCTGCTCGACGTGGTGGCCGCGGCCGGCAAGGTGCGCCGGCACTGGTTCGGGCGCCGGGTGAAGCTCAACTATCTGGTCAACCTGAAGTCCGGCCTGTGCCCGGAGGACTGCTCCTACTGCTCCCAGCGGCTCGGCTCCAAGGCGGAGATCCTCAAGTACACCTGGCTCAAGCCGGACGAGGCGTCCGAGGCCGCCGCCGCGGGCCTGGCGGGCGGCGCCAAGCGGGTGTGCCTGGTGGCCAGCGGACGCGGCCCGACCGACCGGGACGTGGACCGGGTCTCGCAGACCATCAAGGCCATCAAGGAGCAGAACGAGGGCGTCGAGGTGTGCGCCTGCCTCGGCCTGCTCTCCGACGGACAGGCGGAGCGGCTGCGCGAGGCGGGGGCGGACGCGTACAACCACAACCTCAACACCTCGGAGTCCACGTACGGGGACATCACGACCACCCACACGTACGCCGATCGGGTGGACACGGTGCAGAAGGCGCACGCGGCCGGTCTGTCGGCGTGTTCGGGTCTGATCGCCGGCATGGGCGAGTCCGACGAGGACCTGGTCGACGTCGTCTACTCGCTGCGTGAGCTGGACCCCGACTCGGTGCCGGTGAACTTCCTCATCCCGTTCGAGGGCACGCCGCTGGCCAAGGAGTGGAACCTCACCCCGCAGCGCTGCCTGCGGATCCTGGCGATGGTCCGGTTCGTCTGCCCGGACGTGGAGGTCCGGATCGCGGGCGGCCGCGAGGTCCACCTGCGCACGATGCAGCCGCTGGCGCTGCACCTGGCCAACTCGATCTTCCTCGGCGACTACCTGACCAGCGAGGGCCAGGCCGGCAAGGCCGACCTGGAGATGATCGCGGACGCCGGCTTCGAGGTGGAGGGCGCCGGAGAGGTCACGCTGCCGGAGCACCGGGCGACGGCCGCCGGGACCGGCGGATGCGGGTCGCACGCGGAGGCCGGATGCGGGTCGCACGCGGAGGCCGGATGCGGGTCGCACGCGGAGGCCGGGTGCGGGTCGCACGCCGGTGGCGGGGTGTGCGGTACGGCGGCGGCACCCGCCGCGCAGGAGCCGCGGACCGACCTCGTCGCCGTCCGCCGCCGGGGTGCCGGTACGGACCTCGCGCCCAATGCCTGATCTCGGTGTGCCGCAGCTGCTGGAGCTGGACCGGCGGCACGTGTGGCATCCGTACGGCCCGATGCCCGGGCGTGCCGAACCGCTCGTCGTGGAGGCGGCGAGCGGGGTCCGGCTGCGGCTGGCGGACGGTTCCGGCGAACTGGTCGACGGCATGTCGTCGTGGTGGTCGGCCATCCACGGCTACAACCACCCGGTGCTCAACGCGGCCGCGCGCGAGCAGCTGGGGCGGATGAGCCACGTCATGTTCGGCGGGCTCACCCACGAGCCCGCCGTCCGGCTCGCGAAGCTGCTCGTCGACATGTCGCCGGACGGTCTGGAGCACGTCTTCCTCGCCGACTCGGGGTCCGTGTCGGTCGAGGTCGCGGTGAAGATGTGCCTCCAGTACTGGCGTTCGCTCGGCCGGCCGGGCAAGCAGCGGCTGCTGACCTGGCGCGGCGGCTATCACGGGGACACCTGGAACCCCATGTCGGTGTGCGACCCCGAAGGCGGGATGCACGAGTTGTGGACCGGCGTGCTGCCGCGCCAGGTCTTCGCGGACGCGCCGCCCGCCGCGTACGAGGAGTCGTACGCCGAGCACCTGCGGGAGCTGATCGCGCGGCACGCGGACGAGCTGGCCGCGGTGATCGTGGAGCCGGTGGTGCAGGGCGCGGGCGGGATGCGCTTCCACTCCCCCGGCTATCTGCGGGTGCTGCGCGAGGCGTGCGACGCGCACGACGTCCTGCTGGTCTTCGACGAGATCGCCACCGGTTTCGGTCGCACCGGCGCGCTGTTCGCGGCGGACCACGCGGCCGTCACCCCTGATGTGATGTGCGTGGGCAAGGCGTTGACCGGCGGCTATCTGACGATGGCGGCCACCTTGTGCACCGCGCGGGTCGCCGACGGGATCTCCCGGGGCGAGGTGCCGGTGCTCGCGCACGGCCCGACGTTCATGGGCAACCCGCTGGCGGCGGCCGTCGCCTGCGCCTCGATCGAGCTGCTGCTGGGCCAGGACTGGCCGGCGGAGGTCAAGCGGATCGAGGCGGGGCTCGGGGAGGGCCTGGCGCCGGCCCGGGATCTGCCCGGGGTGCGGGACGTCCGGGTCCTCGGGGCCATCGGGGTGGTCCAGCTCGACCACGAGGTCGACATGAAGGCGGCCACCGACGCCGCCGTGCGGGCGGGCGTGTGGCTGCGCCCGTTCCGCGACCTGGTCTACACGATGCCGCCGTACGTCACCTCGGACGAGGACGTGGCACGGATCGCGGGCGCCGTGTGCGCCGCGGCACGGGAGGGATGACATGCCGGTACTGGTGATCACGGGCACGGGCACGGAGGTCGGCAAGACCGTCACCACCGCCGCCGTCGCCGCGGCGGCGCTCGCCGCCGGGCGTTCGGTGGCCGTGCTCAAGGCCGCCCAGACGGGCGTACTGCCGGACGAACGCGGGGACGCCGACGAGGTCGCGTGGCTCGCCGGCCCGGTCACGGCCGACGAACTCGCCCGGTTCCCCGAGCCGCTGGCACCGGGTACGGCGGCCCGCCGGGCCGGGATGGCGCCGGTGCGCCCGCACGAGGTCGCCGAGCGGGCCGCCAAGCTGGCCACCGGGCACGACCTGGTGCTGGTGGAAGGCGCGGGCGGGCTGCTCGTCCGGTTCGACGCGGCGGGCGGGACCCTGGCCGACGTGGCCCGGCTGCTGCGCGCGCCGGTGCTGGTCGTCGCGCAGGCCGGGCTGGGCACGCTCAACGTCACCGAGCTGACGGCCCGCGAACTGCGGCGCCAGGGGCTGGAGCCGGCCGGAGTGGTGATCGGCAGCTGGCCCGCCGAGCCGGACCTGGCGGCCCGCTGCAACGTGGCCGACCTGCCGGAGGTCGCCGGCGCCCCGCTGCTGGGCGCGCTGCCCGCACGGGCCGGTGCACTGCCCCCCGCCGAGTTCCGATCGGCGGCACCGGGCTGGCTCGCCCCTCGGCTGGACGGCACCTGGGACGCGGAGGCGTTCCGGCTGCGCGAGGCGCCGTAGCACCGCGCGGGGGTACGGCGACGCCGCCCACCCCTCGGCCGCCGTCCGGGGGTGGCCGTCACCCCGGGGCCGGCGAACGGCTCGCACCGGGTGAGGCGAGCCGCGAGCACCCGTGCCCGCCCCCGAGCCCGGCGGGCCTCGGGTGCTGCGCGGCCCGTTCGGGGCGGGTGGGTCGGTGGGTCTCGGGGGAGACTCTTCCCAGGGCCCGTCCTGTGCAGGGAGGTCGCCATGCGGCTGCTGTCCACCCGCTCCACCCGGCTGGCGCGGAGTCCCGTCCGCCATCCGGTGTTCGCCCGTTACTACGCCCGGGTCAGCGTGAGCGCGGACGCCCGGCTCGGGATGACCGCGCTGCGGGAGCGGCTGCTCGCCGGGCTGTCCGGGCGGGTGATCGAGATCGGCGCGGGCAACGGGCTGAACTTCCGGCACTACCCCGGCACCGTCGCCGAGGTCGTCGCGATAGAACCGGAGCCGCTGCTCAGACAGCTGGCGCTGGAGGCGGCGCTGCGCTGCGAGGTTCCGGTCGACGTGGTGCCGGGCACGGCGGAGGCCCTCCCGGTCAAGAGCGAGGCGTTCGACGCGGCCGTGCTGTCGCTGGTGCTGTGCAGCGTGCGGGACGTGGAGCGGGCGCTCGGCGAGGTACGGCGGGTGCTGAGGCCCGGCGGCGAGGTGCGGTTCTTCGAGCACGGGCAGGGCGGCGGCCGGATGATGACGCTGACCCAGCGGGCGCTGGACCACACCGTGTGGCCCGTCCTCGCCGGTGGCTGCCATCTGTCCCGACGGCCGGTCGCCGCGCTGCGCGACGCCGGGTTCCGTCTCGGGCCGCAGCGGCGGGTGATGCTGCCGGAGAAGGGGCCGGCGCTGCCGGCCTCCTACTGCGCGCTGGGCGTCGCCTGGCGACCGGACGAGCCGGACGCGCGCTCGTCACAGGACCGCTGAACGCCGACGCCTGCCCGGCCGCCGCACCGGACGCCGCACGCGCCGGGCCGGAGGCACGGTGACCTGGCCGGAGGCACGGTGACCTGGCCGAAGGCACGGTGACCTGGCCGGACGGACGTGCGGTGAACGGGCCGGACGGACGTGCGGTGACCGGGCCGGACGGACGTGCGGTGACCGGGCCGGACGTGCGGTGAACGGGCGCGGGGTGTGCCGTGGCCGGTGGCGGCGTGGTCAGACGCTCCAGCCGCGCAGCTCGCGCGCGATGTCGTCCACGCTCGCCGTGCCGTCCTTCACCAGCCGGGCGAGGTCCCTGACCTGATCCGGTGTGGGCAGCACCTTCACCCCGCTGGCAACCAGGTAGGCGTAGGCGACCGCGGAGGCGAACAGCGCGTTGGAGCGTTCCAGCGCCGGTACGTGGATCAGCAGCTGGAGCAGGGAGGCGGCGCGGGCCTGCGGGGTGTCGTAGACGGGCACGCCGAATATCTCCGCCCGGTGCCGGGCGACGGCGGCGACCAGGGCGCCCCAGTCGGTGACTTGCGGGTCCCCCGGGGTGCGCTGTTCGGCGAGCATGAGGAGCCAGGGCAGGTCGATGCTGAGGTCGTTCAAGGGAGCGGTTCCCGGGGAGCGGCTCGCACGGTCGGCTGCACGGGATCAGCGGCGGCCTTCGCCGGTGTCGGCGGCGCGGTTCTCGGAGAACTCCTCGGCGAAGACCGACTCGTACTGCCGCATGAAGTCGGCGGCGGCCTCGACGAAGGTACGGCCCGCCTCGCCGGTGTCCTGCTTGACCAGCTCTTCGATGTAGCGGTTGACGCTCATGCCGCGGGCCAGGGCCCGCTCGCGGGCCGCCCGGGCGGTGCCCTCGTCCACGCGCACGTTCAGCTGGGTCTTCGCCATGCCTCGACGCTAGCGCCACAACGCTAGCGTCGACAAGGGCGCACGGTGGCGCGGCGCCGGGGCGTTCGGCCGGCGGACCGACAGCGGCGTCGGCGGTACGGCTGCACGTGCCCGACCGCCCCGGGAGCCCTGCACGGAGGCGTGCGCGGTGCCGGAGCGGGCGCGCGAGGAGTCCGCGTGACGGAAACCCGGGGCGGGCCCGGCCGTTGGCGATCATGATGGTGGCATGAGTGATCTACGCATACGTGCCGCCGTCGCGGACGACCTCGACGGCGTCCTCGCCTTCTGGCGGACGGCCGCCGAGGGGACGAGCATCAGCGACGACCGCGCCGGTGTGGAGCGGCTGGTCGAGCGGGACCCCGAGGCGCTGATCCTGGCGGAGCTGGGCGGTGAGCTGGTGGGCACGGTGATCGCCGGTTTCGACGGCTGGCGGTGCCATCTGTACCGGCTCGCGGTGCACCCGCGGCGGCGCCGGCAGGGCATCGCGTCGGCGCTGCTGGCAGCCGCCGAGGAGCGGTTCGCGGGGCTCGGCGGCCGGCGCGCGGACGCGATGGTGCTGGTCCGCAACGAGACCGCGCACCACGCCTGGGGTGCGGCCGGGTACGGGCCGGAGGAGCACTGGCGGCGCTGGGTGAAGCCGCTCACCGGCTGAGCCCCGGATCGCCCCACGCGGAGCTTCTTTGCACATCCTTTACCCTTGAGGGAGCACTCGGCTCTCTATGAAAGGTTGTGAGCGTCCGCCCATGGGCGAGCCTCCCAGTACGCGACACCGCGCGTTCTCCCCTGCCCTGTCCGACCATGGGACGGGGGTGACCCGATGACCGAAGTGCTCCTTCTCCTGGTGGCGATCCTGCTGTCGCTGGCCTGCGGTGCCTTCGTGGCGGCGGAGTTCTCCCTGACCACCGTGGAGCGCGGCGAGCTGGAGCGGGCCGCCGCGCGTGGCGAGCGGGGGGCCGCGGGCGCCCTGAAGGCCACGCGCAACCTGACCTTCCAGCTCTCCGGCGCGCAGCTCGGCATCACCGTCACCAACCTGGTGGTCGGCATGCTCGCCGAGCCGTCGATCGCCGCGCTGCTGGCCGGGCCGTTCCGCGCGATGGGCCTGTCCGGCGCCACGGCCGGTTCCGTCGCGCTGGTGCTGGGCACGGCCCTGTCGACGGTGTTCCTGATGGTCGTCGGCGAACTGGTGCCCAAGAACTGGGCGATCTCCTCACCGCTGACCGTGGCCAAGCGGGTGGGCAGCGCACAGCGCTGGTTCAGCGCGGCCTTCCGGCCCTTCATCACCCACCTGAACAACACCGCGAACCATTTCGTCCGCCGGCTGGGCATCGAGCCGGCCGAGGAGCTGGCCTCCGCGCGCGGCCCGCAGGAACTGGCCGCACTCGCCCGGCACTCCGCCAAGGAGGGCGCCCTGGAGCCGGACACCGCCGAGCTGTTCGTGCGGACGCTGAACCTGGCCGATCTCACGGCCGAGAACGTGATGACCCCGCGCGTGCAGGTCGTCGCCCTGGACACCCAGGCGACCTGCGAGGACGTCGCCAACGCCACCCGGGCCACCGGTCTGTCCCGGTTCCCGGTCTACCGGGGCAGCCTGGACTCCGTCGTCGGCACCGCCCACATCAAGGACGTGCTGGCCGTCCCGGCGGACGAACGGCGCCACCGCACGGTCGCCCAGGTGATGCGCGAGCCGCTGCTGGTGCCCGAGTCGCTCACCGTCGACCGGCTGCTGGACCGCCTCGGCGGCCGGCGCACCATGGCCGTCGTCATCGACGAGTACGGCGGCACGGCCGGCGTGGCCACCCTGGAGGACATCGTGGAGGAGGTCGTCGGCGAGGTGCGGGACGAGCACGACCCGCACGAGACGCCCGACCTCGCCCCGGCGGGCGCCGACGAGGAGGGCCGGGCGCTGTACCTGGCCGACGGCGCCACCCGCACCGACCAGCTCGCGCGGGTGGGCCTGCGCGTGCCGGAGGGGCCGTACGAGACGCTGGCCGGCCTGGTCGCCACCGAGCTGGGCCGGATACCCGCGAAGGAGGACAGCGTCGGCGTCGCCGGCTGGCGGCTGGACGTGGTCGACGCCTCGGGCCGCCGGGCCGCCCGGGTGCTGCTGCACGCACCGCTGGACGACGAGCCCGGTGACGGGACCGGCAAGGTGCAGGGGACCCGGGAGGGCACGCGATGACCGCCGTACAGCTGCTGATCGGTCTGGCGACCCTCGTCGTCAACGCCTTCTTCGTCGGCGCCGAGTTCGCGCTGATCTCCGTACGCCGCTCGCAGGTGGAGCCGCTCGCCCAGGAGGGCGACCGGCGGGCCCGGAGCGTGCTGTGGGGACTGGAGCACGTGTCCGCGCTGCTGGCCGCCGCCCAGCTCGGCATCACGCTGTGCACGCTGGTGCTGGGTGTGGTCGCCGAGCCGGCGATCGCGCACCTGCTGGAGCCGGCCTTCCACACGCTGGGCGTGCCGACGAGCGCGGGTCACGCCGTCTCCTTCGTGATCGCGCTGACCCTCGCGACCTATCTGCACATGCTGCTCGGCGAGATGGTGCCCAAGAACATCGCGCTCGCCGAACCGGTGCGCAGCGCGCTGCTGCTCGGTCCGCCGCTGGTCGCGCTGTCGCGGGCGCTGCGCCCGGTGATCTTCACCGTCAACGCCTTCGCGAACGCGCTGCTGAAGCTGCTGCGGGTGGAAGCGAAGGACGAGGTCGCGGCGACCTTCACGGACACCGAACTGGCCGAGATCGTCAAGGACGCCAGCGAGGCCGGACTGATCGACAACCGGGCGCAGGAACGGCTGCACGACGCCCTGGAGCTGGGCAGCCGGCCGGTGCGGGACGTGGTCGTACCGCTCCAGCGGGTCGTGTACGCCCGCGTGGGCGTGACGCCGGAACAGCTGGAGCGGCTGTCGGCGGAGTCGGGCTTCTCCCGCTTCCCGGTGGTCGACGCCGGCCGCCGGATCGTGGGGTACCTGCACGTCAAGGACGCGCTGGACGCGTCGCCGCGGGACATGCCGTTCCGGTTGCGGGACATGCGGCCGATCGCGCGCGTGCGGGAGGGGACCCCGCTGGACGACGTGCTCACCGCGATGCGCGGCGGCCGGACGCACCTCGCGGCCGTGCTCGGCGACGACGGGCGGCTGGCGGGCCTGGTGACCATGGAGGACGTGCTGCGGCAGCTGTTCGGCCAGCCGGCACCGGGCTGACAGGAGGGCGCCGGCGGCGCGGGCCGGTGCCGGGCCGGCACGGCCCGGGGGTGAAGCGCGGCCCGGGGGCAGAGCGCGGCCCCGGCCGCGCCGTACCGACCGACCGGCAGGTATTGGCCTCGGGATACCATCTCTGTCGCCATGCAGACGAACCCCACACCTCCCCCGTACACCAGCCTGGTCGCGGTCGGCGACTCCTTCACGGAGGGCATGTCGGACCTGCTGCCCGACGGCTCCTACCGGGGCTGGGCCGATGTGCTCGCCGCCCGGATGGCCGCCCGCACGCCCGGCTTCCGGTACGCGAACCTCGCCGTGCGCGGGAAGCTGATCAGGCAGATCGTCGACGAGCAGGTGGACGTGGCGGCGGCCATGAAGGCCGACGTCGTCACCCTCGTCGGCGGGCTCAACGACACCCTGCGCCCCAAGTGCGACATGGGCCGGGTCCGGGACCTACTCACCGAGGCCGTGGAGCGGCTGGCCCCGTCCTGCAAGCAGCTGGTGCTCATGCGCAGCCCCGGCCGCCAGGGCCCGGTGCTGGAGCGGTTCCGGCCCCGCATGGAAGAGCTGTTCGCCTGCGTCGACGAGCTGGCCGCGCGGCACGGCGCCGTGGTGGTCGACCTCTACGGGGCGCCCGCGCTGGCCGACCCGCGGCTGTGGGACGTGGACCGGCTGCATCTGACGGCGGAGGGGCACCGCCGGGTCGCCGAGGCGGTGTGGCAGAGCCTCGGCTACGGCGCGGAGGACGCGGAGTGGCACGTGCCGATGCCGGCGACGCTGCCGCCGGGCTGGGTGACGCGCCGGGCCGCCGACGTGCGGTTCGCCCGGCAGCACCTGCTGCCCTGGATAGGCCGCCGGCTGACCGGCCGCTCGTCGGGCGACGGCCGCCCGCCGAAGCGCCCGGAGCTGCTGCCGTACGAGGGCTCGGCGTAGGCCGTGTACGAGGGCTCGGCGCAGGCGGTACTGCGGCGGCCATGCGGACGTCCGGGGGCCCGTGGACGAGTCGGGCCGGGGCCGGTACCCGAGGAAGGCCGGGGCCGGTCACCGGCGTGCCCGCACCGCCGCGCCGACGTGACGGGGCTCTCGTAGCTTCGACCGAAGGCACCCGTGGCGCTGGCCTGCACGAACCGCCAGTAGAATCTGGACACGTGACTTCTGCGCCCGCCAAGCCCCGCATCCCGAACGTCCTCGCCGGACGCTACGCCTCCGCCGAGCTCGCCACGCTCTGGTCCCCCGAGCAGAAGGTGAAGCTCGAGCGGCAGCTCTGGCTCGCCGTGCTGCGGGCCCAGAAGGACCTCGGCATCGAGGTGCCCGACGAGGCGATCGCCGACTACGAGCGGGTCCTCGACACCGTCGACCTGGCCTCGATCGCCGAGCGCGAGAAGGTCACCCGGCACGACGTGAAGGCCCGGATCGAGGAGTTCAACGACCTCGCCGGGCACGAGCACGTGCACAAGGGCATGACCTCCCGTGACCTCACGGAGAACGTCGAGCAGCTCCAGATCCGGCTCTCGCTGGAGCTGATGCGCGACCGCACGGTGGCCGTGCTGGCGCGCCTCGGCAAGCTGGCCGGCGAGTACGCCGAGCTGGTCATGGCCGGCCGTTCGCACAATGTGGCCGCGCAGGCCACCACCCTGGGCAAGCGCTTCGCGACCGCCGCCGACGAGCTGCTCGTGGCCTACGGCCGGGTCGAGGAGCTGCTCGGCCGCTACCCGCTGCGCGGCATCAAGGGCCCGGTCGGCACCGCGCAGGACATGCTGGACCTGCTCGGCGGCGACGCGGCCAAGCTCGCCGAGCTGGAGGACCGGATCGCCGGGCACCTGGGCTTCTCGCAGGCGTTCACCTCGGTCGGCCAGGTCTACCCGCGCTCGCTGGACTACGAGGTGGTGACCGCGCTGGTGCAGCTGGCCGCGGCGCCCTCCTCGCTGGCGAAGACGATCCGGCTGATGGCCGGGCACGAGCTGGTCACCGAGGGCTTCAAGCCGGGCCAGGTCGGCTCCTCCGCGATGCCGCACAAGATGAACACCCGCTCCTGCGAGCGCGTCAACGGGCTCATGGTCATCCTGCGGGGCTACGCCTCCATGACCGGTGAGCTGGCGGGCGACCAGTGGAACGAGGGCGACGTGTCCTGCTCGGTGGTGCGCCGGGTCGCCCTGCCGGACGCCTTCTTCGCCCTCGACGGTCTGCTGGAGACCTTCCTGACCGTCCTCGACGAGTTCGGCGCCTTCCCGGCCGTCGTCTCCCGCGAGCTGGACCGCTACCTGCCGTTCCTGGCCACCACCAAGGTGCTCATGGGCGCGGTGCGGGCCGGTGTCGGCCGCGAGGTCGCGCACGAGGCGATCAAGGAGAACGCCGTGGCCACCGCCCTCGCCATGCGCGAGCAGGGCGCCGAGCGCAACGACCTGCTCGACAAGCTCGCCGCCGACGAGCGGCTGCCGCTCGACCGCGAGCAGCTGGCCGAGCTGATGGCCGACAAGCTCTCCTTCACCGGTGCCGCGGCCGACCAGGTCGGCCTGGTCGCCGGCCGGATCGAGGAGATCGTCAAGCGGCACCCGGAGGCCGCCGGCTACACCCCCGGAGCGATCCTCTGACCCGCACCCCCCGCTTCACCAAGGCGGAACTGGAGGCCGCCCGCGACCGCCTCGTCCCGGACGTGGTCGCGGACGGCCTCCGCGTGCTCTTCTGCGGTATCAACCCCGGGCTGATGACCGCGGCGACCGGCCACCACTTCGCCCGCCCCGGCAACCGCTTCTGGCCGGTGCTGCACCTGTCCGGCTTCACCCCGCGGCTGCTGAAGCCGTCCGAGCAGCGGGAGCTGCTGTCCTACGGGCTGGGCATCACCAACGTGGTGGCGCGGGCCACCGCCCGGGCGGACGAACTGACCGCCGAGGAGTACGTCGAGGGCGGCCGGCTGCTGGCCGAGAAGGTCACCCGGCTCAGGCCGAGGTGGCTGGCCGTGGTCGGGGTGACGGCGTACCGCGCCGCGTTCGGCGACCGCACCGCCCGGGTCGGCCCGCAGGAACGGGTCATCGGGCACAGCCGGGTGTGGGTGCTGCCCAACCCCAGCGGGCTGAACGCGCACTGGACGGCGGCGACGATGGCGCAGGAGTTCGCCCGGCTGCGCGAGGCGGCGGGCGCGGACGGTCACGGCGGGTCGGTCTCCGTCACTATCCCGAGCAGCTGAAACGGCAGCTCCTTGTCCCACTGGGACACCCCGAGGGCGAACCAGCGGCCCGCCCGCGGTACCCGCCACAGCTGGACGTCGGGGACGTGGCCGCCGAGTCCGGCCCACGGCTCCGCCAGGTCCTCGCCCGCCATGGTCCGTTCCAGCACGCTGTACAGGCTGACGTGCTGCGGCTGCCCCCAGCGCTCGCCGAGGCGCTGCGCCAGGCCGTCCCGGTCGGCCTCGTACTGCGCCTCCGTCTCCTCCCGTTCGCTGCCGTCGTCGTCCCAGAACTCGGCACTCGTCTGTAAGGCGGCTATGTGGTAGCCGGGCCCGCTCTCGCCGTGCTCCGTCCTGCCGTGCGCCGCCGGGAACTCCCGGGCGCACAGCAGGTCGATGAGGGTCAGGCACTCCGCGATGTCCATGCGGTCCAGTAAAGCGGGCCGCACTGACAATTGGCGGCTCGTCAGGCGTCCCTGAGGCGGAGGCTCCAGGCACCCGCGAGCAGGGCCGCCGCCGTCCACAGCGCGGTCACCGCGAGCCCGCCGAACGGGCCGAGTGCCCCGTCCCAGCTGCTGTGCAGGGCCACTTGGCCGGCCCGGTCGGGGAGGAAGTCGGCGACCGAGCCGGACAGGTCGCCGATGACGAACGACACGACCAGCAGGAACGGGACCAGCACCGACAGGGTGGCGACCGCGCTGCGCAGCACGGCCGCGACCCCGGCCGCGAACAGCGCCATCAGGGTCAGGTGCAGTCCGCAGCCGAGGGCGCCGCGCAGCCCCTCGGCCCAGCCGGGGGCGGACGCGCCGAGGGCCGCCCGGCCCACCAGGAGGGTGACGAGCCCGGTGAGCAGCCCGACGGCCAGTGCGGGCAGGGCGATCGCCGTGGCCTTGGCGGCGAACCAGCGGTCCCGGTCGGGCACCGCGGACAGGGTCAGCCGCAGCGCACCGCCCCGGAACTCGGAGGCCACGGCCGCCGTACCGAAGGCGATCGCGGCGACCTGCCCGAACGCGATCCCGAAGAACACCGAGTACAGCGGGTCGGAGTCGTCGGCGTCGGCCGCGGCGAGCGCCGAGAACGCGGTGGTGGAGACGAAGACGGCGGCGAGGGCG
This sequence comes from Streptomyces sp. NPDC013455, assembly GCF_040632975.1. Classification (NCBI taxonomy): domain Bacteria; kingdom Bacillati; phylum Actinomycetota; class Actinomycetes; order Kitasatosporales; family Streptomycetaceae; genus Streptomyces; species Streptomyces sp. NPDC013455. The sequence continues at coordinate 111,299 of NZ_JBEYCX010000020.1, read as the reverse complement.
CCCAGCAGGGAGCGCAGGCTCCGGATCTTGATCCACTCGGCGCGGAGCACGGGTGCGAACGACATGGTCAGACCTCCTGGCGCGGTGCGGTGAACTCGGCCTCGGCAGCGGTCAGATCGAGGTACGCCTCCTCCAGGGTGGCCTCGCGGGCCGCGAGTTCCAGGACGGGGACGCCCGCGTCGGACATCAGGCGGCCGAGGTCGTCCACGCGCGCCTGCCGCACCGTCCAGGTGCCGTCCGCGTCCCGGGTGGCCTCGTGACCGTGCCGGGCGAGGAGCTCGCCGAGGGCGGCGGGGTCGGTGGTGCGGACGCGGACGTGGGGCCGCACGCGCGCGTGGATGAACTCCCGGACCGGTGTGTCGGTGAGCAGGCGGCCCCGCCCGACGATGAGCAGGTGGTCCGCGAAGGCGGCGGTCTCGCCCATGAGATGGCTGGAGACGAGGACCGTACGGCCCTGTGCCGCGAGCCGGCGCAGCAGGGTGCGGATCCACACGATGCCCTCGGGGTCGAGTCCGTTGGCGGGCTCGTCCAGCAGGACGACCTCGGGGTCGCCGAGCAGGGCGGCGGCGATGCCGAGGCGCTGGCGCATCCCCAGGGAGTAGGTCCGCACCCTGCGGCGCGCCACGCCGGCGAGGCCGGTCTCCTCCAAGGCGGTGTCGACCCGGCGGGCCGGGATGCGGTTGCTCGCGGCGAGGGCCAGCAGGTGGTCGCGGGCGGTGCGGGAGCCGTGCGCGGCACGTGCGTCGAGCAGGGCGCCCACCCGGCGCAGGGGTTCACGGAGCCGGGCGTACTCCTGGCCGCCGATGGTGGCGGTACCGGCGGTGGGCCGGCCGAGGCCGAGAACGAGGCGCATGGTGGTGGACTTGCCGGCGCCGTTGGGGCCGAGGAAGCCGGTGACCCGGCCGGGGCCCACCCGGAAGGTGAGGTGGTCCACGGCCCGCCGGCCGCCGTACTCCTTGGTGAGGTCTCGTACGTCGATGCTGGTCATGGCAGCAGCCTGGCCGGGCGGCGCGGCCGGTGCCTCCCCCGCCGGTGGAGACCGTCTCCCCCGTGCGGGGGAGGCCGGTCGTCGGTGCCGCCTGCCACGATGAGGCCATGGCCCGCCTTCTGCGCCCGCTGCTGCGCGGGCGGACGTACACACGCCTGCTGCACCTGTGGGTGCCGATGCTGGTGGTCAGCGTCTGGCTCTTCATCGACCTGTCGACCCCGTGGGTGCCCGCGCTGCTGATCGGCCCGCTGGGGTTCGTGCCCGTGGTGCGGCAGGGCGAGGGCGTGCAGGCGCGGCTGCTGCTCACCCCCGGCGATCCGGATCCGGGCATCTCCGAGGCGCCGGCGGTGAGCGGGCGGGACCGGCTGCGTACGGTGGTGTGGCTGGAGCTGCGCATGGTGCTCGGAGCCGTGGCCGCGTTCGCGTCGGTGTGGCTGCCCGTCCTCGCCTTCGAACTGGCGCGGTGCGCGTGGTCGGTGGCGCCGGCCGGGGTCCCGTTGCCGGACCGGCTGCCGCCGCACCGCGCCTGGGCGCTGCTGGCGCCGCTGCCGCTGCTCGTTCTGTACGGGGTGGTCGTCGGGCTCGGCGCGCTGGTGACGGCCGCCGCGCGCCGGCTGCTCGGGCCGTCCGCGGCGGAGCGGCTGGCCGCTCTGGAGGAGCGCACCGAGCAGTTGCTGGAACGCACGCGGATCGCGCGGGAGTTGCACGACTCGATCGGGCACGCGCTGACGGTGGCGGTGGTGCAGGCCGGGGCCGCGCGGGCGGCGGGCGACCCGGAGTTCACCGAGCGGGCACTCGACGCCATCGAGGAGACCGGCCGCGCCGCCCTGGCGGACCTGGAGCGGGTGCTGGGGGTCCTGCGGGAGGCCGAGCGGCCGGTGGGCGCCCGGCCCACGCTGGCCGACGCCGACCGGCTGCTGGAGTCGGCGCGGGCCTCCGGGGCGAAGGTCGACGCGGAGGTGACGGGACCGGTCGGGGCCGTGCCGGGCCCCGTGTCCCGCGAGGGCTACCGCATCCTTCAGGAGGCGCTCACCAACGTGCTGCGGCACGCGGGGGCCGTGCCCGTGACCGTCCGGGTCTCGGCCACCGGCACCAGGCTCGTCCTGGAAGTCCGCAATCCGCTGCCCGGGGTGGTGTCCGGGCCCGGCCGGGGCAGCGGGCTGCGGGGCATGCGCGAACGGGCCGCGCTGCTGGGCGGCACCGCGCACAGCGGCCCCGAGGAGGGCGACTGGCGGGTGCGCGCGGAGCTGCCGACGGGTTGATCTAGGCTGGCCGGATGCCGGTCACCGTTCTTCTCGTCGACGACGAACCCCTGGTCCGTGCGGGTCTGCGGGCGGTGCTGGAGGCGCAGCCCGACATCGAGGTGGCGGGTGAGGCGGCCGACGGCGCGGCGGTGATCCCGCTCGTGCGGCGACTGCGCCCGGACGTGGTCGCGATGGACGTACGCATGCCCCTGATGGACGGCATCGAGGCCACGCGGGCGGTGCTGCGCACGGTGGCCGAGCCGCCGAAGATCCTCGTGGTGACGACGTTCGAGGACGACGAGTACGTGTACGAGGCGCTGCGCGCGGGCGCCGACGGGTTCCTGCTGAAGCGGGCCCGTCCGGCCGAGATCGTGCACGCGGTCCGGCTGGTGGCGGAGGGCGAGTCGCTGCTGTTCCCGGCCTCCGTACGGCGCCTGGCCGCCCGGTACGGCGACGGCGGCCGGCCGGCGCGGGGCGGGCCGGAGCTCGCCCGGCTGACCGAGCGGGAGGCGGAGGTGCTGCGGCTGATGGCGCGGGGCCTGTCGAACGCCGAGATCGCCGCCCGGCTGGTGGTGGGCGCGGAGACGGTGAAGTCGCATGTGAGTGCCGTCCTGGCCAAGCTCGGCGCGCGCGACCGCACGCAGGCGGTGATCGCGGCCTACGAGTCGGGGTTCGTGGAACCGGGGTGAGCGGGGCGCGCGGCCGGGCGGAACCCGGCACTCGCAGGGGTGCGCCGCGCCGAGTACGATCCGGCCAACACGCCCGCGAGCTGGGAGGACGGACGGTGGGCCAGCTGACCGGCGGCGATCCCTCGCTGCTGCGGAGGATCAATTCCGCGGTGGTGCTGCACGCGCTGCGTGCCGCGGACTGCGCGACGCTCACCGAGATCACCCGGGTCACCGGACTGTCCCGGCCGACCGTCGAGGGGGTCGTGGAGGGGCTCATCGAGGGCGGCCTCGTCGTGGAGGCGGCCGCCGACGAGGGGGGTGCGCGCCGGCAGGGGCGGCCCGCCCGGCGGTTCCGGTTCCGGGCCGAGGCGGGTCACCTGCTGGGCCTGGAGGTCGGGCCGCACCGGGTCGCCGCGCTCCTGTCCGACCTGGACGGGCGGGTGTTGGGCGCGCAGGCCAAGGAGGTCGGCGAGAGGGCCCCGGCGGACGAGCGGCTCGACCGGCTGCGCGGTGCGGTCGCCGAGCTGCTGCGCCGGGCGGGGGTGGCGCGCTCCTCGCTGCGGGCGGTGGGCGTGGGCACGCCGGGCATCGTGGAGGCGGACGGCACGGTACGGCTGAGCACGGCGCTGCCGCAGTGGACCGGCCTCAGGCTCGGTGAGCGGCTGAGCCGTTCGTTCAGGTGCCCGGTGCTGGTGGAGAACGACGCCAACGCGGCGGCGGTCGCCGAGCACTGGAAGGGTTCGGCGACCGGGACGGACGACGTGGTGTTCGTCCTGGCCGGGCTGAGCCCGGGTGCCGGTTCGCTGATCGGCGGGCGGCTGCACCGGGGGTACGGCGGGGCGGCCGGGGAGATCGGCGCGCTGCACCTGCTGGGCCGGGAGGCGACGCCGGAGGCGCTGCTGTCCACCACCGACGAGCCGCTGCACCCGCTGGACGAGCAGGCGGTCGCCGAGGTGTTCGCGCTGGCCCGGAAGGGCGACCAGCGGGCGCAGGCGGCCGTCGAGCGGTTCATCCAGCGGCTGGTGCACGACGTGGCCGCGCTGGTGCTGGCGCTCGATCCGGAGCTGGTCGTGATCGGCGGCTGGGCGGCCGGTCTGGACGGCGTCCTGGAGCCGCTGCGCCGTGAACTGGCCCGCTACTGCCTGCGGCCGCCCCGGGTGGCGCTGTCCATGCTGGGCGAGGCGGCCGTGGCGACGGGAGCGCTGCGCCTGGCGCTGGACCACGTGGAGGAACAGCTGTTCGCGGTGGAGGGCTCGGTGACGGCCCGGCGGTGAGCTGCCGGCCGGGGCGCGCCGGGAAGCGGAACACCGGCTGACGCCGTCGTACGGGCGCGGCCGCCTGCGCGGTCTTCCCGGACCTCCGGGAGGCGGCCCCGCGCCTTCGGCTCCCGGGCGTACGGGACGCCCCCCTGGGCCGGCCGCCGTGACGGCGTCGCGGGTTCCCAGGGGGGCGTGGGGTGTGTCAGGAAGCCCGCTGCTCCGGGGCGTGGTGTATCTCCACGCCGGGCGATTCGCCGAAGGTCAGCCGGCAGGTGTCGGCCCGGTAGGTCGCGACCGAGAGTGCCGCGGTGCGGCCCTGGGCGAAGAAGCGGGTGGTGAGGACCAGGACGGGCGAGCCGGGCAGCCGGTCGAGTTCCCGGGCGTCGTCCGCGCGCGCGGAGCCCAGCTCGACGGCGCGGTCCTCGCCGTCCAGCGGCAGGTGCTGCAGTTCCCGCAGCACCGCACGCGCGCGTGCCGCGCCGGACGGCGCGTCGATCGCGGTCAGACCGGGCACGGCACCCGCCGGGACGTACAGCAGTTCGGTGGCGACCTGCTGGCCGTGGGACATGCGGGAGCGGCGGACGATGTGCACCGGCTCGTCGGCGCCGGTCTCCAGGGCCGCGGCGACGGCGGCGGGCGGCGTCGCCTGGAGGCTGTCGACGGGCTGCCAGGCGTCGTGGGCGGCGCCGGGCCAGGAGGGCTGCTCGGTGCCGACGGCCACGCCCACCCGTGGGGGCGCCACGGTCGTGCCGACCCCGCGGCGGCGCTGGAGCCTGCCCTCCAGCTCCAGCTGTTCCAGGGCCTGGCGGAGCGTGGCGCGGGCCACGCCGAAGCGGGCGGCCAGCTCACGCTCGTTGGGCAGGATCTCGCCGACCGAGAACTCCGAGTCCAGTGCCTCGGTGAGCACGGTCTTGAGATGCCAGTACTTCGGTTCCGGTACCGATTCCAGCTGCGTGGTCCCCACCCTGTCCTCCGCAAGAGCCGTGGTCCGGCGGTTTTGGCGCCCTTGTTTATTAAAGGTTGTTGCAGTTCTCTGCGACCATAGGGCGGCCGTCACCCTTGGTCAAGACCAATCCTCGGTCGCGTGGGGAGTGCGCGGGCGTCCCGCCGCGGAGCGTTCACACGGCGTTCGCACCCCCCGGTGTGGGTGACACCGCGGCAAAACTCCCGTCGCACGGCGCGGGCGGCGGCGGTACGGCGGAGCCCCCGCCGGCACGACGGGGGCTCCGGGGGCGGACGGCTCAGCGGCCGGTGAGGTGCCGCAGCTTGTCGGGGTTGCGGATGATGTAGACGGCGGTGATGCGGCCGTCGGCGATGTCCAGCTGGAACAGGCTGTCGGGCTCGTCGCCGGCCAGTGCCAGCGCGGCGGGGCCGCCGTTGACCTCCAGGGGCCGTACGGACAGGCCGGCCGGGAGTTTGCGGGTGACCCCGATGAGGAAGCGGGCGACCTTGTCGGCGGTGTGCAGGACACGTAGCGGCGCCTTGGCCTTGCCGCCGCTGTCGCCGACCAGCTGGACGTCCGGGGCGAGCAGGGACAGCAGGCCGTCGAGGTCGCCCTCGGCCGCGGCGGTCAGGAAACGTTCGGTCAGGTCCCGGCGCCGGGCGGGGTCGACCTCGTACCGCGGGCGCCGCTCCGCCACGTGGCGGCGGGCCCGCCCGGCCAGCTGCCGTACCGCCGCCTCGCCCCGGTCGAGCAGCGTGGCGATCTCGGCGTAGGGGTAGCCGAACGCCTCCCGCAGCACGAACACCGCCCGCTCCAGCGGCGACAGCGACTCCAGGACGACCAGGACGGCCAGGGAGACGGTGTCGGCGAGGACGGCCCGGTCCGCCGTGTCCGGGGCGGTGTCGGCGAACTCGGTGAGGTACGGCTCGGGCAGCCACGGCCCGAGGTACGCCTCGCCGCGCGAGCGCACCTGGCGCAGCCGGTCGATGGCCAGCCGGGTCGCGATCCGCACCAGGTAGGCGCGCGGTTCGCGGACCTCGGCGCGGTCGGCCTGGTACCAGCGCAGCCAGGTCTCCTGGACGACGTCCTCGGCGTCGGCGACCCGGCCGAGCATGCGGTAGGCGACCCCCATGAGCAGGGACCGGTGTTCCTCGAAGACATCGGTGGCTGGGTGTGCGGTCACACGTCCCATCCCATCCGACACACCTGCCGGTGTCCACCCGGAATGCCCGCTTCCATAAGCGGTCCGGATCACAATGACCGCGGACCGCCGACGCGCGGCGGCCGACGATCCCGAGGTGGGCTATGCGGTACGCGGTGCTGGGCACGGGCGAGGTGGGCCGTACCCTCGCCGGCCGGCTGCTGGAGCTGGGGCACGAGGTGACCCTCGGCTCGCGCTCCGCGGACAACCCGGTGGCGGCGGAGTGGGCCACGGCCGCGGCCGGCCGGGCCCACGCCGGGACCTTCGCGGACGCTGCGGCGGCCGGCGAGGTGGTCGTGAACGCGGTCGGCGGCCGGGTGGCACTGGAGGCGCTGGAGGCGGCGGGCGCGGAACACCTGGCGGGCAAGGTGCTGGTGGACGTCTCCAACCCGCTGGCGTTCGAGGACGGGCAGCCGCGGCTGGACCCGGTGGAGTCGGACAGCGTGGGCGAGCGGATCCAGCGGGCGTTCCCGCACGCGCGCGTGGTGAAGACGCTGAACACGGTCAACTGCCGGGTGATGGTGGATCCCGGCCGGGTGCCGGGTGAGCACCAGGTGTTCGTGTGCGGGGCGGACGCCCGGGCCAAGGAGCACGTGCGGGCGCTGCTCGGGGAGTTCGGCTGGCCGGCCGGGCGGGTGCTGGACCTGGGCGGCATCCGGGCGGCGCGTGCGCTGGAGATGTATCTGCCCCTGTGGCTGGCCCTGTTCGGCCGCTTCGGGGACGCCGACTTCAACATCGAGGTGCGCCGGCCGGGTTGAGGGCCGGAGCGGTGGCCGGCCGGTGTCCGCGGAACTCGCGGACGGGCGGCCGGCGCCGGCCGCGGGGAGCGGCGTACCGGGGCTACCCACTGGTAGTAATTGCTGACAAGCTGTCTACGGCGTCCGTCAGCAGCCCAGACGAGGAGCACCCCATGTCCGCCACCGTCTCCTTGAAGGTCCCCGGCCCGCACGGCCCGGGCGATGTCACCGTGTCCTACGCGCGCGTGGGCCGCGGCGAACCGCTGGTCCTGCTGCACGGCATCGGCCATCACCGGCAGGCGTGGGACCCGGTCGTGGACATCCTGGCCACCGAGCGCGAGGTGATCGCCGTCGACCTGCCGGGCTTCGGCGCGTCCCCGGGGCTGCCGGACGGCCTGGCCTACGACCTGTCCACCACCAACTCCGTGCTCGGTGCCCTGTTCGAGGCGCTGGAACTGGACCGCCCGCACGTCGCCGGCAACTCGCTGGGCGGGCTGCTCGCACTGGAACTGGGCCGGGAGAAACTGGCGCGGTCCGTCACCGCCCTGTCCCCGGCCGGCTTCTGGACGGAGGCCGAACGGCGGTACGCCTTCTCGGTGCTGCTCGCGATGCGGGGCGTCGCCCAGCGGCTGCCGCTGCCGCTGGTGGAGCGGCTCTCCCGGACAGCGGCCGGGCGTACGGCGCTGACCAGCACCATCTACGCCCGCCCCGCGCGCCGTTCACCGGAGGCGGTGGTCGCCGAGACACTCGCCCTCGTGGGGGCCGCCGGCTTCGAGCAGACCCTGCGGGCGGGCACCACCGTCCGGTTCACCGACACCCTGGCGGGCCTGCCGGTCACGGTGGCCTGGGGCACCCGGGACCGTATCCTGGTGCGCCGCCAGGGCATACGCGCCAAGCGGCTCATCCCGCACGCCCGGCTGGTGCGGCTGCCCGGCTGCGGCCACTGCCCGATGAACGACGACCCGGCCCTGGTCGCACGGGTCATCCTGGACGGCAGCCGCTGAACCGCCGACGGCGTACCGGCCGGCTGGAGTTCACCTCCATTTCGTGTGCGCGCCGCGGCGCCCCAGTAGGTGTGGCTCTGCACACCGGCCGGATCCCGTCCTTGGAGGCGCAGCCATGTCACACCGTCCGTTCCCCGGCCGCCGCAGCGTTCTGCGCGGTTCCCTCGCCGCGTCGGCGGCCCTGACCCTGCCCGCCGGCCTCGGCGCGGCCCCGGCGTTCGCCCGCTCCGGACGGCCCCGGGCGGAGTGGGGGGTGCAGACCGGTGACGTGACCGCCGACTCCGGCCTGGTGTGGGTGCGTTCGGACCGGCCGGCCCGGATGGTCGTGGAGACCTCGGCCACCGAGTCGTTCCGCAACCCGCGCAGGTGGCACGGCCCGCTGCTGGGCGCCGGCACGGACTTCACCGGCACCACCCGGCTGCACGGCCTGCCCTCCGGCGAGCAGATCCACTACCGCGTCCTGCTCGCCGACCCGGACGACCCGCGCCGCACGGGCGAGCCCGTGACCGGCACCTTCCGCACGGCCTCCCGGCGCCGCCGGGACGGCGTGCGCTTCCTGTGGTCGGGCGACTTGGCCGGCCAGGGCTGGGGCATCAACCCCGACCTCGGCGGCTACCGGATCTACGACGCCATGGCGCGGCTGGACCCGGACTTCTTCCTGTGCAGCGGCGACACCGTCTACGCCGACGGCCCGATCGCCGCCACCCAGGCGCTGCCCGACGGCACCACCTGGCGGAACATCACCACGGAGGAGAAGGCGAAGGTCGCCGAGACCCTCGCCGAGTACCGGGGCAACTTCCGCTACAACCTGCTCGACGCCAACCTGCGCCGGTTCAACGCCCAGGTGCCCTCGATCGTGCAGTGGGACGACCACGAGGTGCGCAACAACTGGTACCCGGGCGAGGTGATCGCCACCACCGACACCCGCTACACCGAGAAGAGCGTCGACGTGCTGGCGGCGCGCGCCCGGCGGGCGTTCGGCGAGTACTTCCCCGTCTCCACGCTGCGTCCGGGCGCGCGGGAGGGCCGCGTCCACCGGGTGCTGCGCCAGGGCCCGCTGCTGGACGTGTTCGTGCTGGACATGCGCACCTACCGCAACGCCAACTCCCCCGACGACCAGACGACCGATCCGCAGGGCATCCTCGGCCGGGAGCAGCTGGAGTGGCTCAAGCGGGAGCTGGCCCGCTCGCGCGCGGTGTGGAAGGTGCTCGCCGCCGACATGCCGCTCGGTCTCGTCGTACCGGACTCGATGGAGAACAAGCCGAACTTCGAGGCGGTGGCCCAGGGCGACCCGGGCGCCCCGCTCGGCCGTGAGCTGCAGATCGCCGAGCTGCTGCGGTTCATCAAGCACCGGCGGATCACCGGCACGCTGTGGCTGACGGCGGACGTGCACCACACCTCCGCCCAGCACTACCAGCCCTCCCGGGCGGCGTTCACCGACTTCGAGCCGTTCTGGGAGTTCGTCTCCGGGCCGCTGAACGCCGGCGCCTTCCCGGCCACGGCGCTGGACGCCACCTTCGGCCCGGAGCGGGTCTTCGTGAAGGCGCCGGCCGCGTCGAACGTCTCCCCCGCGGGCGGTTACCAGTTCTTCGGCGAGGTCGACATCGACGGGGGCAGCGGCGAGCTGACGGTCCGGCTGCGCGAGCAGGACGGCACGGTACTGTTCACGCGGACGCTGCAGCCGGGCCGGGTCGGTCAGTAGCCCGGGGCCGGGCCGGTGGGCAGCCCGGGGCCGGGCCGGTGGGCAGCCGGGCTGTAAAAAGTGCAACAAAAAGGGCGGAGCGTGCTTTACCCAGCGGTCACAAGCAGTTCGTGATCACGCAACACCCTTCGCGCACAGTGGCTGCATGACTCCGGAAATCCCTGATGTGACGCGGGCGAAGCACGGCCGCCCCGTGCACCACTGGCGGCGGGACGTCGTCGAGCTCGCCGCGCTCTTCACGGCCGTGGCCGTCGCGGACGCGGTGGCGAACCTGATCGGGCACGGTCCCGACGGCCCGGCCCTGCTGCTGATCTCGGCCACCGTGCTGGCCGCGACGGCGGCTTTCCACGTCTGGTGGTCACGCCGCCACGGACACGCCCCGCCGGTGAGCGATACCGGTGCCCGGCCGACCGCCGAGACGCGGCCGTCCGGGCAGCCGGCCGCCGAGCGGATCGCCGGCGCGCTGTGGCGGATGCGGACGACGGTGAAGGACGAGCCGGGATCGCTCGCCACCCTGTGCAGCGCCCTCGCCGGTCTGCGGGTGGACATCCTGAGCCTCCAGACGCATCCGCTGGCCGACGGCACCGTGGACGAGTTCCTGCTGCGGGCACCGGGCACCCGGACGGCGGAGGAGATCCGCCGGGCGGTGGCGCTGGCCGGGGGCACGGCCACCTGGATCGAGCGGGCCGACGCCCACGACCTGGTCGACGCGCCGACCCGGGTGCTCGGCCTGGCGGCCCGCACCGCGCTGGACACCGCCGAACTGCCGCTGGCGCTGCGCCAGCTGCTCGGCCGCTGCACGATCCGCTCGCTGCCCGGCAGGCCGGCCGGCGACGGCGGTGCCCCGCGGCCGGTGCCGGCCGAGGGTGTCCTGGAGGACACCGTGATGCGGCTGCCGGCACCCGAGGGCGGTGTGCTCACCGTGGAACGGCCGTACCTGCCGTTCACCCCCACCGAGTTCGCGCGGGCCCGGGCGCTGGTGGAGCTGGACAGCCGGCTCGGGCCGCGGATCCCCCGCGGCGAGGACGTGCTGACCCTGCCCGAGGGCAACGACATCACCGTCCGCCGGGCCGACACCGGTGACCTGCCCGCGGCCAGGGCGATGCACGAGCGGTGCTCTCCGCAGACCCTGAGCCTGCGCTACCACGGGCCGTTCGGCGACGCCGACCGGTACCTGAACCACCTGCTCAGCCCCCGCTTCGGGCGCACGCTGGCCGCGCAGACCGCCTCCGGCCGGATCGTCGGCCTCGGGCACCTGCTGTGGGACGGCGACGAGACGGAGGTCGCGCTGCTGGTCGAGGACGCCTGGCAGCAGCGGGGCATCGGCGGCGAACTGCTCGGCCGGCTGGTGACGATGGCCGCGGAGGCCGGCTGCGCGAGCGTGTACGCCGTGACCAAGGCGTCCAACACCGGCATGGTGGCCGCGATGCGCGGCCTCGGCCTGCCGCTCGACTACCAGGTCGAGGAGGGCACGCTGGTCATCACGGCCCGCCTGGACACGGCACCGCTGACCACCGCGCCGGGGGTACGGCCTCCCTGGCTGGACTGAGGCGCCGTAGCCCCGGCAGACCGTGCCGGCACCGGCCGGCACCGGCCGGGACGGGCACGACCGGGCCCGGTCACGAAGATGCGTGCCCCGGCCGCCGTACCAGGTGGCCGGGGCCGGCGGGCGGGGTCGGCCGCCCGTGGTGCCGGGCCCCGCACCACCACCCCGCGGGGCCCGGCACCGTCAGCGCACCACCTGCGCCACCGCCCCTCTCGGCGGCGCCACTGCTCAGCGCACCGCCTCCCGCACCGCCTCCCCCGCCGGTGCCGTGGGCCGCTTCGGGGCAGCGCCCAGTGCCTGGTCCAGGTCGGCCCACAGGTCGTTCGCGTCCTCCAGCCCCACCGACAGGCGCAGCAGCCGGTCGCTCACACCCGACCCGCGGCGGTCGTCGGCGTCGACGATGCGGTGGCTGATGGAGGCCGGGTGCTGGATGAGCGTGTCGACGCTGCCCAGGCTGACCGCGGGGGTGACGAGGCGGACCCGTGAGATGACCTCGTGCGGGTCGCCGTGCACCTCGAAGGCGATCATCGCGCCGCCGAGCCGCGGATAGCGCACCCGGGCCACGCGCGGGTCGGCGGCGAGCCGGCGGGCCAGCTCGGCGGCGTTCGCGGAGGCGGCCCGCACCCGCACCGGAAGCGTGGACAGGCCGCGCAGCAGCAGGTAGCCCGCCAGCGGGTGCAGCACCCCGCCCGTGGCGAACCGGATCTGCCGCAGCCGGCCCGCGAACTCCTCGTCGCAGGCGACCACCCCGGCCAGCACATCACCGTGGCCGCCGAGGTACTTGGTGGCACTGTGCAGCACCAGCCGGGCGCCCTGCTCGGCCGGGCGCTGGAGCACGGGGGTGGCGAAGGTGTTGTCGGCGAGCAGCGGCACGGAGCCGCAGGCATGGGCGACGGCCCGCAGGTCGAGTTCGGCGAGCGTCGGGTTGGCCGGGGACTCGACCATCACAAGGCCGGTGTCCGGGCGCAGCGCGTCCCCGATGCCGGCCGGGTCGGTCCAGGTGACCTCGGTGCCCAGCAGCCCGGCGGTGAGCAGGTGGTCGCTGCATCCGTACAGGGGCCGTACCGCGACGACGTGCCGCAGGCCCATGGCGGAGCGTGCCAGGAGGACGGCGCTGAGCGCGGCCATGCCGCTGGCGAAGGCGACCGCGGACTCGGTGCCCTCCAGACGGGCCAGGGCGGTCTCGAAGCGGGCGACGGTCGGGTTGCCGAGCCGGCCGTAGACCGGCGGTCCCACCGGGTCGGCCCCGTCGGTGGCGAAGGCGTCGATGCGGGCGGCCTCGGCGCGGCTGTCGTAGGAGGGGTAGGTGGTGGACAGGTCGATCGGCGGAGCGTGCAGGCCCTGGCGGGCGAGATCGTCGCGGCCGGCGTGCACGGCCTCGGTGGCCAGGGCTCTCGGAGCGGGGCGTACGTCGTCGTAGGCACCCGTGCTGACTGTGTCCATGGGCGGAAGAGTGAACATCGGACGGTTCACGGGAATCGAACACCGTGCTACGTTCGGCCAATGGCCGAATCCGTCGTACTGGATCCGGTGGACCTGCATCTGCTGCGGCTGTTGCAGAACGACGCCCGGACCACCTACCGCGACCTCGCCGCCCAAGTGGGCGTCGCGCCGTCGACCTGCCTGGACCGGGTGACCCGGCTGCGCCGCTCGGGCGTGATCCTCGGCAACCGGCTCCAACTCGATCCGGCCAAGCTCGGTCGCGGCCTCCAGGCGCTGCTGTCGGTGCAGGTACGGCCGCACCGGCGGGAGCTGGTGGGACCCTTCGTCGAGCGCGTCCGGGCGCTGCCGGAGGCCCGGACGGTGTTCCACCTGACCGGTCCGGACGACTATCTGGTGCATGTGGCCGTCGCGGACATGGCCGACCTCCAGCGGCTGGTGCTCGACGAGTTCACCGCGCGGCGCGAGGTCGCCCGGGTGGAGACCCGGCTGATCTTCCAGCAGTGGGAGTGCGGCCCGCTGTTGCCGCCCGGCCACGCCCAGAGCTGAATCCCCCCTGCGTGGGTGACGCGGAGATCCTCCTCGTACGAGGATGGCCCGTATGTCTGAGACCCAGAGCTTGCTGCCCCGTCAGGTCGCCGACGCCTACGTCGACGACCTCATCGCCCTCGACCCGGTCACCGGTACCTACCTCGGTGTGAAGGAGAGTTCGAGCAGGCTGCCCGACTACTCGCCCGCCGGTCAGGAGGCCCTCGCGGAGCTGATCCGGGGCACCCTCGCCAAGCTGGACGAGGCGGAGCGGCGGCCCGGGGCGGACAGTGACGTGGAGCGGCGCTGCGGACGGCTGCTGCGCGAGCGGCTGACCGCCGAGCTCGCCGTGCACGAGGCGGACGAGCACCTGCGCGCGATCGGCAACATGAGCACGCCGGGCCACTCGGTGCGGGACGTCTTCACGGTCACCCCGGCGGAGACGGAGGAGGACTGGGCGGCCATCGCCGAGCGGCTGCGCGCGGTGCCGGGCGCGCTGGCCGGCTACCGCGAGTCGCTCCGGCTCGGTCTCGAACGCAAGCTGTTCGCGGCGCCCCGGCCGACCGCGACCTTCATCGAGCAGCTCACCGAGTGGACGGACACCGACGGCGAGGGCCGCGGCTGGTACGAGGACTTCGCCGCCGCGGGCCCGCAGGCGCTGCGCGCGGAGCTGGACGAGGCGGCCCGGGCGGCGACCGGCGCCCTGGTGGAGCTGCGGGACTGGCTGCGGGACGTGTACGCGCCGGCGATCGAGGGCGCCCCGAACGTCGTCGGCCGGGAGCGGTACGCGCGCTGGGCACGCTACTTCAACGGCACCGACCTCGACCTGGACGAGGCGTACGCGTACGGCTGGGCGGAGTTCCACCGGATCCTGGGCGAGATGCGGCAGGAGGCGGAGAAGATCCTGCCCGGCGCCGAGACGCCGTGGGTGGCGCTGGCGCACCTGGACGAGCACGGCCGGCACATCGAGGGCGTGGACGAGGTCCGGGAGTGGCTCCAGGCCCTGATGGACAAGGCGATCGAGGAGCTGGACGGCACGCACTTCGAACTGGCCGAGCGGGTGCGGAAGGTGGAGTCGCGCATCGCCCCGCCCGGCGGCGCGGCGGCCCCCTACTACACGGCGCCGTCGGAGGACTTCTCCCGGCCCGGGCGCACGTGGCTGCCCACGATGGGCGAGACCCGCTTCCCGGTCTACGACCTGGTCTCGACCTGGTACCACGAGGGCGTGCCCGGCCACCACCTCCAGCTCGCGCAGTGGGCGCACGTCGCCGAGAACCTCTCCCGCTACCAGGCCTCGGTCGGCGGGGTCAGCGCCAACGCCGAGGGCTGGGCGCTGTACGCGGAGCGGCTGATGGACGAGCTGGGCTACCTGGCGGACCCCGAGGAGCGGCTCGGCTACCTGGACGCGCAGATGATGCGGGCGGCCCGGGTGATCGTGGACATCGGCATGCACCTGGAGCTGGAGATCCCCGCGGACTCGCCGTTCCACCCCGGTGAGCGGTGGACGCCGGAGCTGGCGCAGGAGTTCTTCGGCGCGCACAGCAGCCGGCCCGCGGACTTCGTGGAGAGCGAGCTGACCCGGTACCTGACGATCCCGGGCCAGGCGATCGGCTACAAGCTCGGTGAGCGGGCGTGGCTGCTGGGCCGGGAGAAGGCGCGCGAGCGGCACGGCGACGCGTTCGACCTGAAGTCCTGGCACATGGCCGCGCTGTCGCAGGGCTCGCTGGGCCTGGACGACCTGGTGGACGAGCTGTCCCGGCTCTGACGTCCCGGGGGCCGGCCGCCCGCGTGCGCGTCCCGCCGCCTCCGTCCGTCTTCCGCGTGCCTTTCGAGAGGAGGCGTACGGGCGCGCGCCCGTACGGGCGTCTCCCGGTGGCGCGGGCCGGGCGGAGGCGGCTAGCTGGTGCCCGGGGGCCGATGCGGAGAGGCGGGCCGGGCATGCGGGAGAAGGGGCCTGGGCAACAGGCACTGGAGACTCCGCGTGCCGCGGGGCTGGCCGGAGTCGTCTTCGCGCTGCTCCTGGCGGCCGCGATCGTCCTGGTCAGGCTGGGCTTCCCGGAGGGGGCCGACACGGTCGCCGCGCCCGGCTCCACGGACCCGGCGCGGCGCGGCGCCCTGCGGACGGCCCTCGCGCTGGTGCCGTTCGCCGGCATCTTCTTCCTGTGGTTCATCGGCGCGGTCCGCGCACACGTCGGCGCGGTGGAGGACAGGTTCCTCGCCACCGTGCTCCTGGGCAGCGGGCTGGTCTACACCGCCACGATGTTCGCCGCCGCCGCGGCGGCGGACGCCGTGCTGGTGGTGGCGCCCGCCGCCGGCACGCTGCCGCGGCCGGCCGCCTGGGACTTCGGCCGCCACCTGGCGTACGGCCTGATGACGGGGTACGCCACGCGGATGGCGGCCGTCTTCGTGTCGTCCATGTCGGTGATCGGCCACCGCCTCGGGGTGCTGCCGCGCCCGCTGACGATCCTCGGCTTCCTCACCGCCCTGACGCTGCTCTTCGTCTCGCCGAGCGTGCCCTGGGCGGAACTCGTCTTCCCGGCGTGGTCCCTGCTGCTCGGCGTGCACATCCTCGTGACGGCCCGGCGCCGCCGGCCCCGGCGTGCGGCGGCCGGATGAGCCGCGCCCGTCGCCGGGGACTCACTCGATCGGCATGCGCGGCGCGCGGCCACCCCTCCTCGGCTCGCATGCTGGCGGGCGGGGGACGACCGCCGTCCGGGAACGCCCGCGGGAGCCGCGTGGTGCGCACCGGACCTGCCACCGGAAGAGCGGAGCGTCGATGAGGCTCGTCGTCGATCTCAACAAGTGTCAGGGGTACGCGCAGTGCGCGTTCCTCGCGCCCGACGTCTTCGCCATGCACGGCGATGAGTCGCTGGTCTACAACCCGCGCGCGGACGAGGAACAGAGGGAGCGGCTGGCACGGGCCGTCGCCGCGTGTCCGGTGCAGGCGATCACGGCGGACGGGCTCGACGGTGCCGTGGGCGTGCCGGTCGCCGGTTCCGCCGGGGAGGCGCCCGATGGCCGCTGACTACGTGGAATGGCTCAGGCGCGAGGGCCGGATCGTGATCGTGGGTGCCTCGCTGGCCGGTCTGCGGGCGGCCGAGACCCTGCGCGCCGAGGGCTTCGCCGGTGAGCTCACCCTGATCGGGGACGAACCATACGAGCCGTACGACCGGCCGCCGCTGTCCAAGTCCGTGCTGCTGGGCATGGCGTCCCCGCACCACACCGAGCTGCCGCACCGCTGGGAGATCGACGCCAAGTGGCGGCTCGGCGTCGCGGCGGCCGGTCTGGACCTGACGGCCAAGCGGGTCCGGCTGGCGGACGGGGACGAGGTGGAGTACGACCGGCTGCTCATCGCGACCGGTGTCCGCGCCCGGCCGTGGCCGAAGGAGGAGGAGGCCCGGCTGGACGGTGTCTGCCTGCTGCGGACCCGGGAGGACGCGGCCGAGCTGTACCGGCGGCTGAAGGCGGGGCCGCGCCGGGTGTTCGTCATCGGTGCCGGATTCGCCGGTTCGGAGGTCGCCTCGGCGTGCCGGGAGATGGGTGTCGCCGTCACCGTGGCGGAGCGCGCCGGCGCACCGCTGGTGGGGGCGCTCGGCGGAGTGATCGGCGCGGTCGCGGCCGACCTCCAGACCGAGAACGGCGTCGATCTGCGCACCCATGTCACGGTGACCTCGCTGGAGGGGGACTCGGTCGGCAGGGTGCGGGCCGTGCACCTGTCCGACGAGAGCGTGGTCGAGGCGGACGTGGTGGTGGTCTCGCTCGGTTCGCTGCGCAACACCGAGTGGCTGGCCGGGTCGGGGCTGGGCGCCGGGCCGCGGGGCATCGCCTGCGACGCGGGCTGCCGGGCCTTCGACTTCCGCGGCATCGTCACCGACGACGTCTTCGTGGCGGGCGACGTGGCGCGCTCCCCGCACGCGCTCTTCGGGTACCAGTTCCTCTCCCTGGAGCACTGGGGCAACGCCGTCGCCCAGGCGGAGACCGCCGCGCACAACATGATCTGCCACGGCGTCGACCGGCGGCCGCACCTGTGGATGCCGGCCTTCTGGTCCTCGATGTTCGGCGTGAACATCAAGTCGGTCGGGGTGCCGCCCATGGGCGAGGAGCTCATGATCACGCAGGGCTCGCTGGCCGAGCGCCGGTTCGTCGGGGTGTACGGCCACCAGGGCCGTGTCGTCGCCGCCGTGACGTTCGACAACACCCGGTGGCTGGAGTTCTACCGCCGGCAGATCGAGCGGGGCGCGCCGTTCCCGGTGGAGTTCCCGACGATGGACCGGCGTCCGGAGGGCCGGCAGCCGGTGGCCGCCGCCTTCCCCGACCCGTCCCTGCCGACCCACGGCCCCATGGTGACCCTCAGCGGCTACTCACCGGCCGACCAGCAGCTGGTCTTCCATCCCTCCCGGCACTGACCGCCTCCCGGCACTGACCGCCGCCCGGCCCGAACGCTCCAAGGACCTGTCATGACGCGATCCTCGCTGGTGCGCCAGATCACCGACTTCGCCAACCGCGCCGATCCCTATCCGCTGTACGAGGAACTCCGCCGGACTCCGGTGCTGCACGAGGAGGAGGGCGGTCCCTACGTCTTCAGCTCCTACTACGACATCGAGGCCCTGCTGCACGACCCCCGGCTCAGTTCGGACGCCGCCAACATCGCCGCCGCGGGGGAGGACGAGACCGGGCAGGCGGAGAGCGGGGGGCTGCCGCCGTCGTTCCTGCGTCTGGACCCGCCGGAGCACGACCGGCTCCGGCGCATCGCCAACAGTGCCTTCGGGCCGCCGCACCGGCCCCGCCGCATCGACGACCTGCGCGGCGAGATGGCCACCGTCGTCACCGGGCTGATCGACGGTTTCGGGGAGGCGCGCCGGATCGACCTGGTCGACCAGTTCGCCTACCCCTTCCCGGTGGCGGTGATCTGCCGGCTGCTCGGTGTGCCCCGGGAGGACGAGCCGCGGTTCCGCTCCTGGGTCGACCCGCTCGTCGCCGGCCTGGACCCCGCGACGCGCCGGTCGGGGGACGGCGAGTTCGCCAAGCGGGCCCAGGAGGCGCGGATGCAGCTCGGCATGTACCTGGCCGGGCTGGTCGAGGAGCGCACCAGGGAGCCGCAGGACGACCTGCTGTCCGACCTGGTCGACAGCCGTGGTCCGGAGGGCTCCATGACGATGATGGAGGTGCTCAGCACCGCGGTGCTGCTGCTCATCGCCGGACACGAGACGACGGTCAACCTGATCACGAACGGCATGCTCACGCTGCTGCGCCACCCGCACGTCCTCCAGCGGCTGCGGGAGGACCCGGGGCTGTCCGTGAAGATCGTGGAGGAGCTGCTGCGCTACGAGCCGCCGGTGCAGATCGTGCCGCAGCGCACCAACATCACCGACATCGAGGTGCGCGGGGTCACCATCCCCAAGGGGTCGCGGATCTGGCTCGTCCTGGCCGCGGGCAACCGGGACCCCGAGCGGTTCGAGAACCCCGGGCGCTTCGACCCGGACCGGAGGGACATCCAGCACCTGGGTTTCGGCAGCGGCATCCACAGCTGCTTCGGCGCTCCGCTGGCCCGGCTGGAGACCCAGCTCGCCCTGTCGGAGCTGGCCCGGCGGCTGGAGAATCCGCGCCTGGTCGAGGATCCGCCGCCGTACCGGCCAAACGCCGTGCTGCGCGGTCCCCGGCACTTGGAGATCGCCTTCGACGCGCTGCGCTGACCGGGCGGCGGGGCGTCAGCAGCCGCAGGCCCCCGCCACCGGTATCGTCAGCGGGTCGGCGTCCTGGCGGGCCGGACCCTGCCAGGTCTCGTACGCGAGGCCCTCCCGCGCCCAGTACTCGAAGCCGCCGAGCATCTCCTTGACGTGGTAGCCGAGTTCGGCGAGGGCGAGGGCCGCGCGGGTGGCGCCGTTGCAGCCGGGGCCCCAGCAGTACGTGACCACCGGCACGGACGGGTCGAGGAGCTGTCCGGCCTGCTCGGGGACGAGCGCGGTCGGCAGGTGGACGGCGCCGGGGACGTGGCCTTGGTCCCAGGACTCGGCGGAACGGCAGTCCACCACGACGAAGCCGGGGTCGTCGCCGGCCTCGAGACCGGCGGCGACGTCGGAGACGTCGGTGTGGAAGGCCAGGGCGGCGCGGAAGTAGGCGGCGGCCTCGGCGGGGGCGGCGGGGGCGACGCGCAGGACGGGGTTCTCCGAAGTCGTGTTGATCATGACGGGAAATCTATGTCCCCTGCGCCGTCCGCTGAAGGGGAGATCCACCGCCTTGCCCTTGCCCGGCCGGGGATTCCCCTGCTATCCATCCGGGATGACCGTGTATTCCCCGGACGCCACCGACTGGCGCATTCTCGAAGTCCTCCAGCGCGACGGACGGGCCAGCTACGCCGAGCTGGCGCGCGCCGTGTCCATGTCGCCCAGCGCCGTCACCGAGCGGGTGCGGCGGCTGGAGGAGGCGGGCGTGATCGAGGGGTACGCGGCGGTGGTCGACACCGAACGGCTGGGCCTGCCGATCCTGGCGTTCGTGCGGCTGCGCTACACCCTCCCCCGGGGCGAATGGCGCAGTGCCCCGCAGGATCCGTCCGGCAACTACAAGCCCTTCCACGACCTGGTCGCCGCCACGCCCGAGATCCTGGAGGCACACCACGTGACGGGTGACGACTGCTTCGTCATCAAGGTCGCCGCGCGGTCCATGTCCCACCTGGAGGAGGTCTCCGGCAAGATCGGCGCGCTGGGCTCGGTGACGACCAGCGTCGTGTACTCCTCCCCACTGCCCCGACGGCCGCTGGCCGCCAGCGGGGTGCCGCACCCCCTGGCTAGGCACCCCGCTGGCGCAGTGTCGAGCCCGAGCGGTCCTTGACGATCTGCAGCTGGGCGTGGACCCGGCGGCGCAGGTCGGCGACGTGGCTGACGATGCCGACGCTGCGGTCCCGTTCGCGCAGGCCGTCCAGGACGTCCAGGACCTCGTCCAGCGTCTGGTCGTCCAGGCTGCCGAAGCCCTCGTCGATGAAGAGGGTGTCCAGCCGGACGCCGCCCGCCTCGTCCGTGACGACGTCGGCGAGGCCGAGGGCGAGGGCGAGGGAGGCGAAGAAGGTCTCGCCGCCGGACAGGGTCGCGGTGTCCCGTTCGCGTCCGGTCCAGGCGTCGACCACGTGCAGCCCGAGTCCGCTGCGTCCGCGCCCGGTGCGGTCGTCGGAGTGGACGAGGGTGTAGCGGCCCGACGACATGCGCTGGAGGCGGGCGGTCGCGGCGGCGGCGACCTGCTCCAGCCGGGCCGCCAGGACGTACGACTCCAGGCGCATCCGGCGTTCGTTGTCGGCGGACGTGCCCGCGGTGAGGGCGGCGAGCCGGGCCACGCGGTCGTACTCCGCGCGCACCGGGGCGAGCCGGCGTACGGCCTCGGTGGCCCGGGCCGAGAGGCGGTCCAGCTCGGTGGCGCAGCGGGCGGCGGCATCGCGCGCGGAGGCGGCCTCGCGCAGCCGCCGTTCCGCTTCGGCCGCGGCCCGCTCCGCCGTGGCCGGGTCGGCGGGCGGCTGCTGGGCGGCCGCGGCGGTGCCGGCCTCGGCGAGGACCGCGCGGACGGCGGCCTCCTCCTGCTGCCAGGCGTCCAGGCGGTGCTGGAGCTCGCGGTGGGCGGCCGGGTCGAGGAGGGCCGCCGCGGCGGCCTGCGGGGTGTCGAAGCCGGCCCGGTAGGCGGCGTCGGCGAGGCGGGCGTCGGCGTCCTTCAGCCGCTGGGCCGCGTCCTCCGCGGCGCGCACGGCGTCGGCGGCGTCGCCGAGCCGTGCCGCGAGCCGCTCCAGCTCGGCAGCGCGTTCGGCCACGCTCCCGGCGCTCCCGCGCGCCTGCCGCAGCTCCCCTTCGAGCAGCGCCTGTTCGCGCTCCAGGGTCTCCCGCCTGGTGAGCCGGGAGGCGGCGCGTACGGCGGCCTGCTGGCGGTCGGCGAGCCGCTGCTCGCGCTCCTGCTCGGCCCGCCGCAGCTGCTCCTGGGCGGCGTGCAGGGCCGAGGCGTCGCCGCGGGCGCGGGCGTACTCCCGCTCCAGTTCGGCGGCCTCGGCGGCGAGCCGGGCGGTGGGGCCGTCGCCGGCCTCGGCGGTGGCGGCGGCCAGGGCCTCGCGGACCAGCCCGAGGCGCCGCTCGGCCTCGGTGCGCTGCTCCTCGGCCCGCTGGGAGGCTGCGAGGGCGCGTTCCTCGGTCTCGCGGTCGACGTGTCCGGTGCTCTTGCGGGCGGGGGCGGGGTGTTCGGTGGCTCCGCAGACCGCGCACGGCTCGCCGGCGGTGAGGTGCGCGGCCAGTTCGGCCGCGATGCCGTTCAGGCGCTGTTCCTTGAGGTCGAGCCAGTGGGCGCGGGCGTCGAGGGCGTGCTGTTCCGCCGTGCGCGCCTGCTGCCGGGCCTGGTCGAGGTCGGCGGCGAGCCGGTCGCGGGCGCGGGCCGCGTCGAGGCGGCGCTGCACGGGGGTGCGCTGGACGGCGAGCTGTTCGGCGCGGGTGGCGGCCTCCTGTGCGGTGTCGATCCGGGTCCGCAGGGCCGCGCGGGTGCCGTCCCAGTCGGCGAGCCAGGCGTCGGCCTCGCGCAGGACGTCCTCGTCGGCGCGCTCCTGCCGGTCGAGTGCGGCGCGCTCGTCGGCGAGTTCGGCGAGCCGTCGCTCGGCGCGCCGGGCCGCGTCCAGGGCGCCCAGCTCCTCGGCGGCCCGGCGGGCGGCGGCGGTGAGGCCGCTCGCGTCCGCGTCGGCGCGGGTGCCGGGGAGCCGGCCGCGCGCGTGCGCCTCGGCCGCGGCGGCCCGGCGGTGTTCTCTCTCGGCCTCCTCCCGCAGCTCCAGCGCGGGCGCGACGGCCTCCGCCTTGCGGGCCCGCGCCATGCGCTCCTGTGCCTCGCGGTGGGCGCCGGCCCGCTCCCGGAGGCGCTCGGCACGCTGCCGGGCCTCGGCGGACCGGGCCTGGAGGCGGGCGAGTTCGCGTACGTCGTCCAGGGCGCGCCGGGCCGCGGCGTGGGCGGACTCGGCGGCGGCCAGCCGGCACTGGGCGACGGTGAGGCGTTCCCGGGCCGTGCTGCGGGCGACGGCGGCGGCGCCGAGGACGGCCTCGGCCAGGCCCGGGTCGCCGGCGGTCAGGTCGGGCAGCTCCATGGCGTCGCCCGCCTCCTGCTGCATGCGGTGGGCGTCGGCGAGCAGGGCCGTGTCGCCCTCGCGCACGCGGGCTTCGGTGGCGCGCCGGCGTTCGGCGAGGCGCTTCTCGACGTCGGCGAAGCGCTGGGTGTCGAAGAGGCGGCCGAGCAGCTTGCCGCGGGCCTCGGCGTCGGCGCGCAGGAAGCGGGCGAAGTCGCCCTGGGGCAGCAGGACGACCTGGCAGAACTGTTCCCGGCTCATGCCGAGCAGCTGCTCGACCTCGGCGCCGATCTCCTGGTGGGAGCGGCTGCGGTCCTTCCAGGCGGCGGCCCGGGTGTCGTACTCGCGCAGCCAGGTCTGGGCCTTGTCGACCGTCGTGCCCTTGCCGCGCAGCTTGGGGCGCTCCCACGGGGGCTGCCGGGTGATCTCCAGCCGGCGTCCGGCGACGGTGAGTTCGAGGCGGACCTCGGTGCGGGTGCCGGGCCGGGCGTGGTCGCTGCGCAGGTGCATGCCCTGGCTGCCCTGCCGGGCGCCGGGGACGGAGCCGTACAGGGCGTAGCAGACGGCGTCCAGGACGGAGGTCTTGCCCGCGCCGGTGGGGCCGTGCAGCAGGAAGAGGCCGGCGGCGGACAGCGCGTCGAAGTCGACCGTCTGGGAGCCGCCGAAGGGCCCGAAGGCGGTGATGTCGAGGCGGTGCAGCCTCACCGGGCCACCTCCCGTACGGCGGCGTCGGCGCGTACGGCGTCGAACGCCTCGCGCAGCACGGCCGCCTCGCGCTCGTCGGGTCCGGCGCCGCGCACGTGGGCGACGAAGTCCTGGGCGATCTGCTGGTCGCTGCGGCCGGCGAGGCGCCGGGCGTACGACACCCGGAGGCCGTCCGCGGTGCGCTCGGGGGCGAAGGCCAGGCTGAGGGTGTGCGGGAAGCGCTCGGTGAGGCGGGCCATGGGGTCGGCCGGGCGGACCGGGTCGGTGAGGGTGGCCTCGACCCAGGCGTCCTCGTGACGGGTCAGCTCCGGGTCGGCGAGGAGGTCGTCCAGGGTGCCGCGGAGGCGGGCGAGCGGGCGTGGCACGGGGCAGTCGACGCGCTCGGCGGTGACCGAACCGGCCGCGTCCAGGTCGATCAGCCACATGCTCTTGCGGTGGCCGGCCTCGGAGAAGGAGTAGGCGAGCGGCGAGCCGGAGTAGCGCACGCGCTCGGTGATGGTCTGGCAGCCGTGCAGGTGGCCGAGCGCCACGTAGTCGACGCCGTCGAAGATGCCGGCCGGTACGGCGGCCACCCCGCCCACGGTGATGTCCCGCTCGCTGTCGCTGGCTTCGCCGCCGGTGACGAAGGCGTGGGCGAGGACGACGGAGCGGGTGCCCGGCGCGCGCGTGGCGAGGTCGGCGCGGACGCGGGCCATGGCGGCGCCGAGCACGGCTTCGTGGCCCGCCTTGTCGACGCCGAACTCGTCTTTCACCAGGGCGGGTTCGAGGTACGGCAGGCCGTAGAACGCGACGTCGCCGTGGGCGTCGCGGAGGACGACCGGGGTGCCGGCGGCGGACGGTTCGGTGCGCAGGTGGATGCCCGCCCGGCCGATGAGTCCGGCGCCGACGCCGAGGCGGCGGGCCGAGTCGTGGTTTCCGGAGATCATCACCGTGGGCACGCCGAGGTCCGCGAGGCGGTGCAGGGCGGTGTCGAACAGCTCGACGGCGGCGAGCGGGGGGACCGCGCGGTCGTACACGTCGCCCGACACGACCACCGCGTCGACCTCGCGCTCACGCACGGTGGTGACGAGGTGACCGATGAACTCCGCCTGGGCCCCGAGCAGGTTCACCCGGTGGAAGGCCCGGCCGAGGTGCCAGTCGGACGTGTGCAGCAGTCTCATGGTGACCGACCCTAACGGCCGCGTCCGACATCACGGGCGGTTACTCCCGTACCGGGCCGCCACACCCCGCACAACAAAGGGGCGTTATGACCGATTCGCGGCAATAGTCAGGCGTCTCCGTAGGCTTCGCCGCCCAGTTCGAAGCCGGCCGTGCCCGCCGTCACATCGGCGAGCCAGCCGCGGAACGCGTCCACGTCGGCGTCCGGCAGGCCGATCTCGATGGTGACGGCCTCGCCGTAGCGGACGTCGCGCACCTCGCGGCCGGTGGCCCGCAGGTCGTTCTGGACCTTGCCCGCCCGCTGGTGGTCGACGGTCACCGTGGCCAGCCGGAAGCGGCGCCGGGTGAGCGTGCCGAGCGCGTCCAGGGCCTCGCCGACCGCACCGCCGTAGGCACGGATGAGCCCGCCCGCGCCGAGTTTCACGCCGCCGTAGTAACGGGTGACGACGGCGACGACGTAGCGCATGTCACGGCGCAGGAGCATCTGGAGCATGGGCACGCCGGCGGTGCCGCCCGGTTCGCCGTCGTCGCTGGCCTTCTGCACGGAGGCGTCGGCGCCGATGACGTAGGCCCAGCAGTTGTGGGTGGCGTCGGCGTGCTCCTTGCGCACGGCGGCGATGAAGTCCTGCGCCTCCTGCTCGGTGGCGGCCGGGGCGAGGGCGCACAGGAAGCGGGAGCGGTTGATCTCGGTCTCGTGCACGCCCGCGCGGGCGACCGTGCGGTACTCGTCCTGCATCCCGCCAGCCTATGTGACCGCCGGGACGCCCCCGGCTACCTCTTCCTCCCCCGTGGCACGGTGAACGAGGTCAGCAGGGCCGCGCCCGGGGCGAGGGCCGGCCAGCCGGCGCCGTGCCAGGCGAGCACGGCGATCGCGGAGGTCGGGAACTTGTGCCGCACCCGGTCCAGGGTGTCGTCCAGACCGTCGGCGGCCAGCGCCGGCACCAGCTCCTCCAGGCCGGGGTTGTGACCGATCAGCAGCAGCGTCCGCACCTCCGGCGGCACCTCGTGGACGACCGCGAGCAGCTCCGGTACGCCGGCCGCGTACAGCCGCCCGTCGTAGTGCACCGGCGGCGGAGTGGCCCACTCGGCCGAGACGAGCTCCCAGGTGCGGCGGGCGCGCACGGCGGTGGAGCACAGGGCGAGGTCGGGCAGGGAACCGGCGGCGGCGAGGGCGCGGCCGGCGGCCGGCGCGTCCCGCAACCCGCGCGGCGCGAGCGGCCTGCGGTGGTCCTCGACGCCCTCGGGCCAGGCGGACTTGGCGTGCCGCAGCACCACCAGCCGGCGCAGCGGGCCGGTGCCCGCCGGCCGGTTCACGCCGGGCTCCCGAGGTCGCGCGCCAGGTCGAGGGCGAGCAGGCGGTCGGCGTAGGCGTAGGTCTCGAAGCGGGCGCCGTCGGGGATCCCGGGCGCGCTCTCCACCTCGCGCAGGACGCCGAGCACCGCGGGCAGGTCCAGGTCGTCCTCCCAGGCCGCCCGCAGCCGCTCCCGCACCTCGCCGGGCACCGGCCGCGAGGGCCGCCGCGCCCACCCGGCGACGGCCCGCCGCCATCGGGCCAGGCCCCGCGCGGCGTCGTCCAGTGCGCCGGGGTCGAGCCGCGCGGGCTCCCCGCGCGGGACGGCGAGCAGGGCGAGCCGGAGGGCCGAGGGGTCGGCGAGGAGCACGGGCGGCAGGGAGCGGCCTTCGGAGCGACCGGCGGCGGCACCGGCTCCCCCCTCCGCGGCCGCTCCCCCGGTACGAATTCCCCCCTCCGTCCCGCCGGCCGTTTCCCCGGCACGGGGTCCCCCCTCCGTCCCGCCGGCCGCTTGCCCGGCGGCCGGGCCGGCTCCGGCCGTCCACTCCACCGGGGCCACCGACACCACCGGGCCCTCCCCCGGTGTGTCCTCGAAGCCCCGCCGGGCCACGTGGAGGGCCTGGGCCTCGCCGAGACCGGAGGCGAGGTCGCGGCCGTCCTCGAAGGGGCGGATGGCGAGCCGGGCGGCGGCCGTGCGCAGCTCGGGCTGGTCGCGGGGCGCGGTGAGGATCGTCCAGACCGGGGTCCCGCCCAGTTCCAGGGCCCGGACCAGCAGGTCGGCGGTGAGCAGCACCCGCAGGCCGGTCGGATCGAGGCCCGAGGCGTGGACCCCGATGCGGGTCAGGCCGCGGCGGGCGGGCGCGGCGGGGACGGGCTCACCGGTTCGGGCGTCGAGAATGCGCAGCACGGCCCGAGCGTAGGCGGACGCGCGGCCGTACGCAGGCAGCTCGCGCCGATTCCGGTCACCGTGCCGGGGTACGGCGGGAATCGGCACCCACCCGGGTGCTGTTGCCCCGGCACACAGTTCCCGCAGCCCGAGGAGGCGGCCGATGTACGGCGACGACGCGACGATCCGCAGGATCCTGACCGACCTGGGGGACACCTGGGCCGTGGTCGGCCTGTCCTCGAACCGGAGCCGGGCGGCCTACGGGGTGGCCCAGGTGCTCCAGCGGTTCGGCAAGCGGGTCGTGCCGGTGCACCCGAAGGCCGAGACCGTGCACGGGGAGCGGGGCTACGCCTCCCTCGCGGACGTCCCCTTCGACGTGGACGTGGTGGACGTCTTCGTCAACAGCGCGCTGGCCGGTGCGGTGGCCGACGAGGCCGTGGCCCGGGGCGCGAAGGCGGTGTGGTTCCAGCTGGGCGTCGTCGACCCGGCGGCCTACGAGCGGACCCGCGCGGCCGGCCTGGAGATGGTCATGGACCGGTGCCCGGCGATCGAGATTCCCCGACTGGCCCGGTGATCGCCCCGCGGGCCGCACGCCGGCCCGCCCGCGGCCCGCACCCGGTGTCCCGTCGGATCCGCTGACGGGACACCGTCATAATGCTCGCGTGACGTCACCCTCCCCCCACTCCAACTCCCCTGCCCCCGAACGGTTTCCGGTCGTCGTCGTGGGCGCCGGGCCGGCCGGCCTGACCGTCGGGAACATCCTGCGCGCCGCGGGCGTCGACTGCCTGGTGCTGGAGGCCGAGAGCCGCGAGTTCATCGAGCGGCGGCCACGCGCCGGGGTCATCGAGGAGTGGGCCGTACGCGGCCTGGAACGGCGGGGCCTGGCGGGCGGCCTGACGGTCCGCGCCCAGCGGCACACCGAGTGCGAGTTCCGCTTCGACGGCCGCGCCCACCGGTTCGCCTACGGCGAGCTGACGGGCCGGCACCACTGGATCTACCCGCAGCCGCTGCTGGTGACGGACCTCGTCCACGAGTACGCCGACGTGCGCGGCGGCGACATCCGCTTCGGCGTGCGGGACGTCCGCCTGCACGACGTGGACTCCGGCCGGCCCTCCGTCTCGTACACCGACCCGGACAGCGGTGAGCGGCGGCTGGTGCGCGCCGATTTCGTGGCGGGCTGCGACGGGGCCCGCGGGGCGAGCCGGCAGGCGCTGCCGGCGCGGGCCCGCATCTCCCGGCACGACTACGGCATCGGCTGGCTCGCGCTGCTCGCCGAGGCGCCGCCGTCGGCCGACCGGGTGCTCTTCGGCATGCACCCCGACGGGTTCGCCGGCCACATGGCCCGCAGCCCCGAGATGACCCGCTACTACCTCCAGTGCCCGCCCGGCGACGACCCGGGCAACTGGCCGGACGGACGGGTCTGGGAGGAGCTCCAGCGGCGTCTGGGCGCGGCGGACCGCCCACCGCTGACGCAGGGGCGGCTGGTGGAGAAGCGCGTGCTGGACATGCACAACTACGTCGTCGAGCCCATGGTGTTCGGCCGTCTCTTCCTCGCCGGGGACGCCGCGCACCTCGTCGCGCCGATCGCCGCGAAGGGCATGAACCTGGCCCTGAACGACGCCTTCCTGCTCGGCGACGGTCTGGTCGCGCAGCTGACGAAGGGCGACCGCAGCGGGCTGGACGGCTACTCCGAGGCGTGTCTGCGGCGGGTGTGGGACTACCAGGAGTTCTCGGCGTGGCTCTCGGAGGTCTACCACGGCACGTCCTGCGGCGACCCGTACCGCGCCGGCACCACGCTGGCGCGGCTGCGGCGGCTGTTCACCTCGCCGGCGGCGGCCGCGGCGTTCGCCGAGCAGTACCTGGGCACCGCCGGCGCGTACTGAGCCCCCGGCGGCGCCCGGCTCACGGCGGGGCGTCACCGGACCGCTCGGCAAGGCGGTGGTCGGCCGTCTTCAGGGCTTCCCCGACCAGTCGGCGCAGGTGCCCGTGGCGGAGCGAGTAGATCACGCGGCGTCCCTCCTTCCGGGTGTCCACCAGGCCGGCGAGGCGCAGCCGGGCCAGGTGCTGGCTGACGGCGGGCCGGGCGGCGCCGCACGCCCCGGTGAGCGTGGTGACGTCGGCCTCGCCGGAGGCCAGCGTGTGCAGCAGGACGAGCCGGGTGCGGTCGCCCAGCAGGGCGAGGAGCTCGGCGGCGAGCGCGAACTGCTCCTCGCCGGGGGTGTGCTCATGCGCATGGTGCGCAGGTGACAGGTGCATGCGTGCGCTCATACGCACATAATGGCGCCATGGACGCCGCGCGTCCATCCACGCACCGGAAGGGGATCGATGTGAGCGACCGGCACCCCGACGAGCACGGCCCGCACGAGCACGGACCGCACGAGCACGGACCGCACGCCCACCGGCCCCGGGACGCCGGCGGCCGGCACGGGAACCGGGACCACCCGCACGCGGACCGTGGCCACTCGCACGGGCACGACGGGCACGGCCACGCGCACGGGCCGGGGCACCCCCGTGGAGGCGGCCGCGCGCGAGGTCACGGACACGGGCACGCCCACTCCCCCGGTCTGCGGCACCGCCTCGGCCATCTACTCACCCCGCACTCACACGAGACCGCCGACAAGCTGGACGCGGCACTGGAGGCCTCGGCGCGGGGCACGCGCGCGCTGTGGGCGTCGCTGGCCGTGCTGGGCGCGACCGCGCTGGCGCAGGCGGTCGTGGTCGCCGTCTCCGGATCGGTGGCGCTGCTCGGGGACACGGTGCACAACGCCGCCGACGCGCTGACCGCCGTCCCGCTCGGCATCGCCTTCGTGCTGGGCCGGCGGGCGGCGACCCGCCGGTTCACCTACGGCTACGGCCGGGCCGAGGATCTCGCGGGTCTGGTGATCGTGCTGACCATCGCCGCGTCGGCGGCCTTCGCCGGCTGGACGGCGGTCGGGCGGCTGCTCGAACCGCGCCCGGTGGCGCACCTGCCGGCGGTCGCCGGGGCCGCGCTGCTCGGCTTCGCCGGGAACGAGTGGGTGGCCCGGTACCGGATCCGGGTGGGCCGGGAGATCGGCTCGGCCGCCCTCGTCGCCGACGGGCTGCACGCCCGTACCGACGGATTCACCTCGCTGGCCGTGCTGCTGGGGGCCGGGGGCTCGGCGCTGGGCTGGCGGTCGGCCGACCCGGTCGTCGGACTGGCGATCACCGCCGCGATCCTGCTGGTGCTGCGGGACGCGGCGCGGGAGGTCTTCCGGCGGGTGCTGGACGCCGTCGACCCGGCGCTGGTGGACCGGGCCGAGCGGGCGGTGCGCGAGGTTCCCGGGGTGCGCGGGGTGGGCGAGCTGCGGCTGCGCTGGATCGGGCACCGGCTGCGGGCCGAACTCGCGGTGGTGGTGGACGGCGAGGCGACGCTGCGGCAGGCGCACGCGATCGCCGTCGAGGCCGAACACGCCCTGCTGCACGCCGTACCGCGGCTGACGGCCGCCCTGGTGCACGCCGACCCGGCACCCGTTCCGGGCGAGGCGGACCCGCATCTCACGCTGGCCCACCACGCGGCGGCCTGAGGTCAGGCGACGCCCAGTCCCTCCAGGACGACCGCGCCCGGCAGTTCGGCGAGGGCCTTGCCCGGCACGAGCAGCTTGCCGCGCCGGCGGCCGCTGCCGACCAGGACGTAGGGCAGTTCGACGACGGCCGCGTCCACCAGCACCGGCCAGCCGGTGGGCAGCCCGACCGGGGTGATGCCGCCGTACTCCATGCCGGTCTCGCCGGTCGCCGTCTCCATCGAGGCGAACGAGGCCTTGCGTGCGCCCAGTTGGCGCCGCACGGCGCCGTTGACGTCGACCCGGGTGGTGGACGGCACCACACAGGCCGCCAGGGTGGTCGCACCCGCCCGCTTGCCGGCGACCACCACGCAGTTCGCCGACTGCTCCAGCAGGTCGCGGCCGTAGTGCTCCACGAAGACGGCCGTGTCGGCCCACTGCGGGTCGGTGTCGACGTAGACGATCCGGTCGGCCGGGACCGCGCCCTGCCAGTGGCGTACGGCGTCGGCGACGGGAGCGGTCAGCTCGTCCAGGGCGTCGGGGGCGGGGATGGCGGTGTCGAAGTGTCCGATGGGTGCGCGCATGGCCGCACGCTAGCAACAGCGGCCCGCCCGCCGTTCTGGCGTCTCAGGGCACGGGCGGGACCGACACCGCCATCACCATCTCCATCGGCACGTCGCCCTGATTGCCGTACCGGTGGGGGACGTTGGCCTCGAAGGAGGCACTGGCACCCGCCGGGACGCGGTACTCCTCGCCCTCCACGGTGAGCGTCAGTTCACCGGCGGTGACGTGGACCAGCTCGACCGTGCCCACGGGGTGCGGCTCGGAGGGGCTGCTCTCGCCCGGCATCAGCCGCCAGTCCCACATCTCCAGCGGTCCGGGGGCCTCGGTGCCCGCCAGCAGCCGGTTGTAGCTGCCGGCCTCGGTGTGCCACAGCCGTACGGCCCGGTCGGCGGGGACGACGCGGACCGTGGGGCCCTGGTCGTAGTCGAGGAGCGTGGTGACGCTGACGCCGAGCGCGTCGCCGATCTTGACGACCGTGCCGATGCTGGGGTTGGTCCGGGCCTGCTCGATCTGGATGAGCATGCCACGGCTGACACCGGCCCGGGCGGCGAGCACGTCCAGCGTGAAGCCGCGCACCGCGCGCCAGTGCTTGACGTTGCGCGCCAGGGACTGGGTCAGGAGTTCGAGGTCCGACACGTTCCGTCCACTTCCGACAAGGCCGATCGTTGTGGTGGGTGCGGTCCGCTCGACCGGGACTACGGTCAGGTGCACCCGCTCGTACAGCGAACTGTACTGCGAGGTCGCCCGCGCCAGGGACGGCGCCGCCCGGCATGCTGCCGCCGCCTGCCGTCCGAGCGGCTCCGCGTCAGCCCTCGGGTTCCAGCGCGGCCAGCTTCGCCACCTCGTCCTCGGCCAGGTCCGCCAGCGCCCGCAGCTGCTGTGGCGTCGTACCGTCCGGGATCGGCACGGGGGCCGGGGTCCGCAGCGGCGGCTGCCAGCCGTCCTCGGGTGTCCAGCGCCGCACGACCCGGGCCGGCGCCCCGGCCACCACCGCGTGGTCGGGCACCGTGCCCCGGACCACCGCGCCCGCCGCCACGACGGCGTTCCGGCCGATCCGCGCCCCCGGCAGGATCACCGCGCCGGTGCCGATCCAGCAGCCCGGGCCGATCTCGACCGGCTCCATCCGCGGCCACTGCTTGCCGATGGGCTCGTGCGGGTCGTCGTAGGAGTGGTTGGTGGAGGTGACGTAGACATACGGGCCGAAGTAGCAGTCGTCGCCGATCGTCACCGTGGTGTCGGCGATGACGTGGCTGCCGCGGCCGAGGACCACGCCGTCACCGATCCGCAGGATCGCTTCCGGGCCGAGGTCGAGGTCGGGCATCAGACCCGCGGTGAGGGTGACCTGCTCGGCGATGATGCAGTACGAGCCGATGCGGATCCAGGGTTCGCCGAAGACCGTGCCGAGCGGGAAGGCCAGCCGGGTGGCCTCGCCGAGCGAGCGGAAACGGAAGCCCGCCGGGTGCTCGGCCGTCACGGAGCCGGTGCGCTGCACCCACGACCACGCCGCGTGGACGGCGCGCTGGGCCAGGCCCCGTCGCCAGGATGAGAACGTGTTCTTGCGCTTCGGCACGCGCTCACGTTACTCACCGGTTGTTTCCGGTGAGAGCCCGCACCGCTGTGATCTTTGCCCCACGCGGTGTCGTACCGTGCCGTGTACTGCCGACACGAGGAGACGGTGATGACGCACAAGGCGCTGGTCGTGGGTATCGGGGGCAAGGAGCCGCGGATCGACCCGGAGGCGTTCGTGGCCCCCTCGGCCTCCGTGATCGGGGATGTCACGCTGCACGCCGGGGCCAGTGTCTGGTACGGGGCGGTGGTGCGCGGTGATGTCGAGAGGATCACGGTGGGGGCGCGGGCGAACGTGCAGGACAACGTCACCCTGCACGCCGATCCCGGCTTCCCGGTGACCGTCGGCGAGCGGGTGTCCATCGGACACAACGCGGTGGTGCACGGGGCGACCGTGGAGGACGACTGCCTGGTCGGGATGGGGGCCACCGTGCTCAACGGTGCGGTGATCGGGGCGGGATCCCTGATCGCGGCGCAGGCCCTGGTGCCGCAGGGGATGGTGGTGCCGCCCGGCTCGCTGGTGGCGGGGGTGCCGGCGAAGGTGAAGCGGCCCTTGTCCCAGGAGGAGCGGGAGGGGGTCATCCTGAACGGCACGTTCTACGCCGACTTGGCGAAGGCGCACCGCGGGGTGCACGAGCAGGGCTGAACGCGGGGGCGTCTCAGTCCCCGGCGGCCACCGGTTCCGGCTCGGGCTGCTCCGCCTGGGCCTTCTTCGCCTTGCGCTTCAGGATCAGCATCGAGGTGACGCCGATCAGCAGGGCCGCCACCAGGCCCAGGTACGAGAAGCGCTTCAGCCAGTCCTCGGCGACGACGCCGACGTAGTAGATGACGGCCGTGGTGCCGCCGGCCCAGAAGATGCCGCCGAGGACGTTGGCCGTCAGGAACTTCCAGTACGGCATGTGCAGGACGCCCGCCAGCGGGCCGGCGAAGATCCTGAGGAGGGCGACGAAACGGCCGAAGAAGACCGCCCACATGCCCCACTTCTCGAAGGAGCGCTCGGCGGTGGCGACGTGTCCCGCGCTGAAGTGGCGTGGGAACTTCCGGCCGAGCCAGGCCAGCAGCGGGCGTCCGCCCTTGCGGCCGATGGCGTAGCCGATGGAGTCGCCGATCACCGCACCGGCGGTCGCGCAGGCGCCGAGGATCACCGGGTTGACGCCCGTGTGCTGCGAGGACATCAGCGCCGCGGAGACCAGGACGATCTCGCCGGGCAGCGGGATGCCGAGGCTCTCCAGACCGATCACCAGGGCCACCACGGCGTATACGGCGGCCGCGGGCACCGAGTCGAGCCATTCCTGGACGTGCACCGCCGGTTCCTCCCCTGTCGCTGATCCTGCTCTCCGGCATACCGGGCCGTCGCATGAGAAGCACGCCCCGAGGGAAGGCTACCTGGTCGCCGCTGAACGGCGGCTCCCGCGCACTCGCCCGGCGACGGCACCGCGCCCCGCCCGTCATATTTTCGGACATTCCGGTGTCACACGGGATCTCCCGCGCCCGACGGCCCTCCCCCGGGTACGCGCCCGCTCGGGTGTGGAGAGGGTGGCCGTGCGCGGATCAGTCCCGGCGCGCCACCAGGCGGTAGGCGTTGGACAGGGGCAGGCGGTGGGACAGCGGGCGGAGCGCCCAGCGGTCCAGGAGCGTGGCGGTGAGCAGCGCGGGGACACCGGCCAGGAGCAGCGCGGTGCGCGCGGCACGGCGCGGGGCGCCGGGCGGCTCGGGGAGCCAGGGCGCGTCCTCGCGGGGGGCGTGGTGGTCGAGCGCGAGCCAGACCGCGGCGAGCAGGTCGACCGGATCGTGCGCCTCGGCGTGCTGTTCCGCGAGCACCGTGAACCCGAGCTCGGCGAGACGGTGACGGAGGTTGGCGACCGGCATGAGGTGCAGGTGCTGCGGCTGGAGCCAGGGCAGCCACCAGCGGCCGAGGAGCCGGGCGAGGCGGCTCTCCGGGTCCGGTACCTCGATCAGGAGGTGGCCGCCGGGGCGTACCGCCCGGTGGGCGGCGCGCAGTTCGCGGTCGGGGTCGGTGCTGTGCTCCAGGTAGTGGAACATGCTCACCACGTCGTAGCGGGCGGTGAGTCCGGGAGCCAGGTCGGGGAAGGCGCCGCGGTGGGCGTGGTCCACGCGGCCCTCGCGGGCGGCGAGGTCGACGCCGTCGGTGAAGTCGAGCCCGTCGAAGGCGGTGCCGGGCAGGACGGCGCGGGCGGCCGCGCAGAAGTGGCCGTGGCCGGTGCCGACGTCCAGCCAGGTCTTCGGCGCGGGGTCGTAGGGCAGCATCGCCTCCGCGCGGCCCCGGTACATCGCGCCGCGCCCGCCGAAGGTCCCGCTCATCCGCCGCTCGCCGAGCCCGTCGTAGAAGTCCCGGTAGTAGAACTCCAGTCCCTCGGCGGTCAGTCGCGGGTTCTGGAAGACGTGGCCGCAGTCGGCGCAGCGGTCCAGCGAGAAGCGGCCGGGCTTGTGCTGGAGCAGGTCGGTGGTGCGCAGGCGGTGGGTGAGCCGCCCGGAGCCGCACCAGGGGCAGCTGGTGCGGCGGGGTGCGAGGAAGCGGTCGGTGCCGCCGGCCAGGTCGGCCTGGTAGCCGGGGCGCAGGGCGGCGACGCGGGCCGACGAGTTGTCCCGGGCGTCGCTCATCGGTCCTCCGCTGCCAGTCGTTCGAGGTGGGCCGCCGCGGCCCGGGCACCGCCCGCCGCGCGGAACGCGGCTCGGACCCGGGCGGCGGCGGCCCGGTGGGCGGGGTCGTGCAGGACGGTGTCGAGGGCCTCCCCCAGCCGGGCCGCGGTGGTGCGGCCGAACCTGACCCGGACGCCCGCGCCGGCGTCCACGACCTGCCCCGCGACCACCGGCTGGTCGTCCCGGACGGGCGCGACGACGAGCGGGACGCCGTGCCACAGCGCCTCGCACACGGTGTTGTGGCCCGCGTGGCACAGGACGGCGTCCGTCCGCCGGAGCAGCGCGAGCTGGGGCACGGACGGCAGGACCAGGACGTCCTTGTCGTCCGCCGGCACGGGCAGGGTGCCGCCCGGGTCGGCGATCACCGCCTGGATCCGGTCGGCGCGGTCGCGCAGCGCGGTCAGGCACGCGGCGAGGAAGCGTCCGCCGGCGTCGTCGTTGACCGTGCCGAGGGTGACCAGGACCGTGGACCGGCCGCGATCCAGCCGGGCCCACGGGAAGTCCGGTCCGGGCGGGCGGCCGGTGAGCGACGGTCCGACGTAGTGGATGTGCGGCGCCGACGGCGCCCGCGCGCCGATGAGTGCGGGCGTGGAGAAGACCAGCGTGAGGTGGGGCGAGAAGCGGGGGTCGGCGGTACCGGACGGGTCGCCGATGCGGGCGCGCAGCCCGGTCAGGCGCTGCCGCAGCCAGTCGGCGACCCTGGGCAGGCCGTCGTAGGCGCCGGCGAACTCGGCGGACGTCGTCGCCGAGGTGGCCCAGGGCAGGCCGAGGCGCTCGGCCACCAATGCCCCGGCGAACGCCTGCTGGTCGGCGACGACGACGTCGGGGCGGACCGCCTCGGCGGCCGCGCGCACGCCCGGCGCCATCGCGTCGGCGAGCGGCAGCAGGTACCACTCCCAGAGGAACCGCAGCGCCCGCGCGCCCCGCAGCTCCGGGGGGCGTACGGCGCCCGGGGCGCCCGGCACCGGTCCCGCGCAGCCGAACACCTCGGCGTCCGGGCCCGCGAGCCGCCGTACCAGCGCGGGGTCGGCGCAGACCCAGGCCACCCGGTGCCCGTGCGCGGCGAGCCGGGCGGCGACGCCGACGGCTGGGTTGACGTGCCCGGTCAGCGGCGGGACGACGAAGAGGAAGCCGCTCACCGGACGCCCGCCCCCGCCCGGACCTGGTCCAGGATGTGCGCGCCGACCGGGCCGGGCGCCTCGACCAGGACCGAGTGTGCGTGCCCCGGCAGGACGACCGCCCGGAAGTCCGTCAGCAGCCGCCGCTGCGCCGGCACCAGGTCCGCCAGGTCGGAGTCGCCGCCGTAGACACCGAGGACCGGGCAGCGTACGGCTCCGATCTGGGCCGCGGTCAGTACCCGGCTGGCGGGCACGTCCCGGGCGAGGGTCGTCTCGCGGGCGAGACGGGCCGCGCCCTTGGCGAGGCGAGCGGTGTTGTGGCCGCGGTGGGCGGTGATCCAGGCGATCGCGTCCGGTTCGTTGTGCGCCAGCTCGGTCGTCACCCGGCGCAGGATGCCGCCGAGTTTCGCGGCCCAGGCGGCGGTCGCCGGCTCGGACTCGATCAGGGTCAGGCCGGCCACGCGGCCGGGGTGGCGGGCCGCGTAGCCGAAGGCGATGGTGCCGCCGAAGGAGTTGCCGGCCAGGTGGACGGGGCCGCCGATGCCGAGCCGGTCGAGGAGGGCCGCCAGGTCGTCGATGTTGTGGTCCAGGGTGTAGCCGTCCGGGGGGCGCTCGCTGCGGCCGTGGCCGCGCAGGTCGTACATGACGACGTCGAGTCCGGCGGCCGCGAACCGGGGGGCGACGGTGAAGTAGTAGCTGGCCAGGCTGTCGGTGAGCAGCCCGTGGACCAGGACGACGGTGCCGTGCGGGGCGCGGCCGTCGGCGGGGCCGGTCCGCTGGACGTGCAGCCGGACGCCGCCGGCGTCGACCATCGCCATCGCTCAGGCCCCCCGGGTGGTCTTCAGGCTCCACAGCACGTACTCCACGAGCCGGCCGACGGTCAGATCGATGATCTCGTCGAACTCCATGCCGGCCAGGAACGCGGCGAGGTTGACGCGTTTCCCGTACCGCTCCTCCAGCAGGCCCGCCAGGGTGACGAGGTCGATGCTCTCCAGCCCCAGGTCGCAGTTGAAGGTGGTGGACATCCCGATCACCAGGTCGTCGTCGCCGTACTCCGCCAGCACCGTGCGGAGCATGCCGGTGACGTCGGCGAGCACGGTGTCGGCAGTGGGCTCCGGCGGGACCGGCTGGGTGGGGTTCATCGGGCGTACTCCTCGGCTGGTGCGTCGGGGGGTTCGTCGTCGGCTGAGGGGCCCGTGGTCCAGGCCACCACATAGGCGCGCCGGGGCAGGGCGGCCGGGTTGCTCACCGGGGCGCAGCGCACGGTGTACGCGCGCTCCAGGCGGCCGGAGACCAGCAGCCGGCCGCCGTCCGGGGAGGTCTCCAGGACGGTGAAGTCCCTCGGGCGGCCGCCGAATCCGACGCCCTCGGCCTTGGCGACCGCCTCCTTGGCGGCCCAGAACCGCGTGAACCACACGGCTTCCGGCTCGCCGCCCTCCGCGCACCGGGCGCGCAGCAGCCGCAGTTCGGCCGGGCCGAGTGCGGTGGTGAGCGTCGCCGGGTCGCGCTCGGTGACCTCTTCGATGTCGATGCCGGGGCCGGGCCCCGGCGAGTGCGGCCGGACGATCGCCACGGCGGCCTCGGCCCGGTGGGCGAGCGAGACGTCGAGCGGGGGCAGGGCGCGGCCGTGTACGCCGGTGGCGTAGGGGCGGCCGAGTTCGTCGTTGCGGATGCGCAGTTCCGCCGGGAAGACGGGCCCTTCGCCGTGCTGCCAGAGCCACTGCCGTACGGCGTCCTTGGCCGCGATCCGGCCGAGCAGCCACTGCCGGCGGCCGCGCGGGGGGCGCGCGGCGTACGCGGCGCGTTCCGCTCTGCCCAGCGAGTTGCGCATGATCAGTTCGCGTGAGGCCAGGTCGGGCCACCGCTCGTGCACCAGCGCCCAGCCCCCGGGCATGGCCGTGGCGAGGGTGTGGCGCTCGGGGAACCGTTCGACGGGCCGGGTCGTGGGGTCGTTGTCGAAGCGGCGGTCCTGCCAGCCGGTCAGCCGGGCCCACACCCTGCCGCCGACGGTCAGCTCCGCGTCCGCCTCCAGCAGGGTGTCCGTGAGCGAGGTGATCCGCAGCACGCAGTGGACGCCGGTGCCGGGCGCGGGGTGCGGTCCGTGGAAGCGCGCCTCCCCCAGCCGCACCGGGAAGACGACGGTCCGCTCGGTCCGGGTCGCCATGATCCAGTAGCCGAGCAGCTGCCCCACGTTGTCCAGCAGGGCACCGGGCGCGGCGGGGGTGGTGATCACTCCGCGGACGTGCCGCTCGCCGATCGCGCTCAGCTCGGTCAGGCCCTGGTAGACCGGGCCGTGGAACATCCAGCGCTCGTCGTACAGCTGCCTGGCGGTGTGCTCCGGCGGGCGCGCCGGCTCGCCCGGGAGGGGGCTCGGCGGGGGTGGCGCCGGGTGCCGTGCGGCGAGTTCGACCACGGCACGGGCGGTGGTGCCGAAGGTGACGGCGACCCGGTCCGGGCGGCCGGTGTCCGCGGTGACGGTGACCGGGACGTCGACGGGGGGTGTGGCGGTGAGCCAGCGGTCGAAGCGGGCGCCGTGCACGGCGACGGCGAGCAGGCTGGGGGCCGCCGCCTCCGCCGCGTCCATCATGTGCCGCACGATCGTGGTCGCGGGCACGACCGGCCAGCGGTCCTCCACCTCCGGCCAGCCGGGCCGCTGGGGGAAGAAGCAGTGGTCGAGGAGGTGGGGCATGACCCGCGGGGAGACGTGCAGGGTCGTGGTGGCGGGGGTGCCGGTGAGTGCCGTGGGGGCTCCCGGGGGTGTGGGGGTGGGGGTGGGGGTGGGGTGGGGGCTTGCGGGGGGCGGGGGCGCGGGTGCGGGTTCGGATGCCGTGGTTGCGGCGGGGGCGGGGGCCGGGGGGTGGCGGTCACCGCGCCGGCGGCCCGCGGCGATCAGTTCCGCCGCCGTGTCCGCGGTGTCCCGCAGCAGGGCGGTCAGTTCGGCGGCGGCCGGGTGCCGGCGGGCGAGCTCGTCGAGGGCGGGGACGGGCGCGGCGCGTGCGCTCCTAGCCGCGGGAGAGGTCCGCGGAGCCGCGGGAGAGACGCCCGGCCGTGACGCGCGTACGGCTGTCTCCCCCGGCCGTGGCGCGCGTACGGCTGTCTCCCCCGGCCCTGGGGCAGGTACGGCTGTCTCTTGCGGCCGTGCGGCTCCTTCACCCGACCGCACAACTGGTCCGTCCGACCGCGGAGGAGAGCCTTCCGGCCGCGCGGTCGGTTCCGCCGGTCGTCGGGCCGGACCGGCCGTTCCTAGCTCCGAGCGCAGCGCCTCGCGGGTCCGGGCGTCGAGGGAGACCAGGGCGCTGCCGAGGTCGAGCCGGACGGGCCGGCGTGCCGCGTCCGGCCGGGGTGCCGGGGCTTGCCGTGCTGCCGTCGCCGCCACGGACGCGCCGGCCGTCCACAACGCGGCGGCGACCCGCCGGAGTTGGCCGAGGCCCGTGTGGTGGGGCGAGTTGGCGGCGACGGCGAGGTGGTCGCGGTCGCCGAGGGTGTCGGTGATGAGGGAGGTGAGCCGGCCGGGGCCGGTCTGGACGAAGACGCGGTGACCGGCAGCGTACATGGCCTCGGTCAGCTCACGGAAGCGGACGGGCTCCAGCAGGTGCCGTACGAAGAGTGAGCGGATCGCCGGCTCGTCCCGCGGGAAGGGCGCCGCGGTCGTCCCGGACCACACCGGGACGGTCGGCGGGTGGAGACGGAAGCGGTCGGCGGCCGCCCTGATGGGCGCCAGGAACGGTGCGAGCATCGGCGTGTGGAAGCCGGACCGGAAGGGCAGGACCTGGCAGAGCACGCCCTCCGCGCGCAGGGACCGGACGAACTCCCGCACCGCCGTGCCGGGGCCGCACACCATGGACTGGCGAGGCGCGTTGTCGTGGGAGAGGACGATCCCGGAGTCCGCCCAGCCACCCGCGAGGGCGGCGCGGACGCGGGCGGCGGAGGCGCCGACGGCGGCGAAGACGAGGCCGGGGACGGTGACCGAGTCCGGGTCGAACCCGGCCATGAACGCGTCCACCTGGTCGGCCGGGTACAGCCCGGCCGCGGCCATGGCCGTCCACTCACCGACGCTGTGCCCGGCGACCGCGTCCGGTACGACGCCCATGCGGCGCAGCGCCTGGTCGAGCAGGCGGCCCACGCCCACGACGCCGAAGCCGTGCCGGCCGACGTCGCCGACCGGCAGGTCCGGGCCGGTGCCGGTGACCGGGGGCAGACCGAAGTGGGCGGCGACGTCGTCGGTGCGGGGCGTGAAGTCGGCCTCCAGACCGGGGAAGACGAACGCCAGCCTGCCGCCCGCCGGGCCGAGCAGCGGGGCCGGCCGGAACCACACGTCACCGCGGCCGTGCCAGGGGCGCCCCTGGGCGACCGCGCGGCGGGCGAGGGCGAGCCGCTTGGCGCCCGGGTCCACGACGGCGAGCCGCACCGGGCCGGGGCCGGGGCGGGGCCCCCGTGCGGCGCCGAGTCCGGCGACGTCGAGTACGGCGGCATCGGGCGCGGCGACGTCGAATGCGACGGCGTCGAGCCCGGCGGCACCGCGCCCGGCGACGTCGAGTCCGGCGGCGAGTACGGCCCGGTCTTCGGCATCGAGCAGCGCGGCGAGCGCGGGCACGCTGTCGGCCGCGAGCAGGAGAACGCGTTCGGGCTCGGTGACGCGCGGGTGGGGCGAGGCGGGGCGCGCGGCCGCCGGAGTGGGTGCCTGCTGCACTGACGGGCGGTCGTCGGCGCGGGCGCGCTCCGCGTTGGGACGGCCGTGTGACGACCGCACCGCGGCGGGATGGCCGTGTGACGACCGCACCGCGGTGCGACGGCCGTGCGACGGCTCCTCCAGCACCACGTGGGCGTTGATCCCGCCGAACCCGAACGCGTTCACCGCGGCCCGCCGGAGGGGTTGCCGCGGGCCGGTCTCCCAGGGCCGGGCGGACTCCAGGGGCGAGAAGCGCGTCGCGGCGAGGCCGGGGTGGGGGTCGTCGCAGTGGAGGGTGGGCAGCAGGGTGCGGTGGTGGAGGGCGAGCGCGGCCTTCACCAGGCCCGCCACGCCCGCCGCCGGCATGGTGTGCCCGATCATCGACTTCACCGAGCCGAGCACCGGGCGCTCGTCGCGGCCGTAGCCCGCACCCGGTCCGAACACCTCCGCGAGCGTGGTGAGTTCGGCCGTGTCACCGGCGGGCGTGGCCGTGCCGTGCGCCTCCAGCAGACCGACCGAGTCCGGCGCGGCGGGGTCGAGTCCGGCGGCCCGCCAGGCCTGGCGCACGGCCCGGGTCTGCCCGCCCGGATCGGGGTTGACGAGCCCCGCCGTACGGCCGTCGCCGGCGATGCCGGTACCGCGGATCACCGCGTAGACGCGGTCACCGTCGCGTTCGGCGTCGGCAAGCCGTTTCAGTACGACGACGCCGGTGCCCTCACCGATGAGGATGCCGTCGGCGTCACGGTGGAAGGGGCGGATGCGCTCCGTCGGGGACAGGGCACGCAGCTGGGAGAAGACGCTCCACAGGGTGATGTCGTGGCAGTGGTGCACTCCCCCGGCCAGCATGAGGTCGCAGCGGCCGGCGGCGAGCGCGGCGACCGCCTGGTCGACGGCGACCAGGGCGGAGGCACAGGCCGCGTCCACGGTGTACGCGGGGCCGCGCAGATCGAGGCGGTTGGCGATGCGGGAGGCGGCGAGGTTGGGGACCAGGCCGATCGCGGCATCGGGGCTGTCGGGGCCGAGCCGCTCGGTGAAGGCGGCCCGGACGCGTTCGAGCTGGCCGGGTGCCAGGTCGGGCAGCAACTCGCCTAGCGTGCGGACGAGTTGGCTCGCGGTGCGCACCCGCTGGTCGAGCCGGGCCAGGCCGGGGGTGAGGTAGCCGCCCCGGCCCAGGACGACACCGACCCGGTGCCGCTCGGGCAGCCGGTCCGCTCCGCCCGCGTCGGCGAGCGCGGCGGCGGCCACGTCGAGGGCGATCAGCTGGTCCGGCTCGGTGACGGGCACCGAGGCGGGCATGACGCCGTAGCGGGTGACCTCCACCTCGGCCAGGCCGTCCACGAACCCGCCGCGCCGGCAGTACACCTGGCCGGCGACGGCGGGTCCGGCGGCCGAGCCGGGACGGTAGTGGTCGGCGTCCCAGCGACCGGCGGGCACCTCGCTGATCGCGTCGGCGCCGTCCCGCAGGTTGCGCCAGTAGGCGTCCAGGCCGGCGGCGCCGGGCAGCAGGACCGCCATGCCGACGATGGCGACGGGTGTCTGGCGTTCCGTCATCTCACCAGCCCGACGCGGTGTAGACGACGGCGCGGGTCGCCGGGTCACCCCAGGCGAGTTCGCGGAGCAGGGCCGCGGTGCCCTCGTCCGGGTCGATCAGCGCGACCCCGCGCCGGGCGTACTCGCGGCCGAG
The DNA here is from genome assembly GCF_040632975.1 of Streptomyces sp. NPDC013455. Classification (NCBI taxonomy): domain Bacteria; kingdom Bacillati; phylum Actinomycetota; class Actinomycetes; order Kitasatosporales; family Streptomycetaceae; genus Streptomyces; species Streptomyces sp. NPDC013455. Next base: position 69,146 of record NZ_JBEYCX010000020.1, on the reverse strand, counting down.
TTCCGCACCGACCATGCCGGTGTGGTGGCCGGCCGGCGCCCAGGGACCCCAGTGGACGGTGAGCGTGCGCCGGCCGGTACGGCGGGCCCGGTCGGCGCCGAGCACCTCCAGGGCGTCGTTCGCGGCGGCGTAGTCGGCCTGTCCCCGGTTGCCGAGGACGGCGGCGATGCTGCCGAACAGCACGGTGAAGGCCGGCGCGGCAGGCAGGTCGTCCAGCGCGGCGAACAGCGCGGCGGCCCCGGCCGTCTTCGTGCCGTAGACCCGGCGGAAGGACTCCGGTGTCTTGTCGGCGATCAGCCGGTCCTCGATCACTCCGGCGGCGAAGACCACACCGTCCAGGCGGCCGTGTTCGGCGTGGATCTCCTTGACCGACCGCAGGACCGCGTCCCGGTCCCGGACGTCGGCCGAGCGGTAGCGGGCCGGGCTGCCGAGGGCGCCGAGTTCGGCGAGCGTGGCGGCGATCTCCCGCTGGGCGAGGATCAGTCGGGCCGCGCGGTTGATTCCGGCGGGCTCCGGCTTCGGAGCGCCGGGGCTCGCCGCGAGCGCGGCGCGCAGTTCGGCCGGGGTGCGGGCGGCCGCGGTGTGCGGGGCCTCGGATGCGGTGGGCGCGGGCGTTCGGCCCAGCAGCTCGATCCGGCACCGGCAGGCGGCGGCCAGCGCGCTCGCGAACCGCGCGGTGATGCCACGGGCGCCGCCGACCAGCAGGATCACGGAGTCCCGGTCGAGCCCGAGCGCGGCGGCCTCGGCGGCGCCGTCCCCGGCCGGCCCGGCGCCGGTCGTGCCGAGCGGGCCGAGGGGCGCGGGCACGAGCTGCACGCCCCGGCGCTGTCCGGCGGGCGTGCGGAGCACGACGGGGGCCGCTTCCGGGGCCCGCAGTTCCGCGAGCACCGCTTCGGCGACGGCCGCCGGGCTGGTGTCGCCGACCGCCAGCACCCGTGCCCGCAGGTGCGGGTACTCGCGGCCGACGCTGCGGACGAGGCCGTCCAGGCCCGCCGCGCGCAGCGCCCCGGCGCCGTCGGCGGCACGCACGGCCAGCAGCACCCGGGGGTCGCGCGCCAACGCCGCCTGGAGCAGCGGGAAGGCGTCCGGCAGCACGGGGACGCCGGAACCGGACAGCGCGCCCAGGTACAGGACACCGTGGACGGGGCCACCGGCCGTACGATCGGGCCCGCCGCCGCCCGGACCGCCGGCCGAACCGCCTGCCAGACCGCCGACCGAACCGCCTGCCAGACCGCCGGCCGAACCGTCTGCCGGACCGCCGGCCGAACCGTCTGCCGGACCGTCGGACGAACCGTCTGCCGGACCGTCGGACGGGCTGTCGGCCGGACCGTCGGCCCGGCTGTCAGGTGGACTGTCGGGTGAGCCGTCGGGCGGGCCGTCGGGCGGGCCGAGCAGCCGGGCGCGGTCGACGGTCACGGCGTCGGCGCCGTACGCGGCGAGCCGGGCCGCGACCTCGGCCACCACGCTGCCGCCGCCGCCCACCCCTCCCTCACCTTCGACCTCGCTGTGGCCTTCGCCCTCGACTTCGCCCGGGGTGACCCCCTGAGCGGGTCCGTCACCGATGATGAGGAACCGCTTGCCCGACAGGCCGGTGCCGGGGGCCGGGTCCGGGTCGGGCAGCGGAACGGTCCGTAGCTCACAGCGCTGGGGGGCGGCGCCGCGGGGGCTGTCCCACCCGTCGAGGACGGTCCCGCTCGAACCAGTGACCGCGAGGGACGCCCCGCCGCCTCCGCCGCCCGGATCGGCGGCTGCGCCGAACACAGGACCACCCGCGCCGATCGCAGGACCGCCCTGGCCACCCGGATCCGTGACCGCGCCGGACCCCGGACCACCCCCTCCGCCGGTATCCGCGACCGCGCCGGACACCCGTCCGCCTCCACCGCCCCGACCGGCGACCGCGCCGGGCGCCCGGCCGTCCCCGCCGCCAGGTTTCGTGCCCATGCGTGCCGTCAGCCACGCCGTCACGGCGGCCGCGGTGCGTGCCTTGGCGAGTTCCTCCAGTTCCGCGTCGCCGAGCAGTTCGGCGCCGCCCGCGATGCCCAGGCGACGGGCGAGTTCTCCCGCGATCTCGGCCCGCTTGATCGAGTCGATGCTCAGGTCGGCTTCCAGGTCGAGCTCGGGCTCGATCATGTCGACGGGGTAGCCGGTGCGTTCGCTGATGATCTCCCGTACGACAGCCGCCACGTCGGCAGCCGGCCTCGCCTCCACCGGTTGGGCCGACGGCCCCTCCGGGAGCACGAGCCGCGCGGGCTCGGCGAACCGTACGGCCGGTCCGGGCGACTGGTGTTCCGGCACGGCGGGTCGGGCCGGCTCGGCGAACCGTACGGCCGGTCCGGGCGACTGGTGTTCCGGCACGGCGGGTCGGGTGGGCTCGGCCACCCGTACGGCCGGTCCGGGTACGACGGGGGTCGGCGTCGCACCGCCGAAGTAGGTGAGCAGCACGTCCCGCTGGGCGGCGATCATCTCCCGGCTGGTGCGCAGGAACTCGGAGATCAGCGCGTCCCCGTCGGCGGGGGTGCCGTTCGGCTGGTCGGTCGTCACAGTCGTCTCCACCACGCGTCGGGCCGGCGCGAGCGCGCCGGGCAGGAGGGCTCCGTCGGCCGTACGGACCAGGTGCCCGTCGACCGTCCAGCCGGGCCGCTTCGGCGCCGGGGTGCGCAGCGCGTCGACGGCGTCCCGGCCCCGGAAGAGCCACGCGGTGCGCACCGGCTGCCCCGCGACGGCGAGTCGGGCGAGGGCGTCGAGCCAGCCCGCCAGGCCGCTGTCGGCTCGTGGTTCGCAGGCGACCGTGCGGTGCGGGCGGTCGCCGAGGATCTGGCCGACGAGGCGGGTGAGGACCGTGCCCGGACCCGCCTCGACGAAGATCCGCGCTCCCGCCTCGTACATCGCCTCGATCTGCGCGGTGAACGCCACCGGGGCGCCGATCTGGGCGGCGAGCCCGGCGCGCACGGCGTCGGGGTCCGCCGGGTAGGGCGTGGCGGTGCGGTTGGACCAGACGGGAATCTCGGGTGCCCGGACCGGCTTGTCCGCGAGCACCTTGGCGAACCGCTCCTCCGCGCCGGCCACCACCGGGCTGTGGAAGGCGCAGGCGACCGGGATGCGGCGGGCGCCGAGCCGGGCCGCGCGCAGTGCCCGAAGGGCGGCTGCGACATCGTCGGTGGGTCCGGAGATCACCGTCTGGCGGGGCGAGTTGAGGTTGGCGACGACGACCGAGGCGGGTACCCCGGCCGCGCGCAGGGCGACTCGCACCTCCTCGGCGGGGGCGCCCACGGCGGCCATGGTGCCGGGTTCGTCACCGGCCGCCGCCAGGATCGCGGCGGCCCGCTCGGCGCTCAGCTCCAGCAGTGTCTCCGGATCGAGGGCGCCGGCCGCGGCGAGGGCGACCAGCTCGCCGTAGCTGTGCCCGGCGGCCAGATCCGGGTGGACGCCGGCGGAGGTGAGGAAGGCGTGCGCGGCCAGTCCCGTGATGCCGAGGGCGGGCTGTGCCGTCCGGGTGTCGGTGAGGGCGGCCTGGTGGCGCTCGCGGGCGGCGTCGTCGAAGGCGGCCGGCGGGAAGACGCGGTCCGCGTGGGCCCGGCCGAGCAACAGGTAGTGGCGCAGCTCCGGCAGGGTGATCAGCAGCTCGGCGAGCATGCCGGTGCGCTGGCTGCCCTGGCCGGGGAAGAGGAAGGCGAGCCGGCCGTCGGTCGGGGCCGCGAGGTGGATGCCGCTGCCCGGGTCGGGCTCGTCGGCGAGGATGTGGCGCAGCCGGCCGATCAGCTCCCCGGTGTCCCGCGCCACCACCGCCGCCTGCACCGGTTCGTGCGAGGTGTCGGCGCGCCGGGCCGCCGCGAGGGCGAGGTCGCGCAGCCGCCAGGGGCAGCCGTCCGTCTCGGCGGCCCGGAGGATCTCGGCGGCCACCCGGCGGGCCGCCGCCGTGTCCCGGCCCCGGAAGAGGAACAGTTCGGCGGGCCAGGCGTCCAGGGTCTGCCGGGGCGGTGGCGCGTCGCCGTACGCGGACAGTACGGCGTGGAAGTTTGTGCCGCCGAACCCGAACGCGCTGACCCCGGCGAGGCGTTCGGCGGGCGGTGCGGCCCAGGGCTGGGCGCGGGTGTGGAAGACGAACGGGCTGTCCCCGGCGTCCCAGGCCGGGTTGGGCCGCTCCAGGTGCAGGGTGGGTGGCCTGACCCCGGTGTACAGCGCCAGCGTGGCCTTGATCAGTCCGGCGAGTCCGGCGGCGCACTTGGTGTGCCCGATCTGCGACTTGACCGAGCCGAGCGCGCAGCCGCCGTTCACGGCGCCCGACTCGGCGAACACCTCGGCGAGCACTCGGAGTTCGGTGCGGTCGCCGACGACGGTCCCGGTGCCGTGCGCCTCCACCAGGCCGACGGCGGCGGGCGCGACACCGGCGTTGCGGTACGCCCGTCGCAGCGCGGCCCGCTGGCCTTCGGCGTGCGGCGCGGTCAGGCCGAGGGCGCGGCCGTCGCTGGCGGAGCCGAGGCCCTTGACCACGCCGTAGATCCGGTCGCCGTCGCGTTCGGCGTCCGCGAGCCGTTTGAGGACCAGGCAGGCCACGCCTTCGCCGAGCGCGATGCCGTCGGCGGAGGCGTCGAAGGCGCGGGACCGGCCGGTCGGCGAGAGCGCGTGGACGGAGGAGAACAGGACGTAGTCGTTGATGCCGTTGTGCAGGTCGGCGCCGCCGCACAGCACCAGGTCGCTGGTGCCGCAGACGAGTTCCTTGCAGGCCACGTCGAGGGCGGCGAGGGAGGAGGCGCAGGCGGCGTCGACGGTGTAGTTGGCGCCGCCGAGGTCCAGGCGGTTGGCGATCCGGCCGGAGATGACGTTGGCCAGCATGCCGGGGAAGCTGTCCTCGGTGAGCCGGGGCAGCTGCTCCTCCAGTCCGTCGGGGACCTTGCCGTAGTACGACGGCAGGACGGCGCGCAGGGTGGCGGCGTTGGACAGGTCGCTGCCGGCCTCGGCGCCGAAGACGACGGACGTGCGGGAGCGGTCGAACTTCCTGCCCTGGTCGCCGTACCCGGCGTCCTCCAGTGCCCTGCGGGCCGCCTCCAGGGACAGCAGCTGCACGGGTTCGATGCTGCCGAGGGAGGCGGGCGGGATGCCGTAGCGCAGTGGGTCGAAGGGGATGGGCGGCAGGAAGCCGCCCCATTTCGACGCGGTGCCGCCCGCGGTGTGGTGGACGGCCGGGTCCCAGCGGTCGGCCGGCACCTCGGTGACGGCGTCGCGCCCGGCGACGGTGTTCGCCCAGAAGGTGGCGAGGTCGGGGGCCTGCGGGAACATGCACGCCATGCCGACGATCGCGACGTCGAGGGGTGGGAGCGGGGGCGGGGGCGGGGACGGGGTCGGTTCCGTGCCGACGGCACGGAGGGCGGGCGCCGCGCCTCGGGCCGGCGCCGCACCTCGGGCCGGCGCCGCACCTCGGATACCCGCCAGGAAATCGGCGGCGCCGTCGGTCACCGCCCGGTGGAGGGCCGCCACGGTGGTGGTCGCCGAGCGCAGGACGGCGGCCTGGCCCGCCATGAACAGCCCGTCGGCGAGCTGCCGTTCCTCGGCGACTTCCCGCACCTCACCGTCGTCCGCGCGGGTCAGGCCCTTGCTGGCGATGCGCAGCCGGCCGACGTTGAGCCGTTCGAGCCGCTCCCAGATCTGCCGCTCGGGTAGGCCCTGCGCCCGTAACGCGGCCTGCCGCTCGCGGTGGTCGCGGGTGAAGGGGCTGGGCACGCAGCGGGTGGCGTGGCCGGGTGCGGTCTCCAGCAGGGCGGTCGAGGTGGCGGCCAGGACCTGCCGCTGGAACAGCGGCCGGACGGCACCGCGGGCGACCGCCTCCTCGGTGAACAGGTAGGCGGTGCCCATGAGGACGCCGACGGCGGCGCCCCGGGCGGTGAGCGGCGCGGCCAGGGCGGCGACCATCGCCGCGGACCGCTCGTCGTGGATGCCGCCGGCGAAGAACACCTCCAGCCGGGGCGCCTCGTCGGCGCCGCCGCTACCGGTCCGCTCCAGGAAGTCCTCCAGCACGGCCAGTTGTGCTTCCCACAGCGGGAACGAGGCCCGGGGTCCCACATGGCCGCCGCACTCGGACCCCTCGAACACGAACCTGCGCACGCCGGCGTCGAGGAACTGCCGGAGCAGCCCCGGCGAGGGCACGTGCAGGAAGGTGCGGATCCCGGCCCGCTCCAGCGCCTCGGCCTGGGCGGGCCGTCCGCCCGCGACGATCGCGTGGGTGGGCCGCAGCTCCCGTACGGCGTCCAGTTGGGCGGCGCGGATGTCCTCGGGCGCGAAGCCGAGCACGCCCACGCCCCACGGGCGGCCGTCCAGCACCGCGCGCGCCTTGGTGAGCATCGCCCGGGCCCGTTGCCCGTCGGCCAGCGCCAGCGCGAGGAAGGGCAACGCCCCGGCCTCGGCGACGGCGGCGGCGAAGCCCGCCTGGTCGCTGACCCGCGTCATCGGCCCCTGCGCGACGGGCAGCCGCGTCCCCAGCGCCCGGCTCATGACGGCTCCCGGCCGCAGGGCCGCGGCCGGCCCCGGAGCCACACCGGTCGGCGCCGGACTCGCGCCGGTCGGCGGTGGACTCGCGCCGGTCGGCGGTGGAGTCGCATCGGTCAGCCCCGGAGCCACACCGGTCGGCGCCGGACCGGTCGGCGCCGGAGTCGCACCGGTCGGCGCCGGCTCCGCCGCCCGGGCCGTCTCCCGTATCGCGTCCGTCAGCGCGCGCACGACTCCCCGCACGTTCCGCCACCGCTCCGCGAACCGGGCGGCGAGGAAGCCGTCCTGGCCCACCGGGAGCAGCCGGCCGCGCAGCTCGCGTCCGCTCAGCAGGGAGGCGACCGCCACGGGATCGTCGGCGGGTGGCCGTGGGGCGTCCGGGCCGCGTCGCCGCAGTACCCGGTGCCCGCCGAGCACCACCGTCTCGGATCCGTCCAAGGACCGCAGCACGGCCTGGACCGCCTCGGGCAGCCCGGACTCGGCCAGCAGGGCGAGTTGGCTGTCCAGGACGACCCCGGCCGCCCCGGCGGCGACGGCGGCCGCCGCGGTACGCGGGCCGATGCCTCCGCAGGCCCACACCGGCAGGCCGCTCAACCCGTCGTCGGCCAGCACCTGCTGGAGGAGGACGAAGGTGCTCAGGTCGCCGACACGGCCGCCGCTCTCGCCGCCGCGGGCGATCAGTCCGCAGGCACCCGCGCGGACGGCGGCACGTGCCTGCCCGAGATCGGTGATCTCGGCCAACACCCGGCAGGCGGAGGGCAGTTGGCCGGCCGTCCAGGTGGCGTCCGGGGCGAGGACAACGGTGTCCACGGCGCCGCCGAGGTCCGTGGGGGTCATCGCACAGCGGCCGGGGACCCGCACCCCGAAGGGTCCGGGTGCCGTCCGTCTCAGCCGGGACAGCTGCTCACGGGACACTCGGTCACCGGCACCCAGGTCCAGGATGCCGAGCGCGCCGGCGGCGGAGGCGGCAGCGGCCAGGCCGGCGTCGGGTTCTCCGAAGGGGGTGAGGCAGAGGATCAGGTCGTGGGCACGCACAGGGGAGGTCATGATGCTCCGGCACGATCGGCGAGACAGCACGGTGGGGGGATGTGCGGCGTGACGCTGCGGTGCGAGGGCAACGGAAACTAGCGAGGTGTTACTCGCCGGTCAATAACGCCGCTGCCTTTCCGCGTGCGGTGGCGCCGATTCGGCCAGGGGCCCGAAATCCCCGCAAGAAGCAGCAAAACAAGCGAACTCCCGCCACGCGCGGAGACGGACGCCCTCCCGTCCCCGCGCGTCACACCGGCACAAGCCCGTCAAACCGGCCGTCCGCCACCTCACGCGGCCACCCCGCACCACGCGCCCGGACGCCCCGCCGCACCATGCGCCATCCACATGCCGTCCTCCCGGAGACCCGAACACGGCCGACGGGATACGGACAGGGCGGCGGGCGTGCCCACGGCCGTACGGCAGGACGGCGTTCACGGCCGTACGACCGGGGCCTTCACGGCCGTACGACCGGGGCCTTCACGGCCGTACGACCGGGGCCTTCACGGCCGTACGTCAGGGGCGTTCACGACTGTACGGCCGGCGGGGTGCGCGGCGATTCAGCCAGGGGCGTGCGCGGTTGCGGCACCGGGACCGCATGGGTCCCCGGGACCGGGAACACCGGCGGTCCCGAGACGGGGACCACGCGCAGTCCGGGAGCCGGGACCACGGGTGGCGGTACGGTGGCGCGTGCGCGCGGCGGTACGGCGGGAAATGCGCGCGGCGCGTCTCCGCCACGCCCGTGCGGCCGCCCGCCCCACCCCTCGGACCGTTTCGACCCCTCCGAACCCTTGGGCCTCTTCGTCCCGTCCGGCCTCTCGGATCCCTCCGGCCTCTCCGGCCCGTCCGGCCCTTCCGGCCGCCCGGCAGGGGGCACGTCGGGCACGTGCACCCCGCCCTTCCCGTCCACGTCCTTCCCGACCACGCCTTTCCCGTCCCCGCCACCCGGCCCGCCCTGCCCGTGACGCCCGTATCGCCCGCCCCGGCCGGCATGCCCTCCCCGGCTGCCCGGCTCCGGAGCCGACGCCGGACCGGAGCGCGAGCGTCCGTCCGCCGCCCCCGGCTCCAGCGACCACCGCTGCTGCGCCGAATCGTCACGCCGGGAGAGCCCGACCCGCCCGGCGGAACGGCCGGACCCCGGTGCGAGAGCCAGCCCGTGCCGCCGGCGGAGCACGATTTCGCCGCGCACCGTGAAGTCGTACGACACCTCCCCGGCGGGCCCCGCGCAGTCGGCCAGCGCGACGCTTCCCGTACCGGGGTCGGCGGCCAGGCAGAGGGTGGGATCGTCGGCGCTGCGCAGCGAGCCGTCGTCCCGGTACGACCACTGCTGCGAGGTGGCCGCCGAGCACGGTGCGAGCCGGACCCGGGAGCCCGCCGCGCCCCTGCCTCCGGACACGTCCAGGCAGTGCCCGGAGGCGAGGCCGCGCAGGGCGCCGCGACCGATCTCGACGGGTCGCCCGACCGAGGCCGCGGACGGCGAGGAGGTGGGACCGGGGCCGGCGCCGCCCGGCCGTGAGGTGCTGTCGGCGGGCGCGCCCCAGGTCGCGCCGGGTGCGCGGACACCGTTGTCATCGAACCGGCTTGCGGCCGCGAGGACGGTGGCGAGCAGCGCCAGGGAGGCGAGTCCGACACCGACGGCGACGGCCCGGCGGTGACGGTGCTCCGGGCCGGTGCGGTGCCGGCCTCCGGCCGCCGGGGACGCGGCCGGCGGCTCCGGCGGCGGGGGCGGCCAGTCCTGGCGGGCGCCGCGGCCGGGCCGCGAGTCGAGGTAGCGGCGGGCGCCCCAGCCGAGCACGGTCTCGGCCAGCAGCAGGGGCAGGGCGCCGTCGAAGTGGCCGAGCTGTTCGGCGAAGTGCCGGCAGTGGCGGCAGACCGTCAGATGGCGGCGGACGTCGGGCAGCAGAACGCCGCCACGGCGGATGGGGACGTCCAGGAGACGGTTGTGGAAACGGCATTCCCTGCTGGGCGCGAGTTCCCGGTGGGCGCTTACGCAACCGGCACGGAATTGCTCGCGTGCCTGCTCCAGAGCGGTCATCGCGGTGGCCGTGTCGATGCCCAGCAGACCCGCCGGTATGTATATGGGTTCGGCCTCGACCTCCGCGTGCCAGAGAAGACATTGCGAGGCTCCGGGAAGGGCCCGGAATGCACGGGCGGCGAGCTGCCTGCTTTCCGCCGGTCCCGGCTTCGCGGCGCGCAGGCCACGAGCGCCGGTGGTTTTGCGCAATTCCGGCAGCATGGCGCGGGCCGCGTCGTCCGCGGCCCAGGCGCGGACGGTGTCACGGACGGCGAGGAGCAGCCGGGGGCGGAGGGCACCGCCGAGCACGCCTCCCGCCATGCGGCCGAGCACCTGGTGGAAGGCGGCGGTGGCCACCAGCTGGGCGGTTGGCCCGGCGGAGGCCAGGCAGACGACGGCGTAGTCGCGGGTGGCCCGCCAGTGCCGGGCGAGCAGCAGGGCCACGGCGTGGTGCCGGGCGCCGTCCGGCCCGCTCAGCCGGGCGACGAGGTCGTGGTCGGATTCCCCGGTCGGGCCGGGCAGCGGTGGGTACGGCGGGCGTGGGGGGTAAGGGGACGGCACGGAACCATTTCCTTTCCAGCCGCAGGACGCCGTGCGCGAGCGCGTCCTGTCGGAAAGCAGTGCGTGATTGGTGCATACCTAATGGGCAGGCTCTGACGTCGGCGTCTGCCTCTGCCCTCCCGCGGGGAGGCTCACCTTGGCACAGGCGACTCACAGGAAACAAGGAGTGGGAATGCACGTGCGGCGAACTCGCGATATGGCCTGGCAGTTACCGTCGGTATCCTTTGCCGGGGTCGCCGTCGGACCCTCAACTCCTGTGCGGCAAAGGCCGGATGACATACGCCTTCTCCGTCTTCCCGGCCGCCCGCACAGCGGACACCCACACCGCTGAGGGCCGGCTCTCATGCGCGTGCTCCAGCATGGCCCGCATGATCAGCCCCCACTGCACAGCGACCCCCGCTCCCTCCCCGGCAGCCGTACCCGTCGTGCGGAAAGCGGTCGTACCGGCCGCCGGTCTCGGCACCCGGTTCCTGCCCGCGACCAAGGCCACGCCGAAGGAGATGCTGCCGGTCGTCGACAAGCCGGCGATCCAGTACGTCGTCGAGGAGGCCGCCGCGGCCGGCCTGGACGACATCCTGATGGTGACGGGCCGGCACAAGCGGGCCATCGAGGACCACTTCGACCACGCCTTCGAACTGGAGCAGGCGCTGGCGGCCAAGGGGGACACCGTGCGCCTGGACGCCGTACGCGATCCGGCGCGGCTCGCCGGCATCCATCACATCCGCCAGGGGGACCCGCTCGGTCTCGGCCACGCGGTGCTCTGCGCCCGGCAGCACGTCGGGGAGCAGCCCTTCGCGGTGCTCCTCGGCGACGATCTGATCGACCCGCGCGAGACCCTGCTGAGCCGCATGCTGGAGGTCCGTGAGCGGTACGCGGGCAGCGTGGTCGCGCTGATGGAGGTCGATCCGGAGCGGATCCACCTCTACGGCTGCGCGGCGGTGGAGCCGGCGGACGAGCCGGGCGTCGTCCGGGTGACCGGCCTGGTGGAGAAGCCGGCGCCGGGAACCGCGCCGAGCCGCTACGCGGTCATCGGCCGGTACGTCCTCGACCCGGCCGTCTTCGGCGTCCTGGAGCACACCCCGCCCGGACGCGGCGGCGAGATCCAGCTGACCGACGCCCTCCAGCGGCTGGCAGTGGGCGGCACGGTGCACGGGGTGGTCTTCACGGGTCAGCGCTACGACACCGGCGACAAGGCCGACTACCTGCGCACGGTGGTCCGCCTGGCGAGCGCCCGCCCGGACCTCGGCCCCGGCTTCACGCGCTGGCTCAGGGAGTTCGTGGCCTCGCTGCCGAACGACACGGCGAGGGACGATGCGGCGGCGGGCGGCCGCGCGGAGCGTCACCGGGCCGCGCGACCGGGCGAGGCCGCCTGACCGGGGCCCCGTTCCGGGCCCCCACCGGCCGCCTCCGGACACCGCGCTGACATCCGGTCAAACCCTGGCCGACGCGCCGCGGAACCCTTCCCTCCGCCGGACACGTCGCGTGATGCTCTGTTCACCGGGGGAGATCAGCAGCTCGACCAACCCACGGAGGAGCAGACGATGCCTCTCGGAACGATCGCCGTCTACAACAAGGCGGACGGCGTCGGCATCATCGCCGACGAGGACGGTGCCCGGCGCCCCTTCTCCGGCATGGAGACGCAGACCACCCGCGAGGGTCAGCGGGTCGTCTTCGAGGTCGTCGGCGCGAAGGCCACCAACGTGGTCGCCGTTCGGTGAACCGCCCGGCCCGGCAGCGCCCCGCCCCGGCACAGCGGGAGCGGGGCGCCCGTCACGGAGCGAGCCGGCCACCACGGAGTGGGGCGGCCGGCGCCGAGCAGGGCGGCCGGCGCCGAGCAGGGCGGCCGGCGCCGAGCAGGGCGGCCGGCGTCGAGCAGGGCGGCCGGCGTCGAGCAGGGCGGCCGGCGTCGAGCAGGGCGGCCGGCGCCTACTTCTTCTGGTCGGTCGGCCGGAGCGTCCACAGCACGCTCATCTCACCGGTCACGGCCCCGTCCGCGCGCCGGATCTCGACCGCCACCGGGAACTCGGGACGCTGCCCGGCGTCCAGCTCGGCGACGACGTCGGCGGCCGGCCGGCCCAGCGTCGCGGTCGCGGTGACCACGCCCATCGCCAGCTTCTTGTAGGCGATCTCGGCGCTCACGGCGAGCGGCACCGCGCGCGAGAGCTGGTCCCCGAAGGCGGCCAGCACGATGGCACCGCTGGCCGACTCCCCGAGCGTGAACATCGCACCGGCGTGCGGGCCGCCCACGTGGTTGTGGTACGCGCTCTGGTCCGGCAGGGACACCACCGCCTTGTCGGACGTGGTCTCCAGGAACTCCAGGTTCAGCGTCCGGGCCATGGGCACGGTGGCGGCGAGCATCTCGCCGATCGACTTCTGGTCTGCGCTCATGGCCGCCATGTTACTCACGAGTAGCGGAGCCTGACCAGTGATCCGCACTATGGTTACGGGCCATGTGGCCAGATCAGCAGCCGCCCGGGGGCGCGCAGAACCCGCAGCAGAATCCGCAGGCGAACCCGTACCAGCAGCCGGGTGAACCGCAGCAGAACCCGTACCAGCAGCCGGGGTACCAGCAGTACCCGCAGGCCGGAGCGTACGGACAGCAGCCGCAGGCCGGACCGTACGGGCAGCAGCCGCAGGCGCAGCCGTACGCCCAGCAGCCGCAGTGGGGGCAGCCGCCCACGGTGCCCGTGGCCCAGCCCCCGCAGGGCGGCGGCGGCCGTACCAAGCTGATAGCGATCGTCGCGGCCACCGCCGTCGTGGTCACCGCGGCCGTGACCGGTTTCCTGGTGCTGGGCGGTGCGGAGGACGACGAGGCCGACAACGGCAAGGGCGGCAAGCACACGAGTGCCTCGCCGACGGCCACCTCGTCCGACCCGAACCCCTCGCCGACGTCGTCCGTGAACGACGACCCGCGCGGCAACGAGGCGGCGAAGCCGACGATCGCGGGCTGGAAGGTCGTGGTCAATCCCAAGTACGGCACGGCCTTCGACGTGCCCGCCGACTGGCAGGTGGAGCGGCCCGGCATCTTCTCCTTCTTCGAGGACAAGGCGAAGGGCGACGGCTCGGCGTACATCGGCTTCTCCGCGCCCGCGTTCCTGAAGCCGGACTACTGCTCGTCCGAGGAGAACGGCACCAAGGCGACCTACTCGCTCGCCGGCAGCGGCACCAAGGGGGAGAACGGCGCCAAGGACACCGCCAGCATCGCCCGCGGCGACGCGGCCACGTTCGCCTTCGGCGGCTACACCGACCAGTCGGAAGCGTCCAAGAAGTACCTGCGGATCGGCAAGGCGAAGCCCTTCACCACGGCATCGGGCGTCAAGGGCAGCGTCGCGACGTCGTACGTCGTCGGCGCGCCGAAGAAGAACAAGTGCTCCACCGACGGCAAGGCCACCACCTTCGCCTTCAAGAACTCCACGGGCAGCTTCGTCTCCTGGACGCTGTACGGCGCCACGGGCGTCAAGGACGAACTGCCCGACGCCACGGTCCAGAAGATCCTCGGCACGGTACGGCTGCACGGCGACCCGACCGTGGAGTGACCGCGGCACCGTCCCACGCGTCCGGACGCCGACTTGGCAGACCGGGTGCCGGGCGGAGATAGTCGGCCGGTGAACAAGACCGCCGGCTCCCCGGACCGCCCCCGCAGACCCGCCTGGGCGGGACGCAACTACTCGCTGCTGACCGCGGCCGCCGTCGTGACCGGCCTCGGCGCCAACGGCTCGCTGATCGCCGCCGCCTTCGCCGTCCTCCAGGCGGGCGGCGACGGCGGGGACGTGGGACTGGTGGCCGCCGCGCGGACCCTGCCGCTGGTGGTGTTCCTGCTCATCGGCGGCGCGGTGGCGGACCGGTTCCCCCGGCACCGGGTGATGGTCGCGGCCAACGCCCTCAACTGCCTCTCCCAGGCCGCCTTCGCGGCGCTGGTCCTCACCGGGGAGGCGCGGCTGTGGCAGATGATGGTGCTCACCGCGCTCGGCGGCACCGGCCAGGCGTTCTTCAGCCCGGCGGCCGAGGGCATGCTGCTGTCGTCGGTCCGGGGCGAGCACGCGAGCCGGGCGTTCGCCGTGTTCCGGATGGCGATGCAGGGAGCGGCGGTGGGCGGTGCCGCGTTCGGCGGTGCCATGGTGGCCGCGATCGGACCGGGCTGGGTGCTGGCGGCGGACGCGGCGGCCTTCGCGGTCGCCGGGGCCATGCGGGCGTTTCTGGACGTGAGCGACATCCCGCGACGCGCGCCGAGCGGCGGCATGCTCGCCGACCTGCGGGAGGGCTGGCGGGAGTTCGCCGGGCGGCCGTGGCTGTGGGGCATCGTCGTGCAGTTCTCCGTCGCGAACGCGGTCGTCGGTGCCGCCGACGCGGTCTACGGCCCCCTCGTCGCCCGGGACCACCTGGGCGGGGCGGGCCCGTGGGGCCTGGCGCTGGGCTTCTTCGGCGCCGGCACGGTCGCCGGCGCCCTGCTCATGACCCGCTGGAAGCCGCGCCGCCTCCTCCTCGCCGGCACCCTGTGCGTCTTCCCGCTCGCGCTCCCCTCCGCCGCGCTCGCCGTACCCGTGCCGGTCACCGTGCTCTGCGCGGTGATGTTCCTGACCGGTGTGACGCTGGAGGTGTTCGGCGTCTCCTGGATGACCGCGCTGCACCAGGAGATACCGGAGGACAAGCTGTCCCGGGTCTCGGCGTACGACTGGTTCGGCTCGGTCGCCCTGGTCCCGCTGGCGACGGCCCTGGCCGGACCCGCGGAGGCGGCCTTCGGGCGCACCCCCGCGCTGTGGGGCTGTGCCACGCTGGTGGTGGTCGTCACGGCGGCGGTCCTGTGCGTACCGGACGTGCGGAACCTCCGCCGCCGAACCAGGCAGGTGACGGCGGGCGGCAGGACCGATTCAGCCGATGCCGAAAGCCCCGTCGGGGGGCTCGGGTGACGGCACGGCGTCCTCGTCCCGCACCGGCCGCGCGCCCCCGATGAACTTCCGCAGGCCCGGGCCGTGCTCGACCCGGGCCGGGAAGGCGTCGGAGGCGGTGAGCCGGGTTAGGGCGGCCGTGTCGACGGGGTGGTGCGCGGCGACGAGCACCGCGTTGCCGAAGCGCCGCCCGCGCAGCACGCCCGGCTCGGCGATCAGCACGAGCTCCTCGAACAGCGTGGCGCAGGTGGCCAGTTGGGAGCGCAGGAAGGCGAACGGCGCCGCGTCGGCGAGGTTGGCCAGATAGACGCCGCCGCGCCGCAGCACCCGCTCGGCCTGACGCAGGTACCCGAGCGACGTCAGGTGCGCCGGCACCCGCGACCCGCCGAAGACGTCGGCGACGAGCACGTCGGCCGAGTCGTCGGGGGCCTCCTCAAGCCAGGCCCGGGCATCCCCGGCGTGCAGCCGGATGCCGTCCCCGTCGGGTATCGGCAGATGCTCGACGACCAGCTCCAGCAGCCCCCGGTCGGCCTCCACGACGTCCTGCCGGGAGCCGGGCCGGGTCGCCGCCAGGTACCGCGGCAGCGTGAGCGCCCCGCCGCCGAGATGCAGCACGTCCAGGGGCCGCCCCGCCGCCGCGACGGTGTCCAGCACATGGCCGAGCCGCCGTGCGTACTCGAACTCCAGATGCGTGGGTTCGTCCAGGTCGACGTACGACTGCGGGGCCCCGTCGACCGTGAGCAGCCAGGCGCGCTCGCGATCGACGTCGGGCAGCAGCTTGGCGGTGCCGTGGTCGACGGCACGGGTGACGGGTACGAGGTCGTTCACCTTCTCATTGTGCCTGGCGCAGGCGCCCCCGAAGGGGCCCCGGGGGACCGCGCGACCATGCACGCGATGGACCCGCGGTCCTCCCCGGACCCCACAGACCTCAGTCGATGGCCGTGACGGTTCCCGCCCCGACGGTCCGCCCACCCTCACGGACGGCGAACCCGAGCCCCGGCTCCAGCGGAACGTCCCGCCCCAGCTCGACGCTCATCGTGACCGTCTCCCCGGGCCGCGCGACACCCACCTCCCCGAGGTCGACGTCCCCCACCACGTCCGCCGTACGGATGTAGAACTGCGGCCGGTACCCGCTGGTGACCGCCGTCGTACGGCCGCCCTCACGCGCGGACAGCACGTACACCCGCGCGGTGAAGCGGCGGCTGGGCACCACGCTGCCCGGGGCGGCGACCACATGCCCGCGCCGGACGGCGTTCCGCGGCACCCCGCGCAGCAGCAGCGCCACGTTGTCCCCGGCCTGCGCCTCGTCCATCGGCTTGCCGAAGGTTTCGAGGCCGGTGACCACGGTCTCCAGTCCGGCCCCGAGCACGTCGACCCGGTCACCCACGCGGACGGTGCCCCGCTCGACCGCACCGGTCACCACGGTCCCCCGGCCGGTGATGGTGAGCACGTTCTCGACCGGCAGCAGGAACGGCGCGTCCACGTACCGCTCCGGCATCGGGACGTACGTGTCCACGGCGTCGAGCAGCGCCTCGATGGACGCCGTCCACTTCGGGTCCCCCTCCAGGGCCTTGAGGCCCGAGACACGTACGACGGGTACGGCGTCGCCCGGGTACCCCTGGGCGGTGAGCAGGTCGCGGACCTCCAGCTCGACCAGGTCCGTGAGCTCTTCGTCGCCCGCGTCGGCCTTGTTGAGCGCGACCACGATGTGGTCGACGCCCACTTGCCGGGCGAGCAGCACGTGTTCGGCGGTCTGCGGCATGATCCCGTCGAGCGCGGAGACGACGAGGATCGCCCCGTCCAGCTGCGCGGCCCCGGTGACCATGTTCTTGACGTAGTCGGCGTGGCCCGGCATGTCGACGTGGGCGTAGTGCCGGGTGTCGGTCTCGTACTCGACGTGCGCGATGTTGATGGTGATGCCGCGGGCGGCCTCCTCCGGGGCGCGGTCGATGCGGTCGAACGGCACGAAGGTGCCGGTGCCGCGCTCGGCGAGGACCTTGGTGATGGCGGCGGTCAGGGTCGTCTTGCCGTGGTCGACGTGACCCATCGTGCCGATGTTCAGATGCGGCTTGGTGCGCCGGTAGGCGGTTTTGGACATGGCTGTACCTCGAAGCCTCTCAGCCGTGCGGAAGGACGCGGGACCCCGGGGACCGGCCGACCCTCCCCCTGCGGGGTCCGCCGGACGATCCGGGGAGGGTCAGCTTCGGGCGCCGTCGACAGCGGCCACGAGGAGCGGGACGGCAGCCTTCGGCGCATCCGCGACGGCGGATGCTGCGAGGAGGAAGGCGTACCGGAACATGCCGTCGATCATGTCCGACGCCTCGTCCGGCGTCGAATGGTTTTCGGCGGTGGGCGCGTTGCGGCCCGGCGACTCGGGCGGCGCGGACCGGTGTCCTCCCCTTCGGGCCGTGGGGCGGACCATACGGCGATCACACACACTTGTCGGTTAGTGTCACCGGATGCTCGATGCCAACCGCTCTGGCACCGCCACGGCCCCGCCCCGGGCCGCCGCCACGGAGCCGGCCGTCCCCGCGGCCGTACCCGTCCCGCCGTCGTCCCGCGCAGGGTTCGCCGCGCGCTGC
Source organism: Streptomyces sp. NPDC013455 (assembly GCF_040632975.1). NCBI lineage: Bacteria > Bacillati > Actinomycetota > Actinomycetes > Kitasatosporales > Streptomycetaceae > Streptomyces > Streptomyces sp. NPDC013455. The sequence goes on along the minus strand of NZ_JBEYCX010000020.1, from coordinate 51,597 downwards.
ACGCGCACGCTGCTGTCGCCCTACGCGCGGCTGTCCGTACTGCTCGTGCTGCTCGCGGGTGCGGCGAGCTGTGTGCTGCTGTTCGAGCCGCAGCGGCTCCTGACCCACGGCTGGCCGCCCCAACTGGGCGGGGCCACCGCGGCCGTCGTGTTCGCGGCGGCGTACGGGCTGTGCACGGTGGCGTTCCTGCCGCGCCCCTTGCTGAACCTGGCCGCGGGCGCGCTGTTCGGCTCGCAGCTGGGGCTGGCCACGGCGCTCGCGGGCACGGTGCTCGGGGCCGGGGTGGCCTTCGGGCTGGGCCGGCTGCTCGGGCAGGACGCGCTGCGGCCCCTGCTGCGGGGCCGCTGGCTGAAGGCGGCCGACGGGCAGCTCAGCCGGCACGGGTTCCGTTCGATGCTGGCCGCCCGGCTCTTCCCGGGGGTGCCGTTCTGGGCGGCGAACTACTGCGCGGCCGTCTCCCGCATGGGCTGGCTGCCGTTCCTGCTGGCCACGGCTCTCGGCTCGATCCCGAACACGGCCGCCTACGCGGTCGCCGGCGCCCGCGCCTCCGCGCCGACGTCCCCCGCCTTCCTGATCGCGATGGCCTGCATCGCCGTACCGGCGCTCGTCGGGGCGACCGTGGCCTGGCGCAAGCGTCACCAGCTGCGCGGCCGGTGAGCCGCCGGGCCCGTCCGGCCGCCGCACGCTCCGTTCGTCGCCCGCTCCGGCCGCCGCACCGTCCAGCCGCCGCGCCGTCCAGCCGTGGCACCGTCCAGCCGTCGCATCGTCCAGCCGTCGCCCGGTCCAGCCGTGGCACCGTCCGCCGAGGAGGACGCACCGATGTGGGCCAGCGTCATCGCCGTGGCCGGCACCCTGCTCGGTGGGGCGCTCACCGGGCTGCTCCAGTTCGTGAACCGGCGGGCCGACCGCGCCGAACGGCGCGCGGAGGCCCTGCGCCTGGCGCTCGCCGATCTGGTCGCCGCCCTGGGTGACCACCGGCGGGCCATGTGGCACCGCGAGGACCTGGCGCTGAACGGCGCGGGCCGGGAGGCCGTCGAGGCGGCCCGGGCGGCGTCCCACGCGACCCGCTCCGCCGTGACCGCTCCGCTGGTCGCGGTCTCCGTTCTGGAACCGGCCCTCGCCGAGGTGGCCCGCGCGGCCGCCATGGCCGCGTTCGGCCTGCGCGGCGCCACCGACCACGCCGTCCTGGCCGCCCGTCGGGAGGCGGCCATCGCGGCGACCGACGAACTGGTCGCCGCGGCGGGCCGGGTCATGGCCTGACGGTCCCGCGGACGGGCTGCCGGCTCTAGAGCCCTTCCAGGATCATCGCGTTGGCGAGTCCGCCCGCCTCGCACATCGTCTGGAGGGCGTAGCGGGCGCCGCGTGCGCGCATCGCGTGGACCAGGGTCGTGGTCAGCCGGGTGCCGCTCGCGCCGAGCGGGTGGCCCAGGGCGATCGCGCCACCGTGCACGTTGACCTTGGCGAGGTCGGCGCCGGTCTCCTGCTGCCAGGCGAGCACCACGCTGGAAAACGCCTCGTTGACCTCGAACAGGTCGATGTCGGCCAGGTCCAGGCCCGCCCGGCGCAGCACCTTCTCGGTGGCCGGGATGACCCCGGTGAGCATCAGCACCGGGTCGGAGCCGGTGACGGCGAAGCTGTGCAGCCGGGCCAGGGGGCGCAGGCCGAGCCGGGCCGCGGTCTCGCTCGAGGTGATCAGGACGGCGGAGGCACCGTCGTTGACCGGGCTGGCGTTGCCCGCCGTGATGTTCCACTCGATCTGCGGGAACCGCTCGGCGAAAGCGGGGTCGTGGTAGGCGGACCTGAGGCCGGCGAGGACCTCCGGAGTGCTGTCGGGGCGGACGCACTCGTCCCGCGCGACCCCCTCCAGCGGGGCGACCTCGGCGTCGAACAGCCCGCTCCGCCACGCGGCGGCCGCCTTGCGGTGGGAGGAGACGGCGAACTCGTCCATCCGCGCGCGCGTGAGGGACCACTTGGCGGCGATGAGTTCGGCGCTGATGCCCTGCGGGATCAGGCCCTCGGGGTAGCGCTCGGCGATACCGGGCCCGAACGGGTCCTGGCCGTCGGAGACGTTGGACCACATCGGCACCCGGCTCATCGACTCCACACCGCAGGCGACGACGAGGTCGTAGGCGCCCGACATCACGCCCTGCGCGGCGAAGTGCACGGCCTGCTGGGAGGAGCCGCACTGGCGGTCCACGGTGGTCGCCGGGACGGACTCGGGGAAGCCGGCGGAGAGCACGGCGAACCGGGTGGTGTTCATGGCCTGCTCGCCGACCTGGTCGACGGTGCCGCCGATCACGTCGTCGATGAGCGCCGGGTCGACGCCGGTGCGCTCGACCAGGGTCCGCAGGGTGTGCGCGAGGAGCTGCACGGGGTGGACGTGCGCGAGGGAGCCGTTGGGCTTGCCCTTGCCGATGGGGGTGCGTACGGCTTCGACGATGACTGCGTCTCGCATGGGGCGGGCCTCCAGCGGTGGACGGAAGGGGCTACCAGTGAGTAGGAAATCTGGACTCACCATAGCCGAGTGAGTTGGAATTTCAAACCCTCCTTTAGACTGTGCCGCATGGCCGCCACGAAGGATCCGCGCCCCTGCTCCATCGCCGACGCGCTCACGCTGGTCGGCGAGAAGTACTCGCTGCTCGTGCTGCGGGAGGTGTGCCTGGGCAACGGACGGTTCGACCAGCTGGTGCGCAACATCGGCGCCCCGCGCGACATCCTGGCCGCACGGCTGCGCCGGCTCGTGGAGGCCGGCATCCTCACCAAGCGCGCCTACAGCGAGCGCCCCCAGCGCTTCGAGTACCGGCCCACGCCGGCGGGACTGGAGCTGGAGCCGGTGCTGATGACCCTCAAGGAGTGGGGCGACCGCCATCTACGCAAGGGCGTCGACCTGCCGATGGCCGTCGAGCACGTCTGCGGCAGCGAACTGGTGCCGGTGGTCACCTGCCGGGCCTGCGGCGAACCCGTGCGCCACGAGGACCTGACGGCCCACCCGCAGACCCCCGGCTGGACCGTCACCGGACCGACGGCGGCCTGAGCGGGCCGGCGGTCCTCCCCGGCCGGCAGCGGGCCGGCAGCGGGCCGGCAGCGGGCCGGCGGCCGGAGCGTGAGCGGACCGTACGGCCCCTGTTGCCCCGCTGTCACCCGGGCCCGCTACGCTGCCCTCGTCACATGATCACCATTTCTTCCCAGCGCTTGGACGCCCTACCTTCATGTCTTGGTTTGAATCCCTCGTCCTCGGACTCGTCCAGGGGCTGACCGAGTTCCTGCCCGTCTCCTCCAGCGCGCACCTGCGGCTGACGGCCGCGTTCTCCGGCTGGAAGGACCCGGGCGCGGCCTTCACGGCGATCACTCAGATCGGCACGGAGACGGCGGTCCTCATCTACTTCCGCAAGGACATCGGCCGCATCATCTCGTCCTGGTTCCGCTCGCTGTTCGACAAGACGATGCGCCGGAACCACGACGCCCAGATGGGCTGGCTGGTGATCGTCGGATCCATACCGATCGGCGTGCTGGGCGTGACGCTCAAGGACCAGATCGAGGGCCCGTTCCGCGATCTGCGGATCACCGCCACCATGCTCATCGTCGTCGGCCTGGTCATCGGCATCGCCGACCGGATGGCGGCCCTGGACGAGACCGGCCGCCGGCACCGGGCACCCAAGCAGCGCAAGACGCTGGAGAACCTCGGCGTCAAGGACGGCCTGATCTTCGGCCTGTGCCAGGCATGCGCCCTCATCCCCGGCGTCTCCCGGTCCGGCGCGACCATCAGCGGCGGCCTGTTCATGGGCTACAAGCGCGAGGCCGCCGCCCGCTACTCCTTCCTGCTCGCCATCCCGGCCGTGCTCGCCTCCGGCGCCTTCGAGGTGAAGGACTCGCTGAGCGAGGGCCATGTCGCCTGGGGGCCGACCCTGTTCGCGACGGTGATCGCCTTCGCTTCGGGATACGCGGTCATCGCGTGGTTCATGAAGTGGATCTCCAACAAGAGCTTCATGCCGTTCGTCTGGTACCGCGTCGCCCTCGGCATCGTGATCATCGCCCTGGTCGGTGCGGGTGTGCTGAGCCCGCACGCGGCGGAGTCGGCGGGCTGACCGCCCGCTCGCACCGCCCCCGTTTCGGACAACTTCCGCACGGCGGCGACGCGCCCCGACCTGGGCGGGCCCCCGGGAACGGCCAGGCACGTCGCCGCCACGATCGCCTTACCGTGCCGGGCCGGTGACCAACCGCATACCTTCTGCGTAGCGATGCGGTAGCGCACGGTCAGCTCCTGCCCCTAGGCTGTCGCGCATGTCCCCCGATTCCCCGCCCCCTGGTTCCGCGCGCTCCGCTGCCGAGGTGAACGAGCAGATAAGGGCGCTGTGGCTGCGTGCGGGCGGCATCCTGTCGGCCCAGGAACGCATGGAGTACGAGCTGTTGGTGATCGAATGGGCCGCGGCGATGCGCGGACAGGTCATCGAGGCGGCCTGACCCCACCGCCCGCGCCGGAAACCCGGCCGGCGGCGCCGAAGTGCCCCGCCTGGGCCCGCAGATGTGCCAGCACCCCGTCGGCCACCGGATACGGCCTCTCCACGGGCAGCAGTGCGGCGGCCCGCTCCTCCTCGCCCGCCCGCACCAGCGCGCGGATCCGCGTGGCGAGCGGCGTGACGTCCTCGATACCGACGATCCACTCGTCGGCGTACCGGGCGGCCGCCTCCCCGGCGAGACCGAGCTGCAAGGACCGGTGCGGCAGCGGGTTCAGGTGCAGGTCCCGCTCCGGGTCCCACTGGACGCGGGCCGGGCTGCGCGCCAGCTCCCGTTTCCAGGCGGCCTGGTCGGCGTGGAGGGCGGGCACGTAATGGGACAGGCAGGCGTGGCGGAGCGCCCACTCGAAGCCCTCACGGCTGATCTCGACGGCGAGGACGGTCTCCTGCCCCTCCTTGGTGCCCCAGCCGCAGCGGTACATCATCCACAGGAAGGACGGCTTGATCCAGGTCAAGCCTCGTTCACAGACCTTTGCTGGACGGAGCGGCGGCGTTCTGATCTCTCCGCGGACTCCCGCGTGGTTGTCCTGGCTGGCAGGATGGTCAACGTGGAGATCGTTCCAGGACAAGGCGTGGCCCTCGTCAGAATCGGCGATCCGCGCTCACAGGTCGAGGAGCGCGTCGGGTCTCCGTATCACGGCCCGGGCGGACAGCGCGCCGTCTACTCCGCCTCCCCCATGCTGGTGATCACCTACGCGGCTGACGAGACGGTCGAACTCGTGGAGATCGGCTACAGCGGCGAAGGCGGCGATACCGAAGGCACTACGAAGGGGTTCAGCTGACCTATCGCTTTCCGGATGACGTCGTCGCAGACCTCCACGCCCTGGGGCACTCGAGCACGCCCTCAGACATCGGCCACGACTTCCACGCCGGCTTCTCCGTGTGGTCCATGCACTCGTTGTGGGCGCGTGACCTCGAACTGGAGGCGGGCGAGGACGACGAACGTGCGGTCTCCGAAGGAGTATCGGTGGCGCCGTATACCTACTTCACCGAAGGATAGGGCGAGGCAGGGAAGTGGCGGGTATGCCCGGGGAGCGAACGCACTCCGATGCCACCCCTCCGCGGCTCAGCCGGTGTGCCGGTCCGTGGAGAGTAGCCACTGCCAACGTTGACGTTCCGTAACGAGGGGTGGCGGCCACGAGGAGAGACACGAGGATTGCCGCATAGATGGGCCATGCCAACCATGCGGCGATCGCGGCAGCAGCGAGCTGGAGCAGCACAAGCAGGATCGTGACCATACCCGAGACAGGGATGATCACCTGCGCCTTGTCTCCCGGAGTGGAGAAGACAGTCGGGAGGCCGATCAGCACCACCACCGCCAAGACGGCAAGCAGCCATGAATACCTGGACAGGACCTAGGGAGTGGCCACCCAGGCGACGAGTTCCGCAGCGAAGCGCAGGACGGATGCGATGCGGTCGTCCGGTCTCTCCAACTTCGCCCCCACAAGCCGTGTCGACCACCAGAAGAGGATCTTACGGCCACGGATGGAACTGTGAACGCGCCTTGGTGATCCCTGTCAAGCCGCGTTCACAGTCCTTTCTGCAACCGCCGCACACAGGGCGTCCAGCGATGGGTAAGCGACCGTTTAAGTCCTGCGGCCTGGCATCGTCCTGGTTACCCTCCAGTCACCTTGACCTGCGGAGATGGACCGACGGTGCTTCCTTTGGCAAGTGGATATGCGAGACGGTGATTGCTGGCTACAGTCGTCTAGTTACAACTGGTTGTGGGGACAACCAAAGCGCCTTGGGGAGGGCCTGCAGCACATGAGTCGTCGCTCTACTGGTTTTGTCGGTGTCTGGGCTGAAATGCAACGGCAGCAGCAGCGTCAACTGGAGGCCGAAGCCAGACGGCGGAGACAGCAAGAACAGCAAGCGCGGGCGTACCAGCGGCGAGCTGCCCAGAGCCACCGCGAGTACCGACAGGCAGAAGCTCTACGACGCACGGAGGAGCTGGACGCGCAGGTTGCGTCGTTGCAGGGTCTTCTTGCCTCGGGTTGCCAGGCTCCGCCCTTCAGGGCTGCCTCTCTCCTCCGACCCGAAGAGGTACAGCCCTTCGCTCCAGGACCGTTGGCGCAGCCGGTGCCCATGCCGGATTTCAGTCACTACCAAACGCAGAGCGGCTGGACTGCGAGTCGCCGAGCACAGGCGCAGGCGGAAGCACGAGCACGCTTCGAGCGGGACTGGCAGGCTGCCCAAGCCGCAGAGGCACACCGACAACAACAGCTGGCGGCCTATCAACGGGAGTACCAGCAGTGGGCCGATACTCAGCTGGCTGATGTACGGCGACACAACGCCGGCGTTGCGTCGATAACCGACGGCGTAAGGCGTCAAGATCCCGATTCCGTGGTCGAGTACTTCACAGCTGCTCTCTACGCCTCGACGGCATGGCCGGAGGGTTTCCCGCGCCAGGTGGCAGCAGCCTACGACCCGGCGGCCCGACAGTTGGTGCTGGATTGGGAACTGCCCCCTTACAGCATCGTGCCGGAGGTCAAGGCCGTTCGATACATGTCCGGGGTCGACCAGGATAAGGAGACCCCTCGCCCAGTAGGCCAGCGCCGTGCGCTGTACAGGGAGGTTCTCGCGCAGTGCATGCTCCTCGTTCTGCACGAACTGTTCGCCGCAGATGAGCTGGGTGCGCTTGAGTCAGTGACCCTGAACGGGTTCGTCGATGGGCATGACCCTACGACGGGCCGACCGGGCCATATCTTCCTTGCGACCGTCATGGCCTCGCGCTCTTCGTTCCGTGACTTACACCTGGCGCAGGTGGACGCAGGCAGTTGCCTGGCTGACGCACTGCGTGGTCAGCTCTCGGCTCGACCGGACCAACTCACACCAGTACGGCCGAGCAGGCGGCCGCAGGATGTCGGGAACCGCATCGTCGCCCATGGAAGCGACGAGGAACCGGACCTGTTCGCCATGGACCCGGTAGCCTTCGAGAATCTCGTTGCCGATCTCTTCCGGGCCATGGGGATGCAGGCGGTGACCACCCAGCGTTCCAACGATGGTGGTGTGGACGTCGACGCACTGGATCCCACGCCCATCCGAGGCGGCAAGATCGTCGTGCAGGTGAAGCGCTACCGCAGCACGGTGCCGCCCACCGCTGTGCGCGACTTGTACGGAACCGTGCAGGACGTCGGCGCCAACAAGGGCGTCCTCGTGACGACGTCAGGGTTCGGCCCCGGCTCACACACCTTCGCCAACGGCAAGCCGCTGGAACTCATCTCGGGCCCCGAACTCGTCGACCTGCTGCATCGTCACGGGCTGCGTGGGCGGCTTGGTGACGGCGGTCGGCAAATCCCGGCACAGCCGACGCCCTCGGTGCCGGGCACTCGGCTACCAGAGGATTACAACGTTCTGGGCATGTCGTGGACCGGAGGCGTCGCCTTGGACGTGTGCGCTCTCGTCTGCCGTGGCAACCGGGTCCTCAGTGACGATCACTTCGTCTTCTTCAACAACCCGCAGACGCCGGACGGCTCAGTGCGGGCTCTCCCCGCCACTGCACCTGACAAGGCCGCGATCTGCGTCTCCTTCGACGGGTTGCCCGATGAGGCCGACCGGTTCGTGCTCGTGGCGGCCATCGACCCAGAGGTCAACCCGGACGCCGACCTCTCCGGCTTCACAAACGCCTCCATCCGCCTGCTCGACCCGGGGCTGGCTGAGCTCGGACAGCTTGAAGTCTCCGACGGCCGGCCGCGCGAAACCGCCTTGGTACTCGGATCTTTCCGCCGAAGGTCGAACGGAGACTGGGACTTCGTCCTGGGCGGCAAGGGCTACACGGGCGGCCTGGAGGAGCTAGTTCAGGATTTCGGCATCGAGGTGGAGTAGCCCCCTTGGGGTCCCGCTGCTGCACTGGTTGAGGGCTGTGAACGCGGCTTGATGATCCAGGTCATCCGGTCCCGCTTCCGGGCGGCCGGGAAGCGTCCGGCCCGGGCGGCCGGGCGGCCGATCTCCGGGCGGTAGGCCTGGTAGACGGTGACCGTGGCGTCGGTGTGCCGGGCCCGGATGCGGAACTTCGGTTCGGTCGTGGTGTCTTGCGGTCCGGTGGTGGTGGCTTGCGCGTTCACGGCAACAGGTTCGGCTCCCCCGGGCGTCCCGCACCACCGAATATTCACCCCGCGCACCTCTTGGCCCAGCGGCCGCCGTGCCCAACACTGTGCCGATGACACAGCGCGCGGAGTTCGCGACCGTGAGGGACCGGCTGGCCGTGGACGACTTGGTCACCGCGTACGCGGTGGCGGTGGACGACGGTGACTGGGCGGCCTACCGGGGGCTGTTCACGGCGGACGGGCGGGCCGACTACCGCTCGGCGGGCGGCGTCGAGGGCGACGCGGGGCGCATCGCCGCCTGGCTCGCCGAGCACCTGGCCCCGGTCGCCGTGTGCCAGCACCTGATCGTCAACCGGCAGGTGTGGTTCGGCGTCCTGGAACACGACACCGGCGACACCGCCCGGGTCAGGGCCGACTACCTCAGCCCCCTGCGCTTCGCCGGCCCCGACGGATCCGCCGCCCCCGACCTGGTGTGCGGCGGCCGCTACGACTTCGCGCTGCTGCGCACACCGGAGGGCTGGCGCCTGCGCGAAGTGGTCGTGCGGGAGAAGTGGCGGCGTACGTCCGAGCACCCGGCGGCCGGGGCCGGCGACTGATCCGGCACTCCCGTGTCGTAGATCGCTTCCCACGCGCACACTGGAGGCAGAGCCTGGGTAGGGAGGGGCGGTATGAGGACGATCGACCGCTGGCTGACCTCCCCCTGGCGCCGCTCGGGCGCCGCCGCACTCGCGGGCGCCCTGCCCGTGCTCGCCTTCCCCGCCCCGTCCCTGTGGTGGTTCGCGTACGTCGCCCTGGTGCCGTGGATCCTGCTGGCCCGCTCGGCGCCGACCGGGCGGCGGGCCGCGTACGACGGCTGGTGCGGCGGTTTCGGCTTCCTGGTGGCCGTACACCACTGGCTGCTGCCGAGCCTGCACGTGTTCATCTTCCTGATAGGCGCGCTGCTGGGCCTGCTCTGGGCGCCCTGGGGGTGGCTGGTGCGCCGGTTCCTCGGCGGTGCGCCGTCGCCGGGCCGGGGTGCCCTCGCGCTGCTTCTGCTGCCGTCGGCCTGGCTGGCGGTGGAGCTGGTCCGGTCCTGGCAGGGCCTCGGCGGTCCGTGGGGCATGCTCGGCGCCAGCCAGTGGCAGGTGGAGCCCGCGCTGCAGCTGGCCTCGGCCGGCGGGGTGTGGCTGCTCAGCTTCCTGGTGGTGGCCGTCAACGTGGCGGCGGCCGTGCTGCTCGCCGTCCGCCGGGTCCGTGTGCCGGCCGTGGCCTCGCTGGCCGCGACGGCCGCCGCGACCTCGGCCGCGTGGGTGTGGGCACCGCGTCCGGACGTCGACGGCCGGGTCCGGGTCGCCGTCGTGCAGCCCGGTGTCGTGGCCGGGCAGGCCAGCGGTGACAAGCGGTTCGACCTGGAGGAGCGGCTGACCCGGCGGCTCGCCGGGCAGGACGTCGACCTCGTCGTGTGGGGCGAGTCCAGCGTGGGCTTCGACCTGGACGACCGTCCCGACCTGGCCCGCCGGATCGCCGCGCTGTCGCGTGAGACGGGCGCCGACGTGCTGGTGAACGTGGACGCCCGCCGCTCCGACCGGCCCGGCATCTACAAGAGCTCGGTGCTGATCGGTCCGGACGGCCTGACCGGCGACCGGTACGACAAGATGCGGCTGGTCCCGTTCGGCGAGTACATACCGGCCCGCTCACTGCTCGGCTGGGCCACCTCGGTGGGCCGGGCGGCCGGCGAGGACCGGCACCGCGGCACCGGCCAGACCGTGATGAACGTCGGTCATGGGCTGCGCGTCGGCCCGCTGATCTGCTTCGAGACCGCCTTCCCGGACATGAGCCGGCACCTCGCCGGGGACGGCGCGGACCTCCTCCTCGGCCAGAGCTCCACCTCCTCCTTCCAGAGCAGCTGGGCGCCGGAGCAGCACGCCTCGCTGGCCGCGCTGCGCGCCGCCGAGACCGGCCGGCCGATGGTGCACGCCACCCTCACGGGCGTGTCGGCGGTGTACGGCCCGGACGGCCGGCGCCTCGGCCCCTGGCTCGGCACCGATGCGAGCACTGCCCGCGTCTACGACGTACCGCTCGCGCACGGCGTCACCCCGTACGTCCGCCACGGCGACTGGCCGGTGCACGGCGCGCTGCTGGTGCTGGCCGCGCTGGGCGTGAGCGAGGGGGCGCGGGCGCTCAGGCTGCGCCGGAGCGGTCCTGAACCGCTCGCACCACGCGCTCGCACAGTTCATGGGTCGCCAGCGCGTCCCTGGCGCTGAGCACCTTCCCGGCCCGCACGGCGTCGAGGAACGTGAGGACCGCCTGTTCGATGCCGCGCTGCCGGGGCACCGGCACCCAGTCGCCGCGCCGGCGCACGGTCGGCTGTCCCTTGTGGTCGATCACCTCGGCGAGGTTGACCACCTGGCGCTTGGTGTCCTGCCCGGAGACCTCCAGGATCTCCTCGTTGGAGCCGCTGAGCCGGTTCATCACGCCGAGCGCGGTGAAGCCGTCCCCGGAGAGCTGGAGGACGACGTGGTGGAGCAGCCCCTCCTCGGCCCGGGCGCGGACGGTCACGTCGTCGACCGGTCCGGGCACCAGGAACCGCAGGGTGTCGACGACGTGGATGAAGTCGTCCAGGATCATCGAGCGCGGTTCCTCGGGCAGCCCGATGCGGTTCTTCTGCATGAGGATCAGCTCACGCGGGTGGTCCAGGCACTGCGTGTACCCGGGGGCGTACCGCCGGTTGAAGCCGACGGACAGCGAGACCCCGCGCCGCTCGGCGAGCTCGACCAGCCGCTCGGACTCGGCGAGTTCGTAGGCGAGCGGCTTGTCCACGTAGGTCGGGACGCCGGCCTCCAGCAGCCGGGTGACGATCTCGGGGTGGACGGCGGTGGGCGCGTGCACGAAGGCCGCGTCGAGGCCGGCGGCGAGCAGCGAGTCCAGCGTCGCGTGCCGCTGCTCCCGGGACAGGCGCAGGCTGTCACCGACCCGGTCGAGGGTGGCGGGGGTGCGGGTCTGGAGGTGCAGGTCGAGCCCCGGCTGCGTGCCCAGCACCGGCAGGTACGCCTTCTGCGCGATGTCCCCGAGTCCGATACAGCCGACCTTCACGTGCTCTCCCCTGCCGCTCGCCCGCGTGTTCCTGCCGGAAGCATACGGGGGCCGCCGGCCAGCGCCGCCGTCGTGTTCCGTGCGGTCCGCGCGAGCCGCTCACGGGCCCGCCGTGCGCCGGGAACGTCACCTCCGGTACACGGAAACCCTCCGCACGGGGCATGCAATCACCCGTTCGGGGCATCGGATCCGGCTCCCTGGTGCCGAGCCGACGGGTGACCCAGCAGAGTTGCGCGGGTGCATCGAACGACGACCGTCGCAGCGCTTGTGGTCACCGTGGCCGTCTCGGCCCTCTCCGGCTGTGTCACGGTGCGGCACCCGGTGACACCCGGGCCCCGGCCGGACACCGTGCCCTCACAGCCTTCGGCCCCGCACCCGGACGGCAGCGCGGAACCCCACGTGGTGCAGGCGCCGGTCCGTGAGGCGCTGGAGATGGTCGGGCCGTCCGGGCACCCGGCGGAGTCCGGGTCACCCGCCCGGCACCACGCACCGGCCACGCCCGGGACCACGCACCGGCCGCCCGACCGGCCCGAGCCCTCGCGGCACCGGCCCCGCCCGGCCCCCTCCGGCCGACCGCACGGCGACCCTTCCGGCCCGCCCCCGGTCCCGCCCGCCCCGGACGTGTGCGCCCTGGGCAAGGCGTACGGCGGCTGGCACGAGAACGGCCCCGAGGCGAGGATCTGCGAGCAGGCGTACGGCCACTGACCGCCCTCGAAGGGGCACTGTGTCATCGGTGTGCGGCCCCGCCCCGTGTGCGGGCCCCGCCGCGACGGCGGCCCACGGGCCGACGGCCTCCCATCGCACCGCGCACCGTCCGCGCACGTCCGCGCCGCCGGGATGGCGTGGCGCGGCCGGCCGACGCACCCTCACCGCACCGCGCACGCGGCGTCAGCGCTGCCGGGGCGGTCCCCAGCCGTCCCCGCTCGGGGTGCCGTCCTCGCGCAGCCGCAGTTCCAGTCGGCTGATCGCGGATCTGACCCCGTCGCCGTAGCCGTCGTCGGCCAGGGAACCCGCGGCGCCACGGGCCCGGCGCAGATGGCTGCGGGCGGCCTCGGCGCGGCCCAGTTTGACGTAGTCCGCGGCCAGGTTGAGGTGGAGCGAGGGGAAGAACCCGCGGACGCTCGCCGGGTCGCCGGCCGCGCGGCCCTCGGCGAGCTCCTCGGCCGCGGACAACGCCCGCAGGTCCCAGGCGAGTTCGTCCGCCGGGTCGTCCTGGGTGTCGGCCAGGTAGTGCGCGAGCGTGCAGCGGTGCAGCGGGTCGCCGTCCTCGCCGATCTCCGTCCACAGGTCCAGGAGGCGGCTGCGGGCCTCCTCGCGGTCGCCGCCGTGGTGCAGCATCACGACCTGCCCGATCCGCGTCAGCACGGCGTCCGGCGCCGTCTGCTCCTGTCGCTCCGCCACGGTGTCCCTCCGGGCCGTCGGCAATGGTCCGCCCCCGACGCTAACCGGCGCCGCGGGGATTCCCGGTCAGGCGGCGCCGTTGCGGTGTGGGCCGGTGGCAGGCCGCGGGCCCGTCGTGGCCGGTCGCACGGCGGGCGCACGGCCTCCTGGGGAGCCGCGGCCGCCGCTTCGCGGCGGCCGCCCCGCACCGGGCGGGCGTCAGCCCAGGTTCGGGATCCGCCAGTCGATCGGCTCGTGCCCCTGCGCGGCGATCGCCTCGTTGATCCGGGTGAACGGGCGGGAGCCGAAGAACTTCTTGGCGGACAGCGGCGAGGGGTGCGCCCCCTTGACCACCACGTGGCGGGTCTCGTCGATCAGCGGGAGCTTCTTCTGCGCGTAGTTGCCCCACAGGACGAAGACCGCCGGGTCGGGGCGGGAGGCCACCGCGCGGATCACGGCGTCGGTGAACTTCTCCCAGCCCTTGCCCTTGTGCGAGTTGGCCTCGCCCGCCCGGACGGTCAGCACCGCGTTCAGCAGCAGCACGCCCTGGCGGGCCCACGGCATCAGGTAGCCGTTGTCCGGGACCGGCAGGCCGAGCTCCTCCTGCATCTCCTTGTAGATGTTCCGCAGGGACGGCGGGGTCTTCACGCCCGGGCGGACCGAGAAGCACAGGCCGTGGCCCTGGCCCTCGCCGTGGTACGGGTCCTGGCCGAGGACGAGGACCTTCACCCGCTCGTACGGCGTGGCGTCGAGCGCGGCGAAGACCTCCTCGCGCGGCGGGTAGACGGGACCCTTCGCCCGCTCCTCCTCCACGAACTCCGTCAGCTCCTTGAAGTAGGGCTGCTGGAGCTCGTCGGCCAGAACCCCGCGCCAGGATTCGGGCAGCATGGCGATGTCGGTCACGTCAACGTCCTCACGGTGTCGGGCAACTGCGGCGTGCGGTCACTTGCAGGCTTCAGAACCTACAGGCGACCACTGACAACGCGGTCCGGACGGCCCGTTCACCAGCTCGTCTTGCGGTGCAGCGTCCACATCATCATGATCGTCGACGGGTCCAGGGCCTGCTCGCCGCCGGAGATGTCGACGTGGGCCGCCACGTACTGCCGGCCCTGCCAGAGCGGGAGCAGCCGGGCGTCGTCCACCATGATCTGCTGGGCTTCCTCCACGTCCTTGACGGTCTTGGCGCGGTTGCTCTCCGCGCGCGCGTGGGGCAGCAGCCTGCCGGTGATCTCCTTGACCGGGTAGGGGGTGCCGAGGGCGTTGCGCTCGCCGACGAACGGGGCGATGAAGTTGTCCGCGTCGGGGAAGTCCGGAAACCAGCCGCGGCCGAACACCGGGTACTCACCCTTCTGGTAGCCGACCACGTAGCTCTTCCAGGGGCGGCTTTCCAGGGTGATGCTGAAGAGGCCGGAGTCCTCCAGCTGCCGCTTCAGCTCCTTGAACATCAGGGCCGTCTCGGAGCCGTAGCGGTCGGTGGTGTACCAGAAGGTGAGCGGGACCGGCCGGGTGATGCCGGCGTCGGCAAGGATCTTGCGGGCCTTGGCGGTGCTCGGCTCGCCGAAGTCGTCGAAGAAGCCGGTGGCGTGGCCGGTCAGGCCCTTGGGGACCATCGAGTACAGCGGGTCCACGGTGTCCTTGTAGACCTTGTGCGCGATCGCGCTCCGGTCCACGAGCTGCGCGATGGCCTTGCGCACGGCGGGCTGCTTCGCCCAGGGGTCCTTGGGGTTGAAGACCAGGTAGCTGATGTCGGTGCCGGCGCCGTCGACCAGCTGGAGGTCCTCGTCGTCGTGCTCCTGCAGGGCCAGGATGTCGTCGGCGGCGAGACCTCGGTAGGTGACGTCGATCTGCTTGTCCCGCAGCGCCTCGACCATGCCGGCGGAGTCCTTGAAGTAGCGGATGGTCACCGCGTCGTTCTTCGGCTCGGCGAAGCCGTGGTAGGAGTCGTTGCGGACCAGGACGGCCTCGCCGCCCTCCTCGTAGGACTGGAGCTCGTACGGGCCGGAGCCGTGGACCGAGGTGTCCTTGCGCAGCGAGCCGGCGGGGTAGTCGTCCGGGTCCACGATCGACATGGCGGGGGTGGCCAGTACGAAGGGGAAGGTGGCGTCCGGCTGGTTGAGGTGGAAGACGATCTCGCGCTCACCGGACGTCTCGACGCGGTCCAGGCTGCCGAGCAGCCCGGCGGGGCCGCCCTGGGCGTTGATGGTGCGGATGCGGTCGATCGAGTGCCGGACCGCCTCGGCGGTCAGCGGGTCGCCGTCGGCGAACGTCAGGCCGGCGCGCAGTTTGCAGCGGTAGGTCCGGCTCGACGAGTCGGTGAAGGAGCAGCTCTGGGCGGCGTCGGGCTGGGGGGTGGTGGCGCCGTTCGGGTAGGCGAGGAGCGTCTGGAAGATGTTCCGGTACAGCTCCCAGGAGCCGTCCCAGGCACCGGCCGGATCGAGCGTGCTGGGGGCGCTGGTGGTGCCCACGACGATCGGCCCCTGGCTGTCGGGGTCGCCGTCGGACAGCAGACTGCACCCGGTCACCAGGGATATGGACGCGATTGCCGCGACTCTCCGCAGGAATCGGTTCCGGTTGAACACGCGCACGCTCCTCGATCCGCCATGCCAAGGGTCGGCAGACCATACCGCAGCGTCCGGCGCCCTGGACCGGCCCGGAGTACCGCCTTCCGGACCGTCCGGGCCGTGACGACGTTGTCAGTCCGGTGAGCGGACACCGGGTGGTCTTCCGGGCGCCGATCCGTCCGGATTTCGGCGCCCGGAAGAGATACTCAGCTCACACCGGCGTTGAGGAAGATGCCGCCGTCCACGACGAGCGTCTGACCGGTGACCCAGGCGGACTGCTCGGAGGTGAGGAACGCGGTGGCGCCGCCGATGTCGGAGGGCACGCCGAGCCGGCCGAGCGGGTAGGCCGCGGCCGCCTCCTCCTCCCGGCCCTCGTACAGGGCCTGGGCGAACTTGGTCTTGATCACGGCCGGGGCGATCGCGTTGACCCGCACCTTGGGCGCGAACTCGTGCGCGAGCTGCTGGGTCAGGTTGATCATCGCCGCCTTGCTGACGCCGTAGGCGCCGATGAAGGGCGAGGGCGCGAGGCCCGCGACCGAGGCGATGTTGACGATCGCCCCGCCGTTGTCCTTCTGCCAGGCGTGCCAGGTCTTCTGGGCGAAGCCGAGCGCGGAGATCACGTTGGTCTCGAAGACCTTGCGGGCGACGTTCAGGTCCAGGTCCGCGATGGGGCCGAAGACCGGGTTGGTGCCCGCGTTGTTGACCAGGAAGTCGACCCGGCCGAAGGCCTCCATGGTGCGCTCGACGGCCTCGGCCTGGTGGTCCAGGTCGTGGGCCTTGCCGGCGACGCCGATGACCCGCTCGGCACCGAGCGTCTCGACGGCCTCCTTGAGCGCGTCCTCGTTGCGCCCGGTGATGCACACACGGTCGCCGCGGGCGACCAGGGCCTCGGCGACGCCGTAGCCGATGCCGCGGCTCGCACCCGTGACGAGCGCGACCCGGCCCGACAGCTCGGGGAGTTCGGTCATGTCCGTGTACCTCTGAATCCCTCGAGTCCGTTAGTTGAGCGGTCCGCCGGCGACGTACAGCACCTGGCCGGAGACGAAGCCGGCCGCCTCGCCGGTGAAGAAGGCGATGGCGTTGGCGATGTCCTCGGGCTCGCCGACGCGCTGCACCGGGATCTGGGTGGCGGCGGCCTTCTTGAAGTCGTCGAAGCCCATGCCGACGCGGTCGGCGGTGGCCTTCGTCATCTCGGTGGCGATGAAGCCGGGGGCGACGGCGTTGGCGGTGATGCCGAACTTGCCCAGCTCGATGGCGAGGGTCTTGGTGAAGCCCTGGAGGCCGGCCTTGGCGGCGGAGTAGTTGACCTGGCCGCGGTTGCCGAGCGCCGAGGAGGAGGAGAGGTTGACGACCCGGCCGAAGCCCGCGTCCACCATGTGCTTCTGGACGGCCTTGGTCATCAGGAACGAACCGCGCAGGTGGACGTTCATGACGGTGTCCCAGTCGGAGACGCTCATCTTGAACAGCAGGTTGTCGCGCAGCACGCCCGCGTTGTTGACGAGGATCGTCGGCGCGCCCAGCTCCTCGACGATCCGGGCGACGGCCGCCTCGACCTGTGCCTCGTCGGAGACGTCCGCGCCGACCGCGATGGCCTTGCCGCCGGCCGCGGTGATCTTCTCGACGGTGTCCTTGCAGGCGGCCTCGTCCAGGTCGATCACGGCAACCGCCCGGCCCTCGGCGGCCAGCCGTACGGCGGTGGCGGCGCCGATGCCGCGCGCCGCGCCGGTGACTACCGCGACCCGCTGTTCAGTGGTGGACATTGCTTCTCCTCGCCCTTGAGAGAACTCGTCGGGGCCCTCGGAGAGGACCCCTCATGCGGTGAGCGACCGCTTAGTACCTTCAGCACCCGTGACGCTAGAGACCCTGGCACGCGGTGTCAACGGCACATCCGGCCGGTGTGATCCATTACCTCACCAGGAGGTCCAGCAACCGCTCCGCCTCGGCGGCCGGGTCGGTGGTCAGGCCGGTGTGCACGGGGCCGGGCTGGACCACGGTGGAGCGGGGCGCGATCAGCCAGCGGTAGCGCCGTCCGGCGTCGTCGCCGACGGCCTGGCCGGCCTCCTCGCCGCCCGCGCAGTGCCGCTCGACCGCCCGCAGCGCGGCGCGCACCCCGGCGACGTCGGCGGCCGGGTCCAGCGCGAGCAGCCGCGCCTCGTCCAGATGGGTGCGGGCGCCGACGTACGCGCGGGCGCGGCAGTAGACGACCACGCCCGCGTTGATGCACTCCCCGCGCTCCACCCGCGGCACGACCCGCAGCAGCGCGTACTCGAACACGTCCCGGTCACCGCCCTGCCCCGCCCGGGTGATGTGCCGTTCGGTCACATGGCCGGCCATGTGGATGTGGCGCTCGCTCACTTGCCCTCCTGGAGTCCGGAACCGGTGCCGGTGATGCGGTCGGCGATGACGGCAGCCCGTCGGAGCAGCGGCCGCGCGTAGGCCCGGCGCAGGTCGTCCGGGGTGTCGAAGCCGGGCTCGTCGGCGAGCCACTCCTCGGGGATCTCCGCGGTGACCTCGGCGAGCAGGTCCTCGGTGACCCGGGGCGCGAGTGCGGCGGCCGCGGCGGACACGTCCGGGGCGAAGCGGGCAAGGGCATGGTCGGAGGCGTCGTAGGGACGGGCCGCCGACGCCTCGGCGGCGGGCCAGTTGTGGTGCCAGATCATGGTGGCGCCGTGGTCGATGAGCCACAGTTCGCCCTGGTGGACCAGGAGGTTGGGGTTGCGCCAGGAGCGGTCGACGTTGTTGATCAGCGCGTCGAACCAGACGATCCGGCCGGCCTCCTCGGGGCTCACCTCGAGCGCGAGCGGATCGAAGCCGAGCGCGCCGGACAGGAAGTCCATCCCGAGGTTGGTGCCCCCGCTGCCCCGCAACAGGTCCTGCACCTGCTGCTCGGGCTCGCCGAGTCCGAGGACCGGGTCCAGCCGGACGGTGACCAGCCGGGGCATCCGGAATCCGAGGCGCCGGGCGAGTTCGCCGCAGACCACCTCGGCGACCAGCGTCTTGCGGCCCTGTCCGGCGGCGGTGAACTTCATGACGTAGGTCCCGAAGTCGTCGGCCTCGACGAGCCCCGGCAGCGAGCCCCCCTCACGCAGGGGCGTGATGTAGCGGGTCGCGGTGACTTCCTTGAGCATCGCCCCAGGTTACTGGCGAGACGGTCCGGCGCCCGGCCCGCGACCGGCGGAGGGTTCCGGTCCGCGGCGCGTTCACCGGTGGGACGGCAGGGATCCGGGTGGGACGGCAGGGATCCGGGTGCCCGTCTGAACGTCGGCCGCCGCACGGCCGTACCCCATGGCGGACCACGACGAGCTCCGCGGAAGGGAATCCCACATGACCAGCGCACCGCTCCAGCCCGCAGGTATGCCGGCCCGCCGTACCGTCGTGGCGGCGGTCGGAGCCGCGGGACTCGCCGCCGCGCTGACCGCCTGCGGTTCGGGCGACGACTCGTCGGCCGAGCGGCGGCAAGATCTTCAAGGACCAGGGGGTCGTGGTGACCCAGCCGGAGGCGGGCACCTTCAAGGCGTTCTCGTCGAAGTGCACCCACGCGGGATGTGCGGTGGGCAGCGTGGCGGACGGGGTGATCGTCTGCCCGTGTCACCAGAGCCACTTCTCGGTGGAGGACGGCAGCGTCAAGAAGGGGCCGGCGACCCAGCCGCTGCCCGCCGCGAAGATCACCGTCTCGGGCGACGAGATCACACTGGCCTGAGCCGGCCCGGCCGCGCCCGTGCCCCCGCTCGGGACAGCCGGGCACCTCGTCGGTGAGCGCGATCGCCGAGACCGGCGCGCGGGTGCTGCGGAGGACCGCGGGGGTGTTCGCCTGGGTGCGGGGCGGTGAGAGCGGCCGCATCCGGGTACGAGCGGAGGCAGGGCCGTTTCCTTGCCTGACTGCATGTCAGAGGACCGGCCGGGCAGAGGAGTTCTCGGGCACCACGGGGAGAAGAGGGGGCCGCATGACCGTCACGGAACAGCGCCGGGGCCGCAGGATCATGATGACGCCCGGCGAGCTGGACGAGTTCCTCACCACCCAGCGCACCTGCCGGGTCGCGAGCGTCTCGGCCGACGGCACACCGCATGTCAGCGCGCTCTGGTTCACCTGGGACGGCACCTCGCTGTGGCTGTACTCGGTGGTGCGCAGCCGCCGTTGGGCGCAACTGCGCCGTGATCCGCGGGTGGCCGTGGTGGTCGACTCGGGCGAGCAGTACGACGAACTGCGCGGGGCCGAGCTGTCCGGCCGGGTGGAGTTCGCGGGCGAGGTGCCGCGCAGGGGCGAGCTGTGCGCCGAACTGGACACGGCCGAGACGCTGTTCGCCCGCAAGTACTTCGGTCTGGACGAGATGCCGCACGACGGCCGGCACGCCTGGGCCCGGCTGACGCCGGAGAAGATCGTGTCGTGGGACTTCCGGAAGCTGGGCGCGGCATAGCGCCCGGCCCGGGCTCACGCTGTCCCGACCCCGGGGCCACCGCGCGCCCTCGCCTGGTTCACCCCGGGCTCACCCCACGTCCCGGGCCGTCGTGCGCAGGGCGTCCACCGCCGCGCGGATCGAGGGCCGGCGGTCCGCGTCCGCCCGCCAGACGACGTACACATGGCGGCGCACGCGCTGCTTGAGCGGCACCAGGACCACGCCGTCGGGCACCGGGTGGCGGCCCAGCAGCGGTGCGATGCACACGCCCAGACCGGCGGCCACGAGACCGAGCTGGGTGTGGGTTTCGCCCGCGCGGTGGCCGACGATCGGCTCGACGCCTTTGGACCGCAGGGTGAACATCAGCCACTCGTGGCAGAACTCGCCCTCGCCCCAGGTGATCCACTCGTCCTCGGCGAACTCGGTGAGGTCCACCTCGTCCCGGTCCGCGAGCCGGTGTCCGGCGGGCATGGCGACGTCGGCCGGATCGTCCAGCAGGGGCGCCTTGACCAGCCCGTCGGGCACGGGCATCGGCTTGTTGTACCAGTCGAGGACCACCGCGAGGTCGAGATCGCCGCGGACCACCCCGGCGACGCCCTGCTCCGGCTCGAGTTCGCTGGAGCGCACCCGCAGCCCCGGGTGCGCGGTGCGCAGGGCGCCGAGCGCGGCCGGGAACAGGCCGCGGGCGGCGGTCGGGAACGCGGACAGCCGCAGTTCGCCGACGACCTGGCCGCGGTGGGCCTCCAGGTCGGACTCGGCCAGCTCGACCTGGGACAGGATGCGCGCCGCGTGCTCCGAGAGCAGCCGGCCCGCGTCCGTGAGCCGGACCCCCCGGCCGTTCTTGGCGAGGAGCCGCTGGCCGATCTCCCGTTCCAGCTTGCCCAGCTGCTGGGAGACCGCCGAGGTGGTCACGTGCAGGGCGTCGGCGGCGGCACTGACGGAGCCGTGCCGGGCCAGGGCCTCCAGGGTGCGCAGGCGCTCCAGGTTCAACATGTAAGTGATTCTAAGAGGTACCAGGTGAGAATTGTCGATTGTCCTACGAGGTTGCCTCCAGCATCGTTGAGGTCATGAGCACCGTCACCCCGTCCCGCACCCTGTCCCCCGCCCCCGCCGGCCCTCGCGCCCGTGCCCGCCTCGACTGGCGGCTCCGCTTCGGCGCCCTGTCGCTGATCTGGGGCTTCAGCTTCCTGTTGATCAAGGTCGGGACGGAGGGCTACGCACCTTTCCAGGTGACCCTGGGGCGGCTGGTGTTCGGTACGGCGGTGCTGGTGGCGGCGATGGCCGTGAAGCGGGAGCGGCTGCCGCGCGGGGCCCGGCTGTGGGGGCACATGGCGGTCGCCGCCTTCCTGCTGAACGCCCTGCCGTTCTCTCTGTTCGCCTACGCGGAGCTGACCATCCCGTCCACGCTGGCCGGCATCTGCAACGCGACCTCGCCGCTGTGGGGCATGGCACTGGCCCTGGTCGCGCTGTCGGAGGACCGGCCCACCCGGGTCCGGGTCGCCGGCCTCGGGCTGGGGTTCCTGGGGGTGCTGACCGTGCTGGGCGCCTGGCAGGGATTCCACGGACTGGACGCCACGGGCACGGCGATGGCGCTGCTGGCCTCGCTGAGCTATGCGGTGGGATGGATCCACGTCCGGCGGACGCTCGCCGGCACGGGCAACTCCCACCTGGCCATGACGGGCGGACAGCTGCTGCTCGCGACGGTCCAGCTGGCGGTCGTCACGCCGGTGTTCACCAGCGTGCCCGAGCGGATCGCGCTCGTCCCGCTGCTGGCCGTCGCCGCGCTGGGCGCGCTGGGCACCGGGCTCGCTGTGCTCCTGCAGTACGGCCTGGTCGCCGAGGTCGGACCCACCACCGCCCAGATGGTCACGTACTTCATCCCCGTCATCGCCACGGCCGCCGGAGTGGCGATCCTCGGAGAGTCCCTGCGGTGGACCACGCCGGTGGGCGCGGTGATCGTGCTCGCGGGGGCCGCGCTCACCCAGTTGCGGCCCAAGAGCGGCTGAGCGGCGGCAGGGGGGGCGGCCTCCGCGCCCCCTGCCCGGAGACGGCCGCACCGCCGCCGGCCCGCGCCCCCACCCGTACACAGGCGCGTGAGACGGCCGCACCGCAGCCGGCCCGCGCCCCCACCCGCACACAGGCGCGTGAGACGGCCGCACCGCAGCCGGCCCGCGCCCCCACCCGCACGCGCGCGCATGAGACGGCCGCACCGCAGCCGGCCCGCGCCCCTACCCGTACACGCGTGCCGGAGAGGGCCGTACCGCCGCCGCCACCGCGTCCGCCACCGGGGCGATGTCCGCTTCCGCGAGCGCCGAGACCGTGATGCGGACGCCCTGTGGGGAGGCGAGGCGGAAGCGGGCGCCCGGGGCGACCGCCCACCCCCCTTGCAGCAGCCGGGCCACCGAGCCGGTCTCGTCGGGGACCGGCACCCAGACGTTCATGCCGCTGCGGCCGTGGGCGGTGACCCCGCGGTCCGCCAGAGCGCCCACCAGGGCGTCGCGGCGCACGCCGTAGGCGCGGGCCACCGCGGCCCGGTCCACCGCGCCGGCGGTCCACAGGTGCACCACGGCCCGCTGCAGGAGCAGGCTCACCCAGCCGGGGCCCAGGCGCTGGCGGCCCTGGACCCGGTCGACCGTGACGGGGTCCCCGGCGAGCACGGCGAGGCGCAGGTCGGGGCCGTACGCCTTGGCCGCCGAGCGGAGGAAGGCCCAGTGGCCGGTGACGCCCGCGAGCGGGTGCAGCGGCAGGTCGACGATGCCGTGGCCGTGGTCGTCCTCGATGAGCAGGGTCTGCGGGTGGTCCCGCAGCACCGCGCGCAGGGCCCGCGCGCGCGTCGCGGTCAGCGCGGCGCCGGTCGGGTTCTGCGCGCGGTCGGTGACGACCAGGGCGCGGGCTCCGGCCTCCAGGGCGCGGCGCAGGTCGTCGGGGCGTGGGCCGTCGTCGTCCACGCCGACCGGGGCCGTGTGCAGGCCCAGCGCGGGGACCAGGTCGAGGAGGCTCCCCCAGCCGGGGTCCTCGACGGCGACCGTGTCACCCGGTCTCAGGTGCGCGGTCAGGACGCGTTCGATCGCGTCGAGGGAGCCGGAGGTGACGGTCAGCGGACCGGCGGGGACACCGTCGGCGTCGAGTTCGGCGCGGGCGATGCGGGCGAGGTCCGCGTCGACGGGGTCGTCGCCGTAGCGGACGGGCCGGCCGTCGCCCTGCGCGGCCGCCGCGGCGAGGGCGGCGCCCAGGCGGGGCAGCAGGGCCGGGTCGGGATTGCCCGAGGCGAGGTCCCGGCCTCCCGGGGGCACCTCCACGCCCAGCTGCTCGCGGCTCGTGGTGGCCGGCTTGGGGCGGACGCGGCTGCCCCGGCGGCCGGCCGTCTCGATCACCCCGCGTTCGCGCAGGGTGCGGTACGCGGCGGCGACCGTGTTCGGATTGACCCCGAGCTGGGCCGCCAACTCCCGCATGGGAGGCAGGTGTTGGCCCGGCTCCAGCTGTCCCGCGCCCACCGCGCGCTCGATGCCGGCCGCGATTTCGGCTGCGCCGCGTCCGGTGATCCGATATTCTCCTAGCACAAAGAACAGTATGCACTAGTGCAAAGCGAGTCGCCAGTCGTGGGCGACCGTGGAAGGGGACCGACATGCCGGGCACCGCCGAGGACACGCAGGACAGCGCCTACACGCCGACCGACCGGACCGTGCCCACGCGCTCCGCGGACCGGGCGTCGTACGACAAGGAGCTCGTGCACGCGATATTGGACGAGGGGTACGTCTGTCACCTGGGCTTCGTCCGCGACGGCGTCCCGGTGGTGCTGCCGACGCTGTACGGCCGGGTCGGCGAGCGGCTGTACGTCCACGGGTCCACCGGTTCGCGCCCGCTGCGGATGACCGGCCAGGCCGATCCCGGCCTGCCGGTGTGCCTGACGGTCACCCACGTGGACGGCCTGGTGCTGGCCCGCTCCGCCTTCCACCACTCGATCAACTACCGCTCGGTCGTGGTGCACGGCGTCGCGCACGAGGTCACCGACCCCGAAGAGCGGCGGCTGGCCCTGGACGCGCTGGTCGACCACGTCGTACCGGGCCGCGCCGCCGACTCCCGGCCGGCGAACAAGAAGGAGCTGGCCGCCACCGCGGTCATCCGCCTGGACCTCGAGGAGGTCTCGGCCAAGCTCCGCACCGGCGGTGCCAACGACGAGCCGGAGGACCTGTCCCTGCCGCACTGGGCCGGCGTCGTCCCGCTCCGCAAGGGCTACGACGCCCCGGTCCCCAACGCCGACCTGGCACCGGGCGTCGAGCTGCCGGACTACCTGGCGGCCAGGTAGTCCGGGGCCGGCCGGGTGCGGGGCGCAATGGCGTGAGCCGCGCCTCAGGCGGCGGCGGTGCCGCGGGCGGACAGCTCCCGTTCGGCGCCGCCCGAGGCGACCGGCTCGGGCGAGGGCGCGGCGGGGGCCGAGGACTGGGCGATGAAGGCACCGACCAGGACGACCGCGCCGCCGATGACCTGCGGCGCGGACAGGTGCTCGCCGAGCAGCACCCAGGCCAGCACGGTCGCGATGACCGCCTCCAGGCAGGCGACCACGCCGGCGACCTGCGGCGACAGCCGGCGCACGGACAGCACGCCGGTGGTGTACGCGAGCACGGTGGCGACCAGCACGATCCAGGCCAGCAGCGCGAAAGCCGGTACGGCGGTGCCGTCCAGCCGAGCGGTGCCGGCCAACACCGACCAGTCCATGCTCCAGGGGCGGGCCAGGACCGTGAGCACGGCGGCGCCGACGAGCAGTCCGTAGGCGATCACGCCGAGCGGGTCCGGCGCGGCGTCACCCGCGTCGCCGCCCTGGTCGGACAGGACGAAGTAGCCGACCTGGCAGCAGGCGGCGCCCAGGGCGAGCAGCAGGCCCAGCGCGTCGAAGCTCAGCCCCGACCAGACCTCCACCACGCAGGCGAGACCGCCCGCCGCGAGCACCACGCCGAGCGCGGCGGCGCGGGTCACGGGCCGCCGCTGCACGAACCGCACCCAGCCCAGGACGAGGGCCGGGGCCAGGTACTCGACGAGCAGCGCCACGCCCACCGGGATCCGGGAGAGCGCGGCGAAGTAGCAGGCCTGGACACCGGCGACGGCGAGCAGTCCGAACCCGGCGAGCAGCGCGGGCCGGCGGCGCGGCAGGGACCGGTGCCGGACCGCGAGCGGCAGCATGACCAGGGCGGCGCCGGCCACCCGCAGCCACACCACGTGCAGCGGGTCGAGGCCCGCCTCGATCAGCGGCTTGGCGGCCACACCGGACCCGCCGAACGCCAGCGCCGAGGCGAGCGCGAGGCCGAGCCCGGCCGCCTTGCCGGGGCTGTCCTGACTGCTCACAGACGTATGCACCGGCACATGATGACAGGCGACGACATGAGCGTCACCCCTGATGACACCTGTCTCAGGTGATGGACGCCGAGCGACCCGGCGGCCGCCACCGCCTCAGCGGGCCGCGCCCCCGTCGGTGTACTTCCCCAGGGCGTACTCGCCGTCGGCGCGCCCCGCGTCGGCGTGGTCCCCGTCGGCGTACTCGCCGTCGGCGTACTCGCCGTCCGCGGCGTCGATCCGGACGCACAGGTCGCCGGCCGGTATGCCGGCGTGGCCGAGGACCTCGGCGGCCCGTGACCCCGGGTCGGCGGCGAGCGCCGCCAGCAGGTCGGTCCCGGCGACCCGGGGCGCTCCCCGGCGCCGGGCCCGCGCCCGGGCGGTCGCGAGCGCGGCGGACGCGGCGGGCGACCAGCGCGCGCCGTCCCGGGCCGCGCCCTCCCCGGCCCCGCCGTCCCGGACTGCGCCGTCCAGGACGGGAGCACCGGGTGCGGGCAGGACCACGGTCCCCTCGGCCTGCGCGGTCTCCCCGGGCCGCGCCGCCTCTCGGGTCGGCGCGTCCGGGCCGGCCGGCGCGGGGACGGCGGCGATCACGCCGGAGTCCTCCACACTGCTCTGCCAGCGCAGCCCGTATCCGATGCTGCGCTGCACCAGGTAGCCGAGGAGGCGGGCGAGCTCCGGCGGTCCGCCTACGGCGGCACGCGCCTCGGGGTCGTGTTCCAGCAGGGCGTGGAGCAGATGGGCGGTGTCGGTCTGCCGGTCCCTGTCCCGGACGGCCCTGCGGCGGGCAGCGGCGACCACCGCTGCCAGCCCGGCACCGAGCCCGGCAGCGCCGTCCGTGTGCGGAGCCGCCGTGTCGTGGGCGGTCCGGTGGGCTGTACGGGGTTGCACACCCCCACCTCACCAGCCTCAGCGAGAGGGGGCATCCACGAGGGGAACCATCTTCGCGTCCCACGCGGAGTGGACATCACCGGCCCGGATCTCATCCCTACGGAGGAGATCTGACCGGACCGGTACCGCGGAGAGCGCGCCCCCTTGCCCGGCGCGCCCGGAGCCGGCCATGCCGCCGCGCCGCACGTACCGGCTGCGGGACGGTCCTGACGGTTCATCAGTACGGGCTGTCACGCCCCGCAGGCACCGCCACTCCGGCCGGCACCCGGCCCCCGTCGACGCCCGGCACCGGCCGGCACCCGGCACCCGGCACCCGGCACCCGGCACCCGGCGCCCGGCGCCCGCTCAGTGCTCGTCGGCGAGGATCAGGTACAGCTTCTTGCGGGCGTCGTTGATGACCGTCAGCGCCTTCTCGCGCTGTTCCTTGCTGCCGGTCTTCCAGACCTGCCCGAAGGCTTCCATCAGACCGAAGCCGGCCTGGCGGATCTCGCTGAGGGCCTCCCAGTCGACACCGCGGGAGGCCTCCTCCCAGGGAGCCTCCGCACCCTCCTCGGCGGCGGCCCGCCCGCTCTCGGTCAGGGCGAACAGCTTCTTGCCGCCCTCGCTCTCACTGACGATCAGACCCTCGTCCTCCAGCAGCTGGAGGGTCGGGTAGACCGAACCCGGGCTGGGCTTCCAGGCACCGCCACTGCGCTCGGCGATCTCCTGGATCATCTCGTAGCCGTGCATGGACCGCTCCCCGAGCAGGGCCAGGATCGAGGCGCGCACGTCACCTCGCCGCGCCCGCCCCCGCGGGCCACCCCTGCCACGCGGCCCCCAGCCGCCGGGCCCGAAGCCCGGGCCGCCGGGACCGAACCCGGGGCCGCCCGGCCCGAAGGGCCCGAAAGCGGCCCGCCGGGCCTCGAAGCCGCCCATACCCCGGTGGCCGAAGCCCTCGTGCCGATGTCCACGCTCGAATCCGTGGGGACGCATCGTGATCACTCCATTCCATCTTCGATCAGTCACGTAGTCTCGCGTATCGTTCGCGATGCCTCAACGATATATCGGAAGAGAACGTCTGACAACCCCCTTCCGACCTGCGCGAACGGACGCCCTGACGGGGGCGGGCACCTGGGAATCAGTCCGTCACTGTCGAATTGGCCTTGGCCCGGCCGCTGTCGGAACCACTAGCGTCGGACCCATGCGCATTCGAATCGTCGACGCCTTCACCGACCGCCCCTTCGCCGGCAACCCGGCCGGAGTCCTGCTCCTGGACGACGTCTTCCCGGAGGACGACTGGCTCCAGAACATCGCCATGGAGGTCAACCACGCCGAGACGGCCTTCGCGCACCGGCTGCCCGGCGGCGGCGCCGCGGACTGGGCGCTGCGCTGGTTCACACCGGTCACCGAGGTCGCGATGTGCGGGCACGGCACCCTCGCCACAGCCCACGTCCTGCACACCACCGGCGCCCACGAGGGCCCGGTGCGGTTCGCCACCCGCAGCGGTGTGCTGGTCGCCGCGCCCGGCGCCGACGGCTCGATCACCCTCGACTTCCCGACCGCGCCGCTCACCCCGGTCGAGGTCCCCGCCGGGGTCGCCGAGGCCCTCGGCGCCGAGCCGGTGGCCACCTTCGACACCGGGGAGAACGTCGGCGACCTGCTGATGGAACTGGCCGACGAGAAGACGGTGCTCGGCCTCTCCCCCGACATGAAGTCCCTCGGCGCCTACTCCTCGCGGGGCATCATCGCCACCGCCCGCGCCGACGACCCCTCACGCGGCCACGACTTCGTCTCCCGGTGCTTCTTCCCGAACGTCGGCATCGACGAGGACCCGGTGACCGGCAGCGCCCACACCGCGCTCGCCCCGTACTGGGCCGCCCGGCTCGGCCGTGACGAGCTCACCGGGCTGCAGGCGTCCCGCCGCACCGGACACGTCCGTACCGCCCTTCGCGGCGAGCGCACCCTGCTCACCGGCCGCGCGGTCACGGTCATCGAGGGCGACCTGCGCCTCTGACGCGCGCTCAGCCCGTCGGCAGCCAGCCCACCTTGCCCGCGAGAAGGGCGTAGCCGACGAACGCGCCGATGTCGAGCAGCGCGTGCGCGACGACCAGGGGGCCGACCCGGCCCCACCGGCGGTACAGCCAGACGAACACCACGCCCATGACCATGTTGCCGACGAAGCCGCCGATGCCCTGGTAGAGGTGGTACGAGCCGCGCAGGACCGCCGAGGCCACCAGCGCGGTCCCCGGGGTCCACCCCAACTGGCCCAGCCGGCGCAGCAGGTAGCCGACGACGATGACCTCTTCGAGGATCGCGTTCTGGAGGGCGGAGAGGATCAGCACCGGGTACTTCCACCACACGTCCGGCAGCGCCTCGGGAACGACGGTGAGGTTGAAGCCGAGGCCCCGGGCGGCCAGGTAGAAGGCGATGCCGGTGCTGCCGATCACGGCCGCCACGCCGGCGCCCCGGCCGAGGTCCGGCCACGGGCGGGTGCGGTCGAAGCCGAGGACGCGCAGGCTCGTGCCCTCGCGCAGCAGCAGGTGGGCGACGAGGGCGACGGGGACCAGCGCGGTGGTGATACCGAAGAGCTGCCAGGCCAGGTCGAGCCAGGGGCGGCCCGGCGCGGCCGAGGCGTTCAGGGTGGCCGCCTGGTCCTTGAGGCCGCCCGGCTTGGTGACCGAGCCGATGAAGCTGATCAGCGCGGACACCCCGCTCGCGCCGAGCGAGAGAGCGAGCACGAGCAGCGTCTCGTCCCGCAGGACCCGTCGCGGATCGCGCTCCCGCGCCGAGGACTCGGTCACCGCGTCAGCCTCCACCTGCACCCCTGCCTCCCGCCGGCTCACGGGCCCCTGGCCCACCTTCGCCCGGCAAGGATCGCAGAAGCGCCTGTCAGCCCCGCGTACAGGTCACCGCCCGCGCCGCCTTCCGCCCAAGCCGCACCGCCCAGCGGCGCCGCCTCACCCGAGCGCACCGCCCGGCACCGCCCGCTCCGAGCCGCACCACCCGGCGCCGCCCCACCCGAGCGGCGCCTCCGCGACCCCGGATCCTCACCCGAGCGGCACGGCCTCCGGCAGCCCCACCGGCCACATGTGCACCGGCTCTCCCACATGCATCAGCTCGGCGTACCGCCGGGTCGTCGCGGCCAGCGCCGCGTCCCGGGACAGGCCCTGCTCCAGCGCCCGGTGGAAGGTGGCCGCCTGCCAGGACGCGCCGTTGACGCGGCGACGGCAGCGCTCCTCGATGACGCCCAGGTAGAGGTCCCGGTCGGCGGCCTCGACGCCCCACGCGTCCAGCCCGGCCGCGGCGAGCGGCAGCAGCTCGTCGCGGACCAGCGTGACAGCGTCGACCTCGCCCGTGCCGCCGTACCGTCCCCGCCGGGGCCAGACGAAGCGCGCGTCGATGCCGTACCGGCACGCGGCGTCGAAGTTCGCCTCGGCCGCGGCGAACGGCAGCCGCGTCCACACCGGGCGGGAGTCCTCCGCGAGGGCGCGGACGAGGCCGTAGTAGAAGGCCGCGTTGGCGATCACGTCGGTGATGGTCGGCCCGGCTGGCAGCACCCGGTTCTCCACCCTGAGGTGCGGGACGCCGTCCGCGATGCCGTACACCGGCCGGTTCCAGCGGTAGATCGTGCCGTTGTGCAGGACGAGCTCGGCGAGTTTCGGCACGCCGCCGGCCTCGATGACCTCCAGCGGCTCCTCGTCGTCGCACAGCGGGAGCAGGGCCGGGAAGTAGCGCAGGTTCTCCTCGAACAGGTCGTGGGCGGAGGAGATCCACCGCTCGCCGAACCAGGTGCGCGGCCGTACGCCCTGGGCCTGCAGCTCCGGCGGCCTCGTGTCGGTGGACTGCAGGAACAGCGGGGGCCGGGACTCGCGCCACAGTTCGTGCCCGAAGAGGAACGGCGAGTTGGCACCGACGGCGATCTGCGCGGCGGAGGCCGCCTGGGCCGCGTTCCACACGTCGGCGAACCGCGCCGGGGTGACCTGGAGGTGCAGTTGTACGGAGGTGCAGGCGGCCTCCGGCACGATGGACTTGGACGTGCACACCAGGTGTTCGACACCCTCGATGTCGAGCCGGAAGTCCTCTCCGCGCGCGGCGACGATCTGGTCGTTGAGCAGTGTGTAGCGGTCGACCTCGGAGAGGTTCGAGGAGACCAGGTCGTCCCGGTCCAGGGTGGGCAGGATCCCGATCATCACGATGCCGGCGTCCACCTCCCCGGCCTTCCGGTCCGCATAGGCGAGCGACGTGCGCAGTTCCTCGGCGAGCCGGTCGAATACCCGGCCGCCCAATCGGTGTGGGGCGATGTTGACTTCCAGATTGAACATGGCGAGTTCTGTTTGGAAATCACGGCTCGCGATGCGCTCCAGTACCTGCCCGTTCAACATTTTCGGCATACCGTCGTGCCCCGCGAGATTCAGCTCGATCTCGACACCCATGAGGTTCTTGGGGCGATCGAATCGCTTCTCGCTCAGCAACCGCTCCAGCCCCGTCAGGCACTTTTGAAGCTTTTCGCGGTAACGCTGGCGATCGGACAGGTCGAACTGCCCTGCCACGACCTTCTCCCCCATCGAAGTGTCCCTCCTCGGATGGGCGGGCCGACGATCCGGCCGCCTGGCTCCCGGGTCAGGTGGGATGATGCCCAGCCGAGGCGATCGATAACGTCCCGCACGGGCCCGCCGCCCGCTACTCTGTCGGTATGTTCCCGGCGGCACATTCACGGGGCATGCCGCAACTTGCACCTCCGGGTGCCCCGAACGCCTCGTGAAAAACGCCGACGACATTCGGCCGACCGCTACCGGTGCGTATGGCGAGGTCAGCGGCGAGGGCCCGGCCGGGAAATCGGGATGAGTTCCGCAAATCGGCGGCCTAATTCGGCCTTGCCGCGCCAACCGGAATCGGATAGCCGAAACACCGGCCGAACACGCGTCGTATAAACTTCGTCCACAAGGCAGAAGGTTGGCGCCCTCGGTCCTGGTTCCCGCCGTGTTCCCGCCGTCCCGGTTGACGGACGGCAAACCGAGCCGCACCCTCTTTCACACCCGACCCGGGCCCCCACCTCTCCGGCCTTCCGTGAGCAGACAGCGCCGTCCGCCCCACCCTCCCTCGCGCCGCCGCGCCTGTCGAATGAGAGGCGACCCACATGCCGCTGCACGTACCCCCTGCCCCCGCGCCTGCCCTGCGCTCGGTCCTCACCGCCCTCGGTTCCCCCACCGCGGTCCGTGAGGCCCGTACCCCTTCCCTGCGTGCCGCGCAGGGACCCGCGACACCGGAACTCCCGCTTCCCGTCCATGTGCTCGACCGCATCACCGCCCCCGGCCTGTCCGCGACGAGGCTGGCCGGCTGGCGCTTCCTGATCCGGTGCGGCGACCGGGCGGTCGCCGCCGCCGACACCATGCTCACCCCCGACGGCTGGGCCTTCTCGCACTTCTTCGAGGGCCCCTACGTCGCCTCGACCGAGCGCGCCCTGCAGCAGGCCGAGGCGCTCCAGCAGCCGTACCAGGCGCGGCTGCTCTCCGTACCCGGCCTCTACATGCTCACCCTGTGGCTGCACGGCGACTGCACCGGAGACGGCACCGAGGGCCATCCGGCGGCCACCGACCTGCTCGTCCCGCTGGCCCCGGCACCGCCCGGCATCCCGGCCCACCGCCCCTTCCGGGTGGCCGAGTTGCTCCCGGTGCTGACCCATCGGGCGACTCCTCTCCCGCTGCTCGGCTCGCCTGCCTGATCCGACACCCGCGTACCCCGTCACCCGCGAGGGAAGCGGGGTACGCCCGGACTAGTCCCATCCGGCCAGTACGAACCACCCGAATTGACAGTGCAGTTGGGCTGAACCGCCCGGGCGGGTGACGCGTCATGAACCTGTGAGAAGCGGTGCTGTGAAATCCCTGCGGAACGACGCGCGGAGGACAACACTGGACTGAGACCGACTCTTCATCACGGGGGACGGACATGATCACACCACAGCGAAAGATCCAACCCATGTGCCAGCACCAGCCGCCGTGCCCGACAGCCGAATCCGCCGACCGGGAGTCCGCCCGCCTCGTGGCGCACCACCCGGAGCAGGGCTGGAGCCTGCTGTGCAACGGCGTCCTGCTCTTCGAGGACACCGGTGAGCTGCTGCCCGACGGCCGCATCATCGCCCCGCACCGCCCACTCGGTACGGACCAGGTGGTGACCGCGGCCTGACCACGGCACAGTGACCTGAGGGGCCGGCCGCACGCACCCCGTGCGTACCGGCCCCGATGTGTGCCCCCCGCCCCGCACGCGCAGGGCCGCTCCTCCGGCTGGTCGGATCGCCGGTTCGGAGGTGGGATGGAAGCAAGCGAGGTCCTTGCAGGCGGGCACGTCCGCGGGTGTCTCCCCGCCCGTGCCCGTGCCCGTGCGGAACGGTGGAGCCATGTCCGGTTACGACGCCTCGGCGGTCGCGCGAGTGGTGGTCGGAGTGAGCGGTTCCCTGGGCAGCGTCACGGCCCTGCGGCGGGCCACCGCGCTGGCCCGCCGGCTGGGGGCCGAGCTGTGGCCGGTGCTGGCCTGGGAGCCCCCGGGCGGTGACCCGGCCGCGCGGCGCTCACCCGCCGGCGACCTGCCGGTCGAGGAGTGGCGGCGGCTGGCCCGGCAGCGGCTGGCCGCGGTGCTCGACGAGGTCTTCGGTGCGGAGAGTCCCGGAGTGCCCATGCACGCCCTCGTCGTCCGGGGCGCCCCGGGCCGCGCTCTGGTGGCGGCCGCGAACCGCGAGGACGACGTCCTGGTCGTGGGCGCCGGCCGGCGCGGCCTCCAGCGGGCTTTCTCGGGCCGGGTCTCCCGGCACTGTCTGGCCCACGCGGTCTGCCCCGTCCTGGCGGTGCCGCCTTCCCCGCTGGAGGCCGACCTGCTCTCCGTCCACCGGCGCAACATCTGGCATCTGCGCATGGACACCAAGGGGCTGTGAGCGGCGCGGGCCCCAGAGGGTGTCCCGTCGACCAGGCCGGATCGGCGAGCGGCGTCCGGTGCCGCGCATCGCACGGCGGAGGAGGGAGTCCACGCGGAGCATCGGCGACCGACGACAACGCGGCGAGGCGCGGTGCCAGGCGCCGGCAACCCGGGATGATCGGCGAGACACCCCGAGGTCCGCGCCGCACGGAGGATGGCCCTATCGTGACCGGCATGCAGTCCTACACGATCGGCCAGGCCGCGCGGCTGCTCGGCGTCAGCCCGGACACCGCCCGCCGCTGGGCCGACGCCGGCCGGGTGGCCACCCACCGCGACGAATCCGGGCGGCGCCTCATCGACGGCCGTGACCTCGCCGCTTTCTCGGTCGAGCTGGCCAAGGGGGCCGGCGGCGAGGAGGACACCTCCCCCCACACCTCCGTCCGCAACGCCTTCCCCGGCATCGTCACCGCGATCAAGCTCGGTGACGTCGCCGCCCAGGTCGAGATCCAGGCCGGCCCGCACCGACTCGTCTCCCTGCTGACCCGGGAAGCCGTGGAGGAACTGGGCCTGGAGGTCGGCATGGAGGCCACCGCGCGCGTGAAGTCCACCAACGTGCACATCGACCGCGCCTGACGGCCACCCGGCCGCGCCATGTGAACGCGACGGGTTCCGTCGGCCCCGCGCCCATGCGTCCCGCCGGCACCGTCGCCCGCGCCGCGCCGCCCTCCAGGCGCAGCACCGGTCGCCCGGCAAGGCCACCACCGCGATGCTGCACTGCCGGGAGCCGTCGCACACCCCTCGTCCGGCCGGGCACGCGCACCGGTGCCCGCACCGCCGTCCCCGGCACGCCGGCAGCTGCCCGCCCGAGGACGCCGTACGAACGCACATGCAAGCCGCCAGTCACAAGTCCTGCGCTCATGCGATGCGACAGGAGACTTCCACCTCGCAGATGCGGCAGTATCATCGCCGCACGGCCGATCCACGGTCGTACCGGGCGCGACGCTTGTCCCACAGAACTCGAGGTGCAGATCGTGATGACCCGTTCCGTGCGCCGGACACGCCGGACAGCGCAGCTGGCCGGTGCGGGGGCCGCCGCCCTGATGGCCCTGAGCGGCTGCTCGTCCTCGTCCGGCTCCTCCGGCTCCTCCGGTGCGAAGGGCTCCGCCGGCGCGCCGAGGCTCTCCGGCACGGTCACCGTCTTCGCCGCCGCCTCCCTGAAGGAGAGCTTCACGACCCTGGGGAAGGAGTTCGAGAAGCGGCACCCGGGCACCCGGGTCGGCTTCAACTTCGGGGGCAGCGACGCCCTCGCCGCGAGCATCACCAGCGGCGCCCCGGCGGACGTCTTCGCCGCCGCCAGCCCCAAGACCATGGCGATCGTGACGGACGCGAAGGAGGCGGCCGGCACCCCCGCCACCTTCGTCCGCAACCAGCTGGAGATCGCCACCGCGCCGGGCAACCCGCACGAGGTGGCCTCCCTGAAGGACCTGACCGAGCCGGGGCTGAAGGTCGTCCTCTGCGACAAGACCGTGCCCTGCGGCGCCGCCGCCCAGAAGGCCCTGGACGCCGGCGGACTGAAGCTCACCCCGGTCTCCTACGAGCAGGACGTCAAGGGCGCGCTGAACAAGGTGGAGCTGAAGGAGGCCGACGCGGCCGTGGTCTACAAGACCGATGTGCGGGCCGCCGGTGACAAGGTCGAGGGCGTGGAGTTCCCCGAGGCGGCCGGGGCCGTCAACGACTACCCGATCGCGCTGCTGAAGAACGGGGAGAACACCGAGGCCGCCGAGGCGTTCATCGCCCTCGTACGGTCCGCCGAGGGCCAGAAGGTGCTGACGCGGGCCGGGTTCCTCAAGCCGTGACCGCGGCGCACGAGACCGAGACCGCGGCCGGCCCCCGCCCGGGCCGACCGCGGCGCCGGCTCCCCGCGGGGGGCCGGCGCGGGGCGCCGTTGCCGCTGCTGCTGCCGGGGGCGCTGGCGATGGCGTTCCTGCTGCTGCCGCTGCTCGCACTGCTGCTCCGCACGCCCTGGCGCACTCTGCCGGACCGGCTGACCAGCGCCGAGGTGTGGCAGGCACTCCAGCTCTCCCTGGTCACCGCCACCGCGGCGACCGCCGTCAGCCTCGTCCTCGGGGTGCCGCTCGCCTGGCTGCTGGCCCGCACGGACTTTCCCGGCCGGGGCCTGGTACGCGCCCTGGTGACGCTGCCGCTCGTGCTGCCGCCGGTGGTCGGCGGTGTGGCGCTGCTGCTCGCGCTGGGCCGCAACGGCGTCATCGGCAAGTGGCTCGACACCTGGTTCGGGATCACCCTGCCGTTCACCACCGCCGGGGTGGTGATCGCGGAGGCGTTCGTGGCGATGCCGTTCCTGGTCATCAGCGTGGAGGGCACCCTGCGCGCCGCCGATCCGGCGTACGAGGAGGCGGCGACCACGCTCGGCGCGTCCCGCTTCACCGCGTTCCGGCGGGTCACGCTGCCGCTGATCGCGCCCGGCATCGCGGCCGGCGCCGTGCTGGCCTGGGCCCGGGCGCTCGGCGAGTTCGGCGCGACGATCACCTTCGCGGGCAACTTCCCCGGCCGTACCCAGACCATGCCCCTCGCGGTGTACCTCGCGCTCCAGAACGACCCCGAGGCCGCCATCGCCCTCAGCCTGGTGCTGCTGGCCGTGTCGATCGCGGTGCTCGCGGGGCTCAGGAACCGTTGGACGAGGCAGGTGTGAGGATGCCGGGAAGAACCGGACGCGCACCCGGTGCCGGCGCCCACCGGAACACGGCTCCCGAGACCGGCCGCGACGCGGGCCTCGACGCCCGTCTCGTCGTCGACCGGGGCGCCTTCCGGCTGGACGTGACCCTGACCGCCGCGCCGGGAGACGTCGTCGCACTGCTCGGACCCAACGGCGCCGGCAAGACCACCGCCCTGCGCGCGCTCGCCGGGCTGACCCCGCTCACCGACGGCCACCTGCGCCTGGACGGCACCCCGCTGGAGCACACGCCCCCGGAGTCCCGGCCGGTCGGCGTGGTCTTCCAGGACTACCTGCTCTTCCCGCACCTGTCCGCCCTGGACAACGTGGCCTTCGGACCGCGCTGCCGGGGAGCGGGCAAGGCGGAGGCCCGCGCCCAGGCCGCGGCCTGGCTGGAGCGGCTGGGCCTGGCCGGCCACGCGGGCGTCAAACCGCGCCGCCTGTCGGGCGGCCAGGCCCAGCGCGTCGCCCTCGCCCGCGCCCTCGCCACCCGGCCCCGGCTGCTGCTCCTGGACGAGCCGCTGGCGGCCCTGGACGCGCGTACCCGGCTGGAGGTCCGCGCAGGGCTGCGCCGCCACCTGGCCGAGTTCGAGGCGGTCTCGGTGCTGGTCACCCACGACCCGCTGGACGCCATGGTGCTCGCGGACCGGCTGGTGGTGGTGGAGAGCGGCCGGGTCGTGCAGGAGGGCACGCCCGCCGACATCGCCCGCCACCCGCGCACGGACTACATCGCCCGGCTCGTCGGTCTCAACCTCTACCGGGGACAGGCCGCCGGGCACACCGTACGGCTCGACACGGGTCCCGCGATCACCACCACGGAGGAGCTGTCGGGGCCGGCTTTCGTGGCGTTCCCGCCGTCCGCCGTCACCCTCTTCCGGGACCGGCCCTCGGGGGCCAGCGCCCGGAACCTGTGGCGCTGCGAGGTCGCCGGCCTGGAGACGCACGGCGACCAGATCCGCGCCGACCTCACCGGTGAGCTGCCGCTCGCGGCGGACCTGACGACGGTCGCCGCCGCCGAGCTGGACCTGCGCCCGGGTGCACCAGTCTGGGCGACGGTCAAGGCGGCGCAGACCCACGCATACCCGGCCTGAGCGCACCGGCGCTCTACGGTGGGTGCCCATGACGCTGAGCATCCGCAACCAGCTCCCCGGAACCGTCACCGAGGTGCACCCCGGCGAGGTCATGGCCACGGTCAAGGTCCGGCTGGACGACGGCCCGCACCTCACCGCCGCCATCACCCGCGAGGCCGCCGAGCAGCTCGCCCTCTCCCCCGGCACACCCGTCCGCGCGCTGGTGAAGTCGACGGAGGTCTCCCTGGCCACCAGGCGCGTCGAGGGCCTGTCGATCCGCAACCAGCTCCCGGGCACCATCGCCCAGCTGACCACCGGTGAGGCCATGGCCTCCGTGAAGATCGCCGTGGCCGGCGGCCGGATCACCGCCGTGATCACCATGGAGGCGGTCGGCGACCTCGGGCTCTTCGTGGGCTCCGACGTCATCGCCCTGATCAAGGCGACCGAGGTCTCCCTGGCGACGGCGTAGGAACGGGTGAGGGCCCCGTCCGTGCCACGGACGGGGCCCTCACCCTTCGCTCACTCAGTCCTCGTACGCGTCCAGCGGCGGGCAGGAGCACACCAGGTTGCGGTCGCCGAAGGCCTGGTCGATGCGGCGCACCGGCGGCCAGTACTTGTCGGCGGCCGAGACGCCGGCCGGGAAGACGGCCTCGTCGCGGCTGTAGGCGTGCGTCCACTCGCCGCCGAGCGCGGCGGCGGTGTGCGGGGCGCCCCGCAGCGGGTTGTCCTCCGCGGGCCACTCGCCGGAGCCGACCTTCTCGATCTCCGCGCGGATGGCGATCATCGCATCGCAGAAACGGTCCAGCTCGCTGATGTCCTCGGACTCGGTCGGCTCGATCATCAGCGTGCCGGCCACCGGGAAGGACATCGTCGGCGCGTGGAAGCCGTAGTCGATCAGGCGCTTGGCGACGTCGTCCACGCTGACGCCGGTCGCCTTGGTCAGCGGGCGCAGGTCGATGATGCACTCGTGCGCCACCAGGCCGCCGGGGCCGGTGTACAGCACCGGGTAGTGCGGCTCCAGGCGCTTGGCGATGTAGTTCGCCGACAGCACCGCCACCTGGGTGGCCCGCTTCAGGCCCTCGCCGCCCATGAGGCGGACGTAGGCCCAGGAGATCGGCAGGATGCCGGCGCTGCCCCAGGGGGCCGCCGAGATCGGCCCGACGCCCGTCTCCGGGCCCGCCTCCGGCTGGAGCGGGTGGTTCGGCAGGTACGGCGCCAGGTGCTCGCGGACCGCGACCGGGCCGACGCCCGGACCGCCGCCGCCGTGCGGGATGCAGAACGTCTTGTGCAGGTTCAGGTGGGAGACGTCACCGCCGAAGTGGCCCGGCTTGGCCAGGCCGACCAGCGCGTTGAGGTTGGCGCCGTCGACGTACACCTGGCCGCCGGCGTCGTGCACCCGGGCGCAGATGTCGGCGACGTGCTCCTCGAACACACCGTGCGTCGACGGGTAGGTGATCATCAGCACCGCGAGCTCGTCCCGGTACTGCTCGATCTTGGCGCGCAGGTCCTCGACGTCGATCTCGCCGTCCTCGGCGGTCTTGACGACGACGACCTTCATGCCGGCCATCACGGCGCTGGCCGCGTTGGTGCCGTGCGCGGAGGACGGGATCAGACAGACCGTGCGCTGCTCGTCGCCACGGGCACGGTGGTAGCCGCGGACGGCGAGCAGACCGGCCAGCTCGCCCTGGGAGCCCGCGTTCGGCTGGAGGGAGACCTTGTCGTAGCCGGTGACCTCGGCGAGACGGTCCTCCAGCTCGTGGATGAGCGTGAGGTAGCCCTGGGCCTGCTCGGCGGGCGCGAAGGGGTGCAGCTGGCCGAACTCGGGCCAGGTGACCGGCTCCATCTCCGTGGTCGCGTTGAGCTTCATGGTGCAGGAGCCCAGCGGGATCATGCCGCGGTCGAGCGCGTAGTCGCGGTCGGCCAGCTTGCGCAGGTAGCGCAGCATGGCGGTCTCGGAGCGGTGCTGGTGGAAGACCGGGTGGGTGAGGTAGGCGTCGGTGCGCAGCAGCGCCTCGGGCAGGGTGTCCTCGGCGGTCGCGTCCAGCGCCTCGACGTCGGCCTCGGCACCGAAGGCGGCCCAGACGGCGCCCAGCTGCGCCCGGGTGGTCGTCTCGTCACAGGCCATGGAGACGTGGTCGGCGTCGACCAGGCGCAGGTTGACGCCGTTGTCCCGGGCGGCGGCGACGACCTCGGCGGCCTTGCCGGGCACGCGGGCGGTGACGGTGTCGAAGAACGCGCCGTGGACGATCTCGACACCGGCGGCCCTCAGGCCCTCGGCGAGGACCGTGGCGTACCGGTGGGTGCGCCGCGCGATGGTCCGGAGCCCGTCGGGCCCGTGGTAGACGGCGTACATACCGGCCATCACGGCGAGCAGCACCTGCGCGGTGCAGATGTTGCTGGTCGCCTTCTCGCGGCGGATGTGCTGCTCGCGGGTCTGCAGCGCGAGCCGGTAGGCGCGGTTGCCGTCGGCATCGAGGGAGACACCGACCAGACGGCCGGGCAGGCTGCGCGCGAACTTCTCGTGCACCGCCATGTAGCCGGCGTGCGGCCCGCCGAAGCCCATCGGCACACCGAAGCGCTGGGTGGTGCCGATGGCGATGTCGGCGCCCAGCTCCCCCGGGGAGGTGAGCAGGGTGAGCGCGAGCAGGTCGGCGGCGACGGTGACCAGGGCGCCCAGCTCGTGCGCCTGGTCGATGACCGGCTTGATGTCCCGTACGGCACCGGAGGCGCCGGGGTACTGGATCAGCACGCCGTTGATCTCGCGCTCGGCGACGCCGGCCGGGATGCCCTCGCTCAGGTCGGCGACGACGACCTCGACACCGGTCGGCTCGGCACGGGTCTCGATCACGGCGATGGTCTGCGGCAGCGCGTCCGCGTCGACCAGGAACAGGCCCTTCTTGTTCTTGCCCATGCGCCGCGACAGGGCCATCGCCTCGGCGGCGGCCGTGCCCTCGTCCAGGAGCGAGGCGCCGGAGGTGGGCAGACCGGTGAGGTCGGCGACCACGGTCTGGAAGTTCAGCAGCGCCTCGAGCCGGCCCTGCGAGATCTCCGGCTGGTACGGCGTGTAGGCCGTGTACCAGGCCGGGTTCTCCATGACGTTGCGCAGGATGACCGGCGGCGTGAAGGTCCCGTAGTAGCCCAGGCCGATCATGGAGCCGAGGACCTGGTTGCGGTCGGCGAGCGAGCGCAGCTCGGCGAGCACCTCCGCCTCGGTGCGGGCGCCCGGCAGGTCCAGGGCATCGGCGTTCTTGATCACGTCCGGGACCGCGGCGGCGGTCAGCTCGTCGAGCGAGCCGTACCCGACCTGCGCGAGCATCTTGGCCCGCGCCTCGTGGTCGGGACCGATGTGGCGCTGCTCGAAGGGAATGCCCGCTTCGAGCTCCGAGAGCGGCGTGCGGTGGGCGGTCATTGCGGAGGCCTCCTGGTCTGACGCGACCTTCGAGGGGCACCACGGCGCGGGTACCCCGACGGCCTCCCCCTCTGTCATCTCAACCTGAGAGCTTCACCGGGCACCCGTGGGGGCCGGCTTTCACCGTCGGTGAGAGCGGAAGCCGTCGACACCCGCTCTGCTTTCCAGAGTGACCTCGTCCGTGCGGTACGTGGGCCTGAGAGATTCCGGGGAGGATTTGCTCCTTCGGCGCCTCCGAGGTGGTCGGAGGACTCTCCCGCACGGGGTCAGCAGCCGCTGTCAGCCTACCAGCGAGGTCAACGCCCGGGCCTTCGAGTGGCCGCCTCCTTGATTGTGCTCTTTTGTAGTGCTTACGGATGAGTTGCGACCACGTGGAGGGAGAGGGACCGTGCAGACCGACATCGATCCGCGCAACCTGATCGGCCGCAAGGCGTTCGACCGCAATGGCACCAAGATCGGCACCATCGACGAGGTGTACCTGGACGACGCGACCGGCGTACCCGAATGGGCGGCCATACGCACCGGCCTGTTCTCCCGGGACGCCTTCGTCCCCCTGGAGCCCAGCGAACTGGTCGACGGCGCCCTCCGCGTCCCCTTCGACCGCGCCCTGATCAGGGACGCCCCCGACTTCGGCGTGGGCCGCCACCTCTCCCCCGAGCAGGAACTCCAGCTCTACCACCACTACGGCCTCGACGTGACCTCACCTCCCCCCTTCCCGGACCACGACTTCGGCAAGCTGGCGGGCTCGGAGGAAACCTGACCGGCGGCCTCACCGTGCGGGGTCCGGGGCGAAGCCCCGTGTCGGCCACTGATCGGCGCACCGGGACGGACGGGCGGGCGGGAAAGAACCGGAACCAACGGCAACGGGTCGGCCGGCTCCAGCGCGGGATCACCGACGAAGAACGTCCGCACCCGCCCCGGAGACGACTGCGGCGTCTCGAACCGCACCGTCACCCTCCCCAGACCGCTGCCCTGCACCCACCCGTGCCCGTACTCCGCGTGCCGCACGTCCTGCCCGGCCCGCCACTGCCGCTCGGCCGGCTCCGGCCGCTCCACGGCAGCCTCGCCCCCGCTCCCCGGGCTCCCCACGCCCCGCGGGCCCCCCGCACCCGCCTCCGGCTCCTCCACCGAACGCACCGGCATGGCCTGCGCGAACAGGTCCTCCTGGGTGTAGTCGGCGAGCCCGGACACCCCCACGCCGAGCAACCGGACCCCGCCGGTGGTGTCCACCGAGTCCAGCAGCCGCGCGGCCGCCTCACGGATGACCGCCGGGTCGTCCGTGGGCCCCCTGAGCGTCTCGGAGCGGGTCAGGGTGGAGAAGTCGTACCTCCGCACCTTCAGCACGATCGTCCGCCCCGACAGCCCGGCCCCCCGCAGCCGCCGCACGCACCGGTCGGCCAGCCGCTGCACCTCCATGCCGACCCGCAGCCGGTCGTGGATGTC
The DNA here is from genome assembly GCF_040632975.1 of Streptomyces sp. NPDC013455. NCBI lineage: Bacteria > Bacillati > Actinomycetota > Actinomycetes > Kitasatosporales > Streptomycetaceae > Streptomyces > Streptomyces sp. NPDC013455. The sequence goes on along the minus strand of NZ_JBEYCX010000020.1, from coordinate 9,873 downwards.
CACGTCGTACGTGTCCTCCACCGACACCGACTTCGCCTCCCGCTCGGCCACCACGGGCCGCTCGTCGCGCGCCAGGGCCATCGCGTACAGCGCGTGTCCGTGCGCCTTGCCGAGCAGCCGGACCAGCTCGTCCTCGCCGGCCTCCGCCAGCTCCCCCACCGTGGTGATCCCGGCCCTGCGCAGGTGGTCGCCGGTGGCAGGTCCGACGCCGGGCAGGGTCCGCACCGGCATCGGCCCCAGCAGCGCCCGCTCGGTCCCCGGCTCGATGAGCACCAGGCCGTCCGGTTTGGCCTGCTCGGAGGCGATCTTCGCGAGCATCTTGGAGGCGGCGAGTCCCACGGAGCCGGTGAGCCCGGTGACCGCCCGGATGTCCGCGCGCAGCTTCGCCCCGGCCAGCCGGGCCGACTCCTCGTCCCAGGCCGCTCCCCCGGCCTCCAGGTCCACGAAGGCCTCGTCCAGGCTCAGCGGCTCCACCAGCGGCGACAGCTCCCGCAGGAGCGCCATCACCTGCTCGCTGACCGTCCGGTACAGGGTGAAGCGCGGAACCAGATACGCGGCGTTGGGCGCCAGCCGGCGCGCCTGGGCCATGGGCATCGCCGAGTGGACCCCGAAGACCCGCGCCTCGTAGGACGCGGTGGCCACCACACCGCGTGGTCCGAGCCCGCCCACGACGACCGCCTTCCCGCGCAGGCTCGGCTTGGACGCCTGCTCCACCGAGGCGAAGAAGGCATCCATGTCGAGATGCAGGATCGTGGGCGCGTTTCTCACATCTCCGATGCTGCACCACGGCACTGACAATGCGGTGGGTGCCGGAGCGCCCGGCGATGGTCCCGCGGTCAGACCGCCCGGTTGCGGCGCCGGGCCAGCTCGTCCGCGGGGTTGTGCCCGACGAGGGTCTCGCCGGTGTCGATGCGCTCGCCGTGCAGCTGGGAGAGGGCGCTTTCCACGTCCCGCCACACGACACCGACGGCGATCCCGAAGATGCCCTGACCGCCCTGCAGCAGGGCGTGGACCTCGTCCGGCGACGTGCACTCGTACACGGTGGCACCGTCGCTCATCAGCGTCATCCGCTCCAGGTCGCGGAAACCGCGTTCTCTGAGGTGCTGGACGGCCGTGCGGATGTTCTGCAGCGACACCCCGGTGTCCAGGAACCGCTTCACGATCTTCAGGACGACGACGTCCCGGAAGCTGTAGAGCCGCTGGGTGCCCGACCCGTAGGCGGGCCGCACACTGGGCTCGACCAGACCGGTGCGCGCCCAGTAGTCGAGCTGCCGGTAGGTGATGCCGGCAGCCGCACAGGCCGTGGGCCCGCGGTAGCCGATCTCCTCGGTCGTCATCGCCGCCACCCCTCCGCCGTTCGACACCGCCGTCGGAAGCTGCGGAGCGTGATCGACCGCGCTGCCGGGATGGGGGAATCCCCCGTTCGAGCGCAGCCGAGAGCTCGGGGGCGGGTACGGACCGCTCTCCCCGAAACCGCGTCCGGGGGCACCCCCAGCCGTACCGTCGCCGCTGGTTCTCACGCCGACCTCCGTCCTTGACCTGCCTTCTCGACGGTAGGCAGTCACCAGGGGTGCGTCAACGATCGCCACACTCGGCACGCCGAGTGATAATCACCCAAGGAGTGGTTTCCCGTGTCCCACCGCGGGGAAAGGCTAGCCGAATGCGCTTCCGGGCAACCGGAGGACGCTCTCACTGGCCGGAGGCAATTGCCGGGGCGCCGGCCGCGCGGAGCCGCCGGTCACCCTCGGGAACACCGGGCCGACGGGGCCGCGGCCCCGCCTCATTGGCTGCTGGTGCCGAAGTCCTCGGGCGAGATCTGGTCGAGGAACTCGCGGAACTTCTCCACCTCGTCCTCCTGCTCGTCCGGAATGGCGATGCCCGCGTCGTCCAGCACCGTGTCACTGCCGAAGATCGGCGTACCGGTGCGCAGAGCCAGCGCTATGGCATCGGAGGGGCGGGCGCTGACCTCGACCCCGCTGGCGAACACCAGTTCCGCGTAGAAGACGCCTTCCCGCAGATCGGTGATGCGCACTTCGGTCAGCTCCTGGCCGACGGCCTCCAGCACGTCCTTGAACAGGTCGTGGGTCAGCGGTCGGGCGGGCGCCATGCCCTGCTGGGCGAAGGCGATCGCCGTCGCCTCCCCCGGCCCGATCCAGATGGGGAGGTAACGGTCGCCCCCCACTTCGCGCAGGAGCACGATCGGTTGGTTGGAGGGCATTTCGACCCGGACACCTACGACATCGAGCTCGTTCACACAGCAACCCTAGGCCGTGCTCGGGATGTTTGGGTAGTCGGGCCGGGAACAGGTGCCCGATCCGGCCCTTCCGGAGGCGGCCGGATCAGGGCAGCCGTACGCCGAGGGCGGTCTGGACCAAGGCCGCGTGCAGCCTGACCGTGAGGGCCGCCAGCTCCTTCGTACGGGCCTCGGCATGGGCTCTGGTCTGCGGATTGCGGTGCCGCCTCAGCGGGGCCACCACCTGGTCGACCAGCCCCGCCTCACGGTCGGCGGCGGCCTTCATCACCCGGAGGTGGCGCGGCTCGATGCCGAACCGGCCCAGTTCGGAGACGAGTGCGGCCACGGTCACGGCCTCGGCGTCGTAGACCCCGTCCTCCAGGGGAGCGATGAGCCCGTAGGCCTCCCACTCCGCCAGCTCGCCCTCGCCGATGTCGGCCGCGGCCAGCAGCTCGGCCCTGCCGACCCGGGCCACCGTGGGCCCCGGCGCGGCCTCCGGCACGTCGTCGGGGGTGCGCTGGCGCCCGACCACGGGCAGCGGGACGGCCTCACCCCGCTCCATGGCCTCCAGGTGCTCGCGGATCACCTTGAGCGGCAGGTAGTGGTCCCGCTGCATCCGCAGGACGTGACCGAGGCGCTCGACGTCCTCGGGGCTGAACTTCCGGTACCCCGAGGGGGTCCGCTGCGGCTCGATGAGCCCCTCCGACTCCAGGAAACGGATCTTGGAGATGGTGACTTCGGGAAACTCGTCGCGCAGCACGTTCAGCACCGTGCCGATGCTCATCAGCCCACTGTCCCTGGCGGCGGTACCGCTTCCGGCACCGCCGCTCGGTGTTTGAAGCATGGACCTTCCCTGGGGATACCCCCGGACCGTCGGTCCGGGGGCGGGTCAGATGCCCTGCCGGCTCGCGTAGAACACCAGCCGGTACTTGCCGATCTGCACCTCGTCACCGTTCGACAGGGCGACCTGGTCGATGCGCTCGCGGTTGACGTAGGTGCCGTTCAGGCTGCCCACGTCGGCCACCGTGAAGCTGCCGTCCGCAGAGCGCCGGAACTCCACGTGCCGCCGGGAGACGGTCACGTCGTCCAGGAAGATGTCGCTCTGCGGATGACGTCCGGCCGTGGTCAGGTCGCTGTCCAGCAGGAAGCGGCTGCCCGAGTTCGGACCCCGGCGCACGACCAGCAGCGCCGAGCCCAGCGGCAGCGCGTCCACCGCGGCCTGCGCCTCCGGGGAGAGCATGGGCAGCGGCGTCTGGCCGGTCGCCTCGGAGTCGTAGGCCTCCAGGCCGGAGATGGAGATCGTCGAGGTCGTCTCGGACGCCCGCTCGGGGGCCACACCAGGACGCAGCGGCGCCCCGCAGTGGGAGCAGAACCGGGCGTTCTCCGCATTCCGGTTACCGCACCTCGTACACACCAGGACCGACATCGACGGATCCTCCTGCCGCGGCTGCCCCGCCGGGGCGTTGGACGCGTACGGACCGGAGGCGAACCCTCCACCCGTACCTGAGGTTGACGGTTGCCCGAAACCTATGCCGCCGGACTGGGCAGGGTCAACTGACGCCGCGCCCTGACCACCGGAAATGTCACCGCCCGGACCAGCGACCTGGTCCCGGAACAGCGGGCGCTGGCCCTCCGCGTCGGGCTGTGCGCGATGACGAGCGGTCGCGTTGTCGCGGCCCTCTCGCGCGCTCTTGCCGAACAACTTCGCAAACAACTTCACGGGCGATTCCCCTTGACCGAAACAGACCCGCCCGTGGGGCAGGACGAACCCTGATTGCCTACACCGGCCGAGCCGGACATTCTCACAACGTCCGTATCCACCAGACAGTTTCCACCACGCACCACCCCTTCGGTGCGCCGACCCCCCGCAACCTCATGCCCCTGCCGGCCGGCCCCCATGCACCGCCGGTTCACTGGGAGGACGACCGAGCGTAGTCAGGCCGCTTCGCCTGCCGCAAGGCGTCCACGACGATCTTGTCCGACCGCTCGACAGTCACCGTGGCCTGCTCCTTCTCCAGAGTCTGCACCACGCCTCCAGGGATGTTCAGCGCCGGCTCGAGGTCCTGCGGCTTGCCGATGACCTTGAAACGATAGGGAGCATTGATCTTGTTCCCGTCGACGCTCACCGTCTTGTCCGCGTCGGTGAAATAGGTGCCGGTGACCACCCGCACCCCATTGACCTGGATCGCCTCCGCGCCGGCCGCGCGCAACTCCTGGATCGCGTCGAGCAGCATGTCCGCCTGGACCGTCCCCTTCGTGTCCTCGATCGTCATGGTGATGCCGGGACCCTCCGCCGCCACGGTGCCCGCCATGATGCCGAGTTGTCTCTCCTTCTCGGCGGTCTGCCGGCGCGCCTCCGCGGCCTGGTCGGAGCTGCTCTGCAGCTCCTGACGCTGCTTTTCGAGTCCCTGCTTCTCGTCCTCAAGACGCTGAGTACGCGAATCCAGTTCATCGAGGATGCGTACGAGATCTTCCTGACGCGCCCCGCGCAGCGCGCTGTCGGTGTCGCTGTTCGACGCCACCTGCACGGCCAGGCCGAAACCGAGGCCGAACAGCAGCAGCGCCACGATGAGTTGGGCGCGGGTGAAGCGCGGCGGCCACAGTCCCTTGACCAGCCGCTGGCGGCCCGTCAGCGGCTGCTGAGGCCGCTCGCCGGCCTGCCGTCCGGCCTCGGGCGCGGGCGCGGGCACCTCGGCCGGCAGTTCCCTGCGCAGCCGGTTCTCGGGCTCTTCGTTCCGGTCGTTCTGCTCGCTCATGAGTGTCACGCCCGGAACACGTGCCGTCGGATCGCCGCGGCGTTGGAGAAGATGCGGATACCCAGGACCACGACGACGCCGGTGGACAGCTGCGCGCCCACGCCCAACTTGTCGCCGAGGAACACGATCAGGGCGGCGACGACCACGTTCGACAGGAACGACACCACGAAGACCTTGTCGTCGAAGATGCCGTCCAGCATGGCTCGCAGGCCGCCGAAGACGGCGTCCAGGGCCGCGACGACGGCGATCGGCAGGTAAGGCTCGACGACCGCCGGAACCTCGGGCCGGACCAAGAGGCCGGCCACGACTCCCACGACGAGGCCCAGTACGGCGATCACGATGTGCCCTTCTCGGTTTTCTCGGACTTCGGGTGTGCTGTACGTACGATCACACTGGGTGCGGCGGGCAACCGCAGATCGCCCTCCGTGGAGATGGCGGTGCGGATGCCGTAGCTCTCCGCCAGGGCATGCAGGTACAGGCCGTCGGCACTGTTCTGGAACCTGGTGCTCAGCTTCGGCCCGTCCCCCACCGCCAGCACCGTGTACGGCGGCACCAGCGGCCTGTTGTCGACCAGTATCGCGTCCCCCGCGGCCCTGATCGCGGACAGGGCGGTGAGCCGCTGCCCGTTGATGGAGATCGCCTCGGCCCCGGAGGCCCACAGGCCGTTGACCACGCGCTGCATGTCCCGGTCCCGCACCCGGCCGGTGTCGGAGAAGCCCGAGGTCTCCCGGGGACCGGCGCCTTCACCGCCGCCGGCGTCCTTGGCGTCGTTCACCACGAGCTTGATCCCGGGACCGTGCACCGCCGTGGCACCGGACAGCAGTCCCACCAGATCGGCGTCGGCGCTGCCGCCGCTCGACTTGAGGGCCGCGCGCTGGCGCGCGCCGACGTCGTCGCGCAGCTTGTCCACCGTGCTCTCCAGCTCGTCCGCGTCCGCGGTCTCGCTGTCGATGCGGTCGATCAGCTCCTGGCGCTCCTTGGCCACCACGGGCGCCGTCACACGTGCCTGCGCCGCTCCCACGGTCACCACCAGTGCCGCGAGCACCAGACCGGAGGCCAGGCCCAGCTTGGCCCGGAGCGTCTTCGGCAGACCGCCCTCACCCCGGGACTGCTTCCGGGCGGCGGCCTCGGCGTACCCGTCGTCGAGGCTGTGGTCCATGACGTTGGTGATCAACGACATGGAGGCGTCCGGGCGCTGCGGCCGCGTGGGGCTGCTCCGAACGGGGGGTTGCTGCGGCATGCCGCACATCGTCGCATGTCGCGAGCAGTACCTCCGAACGGCCCCACCGGCGTGCCGGACAGGCCCCCTTGGGGACACTTGTCCGGCACGCACGCGTGCAGCGGTTTTTGCCGTTCTCACCCGCCGGGACTCACCGGCGGGCCCGCCCGGGCCGGCGGCCGCCCGACGCCGCCCGCCTCATGGGCGGACGCGGCCCGGCCGGCGGCCGGGCCGCTGCCACCAAGATCACCGGCCGGCGCTGTCCACCACGGCCGACCACTCGTCCAGCAGCGCCTGCGCGGAGGCGTCGTCGGGGCCCTCCGCCCACAGGTGGGTGACCGCTTCCGCCGGGTCGGGCAGGACCATCACCCAGCGCCCGTCGGTCTCCACGACCCGCACACCGTCGGTCGTGTCGACGAAGCGGTCTCCTGCCGCCTCGACCACCCGACGCATCACCAGTCCCTTGACGGCCCACGGCGTCGCGAGGTCCCGCTTGAGGACGTGCGCCCGCGGGATGCGGGCATCGATCTGGCTCAGCGTGAGCTGCGTCCGCGCCACCAGCCCGATGAGCCGTACGAAGGCCGCCGTGCCGTCGTAGACGCCGCTGAACTCGGGGACGATGAACCCGCCCTTGCCGTCGCCGCCGAAGATGGTGCCCTCCTCGCGCCCCACGCGCGTGAGGTCGTCCGGGGAGGTGGTGGTCCACTCGACCTGGGTGCCGTGATACGCGGCCACCTGCTCGGCGATCCGGGTGGTGGTGACCGGCAGCGCCACCCGCCCGCTGCGCCGCTCGGCGGCGACCAGGTCCAGCATCACCAGCAGCGCCCGGTCGTCCTCGATGATCCGGCCCTTCTCGTCCACGAGCGACAGCCGCTCGCCGACGGGGTCGAACCGCACACCGAACGCGGCACCCGAGGACGCCACGATCTCTCCGAGCCGCACCAGCCCCTTGCGCCGCATCTCCTCGGTCTCGGTGGGCCGCGACTCGTCCAGACCGGGGTTGATGGTCAGCGAGTCCACACCGAGCTTGCCGAGCAGGCTGGGCAGCACCAGCCCGGCACTGCCGTTCGAGGCGTCCACGACGACCTTGAGACCCGACTCCGCTATCCCGGTCGTGTCGACGTTGCGCAGCAGCGATCCGGTGTACGAGTCGAAGACGCTCGCCGGGAAGTACAGGTCGCCGATCTCACCGGGGAAGGCCCGCCGGTACTCCTGGCGCGCGAAGACCCGGTCGAGCTTGCGCTGACTGCCCTGGGAGAGGTCCGCGCCCTGCCCGTCGAAGAACATGATGTCGACCGAGTCGGGCACACCGGGCGAGGTCCGGATCATGATGCCGCCGGCGCTTCCCCGCGCGGTCTGCTGCCGGGCGACGGGCAGCGGCACGTTCTCCAGGTCGCGTACGTCGATGGCGCTGGCCTGCAGCGCGGAGATCACCGCGCGCTTGAGCGCCCGGGCGCCCCGGGAGTGGTCGCGCGCGGTGGTGACGGTGGCGCCCTTCTTCAGGGTCGTCGCGTAGGCGCCGGCGAGCCGCACCGCCAGCTCCGGTGTGATCTCCACGTTCAGGATGCCGGAGACACCACGGGCGCCGAAGAGGTGCGCCTGCCCGCGGGACTCCCAGATCACCGAGGTGTTGACGAAGGCGCCGGCCTCGATGGTCTTGAACGGGTAGACGCGGACGTTGCCCTGAACGATCGATTCTTCACCGATCAGGCACTCGTCACCGATGACGGCGCCGTCCTCGATCCGGGCGGCCCGCATGATGTCGGTGTTCTTGCCGACGACACAGCCGCGCAGATTGCTGTGCTGTCCGACGTACACGTTGTCGTGCACGACGGCCTTGTGCAGGAAGGCACCGCTCTTGACGACGACGTTGGATCCGACGACGGTGTGCTCGCGGATCTCCGCGCCGGCCTCCACCTTGGCGTAGTCGCCGATGTACAGCGGCCCGCGCAGTACGGCGTCGGGGTGCACCTCGGCCCCTTCGGCCACCCACACCCCGGGGGAGATCTCGAAGCCGTCGATGTCGACGTTGACCTTGCCTTCGAGGACGTCCGCCTGGGCCTTCACATAGCTCTCGTGGGTGCCGACGTCCTCCCAGTAGCCCTCGGCGACATAGCCGTAGATCGGCTTGCCTTCCTTCATCAGCTGCGGGAAGACGTCACCGGACCAGTCGACGGGCACATCGGCTTCGACGTAGTCGAAGACCTCGGGCTCCATGACGTAGATGCCCGTGTTGACCGTGTCGGAGAAGACCTGTCCCCAGGTCGGCTTCTCGAGGAAGCGCTCGACCTTGCCTTCCTCGTCGACGATGGTGATGCCGAACTCCAGCGGATTGGGCACACGGGTCAGGCAGACCGTGACCAGCGCACCCTTCTCCTTGTGGAAATTGATCAGCTCGGTGAGGTCGAAGTCGGTCAGGGCGTCGCCGGAGATGACGAGGAAGGCATCGTCCTTCAACGCCTCTTCGGCGTTCTTGACGCTTCCGGCGGTGCCGAGCGGCTTCTCCTCGTTGGCATACGTGAGCTCCATGCCGAGCTCTTCGCCGTCACCGAAGTAGTTCTTCACGAGGGACGCCAGGAACTGCACGGTGACCACAGTCTCGTTGAGCCCGTGCTTTTTGAGCAGTCGCAGCACATGCTCCATGATCGGGCGATTCGCCACGGGCAGGAGCGGCTTGGGCATGCTGGAGGTCATTGGGCGAAGGCGTGTGCCCTCGCCACCGGCCATCACGACGGCCTTCATGTCGGAAGCGTCCTCCTAAAGAGATGACTGTCTAGCCGACTTCACCCGTTCAAAGTGTCCCGCATTTCTCGGCAGCGGGCCATCGGACGACTTTGTCCAGACAAGAGACGGGCTCAATCGGCCACGGCGTCCGCACGCACCAGACGGCGGACTTGTACCACGTAGAGCACTCCTGCCCACCAATAGAGGGTTGTACCCCAACCGGCGAAGGCCCACCCGAAAACTGCGGCGAGTGACGCGATCCACCCGTCTCCGTCACTGAGCAGCAGGAGCGGGAAGGCGTACATGAGGTTGAAGGTGGCGGCCTTCCCGAGGAAGTTCACCTGCGGCGGCGGATAGCCGTGCCGGCGGAGGATGCCCACCATGACCAGGAGGACCAGCTCTCGCGCCAGCAGCAGGGCGGTGAGCCAGAGCGGGAGGATTTCCCGCCAGGTCAGGCCGAGCAGCGTGGACAGGACGTAGAGCCGGTCTGCCGCGGGGTCCAGCAGCCGGCCGAGGCTGCTGATCTGGTTCCAGCGCCGGGCGAGCTTGCCGTCCAGGTAGTCGCTGACCCCGCTGAACGCGAGCACGAGGAGGGCCCAGCCATCGCTCTTGGGGCCGCCGAATTCCGGCCTGAGGATCAACCACAGGAAGACGGGTACGCCGACGAGCCGCGCCATGCTGAGGATGTTGGGGATGGTGAGGACCCGGTCCGTCTGGACACGGGTCTCCTGGACCTCCACCCGGGGGCCTCCTGTGGGAAACGAGCCAACGATGCCCCCCGACCCTACCTCAACGCAAAAAAGCTCCGGCTCTCGGGCAGTGCCCAAGAGCCGGAGCTGTAAAAGAAGTTCGGCGGCGTCCTACTCTCCCACAGGGTCCCCCCTGCAGTACCATCGGCGCTGTGAGGCTTAGCTTCCGGGTTCGGTATGTAACCGGGCGTT